>JAJYET010000001.1 GCA_021785655.1 bacterium | reverse complement strand
GCTCACTTCGATCAGGTAGTGCAATGGCAGTGCAACGCCCGCGACGCGGTGACGACCTCCTGCGCTACCGCAGCCAGGAGGGCGACTTCGAGGTAGAGGTCTCGCACACCCTGAACAAGTGGTGTGTCTCGGTGCTTCGGCTGGAGGATTCGAGCATCGTCGCCCAGGACTTCTTCCCCGAGCGCTGGAAGGCCATGGCCCGAGCCCAGGACTTCCTGCGCATCCTCAACACCCGCAACCGTCACGAGGGCGGAGAGGGCGGGGGCGAGGACCTCTGAGCGCGGTCAGTCCGGGGGCCCGGGCACGGGTCATTCCCGAGGGCTTTTCGGCCGCTGACCTGCACGCGCACACCCTGGCCAGCGACGGCATGGTCAGCTCCCACCAGCTGGTGGAGGCGGCGCGCCGCGCGGGGCTGGCGGTCGTCGGGGTCACCGACCACGACACCATGGCGGGGGTTCCGGAGGCCGTGGCCGCCGGCCGCGAGCTGGGGGTGGAGGTGGTGGCGGGGGAGGAGATCACCACCGGGGGCCTCGGCAAGGTCCACGTGCTGGGGCTCTTCCTCACCGGGCCGGTGCGGATGGGGATGTCCGTGGAGGACACCATCCGGGCGGTCCACGACCAGGGAGGGCTGGCGGTTCTCGCCCATCCCTTCATGCCCACCTACTTCGCCTCCATCACCCCTGCGTCCCTGCGACGGCTGCTCGCCCGGACCCCGGTGGACGGGGTGGAGCTCCGCCACACCGCCCTCACCACCCCCATGCGGAGCCGGCAGCTGGACCAGTTCTACGAGCTCCACCACGACCGGATGGGTGCCGCCATCGGGACCAGCGACAGCCACTTCGGGGCCCGCGACCTGGCGCGCACGGTCACCCTCTTTGCCGGCACCGGCGCTGGCGACCTCCGCCGGGCGATCGAGGAGGCGACGACTCGCCCCCTGGAGCGGTACCTCGTTCCGCCCGGGCCGGCGCTGGCCGATCGGCTGCGCCAGCAGGGAAGGAGCCTGGGCTGGCTCACGTGGCAGCGGCTCACCGGCCGGGTGGGCAGAGAGGGGGCGCTGCCCGCGTGAACCGGCGCTTCCTGGAGTCAGAGTGGGGGGCGGTGGCCTTCGTCGGCACCGTCGTGCTGGGGGGCTTGGTCGTCCTCCTGATGCTGGTGATCAAGTCCATCGGCGCCTCCCCGCTGCCGCCACCGCCACCGTGCCCTCGGTTCACCCCCATCGTGCTGCAGGCCACCCCCACCCCCTCGCCCGGCACCTCCGCCTCGCCGACCGCCCCGGTCGCCCTCCCATCGGTGCCCTTCGGCTGCCCCGAGCCATCGGTGGTGGTCAGGACGCCGACGCCCTCCCCCAGCAGCTCGCCCTCCAGGACCGCGACCCCCTCGCCCACAGCGGCGAAGTCGTCCTCCCCATCTCCAACTCCCTCGAAGTCGGCCTCTCCGACCCCCTGAGGTGATGGCTTCGGCCGGGGCCAGGGAGCGGTCTGAAGGGCAGGCAGTCATCACCAGGGGGCTGACCAAGCGGTACGGGAGCCGGCTGGCGCTGGACGGGCTCGACCTGGAGGTGGGCCACGGTGAGGTGTTCGGCTTCCTCGGCCCCAACGGCGCTGGCAAGACCACCTTCGTCAAGCTCCTGCTCGGCCTGGGCCGCCCCAGCTCGGGGACCGGCCAGCTTCTGGGCAGGCCGCTCGGAGATCGGGCGGCGCGCTCCAAGGTCGGCTATCTCCCGGAGCTCTTCCGCTACCAGGGCTGGCTCCGGGCCCGGGAGGTCCTCACCTTCCACTGCCGGCTGGCGGGCCTCCCGGGGGCAGGCTTCCCCGAGGAGGTCGGCCGCAACCTCGAGCTGGTGGGGCTGGGCGGGCGGGGCGAGGACCTGGTGGCCACCTTCTCCAAGGGGATGCAGCAGCGGCTGGGACTGGCGGTGGCCCTGGTGGGCTCCCCCCGCCTGGTGGTGCTGGACGAGCCCACCTCGGCGCTGGACCCGGTGGGACGCCACGATGTCCGGGAGCTCATCCGCCGGCTGCGCCAGGCAGGGGTGACGGTCTTCCTCAACTCCCACCTGCTCTCCGAGGTCGAGCTGGTGTGCGACCGGGTCGCGGTGGTGGACCGGGGCCGGGTGCTGGCCCAGGGGGCGCTGGCCGACCTTCTCTCGGGAGAGGGCCCGCGGGTGCGCTGCCGGGACCTCCCCGGAGAAGGGCTTCCGGGCCTCGGCGCGCTGGCGCGCGACGGGGAATGGGTGTCCGTCCCGGGTCTGGACAGCTCCCGGACCCCGGAGCTGGTGGCGGCCATCGTGGCCGCGGGAGGGCGCGTCTATCAGGTGGACGAGGGGCGGCAGAGCCTGGAGGACCGCTTCCTGCAGCTGCTGGAGCGGGCGTGAACTGGCGGCCCGTGGAGGTCATCGCCGGGCTCACCGCCCAGGAGTTGCTGCGGCGCCGGCTGGTGCATGCGCTAGTGCTGCTCACGGCCCTGGTCCTGGTCCTCACCGGCTGGGGGTTCTCCCGCATACCGCACCTGCACCTCGGCGGCGAGCTGCTCACCCCTCAGCTGGCCAAGCTGGCAGCCGCCCAGCTCCTGCTCCTTGTCATGTTCATGTTCAGCTTCGTGGTGGGGCTGACCGCCGCCTTCCTGGCGGCGCCCTCGGTGGCGGGTGAACTGGAGTCCGGGGTCGCATTGGCGGTGCTGGCCCGTCCCATCTCCCGGGCGGAGTTCCTGCTGGGGCGCTGGCTGGGGCTGGCCCTGCCCCTCCTGGCCTACGTCGCCCTCTCCGCCTCGGTGGAGTTCTGGCTGGTGGCGGTGGGGACGGGGTACGCCCCCCCGGACCCCGTGGGCGCGGAGGCCGCGCTGGCCGGCCAGGGGCTGGTGCTGCTCACCCTCACCCTGGCACTCAGCACCCGGCTCTCGGCCATGGCCTCCGGGGTGGTGGCGGTGGTGGTGTTCGGGGCCATGTGGGTGGCGGGGGTGGCGGGAGCCTTCGGGTCGGCCTTCCACAACACCGCGATCTCCGCGGTGGGGACGGTGAGCCACCTGCTGGTTCCCAGCGACGGCCTCTGGCGCGCCGCGGTCTACGAGATCCAGCCCAAGCTGTTTGCCTCGGCGTCCCTGAGCCGGGTGGGCAGCCCCTTCTCGGCCACCTCCGGCGCGACCCCGGCCTACCTCGCCTTCTCGGGGGCCTGGGTCCTTTTGGTCCTGGCCATAGCGGTGCTCAGCCTGTCCCGGCGGGAGGTCTGAGGCCCGCCCTCAGAGCTCCGAGAGGGTGAGCACGCCGTTGCCCACCCCGATCTTCTCCAACGGCAGCGTGAGCTCCATCTCCGGGAGGGAGCCCGCCACCAGCTTGACGGAGATCAGCCCGGCCAGCCTCAGCCCCGCCACCCGGACGCAGTCGCGCAGGAAGGGGAAGGCCAGCGGAACCAGCTGGTTCGCCAGCCGCTCCCGCAGCGCCCGCACCGGGTCTCCATCGGCGTCCAGGCTGAGGTCCCGGAACCCCATCACCACCACCTGATCGGAGAGCGGGATCGGGTCACTCCAGCCGTACGCCTCTCCCGGCTTTCGGAGATCGACGTACAGCTCCCGCTGACTGAAGAGCTGAAGTGCCCGGGCCAGCTTGCGCATCAGGGGCGCCTCCCCCTCCACCACGAACGGGACCACCGCCGGGGGCTCGGAGTCCGGTTGAAGAGGGTAGCGGACGCTGAATCCCACAGTGTCCACGCCCCAGAAGGGCTCCGGCACCTTGATCCAGAGATCGCCCGAGTTCACCACCGCTGGAACCCCAGCATAGCGCGCTCCGCCGCCGGGTTCACGGGCTGCGCCGCAAAGCCGCCAGATCCCCCTCCCAGAGGCGGTGGAGCTGGGCTCTCGTGTCTTCGAGGCTTCCCGAGTTGTCCACGATCCAGGTGGCGCGCCGGCGCCGCTCCGCCGCCGGCAGCTGCGCCGCCAGCCGAGCCCTGGCCCCAGCCTCCCCGAGCCGGTCCCGCGCCCTGAGGCGAGCCAGCTGCAGTTCCGGGTCGCAGTCCACCAGGAGCACGCCCTGGAACTCGCCCTCCCGCCCAGTCTCGAAGATGAGGGGAGCCTGGTAGACCGCCAGCTGTCCCCTGGCCGCGGCCAGCCGGTCGCGCGCCAGTTCGGCGATCCTGGGGTGGAGGATCTGCTCCAGCCGCCTCCGCTCTTCCGGGTCGGCAAACACCCGCCCGGCCAGCCGCCCGCGATCCAGCCTTCCCTCCCCGTCCAGGACTTCCTTGCCGAAGGCGGCGACCACCTCCTGGAGACCGGGAGTGCCCAGGGCCACGACCTCGCGGGCCAACTGGTCCGCGTCCACCACCGCAGCTCCCAGCTGCGCCAGCATGCCCCCCACGGTGGACTTCCCACTGGCGATCCCCCCGGTGAGCCCGATCACCGGCACCGGGCTGTCCGAGGGGGCCATGTCACCTCTCCTTGGCGCGTAGGAAGCAGCGCTCGGCGGCGAGGAGCCGCTCCAGCCGGGTGCCGGGGGTGTGCACCCGCACCCCGGGGCGGGCCGGGACCCCGAACTCCCACCCCAGGCGGTAGAGGCGGCGCGCCTCCGCCAGGTCGGAGACCTGGGTGGTGGAGCTCCCGTCGGTCATCTGCAGGGTCTGGGTCTTGGACCCGGGATAGCCGAGGCGGACCACGCCCCCGGTCTCCAGGAGGAACTCCAGCTCCGAGAACGAGGGTTCCCCGAAGGCGGGCGGATGGGGGGAGGAGACCGCATCCACCAGGGAGGGGACGGCTCCCTCCCGAACCTCGGCGCGCACCTCCTGCCGCTGGCGCATCTGGGTCAGGCGCTCCCGCCGGCGCCGCTCGGTGGCGATCCTGCCCCTCGCCGCGGTCAGCGTGCCGAGCTCGGCCTGGAGGGGGGCCAGCTGCCGGCGCACCGCCGTCTCCAGCCGGGACAGCTCCCCGTCCCGAGCCTCCAGCTCCTCCTCCGGGAGCTGCTCCAGCGCCTCGGGCGGCCCCCCGGGAGGGGGCGAATCCGTAAGCTCGGCCACGTGGCAAGCGTAGCGGGGCCGCGGGCGGCCGGGAGGTGAGGATGGAGGGGCAGCAGCAGGGTCCGGTCTCGGTCGGGCGCTCGGGGAGGGTGGGGTGGATCACGGTTGACCACCCTCCGGCCAACGCTCTGAACCGGGAGGTCCTGGAAGGTCTCCGCCGGGCGCTGTTGGGGCTGGAGCAGGACCCGGAGGTGGGGGCGGCGGTGGTCACCGGGGCGGGGGAGAAGTTCTTCGTGGCCGGCGCGGACATCGGCGAGTTCGTCCTGGACGGCCCGGACGCCACCCGGGAGAAGATCGCGGACGGCCAGCGGCTCACCCTGGAGATGGAGAGCTCCCGCCTGCCTCTCGTGGCCGCGGTGAACGGATACGCCCTCGGTGGCGGGCTGGAGCTGGCCATGGCCTGCGATCTGCGGGTGGCTGCGGCCACCAGCCGGATGGGTCAGCCGGAGATCCTCCTGGGGATCATCCCCGGGTGGGGCGGGACTCAGCGGCTGCCCCGGCTGGTGGGGCGGGGGAGGGCGCTGGAGCTGCTGCTCAGCGGCGAGCAGATCGACGCGGAGACGGCCCTTCGCATGGGGCTGGTCAACCGGGTGGTCGAGCCGGCACGGCTGCGGGCCGAGGTCCAGGGGCTGGCCGAGAAGCTGGCGGCGCAGGCACCGCGGGCGCTGGCTGCCATCAAGGGAGCGGTCGCGGCGGGGCTGGACCGCCCTCTGGCGACCGGGCTCGGGGAGGAGCTGGGGCACTTCGACACCACCTTTCGGACGGCGGATGCGACGGAGGGCATCAGGGCGTTTCTGGAGAAGCGGCGGCCGGCCTGGACTGGAGGATGAGCGCCCGCCTACCATCGTGGCCGTGAGCGAGGCCCACCCGCCGGCCCGGGAGGATCCCAACAGCTCGACCCGCGGCGCCCGGCAGAGGTGGGGCCCGTTCTGGATCGAAGAGCCGTCCTGGTACTGGTTGGTGGCGGCCCTAACCCTGGCGGTGGGGCTCGGCGCCCTGGCCCTCCTTCTGGTCTTCGACCACCCGTGATCTGGCTCAGCCCGGTGGCCGCGGTGGCCCTGGCGTCCCTCACGGCCGCCCTCAGCTGGAGGCGGTTCGGACCCCTGGTGGCCTCGCTGCGCGCCGCCGCCCCGGAGGGCCGCACAGGGCACCTCGGCGAGAGGCTGCGGGGAGTTCTGGTGTTCGTCCTGGGCCAGCGCCGGCTGCTGAGCTGGCCCTTCTCGGGGCTCGCCCACTTCCTCATCTTCTGGGGCTTTCTCATCCTCAACCTGGAGATCCTCCAGGCCGGGCTGGAGGCGCTGGTGCCGCCGCTCAACCTGGACCAGCAGTACTGGTGGGGTCCGATCGCCTTCCTCCAGGACCTTCTGGCCCTGGCGGTGCTGGTGGGGCTGGCCCTGGCGGCCCTCAACCGCTACCTGCTGCGGCCCCGGCGCTTCGCCGGCTCCCACCAGCGTGACGCCACCTGGATCCTCCTGCTCATCGCGCTGGTGGTGGTGACCCAGCTGGGTCTGTACGGCACCCAGATCGCCGCCGGGCAGGACCAGGTGGTCAACCTGCGGCCCTTCTCGGACGCCGTCTCCAGCATCTTCCGGGGCATGGGGCGAGGGGGGGTGGAAGGCTGGCACGAGCTCTTCCTCTGGCTCCACCTCCTCCTGATCGCCGGCTTCCTGGTCTACCTGGCGCGGAGCAAGCACCTGCACATCCTCACCGCGGCTCCCAACGTCTTCTTCCGCAGCCTGGAGCCCGCCGGCCGCCACCTGAAGCTGCTGGACCTGGAGGCCGCCGAGACCTTCGGGGTCTCCCAGCCCCAGCAGCTCAGCTGGAAGCAGCAGCTGGACCTGCTCACCTGCACGGAGTGCGGGCGCTGCCAGTCCCACTGCCCCGCCTTCAACACCGGCAAGCCGCTGTCGCCCAAGCTGCTGGTGACCGACCTCCGCGACGCGGTCGTGGCCCGGGCCCGGGGGGAGGCAGCGCCGGCCGGCTCCTGGCATGGGGGGGCGGGGACGGGGGGCGACCGGCTGCTCGATTGGAGCGTGGAGGAGGAGACGCTCTGGTCCTGCACCACCTGCGGAGCCTGCGTGGAGCAGTGTCCGGTGCTCATCGAGCACGTGCCGGTGATCGTTGACCTCAGGCGGTCTTTGGTGCTGGAGGAGTCAAGGCTCCCGCGGGAGGCGCAGCGGGCCCTGGACTCCATCGAGCAGCGGGGCAATCCCTTCGGAGTGGCGCGGGAGGGCCGGATGCGCTGGGCGGAGGGGCTGGAGGTGCCCCTTCTGGCCGACCACCCGGACGCCGAGTACCTGTACTGGGTGGGCTGCGCCACCGCCTTCGACGAGTCCAACTGGCCCACCGCCCGGGCGCTGGTGCGGGTGCTCTCCGCCGCCGAGGTGAGCTTTGCGGTGCTGGGGCCTCAGGAGATCTGCAACGGGGACCCCGCCCGCCGGCTGGGCAACGAGTACCTCTTCCAGATCCAGGCGGGGCAGGTGGTGGAGACGCTGGAGCGGGCCGGGGTCCGCAAGCTGATCGCCAGCTGCCCCCACTGCCTCAACACCTTCGCCAACGAGTACCCGGACCTGGGGGCCAAGTTCGAGGTGGTCCATCACACCCAGCTGTTGGAGCAGCTCCTGGCCGCGGGGCGCATCCAGCTCAGTCGCGAGCTGAAGGAGGGGAACCTCACCTACCACGACCCCTGCTACCTGGGCCGGTGGAACAAGGAGTACGACGCTCCCCGCCGGCTGCTGAAGGCGATCCCGGGGGTCCGCCTGACCGAGATGAAGCGGAGCCGCGAGGACGCCATGTGCTGCGGGGCCGGGGGGGGCAGGGTCTTCATGGAGGAGCAGCAGGGGGAGCGGGTCAACCGCGTGCGTGTGCGGCAGGCGCGGGCCACCGGGGCCGGCCAGGCGGCGCTGGCGTGCCCCTTCTGCGCCACCATGTTCCAGGAGGGCATCAGCTCCCAGGACCTTCAGGGCAGCCTTCAGGCGGCGGACGTGGCGGTCCTGGTCGCCGAGTCGATGGGCCTCACCTACTGACCCGCCTAGACTGGCAGCGGTGAGCAGCTGGAGCGGCCGCCGGGTCGACCACGTCGGGATCGCGGTTCGCGACCTCGACGCGGCTCTGGCGTTCTACCGCCCGCTCGCCGGCCCTCCCAGCCATCGCGAGCTGGTGGCCGGGGACGGGGTGGAGGTGGCCTTCCTCAAGCTTGGCGAGACGGAGCTCGAGCTGCTGGCGAGCCGGGGGCCGGACTCCTCGGTGCAGCGCTTCCTGGAGAGGCGGGGCGAGGGGCTCCACCATCTGGCGCTGGGGGTGGCGGACCTCACCGCCGAGCTCGCCGAGTGGCGCGCGAGGGGGGCCCTCCTGATCGACGAGGTGCCTCGGCCGGGCGCGCGGGGGCGGCAGGTGGCCTTCATCCACCCGACGTCAGCCATGGGGGTCCTGGTGGAGCTGTGCCAGAGGGCGAGCTGACTCCGGCGGTCCGAACCAACTCGGGCCTGGAGGTCCCGGAGGTCTACCTCACCGGTCCTCCGCTTCCCCCTCCTCCGGGATCCCCCCCCTTCACCCGGGGGGTCCGCCGGGACGGTTACCGCAGCCGCCTCTGGACCATGCGCCAGTACGCCGGCTTCGGCTCGGCGGAGGCCACCAACCAGCGCTTCCACTACCTCCTGGAGCGCGGCCAGTCGGGGCTCTCAGTGGCCTTCGACCTCCCCACCCAGATGGGGTACGACTCCGACCACGAGCTGGCGCGGGGTGAGGTGGGCAGGGTGGGGGTCCCCATCTCCCATCTGGAGGACATGCGCCTCCTGGTCCGGGGGCTGCCGCTCGCCGAGGTCACCACCTCGATGACCATCAACGCCCCGGCCGCAGTCCTGCTCCTGCTCTACGAGCTGGCGGCGGAGGAGGCGGGGGCGCCCGCGGAGCGGCTCGGGGGCACCATCCAGAACGACATCCTGAAGGAGTATGCGGCCCGCGGTACCTACATCTTCCCGCCCCGCCCCAGCATGCGGCTGGTGGTGGACGCCATCTCCTACTGCCGGCAGCGCCTCCCGCGCTGGAACCCGATCTCCATCTCCGGGTACCACATCCGGGAGGCCGGGGCCACCGCCGTCGAGGAGCTGGGGTTTGCGCTCAGCAACGGCCTCGCGTACGTCGAGGCGGCGCTGCAGGGTGGCCTGCGGCTGGAGGAATTCGCCCCCCGGCTCAGCTTCTTCTTCAACGTCGACAACGACCTCTTCGAGGAGGTGGCCAAGTTCCGGGCGGCCCGGCGCCTCTGGGCGGAGCTTCTGACCGAGCGCTTCGGGGCCCGGGACGACCGCTGCCGCCAGCTGCGCTTCCACGCCCAGACCTCGGGGGCCACGCTGACCGCCCAGCAGCCGCTGAACAACGTGGTCCGGGTGGCCCTGCAGGCGCTGGCGGCCGTCCTGGGTGGCGCCCAGTCGCTGCACACCAACTCCTACGACGAGGCGCTGGCGCTGCCCACGGAGGCCGCCGCCACCCTGGCGCTGCGCACCCAGCAGCTCCTGGCCCACGAGTCAGGGGTGCCCCGGGTCGCCGACCCCCTGGGGGGGGCCCACCTGGTGGAGGACCTCACCGAGCGGCTGGCGCACGAGGCGAGGGAGCTGATCTCCGAGGTGGACTCCAGGGGTGGGGCGGTGGCGGCCATCGAGCAGGGCTTCTACCAGGCCCGGATCCAGGAGTCCGCCTACCGCCAGCAGCGCCTCTTGGAGGCCGGGGAGCGGGTGATCGTGGGGGTCAATCGCTACCAGGAGGGTGGGGAACCCCAGATCCAGCTGCTCCAAGTTGATCCGGAGCTGGAGCGGGCCCAACTGGCCCGCCTCCGGGAGCATCGCCGCCACCGGTCCGAGGCCCGGGTCCGCTCTGGCCTGGACTCCCTGCAGCGCGCCGCTGAGGGCTCCCTGAACCTCTTGTTCCCCATGCGCGAGGCGCTGGCGGCTGGCGCCACGCTGCAGGAGGTCTGCGACCTGCTGCGGGAGACCTTCGGCGTCTTCCGGCCGCCGGCCCAGCTCTGAGGCGGCTCTGCCGCGGCCGCCCCCATTCGGGGAAGATTGGCTGATGGCAGGTGGCGAGGCGGGGCGCTCCGGGGAGCCGGGGGAGAACGAGCGGCTGATCAACCAGCTGCGCAAGCGCCGCCACGACGCCGTCCACCGGGGTGGGGAGGCCGAGCGGGCGCAGCGGCGCCGGGGAAAGCTGACCGCTCGGGAGCGGATCCGCCGCCTGCTGGACCCGGACAGTTTCACCGAGCTTGATGCCTTTGTGACCCATCGCTCCGACCAGTTCGACATGGCCGAGAGGCGGGCCGCAGGCGACGGGGTGGTCACCGGCTTCGGCACGGTGGGGGGGAGGCAGGTGTTCGTCTTCTCCCACGACGCCTCCTTCATGGGCGGGTCCCTGGGAGAGGCCTTCGCGGAGAAGGTCTGCAAGGTGATGGACCTCGCCGAGCGCACTGGCTGCCCCCTGGTGGGGATCAACGACAGCGCCGGGGCCAGGATCCAGGAGGGGGTGGTGGCCCTCGCCGGCTACGCCGACATCTTCTACCGCAACGTGCGCTGCAGCGGGGTGATCCCCCAGCTCTCGGTGATCGCCGGCCCCTGCACCGGCGGGGCCGTCTACTCCCCGGCGATCACCGACTTCACCTTCATGGTCCGTCAGGTGGGCTACATGTTCATCACCGGACCCGAGGTGGTGCGGGTGACCACCGGGGAGGATGTCGACTTCGAGCAGCTGGGCGGGGCGGACGTCCACTCCCAGCGGAGCGGGGTGGCCCACTTCGAGGCGCGCAGCGAGGACGAGGCCTTCCAGCAGGTGCGGTCCCTCCTCTCCTATCTCCCCCAGAACAGCTCCGAGCCCCCGCCCAGGATTCCCTGCTCGGATCCCGTGGATCGCGCCGACCCCGAGCTCCAGGCGCTGATCCCCGATAGCCACCGGGAGCCATACGAGATGCGGGAGGTGATCCGCCGGGTGGTGGACTCCGGGGAGTTCCTGGAGGTCCAGCCGCTGTTCGCCCCCAACCTCATCGTGGGCTTTGCCCGGATGGACGGGACGAGCGTCGGGGTGGTGGCCAACCAGCCCCGCCACCTGGCCGGCGCCCTGGACATCTCCGCCTCGGTGAAGGGGGCCCGTTTCGTGCGCTTCTGCGACGCCTTCAACATCCCCCTACTCACCCTGGTGGACGTGCCCGGGTTCCTGCCGGGGAGCGACCAGGAGCACTCCGGGATCATCCGCCACGGGGCCAAGCTGCTCTACGCCTTCGCCGAGGCCACGGTCCCCAAGCTGACGGTGATCACCCGCAAGGCCTACGGCGGGGCCTATGACGTCATGTGCAGCAAGCACCTGGGTGCCGACTACAACTGCGCCTGGCCCACTGCCGAGATAGCGGTGATGGGAGCGGAGGGGGCGGTCCGGTTCCTCGGCCGCCGGAGTCAGGGCCAGCGCACCGAGGAGGAGCTGATCACCGACTACCGGGAGCAGTTCGCCAACCCCTACCTGGCTGCGGAGCGCGGCTACCTGGACGACGTGATCGAGCCCCGGCAGACCCGCAGCGCCCTGATCAGGGCGCTGCGGATGGCGCGCACCAAGCGGGTGGACCCTCCCCGCCGCCGCCACGGCAACATCCCGCTCTAGCCGCGCCGGGCCGAGATCCCCGGAGGTGGCGGCCCCTAAACTGGGCAGAGGTCAGGAGGGCGGCCGCGGGCCGGCCCGAGGGAGGTGCATGTGAAGCTCCTGGAGCATCAGGCCAAGGCGCAGTTCCGCAGCGAGGGCATCGAGTGCCCCATGGGGCGGGTGGCGCGGACGCCAGGGGAGGCGGAGTCCGCCGCCCGTGAGCTGGGTGAGGTGGTGGTCAAGGCCCAGGTCCCGATAGGGGGCCGGGGCAAGGCGGGCGGGGTCAAGGTGGCCCGGTCGCCCGAGGAGGCCCGAGCGGCCGCGAGCCAAATCCTGCAGATGGAGATCCGCGGCTACCGGGTTCCGGCGGTCCTCCTGGAGGAGTTGCTGGACATCGGCCAGGAGCTCTACCTCGGGGTCACCCTGGACCGGGACCGCCGCCGGCTGGCGGTGCTGCTCTCCTTCGCCGGGGGGATGGAGATCGAGGACGTTGCCGAGCGCACCCCCGAGAAGATCGCCAAGCTCTGGCCGGACCCCTTCTCCGGGCCCCTGCCGTTCGAGATCCGCCAGCTCACCCTGAACGCCCTGGCCAGCGCCCAGGGGGAGCAGGTCCTGGAGCGTTCCCGCCTCCTGGGCCTGATGGTCCCGCTGGTGCGGCGGCTCTACCAGCTGTGCCAGCGGCTGGACGCCACCCTCTGCGAGATCAACCCCCTGGTGATCACCCGCTCCGGCCAGCTGATCGCCGGGGACGGCAAGGTGGAGGTGGACCAGAACGCCGAGTATCGCCACCAGGATCTGGTCCGGGAGCTGGGCGGAGACGCCGAGGCCGCCTCCAGCGGGGATGATCAGCTGGAGGTGGAGGCCAGGCGGCGGGGGCTCACCTACGTGCATCTCGGGGGGGACATCGGGGTCATCGGCAACGGCGCCGGACTGGTGATGAGCACCCTGGACCTGGTCAAGCAGCAGGGGGGAAGTCCCGCCAACTTCCTGGACATCGGCGGCGGCGCCAAGGCCGAGGTGGTCCGCCAGGCGTTGGAGATGGTGCTCCTGGATCCCGAGGTCAAGGGGATCTTCGTGAACATCTTCGGGGGGATCACGAGGGGCGACGAGGTCGCCAAGGGGCTGATCCAGGCCCGCGACGAACTGCAGATCAAGCTGCCTCTCGTGGTGCGGATGACCGGAACCCGGGAGGAGGAGGGCCGGCGGCTCCTGGAGGAGGCGGGCATAACCCCCGCGGTCTCCGCCCCGGAGGCGGCCCGGCGAGTGGTGGAGATGGTGGCGGGGGCCGGCCGATGAGCATCCTGTTGAACTCGGAGTCCCGGGTCCTGGTGCAGGGCATGACCGGCAGCGAGGGCACCTTCCACACCCAGCAGATGATCGAGTTCGGGACCAACGTGGTGGCCGGGGTGTCGCCGGGGAAGGGGGGCAGCCAGCACCTCGGACGCCCGGTCTTCGACTCGGTGGCCGAGGCGGTGATCGCCACCGGAGCCACGGTGTCCGGGGTGTTCGTCCCGCCGGCGTTCGCCGCCGACGCCATGATGGAGGCGGCCGCGGCGGGGTTGCAGCTGGTGGTCTGCATCACCGAGCTGATCCCGGTCAACGACATGGTCCGCGCCCGGGCCTACGTCAGCTCGCGGGGAGCCCGCCTGGTGGGCCCCAACTGTCCGGGGCTGATGTCCCCGGGGGAGCGCAGCAAGGTGGGGATCATCCCCAACCAGAACGGCAGGCCGGGCCCGGTGGGGGTGGTCTCCCGCTCCGGCACCCTCACCTACGAGATCATGCAGTCGCTGGGAGCGGCGGGGTACGGCCAGTCCACGGCGGTGGGAATCGGCGGAGACCCGGTCCTCGGGCTCTCCTTCTCAGACGTCCTGGAGCTGTTCGCCGCCGACCCCAAGACCGAGCTGGTGGTGATGGCGGGGGAGATCGGGGGCTCCGACGAGGAGCGGGCGGCCGAGCTCATCGGCCGCCAATACCCCAAGCCGGTGGTGGGCTTCATCAGCGGCCGCACCGCCCCGCCGGGAAAGCGGATGGGGCACGCCGGAGCCATCATCTCGGGGAACACCGGGAGCGCCGCCTCCAAGGTGGCGGCCCTGGAGCGGGCCGGGGTGGAGGTCGCCGACACCATAGAGCAGATCGTGGAGCGGGTCTCGGCCCTTCTCCGGCGGGGCTAGGTGGGGCTCAGCTTCGATCTCACCCCGGAGCAGGAGGCGATCCGCTCCACCTGCCGGGAGTTCGCCGACCAGGTGGTGGCGCCGGCGGCCGCGGAGAACGACCGCCTGCAGCGATTCCCCTATCAGGTCGTCGCCCAGATGGGGGAGCTGGGACTGTTCGGCCTCCCCTATCCCGAGGCGGTGGGGGGGGCCGGGGGCGACTTCGTGAGCTACCTTCTGGCGCTGGAGGAGATCTCCCGCGCCGATGCGGCGGTGGGGATCACCCTGGAGGCCGCGGTCTCTTTGGGTATCGCCCCGATCTACAACTTCGGCACCGAGGAGCAGCAGGGGCGCTGGCTGCCCGACCTCTGCGCCGGCCGGGCGCTCTGGGCCTTCGGCCTCACCGAGCCGGAGGCGGGGTCGGACGCGGGCGGGACCCGGACCCGGGCTATTGCCGACGGCGACTCCTTTGTCATCGATGGCGGCAAGTGCTTCATCACCAACGCCGGCACCGAGATCAGCCGGGGGGTGACCATCACCGCTCTGACCAGCCGCCCTGGTGATCCTCCCAGGATCAGCGCCATCCTGGTGGAGAAGGGGACCCCCGGTTATGCGTTGGCCGAGCCTTACCGCAAGCTGGGATGGCACGCCAGCGACACCAGGGAGCTCACCTTCAACTCCTGCCGGGTTCCGCGTTCCAACCTTCTGGGGCGGGACGGGGGGGGCTTCGCCCAGTTCCTCGCGGTGTTGGAGGCCGGCCGGGTGGCGATCGCGGCCCTCTCGGTGGGGGTGGCCCAGGCCTGCCTCGATGCCAGCCTGGCCCACAGCCGGCAGAGGCGGCAGTTCGGACGGCTCCTCAGCCAATTCCAGGCCACCCAGCTCAAGCTGGCCGACATGGCGACCAGGATCGAGATGGCGCGGACCATGGTCTGGCGGGCCGGGGCGGAGATCGACCGCGGCCGGTCGGCGGGGCGGCTGGCCTCCATGGCCAAGCTGGCCGCCTCGGAGACCGCCACCTGGTGCGCCAACCAGGCGGTGCAGATCCACGGCGGCTCCGGCTTCATCGAGGACCTGCCGGTCGCCCGCTACTACCGCGACGTGAAGATCAACGAGATCGGGGAGGGGACCTCGGAGGTGCAGCGCCTGGTGATCGCCTCCCACCTCCTCGGCCTGGGGGGATCGGTGGCGCGCCTGCTCCAGGGGGATGCGGTCCAGAGCGGCTCGGTCTAGGATATGAGCGTGGGCGAGATGGACCCGGTGGTGGTGGGCTACGCTCGGACGCCGTTCGGGCGGCTGCGGGGCCGGCTGGGCCAGGTGCCGGCGGTGGAGCTGGGGGCGGTGGCCATCCGCGGAGCGCTCCAGCGCTCCGGCTTGGTGCCCGAGCAGGTGGAGCAGGTCCTGATGGGCACCGTCATCACCGCCGGCCTGGGCCAGGTCCCCGCCCGGCAGGCCGCCCTCCGGGCGGGCATCCCCAGCACCGTTCCCGCCCTCTCGGTGAACAAGGTGTGCGCCTCCTCACTTAAGGCGGTCAATCTGGGCGCCCTGCTGATCCGCGCCGGAGATGCCGAAGTGGTGGTGGCCGGGGGGATGGAGTCGATGTCGGGCGCCCCCATGCTCCTGCGGGGGGCGCGCGGCGGGTTCGCCATGGGGGACCAGACGCTGTACGACTCGATGCTCTGGGACGGCCTCACCTGCCCGGTGGACCAGGTGCACATGGGGGAGCACGGCAGCCAGGTGGCCGCTGAGCTGGGGGTGGACCGGAGGGCCCAGGACGAGTACGCCCTGCTGTCGCAGCAGCGGTATGAGAAGGCGCGGTCCGCGGGGAGGATCGCCGAGGAGCTGGTGCCGGTCGAGGTGTCCCAGAGGGCCAACCGGGAGACCGTGGAGCAGGATGAGCAGCCCCGGCCGGACACCACGCTGGAGAAGCTCTCGGCCCTTCGTCCGGTGTTCGGCGGGCCGGTCGGTTCGGTCACCGCCGGAAACGCCCCGGGGATCAACGACGGGGCGGCGGCGGTGGTCCTCACCAGCCGCCGGCGGGCCCGCGAGCTGGGGCTCACAGCGCTGGCCACCTGGCTGGCATACGGCGAGTCCGCCGCCGACCACCCCTACCTGGCCACGGTCCCGGCACTGGCACTGGAGCAGGCGCTCGGGCGGCGGGGTGGTCTGACAGCCCAGGAGCTCCGTCTTCTGGAGATCAACGAGGCCTTCGCCTCGGTGGTCCTGACCAGCTCGAGGATGCTGGAGGTGGAGCTGGATCGGGTGAACGTGAACGGGGGGGCGATCGCTGTCGGCCACCCCATCGGTGCCTCGGGCGCCCGGATCCTCGGCTCATTGGTGCTGGAGCTGCGCCGACAGGGTGGAGGGGTGGGGGCCGCGACCATCTGCTCCGGGCTGGCCCAGGGAGAGGCTACGCTGGTGGAGGTCGCCTGAGGGGACTCAGCGGCTGGCGCCAGTGCGCGCCGCGACCTCGGCGAGAAGCTCGGACAGCGACTCGCGGTCGGCGCGGTAAAGCGTGCGGGGGCCGTCTCGCCGGGTGGTGACCAGGGTGGCATCCCGGAGCGCCCGGAGGTGCGCGCTCACCGTGGGCTGGGCCAGGTCGAAGATCCTGGCCAGCTCGCCTACGCTGGTGGGCCGCTCGGCCAGCCGGAGCAGCAGCGCCATCCGGGTGGCGTCCCCCAGCACGCGGAGGCGGGAGGAGAGGTGGCGGGCTTCATCTCGGAGCTCCTCGGTGGGGCTGGCCCCCTCGCTGAATCCCACCACCACGTGGCGGGGCAGATCCCAGATGCTCCAGCTGCCACCGAAGTAGGCCGGTACCAGCGCCAGCCGTCCCCGGCGCTCCCCGTCGACTATGAGGTCCCCCCAGGTCTGGTTCTTCCGCCGCAGCCTTTCCACCACCTCGGCCGCCGTGGCGATGGGCTCCCCCCGCTGCAGTCGGCGGGCGAGGCTGGCCCCGGAGGCCCGCACCTGGGGCAGGCCCCGGGCCTCCCACTCCGGCACCAGGGGCTGCCAGATCGCCTGAAGCAGGAGCCCGTAGCGGCGACGGGTGGCCGCATCCCGCGCCAGCCGGGCGAGCCGCTCCAGGATCCGGCCGCGGTCCTCATCGGTCTCGGAGCGCAGCTCCGCCGCGGAGAGGTCGTCCACCTCGGGGAGGTTCGGCAGCAGCCGGTCCAGCCGCTCGGAGAAGAGCTCCCCGCTGAGATCCGCCAGGACCACCATCTCAGCCATCCCCGCCGCATGGCCATCCTTCCAGAAGTCCTGGAGTTCGCCGGCCAGCCTCCGGGTCGCCTCCGGCCCCAGCGCCGCCAGGCGGGGGTCCCCGCCGTCCGGGTGGGTGAGGACCAGGTGGCCCAGCCACAGCAGTTCAAGCGGGGCGGACGGCCTCACCTCGGGGATGGCCGGTGCCGACTCCTCGCCCATGTCGACCGGTGGCATAGCCGTCTGACCATATCACCGTGATCACCCTTGTCCACGTTGTTGGGATTACATCGACATATTGGGATATGTTAATCTTAGTGCATGATGAGTCTGTTTGCGGCGGAGCTCGAGGTGCGGCGGCGGCAACGCGAGGGGAGGGAGTGGGCGCTCGCGGCGCGGTGGGCCGCGGAGGCTCGGCAGCCGGAGCGGGCGCGACCCGCGGCCGAGCCGGCCCGTCACGCCGTGGGCGGAGCGCTCACCTCCGGCTGATCCTTCGGCCTAGACTTCCAGCATGGAGAGGTCGTCCAGGGCGACCACCGGGCTGGTCCCGGCCCGGGGTCTCTTCCTGGGGCAGGCGGCTGCGGTCCTGCTGGTGACGGTGGCGGGGCTCGCCGCGGCGGCCGCGCTCTGGAGCGGCCCCCCGGACCCGGCTTACATCGTGCTGGGGGGGGTGGCAGGAGCCGGCCTGGGTGCGGGTGTGGGCGCCATCTCCTCCCGCAAGCTCGCTCGGCGGACCTGGCAGAGTGCCGGCGCGGGGCCACCCCGCTTTCAGGCATCGCGGTGTCCCACCAGGGTTCCACTGGAGACAGGGATCTGGTTCGCGGTTGTGTATGCGGCGCTGGTGGGGGCGGGCCTGCTCGCGCATTTCCGCGGCACCTTCACGCTCCTGGTGCTCGCGGTGGCCCTGGCGGTGACCGGCGGCCAGCAGCTCGGGCTCTTCTGGTGGACGGCGCAGGAGGAGCGCACCTCGGGCGGGCAGCTCCTCGTACTGCTGAAGAGGGGGAGGCTCGGTCGCTGGGGCATCGACCTCCTGCTGGTGGTCGGCGCCCCCCGGCGCGGGATGGCGCCGGGATATCCCGGGCTGGCAGGGTAGGGGCCCTCGGTCCAGGGCACGGACTACAATCGGCTCGCCTGGGACTCACCCGGGGAAGGAGGGCAGCCGGTGGCGGTGCAGGCTGAGGTCGAGGGGCTGGCACTCCGCGAGGCCGTGCGCCAGCTGGCACGGGAGCGGATCGAGCCCCGAGCGGCCGAGATCGACCGCACCGCCGAGTATCCCTGGGACGTGGTCGACCTCTTCCGGAGCCACGACGTCTTCGCCGTGGCGTTCCCGCCCGAGTACGGCGGGGTCTCGGGCTCCGCCCTGACGCTGGCCATGGTCATCGAGGAGGTCGCGAAGGTTTGCGCCACCTCCTCCCTGCTCCTGGCGGTGCAGGCCCTGGGAGGCTACCCCATCCTCCTCGGTGGCAGCGAGGCCCAGCGCCGGGAGTTCCTCCCGCGGCTCGCATCCGGGGAGCTGATCTCGGCCTACGCTCTCTCCGAGCCGGACGCCGGCAGCGACCCCGCGGCGATGCGCACCCGGGCCCGGCGCGACGGGGGCGACTACGTCCTCGAGGGCAGCAAGATGTGGATCACCAACGGCTCGGTGGCCGACCTCATCGTGGTCTTCGCGGTCACCGACCCGGGGCGCGGGAGCCGCGGCATCTCCGCCTTCCTGGTGGATGGGGAGAGCGAGGGGCTGGAGCGCCGACCCATACACGGCAAGCTCGGCATCCGGGGCAGCGACACGGCCGAGCTCTCCTTCCGCTCGTGCCGGGTCCCGGCCGCGCGGCTACTGGGCCAGGAGGGTGACGGCTTCCGGATCGCCATGGGGGTGCTGGACCGCTCTCGGCCCCAGATCGGGGCCCAGGCGCTGGGGATCGGCGCCGGCGCGCTGGAGCGGGCGGTGACCTATGCCAAGGAGCGGCGCCAGTTCGGCCGTCCGATCGCCGAGTTCCAGGGCCTCCAGTTCATGCTGGCGGACATGGCGGTGCAGCTGGAGGCCTCCCGCCAGCTGGTCCATGCCGCCTGCCGGGCCATCGACGAGAAGCAGGAGGGGGTGACCCGCCTCGCCGCCATGGCCAAGCTGATGGCCTCGGACACCGCCATGCGGGTCACCACCGACGCGGTGCAGGTGCTGGGCGGATACGGCTACGTGAACGAGTTCCCCCTGGAGCGGATGATGCGCGACGCCAAGATCACCCAGATCTACGAGGGCACCAACCAGATCCAGCGGGTGGTCATCGCCAAGCAGCTGCTCGGCTGAGGGCGGCCACGGCCCCCTGGTCGGCCAGGGCGGGTGACGGCGGCTGGGGCCGCCTCCTCTGAGAATGGGGGAAGCGTCCGAGTGCGAGTAGTGGGACGCCACCCATCCTGATGCGGGAGGTTGATCGCCGCCGGGCTCAGGGCGTACCTTAGGTCCAAGGCATGCCCTGTCCCCCTTCCCGTCCTCTCCTGGGCGCCGCCCGGCCGTGAGGCGCACCGGCCTTCCTGGCCTGCTGGTCGGCTCGGCCTGCGGCCTGGTCTGCCTGGCCGGGGTGGCCGGCTGTGGTTCGCCGGCCGCCCACCTGGCCGCTCGTCGGCGCCGGACCGCGGCGCCCCCGGTACCCGCTGGGGCGCTCCCCACCGGGGCGGCCCTTCCCCAGTCCCTGATGCTCCAGGGCCCCATCCGCGGTGAGGTCAGGTCCGCCTACGCGACCAGTTGCGGGGTGTACGCTGGAACCGGCTTCTCCGCCGTCTTGGACCTCAGCCTTCCGGGCCGGGTCGAGACTCTCCGCCTCGCCCTTCCCGACTATCAGGGTCCCGGCCGCTACTCGGTCTCCGGCGGCGGCCCGGTCCAGGTGGCTTCAGCCAGCCTCGAAGGCGCCTTGGTGGCCCGCTCGGGTTGGGTCAGCGTGGCGCCGGGGGGCACCGGTGGGACCCTCGGCCTGGCCCTCCGGGCGGCGGGCCGGACCGAGACGCTCGCGGGGAGCTGGTCGTGCTCCACCTCGGCTGCGGGGTACTCACCCGCCCAGCCCCCCTTAGGGCCCGCCCACCCCGAGGCACTCATCTCCTCCGGGGCGATCCAGGCCCAGGTGAACCAGGCCGTGGTCCCGGGGACGGATCTGGTGCCGGGCGCCCCCAACTGTGGCGTGTCCGGCGGCGGCGGGTTCAACCTGGCCATGTCCCTGGTGCTGGCCGGCCAGCCCTACCTCCTTCAGGTTGAGATCCCTCAGTACCACGGGGCGGGCTGGTACTACTCGGCCCTCCTTCCCGCCGACCTTCCGGTCGACACCCCTTCGCGGCCGCCGACCTCTCTCGCGAGGGAGGTCCCTCTCAGGTCGGGAGGATCCCCGGGTCGGTGTGGGGTGGTGTGGGCGGGGACTTCAGCATCCTTTCCGGGCCCGACCGCGGACGGATGTTCATCCGCTTTGTCGACCGGGCCGGGGACTCTCTGATCCTCTCCGGCGCCTGGAGCTGCTGAGCGGCCAGCCGCCCGCCCCTCGTTCTCTTCGGCTGGCCAAGAGCGCGCCCGGCCTCCCTCCCCCGCCCGGGCCGACCCTGGGCCATACCATGAGGAGGTGGACTTGGAGCCGCTGCGGCGGGGCGACACGCGGGCACTGGCGCGGGCGATCTCGCTCATCGAGGGCGGTGAACCAGAGGTCTTCCAGGCCATCGCCGATCTGCGGCGAAGCAGGAGCGGACCGGGTTCCAAGGTGGTCGGTCTCACCGGCTCGCCGGGGTCCGGGAAGAGCACCCTGGCGGACGCCCTCACCGCGGTCTGGCGGGCGCAGGGCAGGCGGGTCGCGGTCCTGGCGGTGGACCCCAACAGCCCCTTCACCGGCGGAGCGCTCCTGGGAGACCGGGTGAGGATGCAGGGCCACGCCCTGGACCCCATGGTGTTCATCCGCAGCCTGGGGGCGCGCGGCCATCTCGGCGGGCTCTCCCTCGCCACCTCGGCGGCGGTGCGCCTGCTGGACTCCCTGGGGTGGGAGATGGTGCTGGTGGAGACGGTCGGGGTGGGGCAGTCGGAGCTGGAGATCTGTGAGTTGGCGGACACCGTGGTGGTGGTGGCGACCCCGGCGGCCGGGGACTCGGTCCAGGTGATCAAGGCCGGAATCACCGAGATCGCCGACATCTTCGCCGTCAACAAGGCCGACCTCCCGGGGGCTGACCGGGTGTTTCGGGAGCTGCGGGACATGGTGCGGCTCTCGCCTCCGGCTCCCTGGCGCCCACCGGTCGTCAAGACCGTCGCCGAACGGGGTCCCGAAGGGGTGGCCGATTTGGCGCGTGCGGTGGAGGACCACGCGGCCCACCTCCAGGTATCCGGCGAGGGGGTGGATCGCACCAGGCGGCGGGTGGTGGACGAGCTGGTGGGGCTGGTGGCCGCGCGCTCCGCCCGTGCCGCGCGCCGGATCCTGGCCGAAGCGGGGCCGGAGCTTCTGGGGGGCCAGCCGGAGCTGGCCCAGCCCGAGCTCCTGGCGCGGTCGCTGCTCTCCCGGATCGCCGCCGAGGAGTGCACAATGGCAGACGCCCTGCCCTCCCTGCAGAGGAGCTGAGAGTGAGGCTGGAACAGACAGCGGCTGGCATGGTGGACGACGAGGAGGAGCTGGAGCGCTGGGCCCAGCGCTATCGGGCGGCGCGCGAGCGGCGGGCCAAAGACGGGTTTCTGCCCCTTCCCGAGACCCTTTCGGGGCTTCCGGTGGATCCCCTCTACACCCCGAGCTCGATCTCGGGCCAGGATTACGGCTCCACCATCGGCTACCCCGGCTCCTTCCCCTACACCCGGGGGGTGTACGACTCCATGTACCGGGACAAGCTCTTCACCATGCGCCAGTTCGCGGGCTTCGGGACCGCGGCGGCCACCAATCAGCGCTATCGCTTTCTGCTGGAGCAGGGCCAGACCGGGCTCTCGGTGGCCTTTGACATGCCGACCCTCATGGGCCGGGACTCGGACGACCAGCTGGCTCAGGGAGAGGTTGGCCGCTGCGGGGTGGCCATCGACTCCCTGGAGGACATGGCCAGGCTCTTCGAGGGCATCGACCTCCGCCAGGTCACCACCTCGATGACCATCAACTCCCCGGCGGCCATCCTGCTGGCGATGTACCTCGCGGTGGGGGAGCGGCAGGGGGTGCCGGCGGAGCGGTTGGGCGGGACCCTGCAGAACGACATCCTGAAGGAGTACATCGCCCAGAAGGAGTACATCTTCCCGCCCCAGCCCAGCCTTCGCCTGGTCACCGACGTGGTCGCCTTCTGCGCCCAGCACGTCCCCCGCTGGCATCCCATCTCGATCTCCGGATACCACATCCGCGAGGCCGGGTCCACCGCGGTGCAGGAGCTGGCCTTCACCCTGGCCGACGGTTTCGCCTATGTCGAGGCGGGGGTGGAGCGGGGGCTGGCGGTGGACGAGTTTGCCCCCCGCCTGAGCTTCTTCTTCAACAGCCACCTGGACTTCTTCGAGGAGGTGGCCAAGTACCGGGCCGCCCGCCGGATCTGGGCCCGGAGGATGCGCGACCGGTACGGGGCCCGCGACCCGCGCTCCTGGCTGCTGCGCTTCCACACCCAGACCGCCGGCTGCTCGCTCACCGCCCAGCAGGTGGAGAACAACATCGCCCGCACCGCCCTGGAGGCGCTGGCCGCGGTGCTGGGCGGCACCCAGTCGCTGCACACCAATGCCATGGACGAGGTCCTGGCCCTGCCCACGGCCAAGGCGGCCCAGATCGCGCTCCGCACCCAGCAGATCATCGCCTTCGAGTCCGGGGTGACAGCGACCATCGACCCCCTGGGGGGCTCGTACTTCGTGGAGGACCTCACCAACCGGATGGAGCAGGAGGCGGAGCGGTACTTCGAGGAGATCGACGCCCGGGGCGGGGTCCTGGCCTGCATCGAGCAGGGCTTCTTCCAGCGGGAGATCGCGGACGCCGCCTTCCGCTACCAGCAGCAGCTCGACTCCGGGGACCGCTTGGTGGTGGGTGTCAACGCCTTCGTCTCCGGGGATGAGGAGGCTCCCGAGCTGCTCCGGATCGGACCTGAGGTGGAGGAGGAGCAGCTGGGCACCCTGCGCCGGCTGCGGGCGGGGCGCGACGGCACCTCGGTCTCGCTGGCCCTGGAGAGGCTGCAGGAGGCGGCGCGAGGGTCGGACAACCTCATGCCCCGGATCCTGGACAGCTGCCGGGCCCTGGCCACCGAGGGGGAGATCATCGCGGCCCTGCAGGAGGTCTTCGGGACCTACCGGGAGTCCCCCTCCTTCTGACCGCGCCGCCCCTGATGGTGGTTGAACCGTCGCAGCCAGTCACGGGTGTCCTCGGCCGAGGGCAGCGGCTTCTCCAACCCCGCCCGGGGCGGATGGCCCGGTCCGGCAGCTCCCCGTCGATCTATCACCGAGATCAGCTCCATTGCCCCCATGGTGGTCGCCCCCAGGCTCCGCACCGCATCCCGGAGGGCCCGGTCACTGCTCACCAGGAGCGCGGGCGCCCCACGGTGGCGGTGGACCTCCACCAGCTCGATGATGCGGTGGTCCGCGGAGGTCCCGGGGTCCGGATAGAGGATGCGGACCCGAGGGCTGCGGACGCCCAGGAGGCGGTGCGGCGGGCCGTCGAAGACGATCACCAGCTCGTCGTGCTGGGTGAGCAGTGGTGAGCTCTGGCTGTAGGAGAGGAGCAGCGCCTGGGCGTCCCGATGGCGGCCGGCCACCATGAGCGGGCGGGCCCTGGGCCAGGCCCAGCTGACGTTGGTGCCGTCCACCACCAGCAGGGAGCGGATCATAGGGCGTCGGGCCAAGCCCAGCCAGACGGGGCCAGCGGAGACTCCACCGGGCCGGTGCCCACCAGCTCCGCCGCGGCCAAGAGGCGGGAGGGGAGATCCCCGGGGAGTCGCCCCAGCACCGCCTGGTCCACTCCCCGCATCCCCCATAGAGCCCCCGCCAGCCCGCCCACGAGAGCTGGCAGCTGGTCCTGGGGCGTTCTGCGCGAGCTGGCTGCGGCCACCGCCTCGGTCCAGGTGCTAGCCCCGGCCAGAGCGGCCACCGCCGCCCCCAGAACCTCCGGGGCATCTCTTCCCTCGGGCACCCCGGCCCCTGGCTCCGGCGGCCGGAGCCGCCGCTGGAACTCCTCCGGCGCCTCCTCCCGCACCGCCTGGGCCGTTCGCACCAGGCTGTCCTCGAGGTCGCGGGTGAGGAGGTCACGCGCCAGAAGCGCCGTCGCCACCGCGGCGAGCTGGGCCAGCAGCTCCCCATGGGTGATCCCGGCCGCCAGCTGGGCCCAGGCGCGGGTGGCGGCCCCGCTGCGGGAGGCGGCCAGGGCCACCGGCAGCACCCGGACCAGCGGCAAATCCAGGGCGGCGGCCCCCGCTGCCGAGGCCGCCGCCGGGCCCAGCTCCGCCGCGTCCATCCCCCGGGCAGCCATCCGGAGAGCGATGCCGGTGGTGGAGACGGCCGGCAGCCGCCGCTCGGCCGGGAGCTCCAACCAGGCAGTGACCACGCGATCAGGAGCCAGGCGGCCCACCTCCGCGAGGCTCCCCGCGAGGGTGAGCGCGTGCCAGGTCAGGGGGAGAGTGCTGGCCCCCCCCAGCAGCTCGCCCGCAGCCATGCCCAGCAGCATGCCGCGGGCTGAGTCTCCGGCCCTCAGGGGATCGCGGTGCGCACCCAGCATCCCCCGATTATCGGCGGGACCCGAGATTCAGGCCGCCGGTCGGTAGGCGCAGCCGGGGTCCTCACCGAGCGGGTCGCCGCCATCGGCGAAGGCGCGGGCGCGGGAGCCGCCGCAGAGCTGCCGATAGGAGCAGCTGCCGCAGCGCCCGCTGAACTCAGCCGCTCGGATGCTCCGCAGAAGCGGGCTCTCCCGGTACACCTCCGCCAGCCGCTGGCGGCGGAGGTCGCCCACGGCCAGCGGGAGGAAGCCCGAGGGGCGGACCAGGCCGTCATGGGAGACGAACACCACCCCCATGCCGTCCCGGGTGCCGACGGTCTGAGGTCGGGGGGGCCTCCCCCCGGGGCCCGCCAGCTCCTGGAGCCGGGATCGGAGCCTCTCGTACAGGGGGCCGGAGAAGCTGCCTCCAGCGCGCCGCTCGGCGACGACGCGGCGGAAGAAGGGCGCCTCGACCGTGCGGACCAGGAGAGGATGCCGTGAGGTCTCGTAGAGGAAGTGGCACACCTCATCGTTCTCCTCGGCGGTGGGCGAGCGCAGGTCCTCGCCGCGTCCCACCTCGATGAGGAAGAAGACCTCCCAGATCGGCACCCCCAGGCGGAGGAGGAGCGCCGCCACATCCGCCAGCTCCTCGAGGTTGGAGCGCATGACCGTGGTGTTCACCTGGACCCGGAACCCCATCTCCACCAGCCACCGGATCGCCTCCACCGTGGCCTCGAAGTGTCCGTCCACGCCCCGCACCCGATCGTGGGTGTCGGGGGTGGAGCCGTCCAGGCTCACCGACACCGCCTTCACCCCGAGGCTCTTCATCTCGGCCATCGTCGGGCGGTCCAACTTCGGCGACACCGATGGAGAGAGGGCCACCGGCACGCCGAGGGTCCGGGCGTGGGCGACCAGCTCTCTCAGGTCGGGGCGGGCCAGGCAGTCACCTCCGGTCATCACCAGGACCGGCCGGGGATGCCCCAGCTCCGCCACCTGCTCCACGAGGTCCAGGGACTCGGCGAGATCGAGCTGACCAGGTAGGGGATGGTGCACGGCCGAGGCCCGGCAGTGCCGGCAGCTGAGAGGGCACGCCACGGTGGTCTCCCAGAAGACCAGGATGGGTCTCTGGGCAAAGGTGACGCGGGGAGATGGCTCCTCCATGATGTCGATTGTTGCGGTCCGGGCAGCCGACCACCCGGGTGATTTCACCTGAGGGGAACTCCCGCGGTTGCTGCCCGCCGCGGGGCGGTCCTGGGACTGGCCGCCCTGGTCGTGGGCTCGCCGCTGGGTGTCGCGGGCGTTCCCTTCAGCCACGCCGCGGCGGCGCCGTCCTCCGTTCCGGCCCCGGGGCCGACCATCGGGCTTACACTGCCACCGTGGGGACCAGACCGGTGCGCATCCTCACCGCCAAGGTGGGGCTGGATGGCCATGACCGTGGGGTGAAGGTGATCTCCCGTGCCCTTCGGGACGCCGGGGTGGAGGTGATCTACACCGGCCTGCACCAGACCCCGGCCCAGGTGGTCGAGGCGGCGATCCAGGAGGACGTGGACGGGATCGGGATCTCGCTCCTGTCCGGTGCTCACATGACTCTCTTCCCCGAGGTGCTCCGCCTCCTCCGCGAGCGCCACGCCGAGGACATCGTGGTCTTCGGCGGGGGGATCGTCCCGCCGGGGGATGTGGCCGCCCTGCGGGAGCTGGGGGTGGACGAGGTCTTCACCCCCGGCACCAGCATCCAGTCCATCGTCGAGTACGTCGAGCGTCGCTTCGGCAAGGTGGGCGTCGAGGCCGGCTGAGCCGGAGTTGCTAAGATCGGGCTCGGTGCCGGGTCAGTCCCGGCGGCGCCTGGGCCCGCAGCAATGGCCCCTGGGAGCTACTCCATGCCGCTCACACTTGATGTCGCCCAGCGCACCGTCGTGGGGCGTGGCGCGCACCGGCTGCGGCGGCAGGGGCTGGTCCCCGGGGTGGTCTACGGCCACCAGGTGGAGGCGCTGGCGGTGGAGGTCGGGGAGCGGGAGCTGGGTCGGGTCACCCACGCGGCCGGGGCCAGCCACCTGATCCAGCTCAAGGTCACAGGGGAGCGCCGGCAGCGTCCCGTTCTGATCCGGGAGGTGCAGCGCGAGCCACGCAGCGGGCGCACCGTGCACGTCGACTTCTTCCAGGTGAACCTCAAGGAGAAGCTGGACGTGACGGTTCCGGTGGTGCTGGCCGGGGAGGCGCCGGCGGTGAAGCAGGTGGGGGGCGAGGTCCTGCAGGTGCTGCACCAGCTGGCGGTGAACTGCCTGCCCGACTCGATCCCCGGGGAGATCACGGTGGACGTCTCCGGATTGGCGGCGATCGACGACGCCGTCAGAGTCTCCGACCTCCGTCTCCCCGAGGGTGTCGAGCTCGCCGCCGGGGTGGACTCCGAGGAGGTCCTGGTCAAGATCCAGCAGCCGCGGGTGGCCGCGGAGGAGCCGGGGGAGGCTCCGACCGGGGTGGAGGCTGCGGCGGCCGAGGAGGAGACGGCTCAGGCGGAGGAGTAGGGGCGGCCCGTCTCCGCTCCCGGATCCTGGCCAGTCGCTCCCCCAGGGAGGCTTCGCTTCCGTGCGGGGAAGGCCGGTAGTAGGTGCGGCCCTCCATCCCCGGGGGCAGGTGGTAATGGCTCACCAGCCCCTCTAGGTCATCGTGGGCGTACTCGTAACCCTGCCCGAAACCCCGCTCCCGGTCCCGGCGCGTCACGGCGTTGCGGAGGTGTACCGGGACCGGCTCATTGAGGCTGGCCGCCACGTCGGCAGCCGCTGCCGAGTACCCGCGGTACACCGAGTTGCTCTTGGGGGCCAGGGACAGGTAGACGGTGGCCTCGGCCAGCGGCAGCCGGCACTCCGGCATCCCCACCACCTGGGCCGCCTGGTAGGCGGCGACCGCGACGGAGAGGGCGGAGGGATCGGCCAGCCCCACATCCTCCGCGGCCAGGATCACCAGCCTGCGGGCCGGCACCCGGGGATCCTCGCCACCCTCCAGGAGCCGCGCCAGCCAGTAGAGCCCGCCGTCCGGGTCGCTGCCCCGAACTGACTTGATCAGGGCGGAGAGGATCTGGAAGTGGAGGTCGCCGGCGCGATCGTGGACCAGGTGGGGGTGGGCCAGCGCCCTTTCGGCGAGCCCTCTGTCGATCTCCGCCCCAGCAGGAAGTCCGGCGGCCGCCTGCTCCAGGCAGTTGAGCAGGGCGCGCGCGTCCCCCCCACAACCGAGGGCCAGCGCCTGAGCGGCATCGGGCGCGATGGTCAGCCCGCGCCCCCCGAGGCCCCGGGGCTCGGTCATCGCCCGCCGCACCAGCTCCAGCAGCTCCGTTTCCTCCAGGGGGGCCAGGTCCCAGATCAGGACCCTCGACAGCAGCGCCGAGGTCAGCTGGAAACTGGGGTTCTCGGTGGTGGCCCCGATCAGGGTGATGAGCCCACTCTCCACGTGAGGGAGGAGGGCATCCTGCTGGGTCCGGCTGAAGTGGTGTATCTCGTCCAGGAACAGGACGGTACCGCCGCCCCGGCCCTGGAGCCGCCGGGCGTCCTCGACCACCCGGCGGACATCGGCGACGCCGGCGCTGACCGCCGACATCGTCACCAGGCGGCAGTCAAGGCTGGCGGCCAGCAGGCTGGCGAGCGTCGTCTTGCCGGAACCGGGCGGCCCCACCAGGACGACTGAGGGAAGACGGCCGAGGCGCGCCGCCCGGCCTACCGGTCCTTCCTCTCCCAGGAGAGCATCCAGACCCAGCACCTCCTCGAAGTTCCGCGGCCTCATCCTGAAGGCCAGGGGTGCATCGTCGCGGGGAGTCTGCGCCGCCGTCGCCTCGCCTGGCCCCTCGTCCGGGAAGAGCTCGCCCATGAGCAACATCTTGGGGGAGAGGGACCGGCCAGCGCGGGCTGGGCGGAGCCGGGGGTTTTTGCGGGTCCACCGGAGGGCGGCGATCCGTCATCCTGGTTGAGGCAGAACCGTGCCACGGAGGAGAGCTTGTGGACGACTCAAGGCGCACCGGAGCGGAGCTGGCGGCCGAGGCCATCGCCAAGACCGGGGGGGACACCCTCTTCACCCTTCCTGGCAGCCACATCGCCAAGGTCCTGGACCACGCCCGTCGTCTCGGGATCCGGGTGGTCAACGTCCGCCATGAGGAGAACGCGGTGATGATGGCCGAGGGGATGGCGCTGGCCACTGGACGGCCGGGGTTCGCGGCCGTGACCGCCGGCCCGGGGCTGGCCAACGCCATGGCCGGGATCGCCGAGGCCAACCTGGCCGGTGCCCCGGTGGTGGTGCTGGCGGGCCGCACAGCCGTCGCGCGGCGGGGGATCGGGGCAGTTCAGGACCTCGACCAGTTGACCATGGTCCGGCCGGTCACCAAGTGGGCCGCCGAGTGCCTGGAGCCGGGGCGGATACCGGAGTACCTCGTGGAGGCGGTCCGGCGCGCCTCCTGGGGGGACCCGGGAGTCGCCTACCTGGAGATTCCCGAGGACGTCCTTCACCAGCTGGGCGAGGGATCGACCGTGCCGCTGCCGGAGGCACCCCGGTCGGTGCCGGCCCCCGCTGACCTGGAGCGGGCCATGCAATTGCTGATGGGGGCCGAGCGACCTCTGATCCTCGCCGGTTCGGGAGCGTTCTTCTCCGGGGCGGGGGATGCCTTGAGGCGTTTCCTGGAGAAGACCGGCATCCCCCTGACCACCACGTCCGGGGCCCGCGGACTGGTGGACGACGGCCACCCCCTCTGCCTGGGCACCCTGGTGCACGGGGGGGCGGCGCTGGTCGGCGCATCGCTGGCCTTGGTCCTGGGCTCCCGCTTCAACGCCAACCTCATGTACGGGAGGACCCCGCTCTTCGGCGAGGAGCAGTCCGTGGTCCAACTCGACCTGCGACCCGAGCACCTGGGAGGGCCCCGGTCCCCCCAGCTGGGGTTGAGTGGGGACGTGGCCGCCACCCTGGACCTGCTCACCGAGAGGTGGAGTGCCAGCCCCGGCCGGTGGTCCGACTGGGTGGCGCAGGCCAGGTCCGCGGCCCAGGCGAGCTGGGAGATGTGGTCTGAGGAGGCTTCCACCCCGGCCCAGCCTCTCCACCCAGGCTGGTTGGCGAGGGAGGCCTCCCGGCTCTTCGATCAGCTCCCCGAGGCCGGCACCTGGATCTCCGATGGCGGAGACAGCGTCCCCTGGGGGATCGCCTTCTCCAGGGCCCACTTCCCCGGCTCCAACATGCTGATCGGGTCAGCCCTCGGCACCCTGGGGGTCGGGCTGCCGTTCGCCATCGGCGCGGGCCTGGCCCGGCCCCGGCGGCCACTTCTGCTCTTCACCGGTGACGGGGCGTTCGGCTTCTCCGCCATGGAGCTCCAGACGGCGGTGAACCACGGGGTGGGACTGGTGGTGGTGGTGGTCAACAACGGGGTCTGGCGAGGTCCGGGCACGGCCCCCTCCCAGGTCGGGCGCGAGGTCGACCACGCGGCCCTGGCCCGCTCCCTGGGTGGCTGGGGGGAGCGGGTTGAGGACCAGGAGTCATTCCTCAGAGTGCTCCCCCAAGCCCTCGAGATGGCCCGGGACGGGGTTCCCTGCGTCGTCGACGCCCGGGCGGACGGCAAGGTGGTGAGCAACCTGCTGCGCAGCCTGGACGACCTGGGGCTCATGTAGGGGCGCCCCTCAGCGGGCCGCACCCTCGATGGCCCTGCCCCCAGCTCCGCCCGCCGGCTCGCGGGCGCCGCACCCCGAGCCTTGGCGCCAGCGCTGCTCGAACTCGGCCGCTGAGACGGGTGGTGAGAGCAGGAAGCCCTGGGCCACGTCACACCCCATCTGGCGCAGGCGGTCGAGCTGGGCCTGGGTCTCCACGCCCTCGGCAGCCGCCTCCAAGCCCACTGCGTGAGCCAGCTGCACCAGCCCGTCCACGATCGCCCGGTCGCGCCAGCTCCCCTCCAGACCGGCAATAAAGCCCTTGTCGATCTTGAGCTGGCGCAGTTGAAAACGCTGGAGGTGCGACACGGACGAGTAACCGGTGCCGAAGTCATCCACCGCCAGGTGGACCCCCATTCGGGCCAGCTCCCGAAGCGCCGACGAGGCCGCGACCGAGTCCGCGAGCACGGCGGTCTCGGTGATCTCCAGGGTGAGGCGGGCGGGCTCGAGACCAGCCGCCTCCAGCGCGGACCGGACCCGGTCGACGACCGCGGTGTCCAGCAGCTGGCGGGGTGAGATGTTGACAGAGATCCCGGGGCCCTGCCCGTGGCGCCTGGCCCATTCGGCGGCCGCCCGGCATGCTTCCCAGAGCACGAACTCCCCGATCTCCACGATCGCTCCGGTCTCCTCAGCCAGGGGGATGAAATCCGCCGGGGCGACCGGGCCGCGCTCTGGGTGCTGCCAGCGCACCAGCGCCTCCGCGCTGCGGATCTGGCCGGATTCGAGGCAGAAGATGGGCTGATAGTGGACGGCGAACTCGCCCCGGATCAGGGCGCGCCGCAGGTCGAACTCCACCTGCACCCGGTCGCCGAAGCTGGCCCCCATCTCGGGGATGAAGGCGACCACCGCCCCACCACCACCGGCCTTGGCCTGATACATGGCGATGTCCGCCTCCTGGAGGAGCTCCTCCGGCTGGGCGTCGGGGTCCGACGTCGTGGTGAGCCCCAGACTGGCGGTGACCACCAGGTCGCTGGGCCCGGCCCGCATCGGCGCTCCGAGCTCCGACAGGATCCGGCCCGCCACCCCGAGGGCCACCGCCTCGGATTCGACGTCCTCGGCCACCACCACGAATTCGTCGCCCCCCAGTCGGGAGACCGTGTCGCTGGGACGGAGGATGCGGCCGAGGCGGTCGGCCACCTCCCGCAGAACCTCGTCCCCCACCCGGTGCCCCAAGCTGTCGTTGATCACCTTGAAGCGGTCCAGGTCGAGGAACAGGACCGCAGTCAGGCCCCGGTCCCGCCGCAGCCTCGCCAAGCTCATGCGGACCCGCTCCACCAGGAGCCCGCGGTTGGGGAGGCCGGTGAGGGGGTCGTGGAGGGCCAGCCGCTGGAGCTGGTCCTCCGAGTGCTGCCGCTGGACCGCCGCGCCCAGGAGGTGGGCCACCCCCTGCAGGAAGTTCACGTCGTCCTGAGAGATCTCCTTGACCTCCTGGGAGTGTGCCGCCAGCACTCCGTACGGCTCCTCCCCAGCCCCGGAAGGCACGACCACCGCCACCGTGGTCCGCACCCGGTACTTGGACACCAGGACCTCCGACTGGAAGCGACGTTCCGCGGCCAGGTCTTTCGAGAGCACTGGGTCCCCGGCGCGGAAGGCGTACCCCGCCTGGGAGCGCCGGCCCGATGGAACCGTGGCCACCCCCATCCGGTCCGGCGCCCAGCCCAAGCCGGCCACCAGCCGGAAGCAGGCGCGCCCCGGCTGCCATCGCATCACCGACACCAGGGTGACCGCCAAGTGCTCCGCCACCAGCTCGCAACCGCGTTGCAGCAGCTGGTCCAGGTCGCGGCCGCTGAGCGCCTCCCTCCCGAGGTCGGCCACCGCCGCCTGTTGAGCGGACCGGCGCACAGCGGCGCGCTCGCCGTCGCGCTGAGCGGTGATGTTCTGGGCCTGCCAGGCCACCTGGGGCGCGCCACCGTCCAGCGACGGCATGGGAGTGGCTGATGCCAGGAGGTGGATCACAGCCCCGGTCCGGCTGACCAGCCGGTGCTCCAGTCGACGGATTCCCCTTCCCGGAGAGCGGACCAGATGGCGTCGGGCCCGGTCCAGCAGGGGCCGGTCCTGCGGATGGGAGAGGGCGAGCAGGCTGCGACCAAGCAGGGTCGACTCCCGCATCCCCAGCAGCTGGCAGAAGGCGGGATTGGCCTGGAGAAGGGTGAGCTCCGGGTCGAGCACGCAGGTCGCGACGCCGGTGTTCTGGATCACGTGATCCAGTCGCGTCAGCCGGTCGCGGAGGGCCACGGCCGTCTCCGCCGCCTGCAAGCGCTGGTCCAGGGCGCCCCAGGCGAAGGCCACGTTGTCGGCCAGCCTTTGCAGCAGAGACACCCGGTCGGAGCTGAAGAAGCCGGTCTCCGGGGCGTACACCGCCATCACCCCCATGAGCTCGCCCCCCTCGACCAGCGGCAGCGCGCCCACTCCCTGGAAGCCGGCGTCCCGAGCCCGCTTCCTCCAGGGGGCGAAGTCGGGGTCCCGGCTCACGTCCTGGCTCACGCTGGGCCGGAGGCTGCGCGCCGCCACGCCCACGGGACCGTGGCCCTCGGGGACATCCTCCCGCGAGCTCACCCTGAGGCCCGCCAGATATCCCTGGTCCCCCCCGAAGGAGGCTCGCAGTGAGAACCACCCGTCCTGGCCCCCGGTGCCCACCCACGCCATGTGCATCCCGCCCTGCTCCACCGCGATGCGGCAGGCACTGCGCAGCAGCTCGTCCACGCTGGTGGCCCGAAGCATGGCCTCGTTGCTGGCGGCGAGCGCCGCCCGGAGCCGGTCCATCTCCCTCAGCCGCTCGCGGAGCCGGAGCTCCTGACGGATGTCCTCCACCTCGGCGAGGACGGCCGCCGGCCGGCCGGCACCGGGGAGAGCGGTCAGCCGAACGCGCACCCAAACCTCTTCACCGCTGGGCGCGAGATGGCGCAGGGTGACGGCGGCCGATCCCGGCTGGGTGAGGGCCTGGTGCAGGGCAGCCGCGCCGGCGCCGTGGTCCTCAGGGTGGGTGAGTTGGAGGAGGCTCGACCCCACGACCTCCCCGGCACCACGCTCCAGCAGTCGGCAGAAGGCGGGATTGGCTTCCACCACCATCTGCTCTCGGGAGACCACCGCCATCGGCCTCACGGACTGGTCGAACAGGTGGCTCGAGGGCGGCCCCAGGCGCCCCCCGGTCGCGTTCCGGCGCGAGTGCTGCTTCACAGGCGGGCGCAGTCTAGCCCGCCCCACTTCCAGGGAGGGTGATGGCCCGGTAGCGAGGGAGTGACATTGGGGCCTGGGTCGGCGATCATGGCGGGGTGCCCACTTCGATCCTGCCCCTGGCGCGCTACGCGGAGCGCATTGAGGAGGACTCGGCTCTCCTGGCCCGCCTCCCTGGCCAGGACGGCTGGGATCAGAGCGTGCCGACCTGCCCCGGCTGGCGGATGGAGGACCTGGTCCGTCACCTGGGGGCCGTCCACCGCTGGGCGCTCCCCTACGTCTCCAAGGGGCTCACGGAGATGTTCCCCCAGCCCACCGAAGGGCAGATGCTGGGCTCCGGTCCCCGCCGGGAGGAGCTCGCCTCCTGGCTGCGCGAGGGAGCCTCGGAGCTGGCTGCCGCCCTCCGCCAATCCCCGCCGGATCTGCACTGCTGGTCGTTCCTCCCGGCTCCATCCCCGCTGGTGTTCTGGGCTCGCCGCCAGGCCCATGAGACCGCCATTCACCGGGTGGATGGCGAGCTGGCCCTCGGGACTTCCGGGCCGCTCCCGGCGGACTTCGCCGCCGACGGGGTGAGCGAACTTCTGCTCGGCTTCGCCGCCCGCAACCGCCGGCGCCTGCGCCGGGAGACGGAGCTGGCAGCGGTCCTGGAGGCGGAGGACACCGGTGACCGCTGGCGTTTCGTGGCCTCCCCAAGTGGCCTGGAGGTGGAGTCAGGTGGCCTGCTCTCGGCGCCCACCACGGTGCGCGCTCCCGCCCACCTGCTCTACCTTCTGACCTGGAACCGGCTCCCGCTGGAGGCCGTGGCCTGGGCCGGCAGCCCGGAGCCCCTCAGCTGGCTGCGCGAGTCGCTGCGCGTGACCTGGGGGTGAGCGCCGTTCGCGTGTTCAGCCGGGCCCCTGGGGTCGGGAGCGTTCCTTGACCAGTCGGAGCAGGGGCTCCCGGCACTCGGGCCACTCACCCACCAGGAGGCTGTAGTACAGGGAGTCGCGGCGGCTTCCGTCCGGCCGCCGCTGGTGGCTGCGGAGCTTGCCTTCGTACCGGAAGCCCATCCTCTCCAGGGCACCGCGCGAACGCTCGTTGAGGCTGTCCAGCCTCCACGCCACCCGCTTCAGGCCGAGCTCGTTGAAGCAGTACTCGAGCAGGAGGAACTTCATCTCCTCGTTGAGGCCCTGGCCCCAGCTTGAGCGGCGCAACCAGGTCCAGCCCATCTCCACCCGCTCGTGGTGACGGTCGTACTCGTACAGGGTCGTGCAGCCCAGAACCGCATCGTCCTCGAGCCGGGTCGCCAAGAATGCCCTCTGGCGCTCTGGGTCGCCGATCAGGTGGTCGACCACCACCTGGCGCATCTCGGCCACGGTGTGGGGTCTGGGGGCCAGCTTCCACCGCCAGACCTCATCGTCCACCGTGTCCAGCAGGGCCGCCGCGTCATCCGGCTCCAGCGGCCGAAGTCGGAGATGCGGCCCGGTGAGTTCCGGGATGTCCCATGCGGTCAACCCGGGCGTCCCCATCTGGGATTCCGATGCGAACAGTTCACCGGCGCGAGATTATCCCACCCCTGGGATGGCGGCTCGGCCGCGGTCCGGATCGCCCGGAGAAGACGCGGCCTGTGCAGCCCAACTCCGCCCCTATTCCTCCGCCGGGGGCCCGGTGCCCGGCCTCCGACGGGGCGATCCCGAGGCCGCTGCCCCGGTTGGGGCCCGGCGCTGCCGCGACCTCCGCAGCGCCGGAGTCAGGGAGGGCGGGCGCTGGGGGCCGCCCCGTGGCTGGGGCCCAGGGTGAGAGCGGGAAGCGCCTCCGACCCCGGTGGTCCGCTCAGCTGCCTTTAAGATCGGCCGGGAGCCGGCCCTTCTCTGCCGGCGGGCAAACGCCCGCCCGCCCGCGCCAGAATGGCCACGTGGGGTCTGGCCCAAGCCGCAGTACCCGCGCGTCCGGGCCCCACCCCGGGAATGGCCAGCGTCTTTGTGCGGAATGGCGCTCAAGCTACGGTTACGGCTCCGGCCCATGCCTCGAGGACACTCCTCGCTGGCGTGTTCCCAGGCAACCGCTCCACTCGGAGGACCAGGTGATGTCCGCGATCGACCAGCTGCTGCAGAACAATGCTCGGTACGTCCGGGAGTCCGCGGTCCGCGCCCTGCCGCCCCGCCCGCGTCTGGAGACGGCGGTGCTGGCGTGCATGGACGCCCGCATCGACCTGTATCGGGTGCTGGGCCTGGCCCCCGGCGATGCCCACGTCATCCGCAACGCCGGGGGAGTCGTCACCGACGACGCCATCCGCTCGTTGCTGATCTCCCAGCGGCTCCTGGGGACGAGGGAGGTCATGGTCATGCATCACACCGAGTGCGGGATGCAGACCTTTCGCGACGAGGACCTCGAGACCGAGATCGAGCGGGAGGTCGGGGTCCGGCCGCCCTTCGCCCTGGGGGCGTTTTCAGATCTGCGGGAGGACGTCCGAGAGTCCATGCGCAGAATCCTCGGCAGTCCCTTCGTCGCCCACAGAGACCAGGTGAGGGGCTTCGTCCACGACGTGCGCACAGGGAGCTTGGAGGAGGTGGTCCTTGGTGGCCCCACCGGGTGACCACCGGCCCCTGGGCGGGGGAGCCAGCGTTCGGGCAATGCCGATCCCACATGGATCTGGCCACACGGGCACCGAGCGTCGGGGCCGAGGCCCCGTCCAACCCTTGGGCCGGCACCGGTGTGGGCTGGGCGAGCGCCGCTTCACCGCTGCTCCGACATCCGGCAACCGGCTGCGCCCCACCTCCCGCGAGGGGGCGTCGCGGAAGTCCGAGCCGCGTCTGACCGCGCCACCGTCCGGCGTCGACGGAGGCAGTTACAGCGCGTGCGAGCGGCTCGCCTCGGCGTCCGCGAGGGTATCAGCGAGGAACTCCTCCCAGGTGCGACGACCCCCGGCCTGACCCGGCACCAGGATTGCCCCCCCTCGGATGGCCCGAGCCGCGCCCCCAGGTATCCGAAGCGGGAGCGTAAGGCGGCGACGGTGGCTGGCTTCAAGGTAGCCGCGGATCAGCTCCTTCATGGTGTACACGCGGGGGCCGCCAACCTCGCCCGCCAGTCCCACGGGCGGACCTGCGGCGAGCACGGCCAAGCGCTCGGCCACCTCGGCGGCGTCGACCGGCTGAAACCGGTAGCCCGAGGCCACCGGGATCACCGGCAGTTTGACCATCATGCGCACAACCAGCAGGGAGGCGTCGAAGAACTGGGTGGCGCGCACCGTAGTCCAGGGAATGCCGGACTCCGCGATCATCAGTTCCACCTCGACCATGAGCGCGAAGTATCCGGAGGTCAGGCGATCGATCCGGCTCCTGACTGGAACGCGATCCGCACCGACGACGGACACCCCGATCAAGTGGCGCACCTGCGCCACCGAAGCGCGCTGCACCAGGTTGCGAACCATCGCCCGGTTCTCGGCGAACTTGGTGGAGGCGGCGCAGTGGACCACGATCTCCGCCCCCTCGACCGCTGCCGCGACTCCCTCGTCCCTGGCAATGTCCCCGAGCCGGTAGTCGACTCCCGACTCGCCTTCTGTGGTGTGCCGGGTGAGCACCCGGACCTGGTGACCTGCCGTCCGCAGGAGCGGGACCACGTGGCGGCCGAGCCGTCCCGTGCCTCCGGTTACGAGGATTGTGGCCATGATGGGCTCCTCCTTGACTCAAGCATTTGGGCGTCCCGTCACACTCTGGGCGGCGCGCGTGTCGTAACCAAGGACACGGGAGGAGGCAATTACGTGACGACGGCCGGGCGGGACCAGGTGACCGAGTGGTTCGACACCCACCGCGGGCAGCTCCGAGGGCTCGCCTACCGCATGCTGGGCTCGCTGAGCGATGTCGACGACGCTCTCCAGGAGACGTGGCTACGGGCCAGCCGGGCGGACCCGAGCAGTGTCTTGAACCCCGGAGCCTGGCTGCGGACGATCCTCGCCCGCGTGTGTCTCAACATGTTGCGGGCTCGCGGCTCCCGCCGCGAAGAGGCGCTCGAGCCGTACCTCCCCGAACCCGTCGTGTCTCCGTTCCCAGACGGTGACCCAGAGGGACAAGCGCTGCTCGCGGAATCGGTCGGGCTAGCGCTTCTCGTCGTCCTGCGCACTCTCACCCCGGCGGAGCGGTTGGCGTTCGTGCTGCACGACGTCTTCGACGTCTCCTTCACCGAGATCGCTCCGATCCTCGAGCGGACCCCCGCTGCCGCCCGCCAGCTGGCCAGCCGGGCTCGCCGTCGCGTCCAGCGCGCTCCCAGCGTCCCAGACGTCGACCTCGGCAGCCAGCGGCGGATCGTGGACGCCTTCTTCGCCGCCACCCGAAGTGGGGACATGGACGGTCTCGTCACCATCCTCGACCGCGATGTCGTCCTTCGCGCCGACTTTGGCACCGGCCAGCCGCTCGTGGCCCGTGGCGTGGCCGACGTCACTCGGTACGCCAGGGCTCCGCGGGGAGCGGAGGCAATCCCGGCCCTCGTCAACGGCGGTGCGGGCGCGGTGATCGTCCGTTCTCGGCGGATCTTCGCGGTGCTGGCATTCTCGGTGCAGCGGGGGCGGATCATAGAGATCCACGGCTACGGGGGCCCGGAACATCTACGGCACATCGACGTCGCGACCCTGATCGGGGCGATCGACGAGCTCCCGGATGGGGGAGACCGGGAGCCGGATCCCAGCCTTACGCTGGGCTGAGGTCTTCGCAGGACGCGCAGCGGAGAAGGTTCGGTCGATCTCCGTGCTGACTCGGGATACTCGGGCTTCCCAGAGGGGAGGTAGGGCCGAGAGAAGTGGGCATCAACGGAGGCTGACCGTGCCACGCCCAACCCGGGGCCGCGGCGGTGTCCCTCGACACCTTCTGGTCCCCGTTGACCGCCAACGGTGCCGCCTCCATAGCTTTGGAGGACGCGCGCGGTGTGAAATGCACACTGCATGGCGCCGAGGCCTCCGGGGTGGGCATCACGGTCAGCAACGAGGTAGGGGAGGGAGGCTGGCGACTTTAAGTATCGAGCTCGTGTACAGGGGGCTGATCTTCTGCGTCAGGGGGCTGGGACTCCACGTATACAGAATGGCGCCGGCAGAGCCATTCTCTCCACCCCAAGTCATGGGCAATCTAGCGAATGAGCCCGATCGCAGGTCGGCGATGTACATGGAGCCATCCCCATTCGTCCAGGTAACCAGCGGGCCTGCCTGCGCGACGCCATCAATGGCTTGACCGCTCGACAGAGAGAAGGACGCCGACCGACCTCCCGGCCAGAAGTCCAGGGTGCCGGACTGCTTGGACCAAACGGCCGCGCCCGCGACCCAGGAGCTGACCAGGCTGGTGCGGACCGCCTCCAGCTCTGGGATCAACTCCGCGGGGACCGAGGTGGCAGTGAAGGACGTCATCGAGACAGCTCCGTACTCACTCTTGGGGCTGGGGAGTGGGGTTGGCTCACGGTCGGCTGAGGGTGGCGGTACCGCGTACACGAAGAGGTCGCCGACGAAGTAGCCGTAGCCGGGAAGGGTGACGAGAGGTAGAGAGCGTTGTTTGCCGCTCGAGAGGTCTGCGAGGAAGTACCGCCCACCCCCAACGCCCTGGGGAAGCACTGTCCAAGCGAGCCATCCCCGGCCCCCCGCTGGCGACGTTGCGTCCAGGGTGAAGTAGATGGCCGTGAACGGGTTTGAAGTCGGCACCAGGGTGGCGACTCGCCCGGTCTGGGAGTTCCAGGCCATCAAGCTCGCGGGTTGAGGATTGGTCTTGGTGGTGGATAGGGTCCAGACGAGCCAGTGTCCGTCGAACGCTCCCGACATTACTTGGGCGGTGGCTGACGGGAACTGATAGACGCGTTGCACCGAGCCCGAGGCTCGATGGACCTCGACGATCCCGGACCAAGAACTGGAATAGAAGTCAGCGAAGTAGCTCGCGCCATCGGGTGCGACTGCGAAGGCCAGGGGGGTGGCGGCTGTCACTGTGGTCACCGGCGTCTGGTTCTGGGCTAGCGCGGCACTCCATGACCGGGGCAGCGGCACCTGACAGAGGCGGGAGGGCTGGATTTGGACGGGATGGTGTACACGCGGCCTGGCGGGGGTCGCGAGCCGGGGGAGGAGTATTGCCGCGGAGACGACCGCCGCTGTCACGATGCCCGCCAGGACCATGGTGCCGGTTCGTCGTCGGGCGCGAGGGGGGCGCGGATTGAAGGTGGCGCCATCGTGGTAGGCGTCGCTTACCCATGACAATGCCCCGGCGAGCCAGAGCTCGTCCGGAGTCGGGTCGTCGTTCATCGAGAGGACCCCACTGCGGCTCGAAGCCGCTGTATCGCTCGGTGGGTGGCGACGCGGGCTGAGTTCTCGTTCATGTCGGTCAAGGCTGCAATGTCCGAATATGGGAGGCCGGCTCCGGCCCGCAGGCCGACCAGTCGGCGCTCCCGGGAAGAAAGCAGGGCCAGAGCATCCAGAACTCCAAGAACCTCCACGGTGAGGATCGCCTGGGCTTCGGGATCCTGGGCCGGTCTGAGGCGACCAACCAACGCTGAAAACAGGCGCTTGCCTCGCAACTGGCGGCGATAGTGGTCATTGACGACATTCCCGGCGATCCGAAATAGCCAGAGCCGGACGCCGTCTTCGTCTGGTCGAACTCTCAAGTAGGCGGAGAAGGCCTTCATGAAGGCGTCGGCCGTCGCGTCCTCTGCGGCTGCTGGGTTCGCCAGCCTAGCCAGACAGTAGCGGTAGATGTCGGGGCTGTGCCGTTGGTAGACCTCTTCGAAGGGGACCAGGGGTGCCTGCCCCCTGTCGTTCCCGTTCCACGAGGCATGTGCCAAGTCCTCCACCGGTTTCAAATGATCCACCGGTGCCATCAACGCTGGCGGAGCCGAGAACCGTACCGTCGCGGATCCTCACACGGCTCTCGGGCCCCACGCGGCCACCTGGACTGGGCGCGGGGGCGTAGGTATCGGGCCGCCCCAGGCAGCGTGACCATCGGGACCCAAGTCCGCCCCCGACCCGGCCGAACTTCGGCGGTCTCAGGTGCACCTCAGCGGACGGACGAGTCCGTTCTTGACCCCGAAACGGACGCCCGCGGACCGTGCCAAACGGATCCCCGGCATCTGCGAAACCCCAATCCCGGGTTCGATTCCCGGCGTCGCCTTCTCTTCTTGATCTCACCGAGTGCCGCTGAGTGTCACTTCGCGCCACCTGGGTTGCTGCACAAGTTGCGGCAGCATCTCTGGCCTGGAGCGGTGGTCAAGTACCGGCGGGAGCACCCGGGGCAGGAAGATATGGGCCTCGCTGACTTGGAGCCTGGGAGGTATCAACACGCCACCCACCGCAAGCAGGATGCAACCAGCGAGTGAAGCGCAGCCGCATCCGGCCAGACGGTTCACTGAAGCGCTGACGACCCGCGCTTCCCGGCCAAGCCGGGCCGCTGCTGGTCTGGGACCTGGGCTCGAAGCTCGGCCTGGTCGGTCGGCTGGATGCCGCCATACAGGGGGTGTGGCAGTTCAAGCAGAGGCCGCGGGGGTTGAGCGGCGGCCGGCTGCTGTCCTCCTGGCGGAGTCGATCGTGGCGGGAGGCGGCCATGCGGCCCAACTGGATCTCCTCCGTGAGGATGAGGCCGGACGGGAGCTCCGGCGTCGGCGGAGGTGCCTGCCCCGGAGATCGCCGGCCAGCTGCTGTCGCAGCCCACCCGGCGCCAGTGCGAGAAGGTGGCTGCCGAACTGGCTCCAGCAGGAGTGGAGCTGGACCGGCTGCTGCGGCTGCCGGAGGGGGACCCGACGCAGCTGGATCTCGACTCCACTCCCATTGAGGTCCAACGTGCGCTGAGTGAGGGCGCTGGGAGCTGCCCTGCGGCCGGGATCCGGTCCGGACAGGCTGATCTCCCCTCACGTGGTGCGGCGAGCTGTGGGCACCCTTTCAAAGGGGCACGGGAGGTCCGGATGCGGGCGGACAGCGGCTTCGACAGGTTGGGGCTTCTCAGCTGGTGCCCGGAGCACCGGCTGTGGTTAGTTAGGCGCGGTGGCACCCTCCGTTTCAACGCATGACCAGCTGCCTCAGCGACATCATCCTTGACAGCCGCGAGCCCGTGACCCCGGCCCGGTGGCGGGCCGAGACCTTGGGACACTCCACCTTGCGGCAGTCCGAGGAAGGTTGGGTCGCGCTTGGCCCCCGGGGCTCGGAATCGGATCGGCCCGACGAGAACTCCTATCGGAGTGGGCCGCAACCTCCAGCGATTGTGTTCGTACCGGTAGCCGACGAGGGCGCGGTCAAGGACTGGGTCCACTGCGACACCTGGCCGGTCGGCCGGACCAGGGACAAAGAGGTGGACGCTCTACTGAGCCGCGGGGCCACCTTGACCGATGTGGATCAGCGGGACATCCATTGGAATGTCCTCTCCGATCCCGAGGGCAGCGTCCTCTGCGTCCTCGGCACCTGATAGTTGGGAGCCCTCCCAGTTGCCGTGACTCCCGCCCGCTGGGACCGGAATCCGGCCCACTTCGCGCGATACGCCGCACTCGTTCCACAGGCGTTTGCTCTACCCCGCATCAGGCCAGGACTGGGTGCTAGAGGCACCGCGCAAACCGTCAAGCGAACCCAGATGATCTAAAGAACGGGGACCAGCGGAGGCTCTGGTCGGGAAGGGCGGATTCGAACCGCCGACCTCACGGTCCCGAACCGTGCACTCTAACCTGACTGAGCTACTTCCCGGAGGCGCCCAGTATATCCGAGCTGCCATCGGGCACCCCTCTCTCTAGACTGCACGCGGTGCCCATTTACCTGGTCCGCCACGGGGAGACCGAGTGGACCGTGAGCGGCCGTCACACCGGCCGCACCGATCTCCCCCTCAGCCCTCGCGGTGAGGAGCAGGCCCACCACCTTAGGGACCGACTGGCCTCGGTCGACTTCGATCGGGTGGTCGTGAGTCCCATGCTCCGAGCTCGACAGACCGCCAACCTGGCGGGCCTCGGGGAGCGGGCGGAGGTGGCCGCCGACCTTCGCGAGTACGACTACGGGGACTTCGAGGGGTGGACGCGCGACCAGATCGAGGCGACCTGGCCCGGCTGGGATCTGTGGCGCGATGGGTGCCCCGGCGGCGAGTCGCCGGAGGAGGTCCTCCGCCGGGCCCGGCGGCTTCTGAAGGAGCTGGGCCTCGATGGCTCGAGAGACAGCGCCCTCTTCGGTCACGGCCACATCCTCCGGGCGGTGGCCGCCGCCTACCTCGAGCAGGAGGTCGAGATCTGCCGCCACCTCGTGGTCCCGGTGGCCTCGGTTTCGATATTGGGCTGGGAGCACTCCGTGCCGGCGATTGTGAGCTGGGGTGTGGAGTGAGCCGACGTCAGGCGAGTCTCGGCTGGCCCGCCAGGCTCTCCCGGAGATCGGGGCGACGGCGGAGCTCCCCGGCGGCGCGGGCCACCGCGAAGTCGTAGACCGGGGAGACCCGGAAGGGCCTGGGCATCAGCGTGCGCGCCCCGCGCAGCGAGGCGCACAGGGCGCGATGAGCCAGCTCGTGAGCCGGGGTCCAGCGGATTCGGTAATGGTGGCGGATCGGGTCCGGCAGGAGGCCGGAGGTGATGAAGCCGGTGAGCTCGGCGAGGGCAGTTGGCCCGTTCAGCCCCAGCCGGGGCACGAGGATCACGTCGGCCACCGCTCGGGAGCCGGCCCCGGGGATTGCCGCCCCGTTCTCCACCAGCTGGTCCATCCAGAGGCGCAGATCCCCGTACCCTTGCCACCCCGCCCCGTCCGGCAGGCCCATCATCCTGACCACCGGGTCCCACTCCAGAACGAAGCGGTCGCGCTCCCTCGGTTGCAGGCCGCCGATGGCGGCGTCATGGGTGGCCAGCATGGACTCCACCAGAGCCGCGTGGACCCAGAGGATGAGGTCCTGATCCCGGGCCCGGTACGAGCTCCCGGCCTCCCAAGTCCGGGTGGCATGCTCGGTGGAGAGCAGGCCCTCCACCTTGCGGTGGGCACGGTTCACCTCCCGGGTTGCGGCGCGGGCCTCGTCCTGGGTCCCGAAGACCACGCTGGTGACCCAGGCCACGGTGCGCTGGAACCTTCCCACCGCGTCCTGGGCGAAGTCGCTGTGGTCGAGGGCCCCCTCCGCCACCAGCGGATGCGCCACCTGGACCAGCAGCGCCCGGGAGGCGCCGAGCAGCAGGAGCGGCTCGCGCATCACCCTCCAGGTGACGCTTCCCGGGCCGAAGAACCCAGGGTCGGGGTCGGTGGACCGGAGAGGGAACGGCCCCGCCGGCGGCAGCCCCGCCGCCAGCAGCCAGAGCGCCTCCTCTCGCGAGGGGATCCTGATCTCCACGAAATCAGGGTACCCGGCCCGCAGAGTCGTCAGGTGCCCGGGAACTGGGTCACCGCCGCGGGCTTGACCTCGGATGGCCCGCCCCGTATGGTCGGGCTCGTGTCCAACCCCCAAGTCCAGGCGCTCCTAGCCCCGTTCCGGTCCTGGCTGGGCGTCTGGGAGGGCGAGGGGATGGGGCGGTGGTCGGACCCGCCATTCCGGTACCGCGAGCGGCTCGCACTTCAGGCCGTGCCGGACCGAGCCGTGGTCAGCTGGGACCAGCGAACCGAGGTCCTGGGTACCGGAGAGCTTAGCCATTCCGAGAGGGGCTACCTGAGGCTCCTCCCAGGGGGAGCGGTGGAGCTGGTGCTGGCCATCCCTGCCGGATACACCGAGATCCAGGTCGGCCGGCTGCTGGGAGGCCGGCTCGATCTCTCCCCCGGGATCCTCGGAGTCACGCCCGCGGCGCGGCGGCTCGACCGGGTAGGTCGGCGGCTCCAGCTGGAGGGGCCGGAGCTGGTGCACGAGGTCCTGATCGCGGTTGGGGGGGAGGACCCGGCGCCCCACGTCATCTCCCGGCTGCGACGCCAAGCGTGACCGATCCGTCCCCTGTGGGGGAGGAGTCGACTCCCTTCGCCGAGGAGCTTGCCGAGGCCGCCGCCCTGGATCGCGCCGACCCGCTGGCCTGGGCCCGGGAGCAGTTCCATACCGGTGCGCAAGATCCTCCCTACCTGGATGGGAACTCCCTGGGACGGTTGCCGAGACGCTCGCTCATCCGCCTGCTGCAGGTGGCGGAGGAGGAGTGGGGCCACGGCCTCGTCCGCTCCTGGTCGGGGTGGATGGGCATGCCGACCAGGGTCGGCGACCGGCTGGGAGAGGTCCTCCTCGGCGCCGGCCCGGGCCAGGTCGTGGTGGCCGACTCCACCTCGGTCAACCTGTACAAGCTCGCGGCCGCGGCCCTCGACGCCCTCCCGGAGCGGCCGGTGGTGGTCACGGACCGTGCCAACTTCCCCACGGACCGCTACCTCTTGGCCGGGCTCGCCGCCGACCGCCGGTTGAAGCTTAGGTCGGTGGACTTCGACGAGGTCATGGGCCCCACCCCGGAGGCCGTCGGCAGCGCCGTGGGACCGGACACCGCGCTCGTGCTCCTCTCGCACGTCGACTACCGCTCCGGGGCGCTGGCCGACATGGCGGGGATCTCGGGCGTCGTCCGAGACGCGGGAGCGCTGACCGTCTGGGACCTCAGCCACTCGGTGGGAGCGGTCCCGATCACCCTGGACCAGAGCGGGGCTGACCTGGCCGCCGGCTGCACCTACAAGTACCTCAACGCCGGCCCCGGGTCACCTGCCTTCCTGTACGTCAGCCGGCACCTTCAGCGCCGACTCCAGCAGCCGATCTGGGGGTGGATGGGCAAGCGTGACCCCTTCGCCATGGAGGAGCCCTACTCCCCTCAGGAGGGCATCGGAAGCTTCCTATCGGGCACGCCCCAGATCCTGGGGCTGGCCCTGGTCGAGGAGGGGGTCGAACTCCTGGCGGAGTTGGGGGTCGAGAGAGTGCGGGCCAAGAGCCTGGCCCTCACCGACCACCTGGTCGGGCTCGTGGACCGCACGCTCGAGCCACTGGGGTTCCGGCTCGCCACCCCGCGCGAGGGTCAGCGGCGTGGCTCCCAGGTGACCCTGCGTCACCCCCGGGCCAGGGAGCTGTGCGAGCGCCTGGACCGCTCAGGCGAGGTGATCCTGGACTTTCGCCCCCCGGACCGGGTGCGCCTGGGCTGCGCCGCTCCCACCACCTCGTTCACCGATCTGGTCCGGGCGGTCGGCTCCCTGGCCAGGTCAGCGGCGGAACTGGTCTCAGAGGACGCTGGATAGCTGGGCAGCCGCGGCCTCTGCAGAGCCGTTTCCCCCGCTGGGTCAGCTGGGGCTGGCGGCGGGCTGGGCCGGCCGGGGGCGGTGGCGCCCGCCGAGCCAGATGAACCCGCCCACCGCCGCCAGGACGTAGGCCGCGTAGGCCAGCACCTGCAGCGCCGTGGGCTGGGCGGCATAGCCCAAGAAGGTGTGGAGCATGTCCCCCAGAGCGCCCTGCTCGCTCAGCTGAGCCGAGGTGTTCCAGAGCGGGTGGGCGAGTAGGGGCAGCCATCCCAACTGCTGGAGATTCTCCACTGCGTCGGCCAGCAGGCCGGCGGCGAAGAGCATCAGCAGGGAGCCCACGATCTGGAAGAACCGTCCGAGATTGAGCCGGTGGCCGAGCCGATAGATGGCGAAGGCGATGGCCAGCGCCGTCGCCAGCCCGAGCCCCGCCCCCAGCGCCGCCGCCGGCACCGAGGCTGCGAAGTTGGCCTGGCTGCCGGCCGCCGCGAAGAAGATGGCCAGGGTGAAGACCACGGTCTCCAATCCCTCCCGGCCGACCGCCTGGAAGGCAACCAGCGCCAGGCTCAACCGGGCCCCACCCCCCATGGCCCGGTCGGTGCGCTCGCGGAGCTCCCGGGACAGCGTCCGGGCGTGGGAGTGCATCCAAAAGGTCATGTATGTCAGGACGCCGCAGGCCAAGAGGTAGGTGCCGGTCTCGAAGATGGTCTGGACCCGGGACCCCTCGTAGGTGTGGATCAGAAGGAACGCCGCGGCACCGCCCCCGAAGGCCAGCACCAGGGCGGCTCCCACCCCCAGGTAGACATCTTTGAAGTGCTCCCGATGCCCGCTCCGGGCCAGGTAGGCGAGCAGGATGGCGATGATCATGCTGGCCTCTACCCCCTCCCGAAGGAAGATCACGAACGTGGGCAGCATGAACCCAGACACCTCCTGTTCCCGAGCCGGCGCAGCGCTCGCCGCCCCGGCTACGGTACGGAGGTTAAATCGTAGCTGTCAAGTCGGAATATGTGGCCGTCGCGGACTCAGGTCGGCTCCGGCGGCTGGTACGGACCCTGCATCTCCTTCAGGAACTCCTCGTACTCCGCCTCCTCCATCCACTCGCGGGACCGCAGCGCGCCGGAGCGATACCAGCCAACGCTCATCGCCGCGGCTCCCAGGACCAGGATCCAGGCGCCGACATCGGCGAGGCTCAGGTGGTGGGTGATGATGGGGACCGCCACGGTGATGACCGCCACCACCGCGTACACCACCCACATCCCCACCTCGGTCCGGGTCAGCTTGGGGATGAGGAGGTCGGCGTTACCCCTGGGGCTGCTGGCGGGGAGCACGTCCGGATCTTACGCTCGACCGGGCCGGGTCCGAGGCGCCTCCGGCTCGGCCGCCCTCCGCCCGACCCCGCCCGCGCCCCAGTTGGGTCACCTCCCACCTCATGCGCTGCGGGGCCTGTTTCCCCCAGGCCGCGGGCGAGTCTCGTCGCTGGCTCAACGACGGGGAGCGAACTGGGGAGGGCTGTTGGAAATGCACATCGACCCGCGAAATATCCCATTCAAGCTTGACAAATCCAGCGCCGGGGGAAAAAATATCCACATGAAAGACGACGAACAGATCGAAGAGATCCTCCGCCAGGTGGCCGCTGGCGGGCTGTCGCCGGAGGCGGCGGCGGCGAAGTTGGCCGAGATCCGCCGGGGTGCGGCGGTCGCCGTGGCCGAGTCTCCGGTGGCCCGGGTCCGCGTGACCGGGCTGGTGCACCCCACGAGGGTTGTGGGTGACCCCGAGGTCCGGGATGCCGTGGTCACCGGTCCCCATCAGGCGGCCCGGGAGGGCGACGCGCTGGTGATCCGGGGGATGCCCCTCTCGGACGCCTCCGGGTGGTTCTCGTTCCACTGGTCGGAGCGGACTCCCTTCGGAGCGCATGAGATGCCTCTGCGGCCGATCGTGGTCAGGATGAATCCCAACCTGCCCTTGGAGGTCGAAATGGCCGCCGGCCTGCTCACTGTGCAGGGTATCCTGGCGCCGATCCGTGCCGACATCCAGGCGGGGAGCGCCAAGCTCACCGGGGTGACGCAGCCGTTGGACCTCAAGGTCACCTGGGGCACCGTATCGGTGGAGGGCGTGTTGGCTGCCGGGATCTCCAGGGTGCGCTGTGACGCCGGCACCGTGAAGGTGGTCTTGAAGCCCGGATCCAGCGTCAAGGTGGAGGCGCGCAGCACCCTGGGGAAGATCACCCTGCCCGGTGATGATCCCGGGCTCGCCGCCGGTTGGACCATGGGCGGAGACGTGCGTCACGTGACCGTGGGGGAGGGTTCGGGAGAGCTCCAGCTCGAGGCCACCACCGGGGCCGTCTGGGTGGAGCTGGGTTGACCGACCCGGACCTGCACCCGCCCCACCGCTGCCCGGTCTGCGGCGAGGAGTTGCGGCTGACCCGGCTCAGCTGCCGCGCCTGCGGAACCGAGCTCACCGGGGACTTCCCCAGCTGCGAGTTCTGTTCCCTGCGAGCGGAGGAACGGGAGCTCCTCAACCTCTTCCTGGCGTCCCGCGGCAACATGAAGGCGCTGGAGCGCGGGCTGGGGGTCAGCTACCCCGCGGCCCGCTCCCGGCTGGACGCGGTCCTGCTCAAGTTGGGGCTGGAGCCCGGGTCGCCGTCCCCACCCGAGGGCCCGCTGGAACTCCTTCGCGCCCTGGCGCGCGGCGAGGTCTCGGTCGAGGAGGCGCGGTCAGGGTTGGATTCCGGGGCCTGAGCCGCGGCGGGAGGGCTCAGCGGAACCCGTAGAGCCCCTCGTGGAAGTCGCCGGTCTCGGACCAGCGGCGGATCACCTGGTCCACCACCTCATCGTCCACCCGGGTGGCCCCCATCTGGCGGGCGTTGCCCTCCACCGCCTCCAGGACCTGCCCCTTCACGAAGTCCGGGACCCGCGCGAACCGGTCCAGGGCCGAATCGGTCCAGGGCAGCTCCTGCTGGCGTCGCTCCTGGATCCGGTGGGAGACCTCCCCCCACATCTGGTACTTGATCTCCATGATCTCCGGGGTGATCGTGGTCCCGAGCCCCTTCTTGAGCGCGGTCCACTCCACCCGCCAGCGGGTGAGCTCGCGGCAGAAGGCGGGCACCTCCTCCAGCCGCCGCTCGGCCGCCTCGGTCCAGGTGAACTGGGGGAGGCCGGTGCGGTCGCTCAGGGGATGGCCATACCCCAGCTTCTTCCCCAGGCCCTCCACGAACTTGGAGCCGATCTCGTCCAGACCCCGCTGGCGGGCTCGCTGCTCGGCGGCCCCGACCGCCATCTTCTCGGCTCGCTCCGGGTCCATGTGGCTGGCGGGGGCAGCCTGCCGGGCCCGCCGAACCGCTTCCAGATGGGCGTCCAGGTCCCATCCGGGAGCCCCCTCGCCGTGGGGCACCGGGCACCCCTCGGCGGCCGGTCCGGCTCCCGGATACGGGCAGCGCTCCGACTCCGGCTCCGGCATGCTCAAACCTCCTCGGCGCCTGGTTGATCCGTCGATGGGCAGCGGACCGGTTCCTCCGGGCTGCCCTCCAGGAGCCGGTCACAGGCCTCCTGGAGCTGGCCGATCTGGCTCGAGTCTAGCGGGCCGACGAAATGGTCCCGCAAAGAGCGCATGTGGATCTCCGCACTGCTGAGCAGCTGCCGCCGGCCCTCCTCGGTGATGGCGGCGAAGGCGCCTCGGGCGTCGCTGGGGCAGACCTCGCGCCGCACCAGCCCCGAGGCCTCCATCCGCTCCACCAGGCGGGTCAGGCCGCTGCGGCTCAGCAGGACCTGGTCGGCCAGCTGGGCCATCCGCAGCCGGCCCTCCGGCACCCCGTCCAGCTGCACCAGCACGTCGTACTCGGCCAGCGGCAGGCCCCGAGCCGCCTGGAGCTCCCGCTCCAGCGTCCGGATCAGGACCGCGTGGGCGCGCAGGAAGGACTGCCAGGCAGCCATGGCCGCCTGGTCGATCGACGCTCCCGTGGTTGCTTGCACAGACAACTACCTCTGGGTTATGATTGTACCAGCAACTATGACCGCGGCAGGCGCGACATTGGAGGATTTTGCATGACCTGGAAGTTGGACATGGCTCACTCGGCGATCGAGTTCTCGGTTCGCCACATGATGGTGAGCACTGTGAAGGGCCACTTTAGGGAGTTCAGCGTCGACTTGGAGCTCGATCCCGATGACCTGACCAAGAGCTCGGTCCGGGCGGTGGTGAAGGCGGCCAGCATCGACACCCGTGACCCCCAGCGCAACGCCCACCTCACCTCAGCGGACTTCTTCGAGGCCGACAAGTTCCCGGAGATGGTCTTCCAGAGCACCGGGGTGGAGCACCTGGGTGGTGACCGCTACCGGGTGACCGGCGACCTGACCATCAAGGACGTGACCCGGCCGATCACGCTGGAGGTCACCCACCTCGGTAACCAGGTCAGCCCCTACGGCGTCAAGGCAGCGGGCTTCGAGGCCACCGCCTCCCTCAGCCGCAAGGACTTCGGGCTCACCTGGAACGTGGCCCTGGAGACCGGCGGGATGCTGGTCGGCGACGAGGTGAAGATCTCGGTGGACGCCGAGGCCAACCTGGTCGCGGAGGCCGTCGAGGCCTGAGTGCCCGTGGTTTCCGGCGGCCCGCGGGGCGGGCCGCCGGGCCATCCAGGGGGGGTCAGCCCTCCAGTTCCTCATCCTCGTCGTCGATCTCGTGGAACACCTCGCCCGGAGCCAGTCGCTCGGGGCAGAGCATGCCCACCAGGTGGTCCGACTCGTGCTGGACGATGCGGGCCAGCCAGCCTTCGAAGCTGCGCACCACCCCACGTCCCTGGGGGTTGCGGTAGCGGACCGTGGTGGAATCGAACCGGCGCACCACCCCCACTCGACCGGGGAGGGAGAGGCAGCCCTCGCGGGCGTCCACCTCTCCCTGGGCAGAGAGCCGCTCCGGATTGCAGAAGGCGAACCGCCGGCCCTCATAGACGATCACCGCGAGCTGCAGGCTGAGCCCCACCTGCGGGGCGGCCAGCCCCACCCCGTTCCATTCCACGCAGCGCACATACATCTCCGCCACCAGCTCTTTCAGCTCATGATCGAAGTTGCGGACCTTCTCGGCCCGGTGGTGGAGGACCGCGGCGGGATCGGTGACCAGCTGCAGCGGCGACGGGTACCTCATCCCAAAATCATCCCAGCCGGGGGGGCAGGGATGCCGAGCAGTTCCATCGCCGCCTCCCGGGTCATCCCCGGTCGCCCCAGGACGTCTGCCAGGCAGGTGAGGCTTTGGGCCGCCACCCCCTCCCCGAAGGTGAGGTGGCAGCGATGAAGTGCCTCCAGCTCCTCGTCAGTGGGAGCCCGAACGCAGATAACCGCCCGGGCCAGGGCCTCATCCCGACGGAGCTTGAAGCCCACGCCCACCAGCTTGCGCCCGGCCACGTCGAGGTCGCTGAATCCCGGGCACCAGGCTCCTGCGACACGCCCCCGCTGGAGGTCGATCCCGCCCAGCCGATCGCCCAGCCAGGAGCTCACGAGGTCCAGGACCTCGTCCAGGGGTCGGGGCAGTCCTGGAGGCAGGCGCACCGCGAAGAGGAGTGACAGCCATCCCGGGCCACCCGGTCCCACCGTGCCGCCGATGGGGCTGAGCCGGACCTCCCCGATCCCCGGGATCGCCGAGATCGCGGCCACCACCTGGCTCCGGCGGCCCAGCGACGGTCCCAGGGTGACCCCGGGGCGGCCGAGCAGGGGCAGCAGCATCGCGCGGCCCGGCTCCGGGGGGACCAGGTCGAAGATCCGGCCCGAGGTCAGGAGGGGGTCGTCCTCGGACCGGGGGCCGACCGGATCTACGAACCAGCCCGGGGCCTTGCTGCTCACGTCCTCTGCGGCGCCGGGTCACCGACCGGTCGTCCGGACCCGGAGGCTCCCTTCTCCAGGATGGCGGCGAGAGCCTGCAGCGACCGCTGCGCCTGGAGCTCTAGGATGCCGCTCACCCCGAAGCGCGCCGCAAGCAGCCCCAGCGGGCCCCCGGGAAGCTGGTAGACCAGCCGCTGGGTGACCTCGGTGAGCTGAGGTCCTTGAGCCCCACAGCTCACCTCTAGGCGGCCGGTCGCCCCCAGCGCCTGGCCGGAGCTGGTAAGGAGCCGGGGCGGGACGCACCGACCGATCACCCATTCGCTGTCCGCCAGCCTGCCTCCGGCGACCAGCCGGATGTGCAGACGGTCGCCCTCGAGCACCGGTCGATGTGTGGTACCCCAAACCTCGCGGACCCCGAACATCCAGCGGGGCGCGTTGTCTATGTCCGAGATGAAGTCGAAGACCAGTGCCGGGGCCGCTCGGATGAGGCGGCGCGCGCGGGCCTCAGGCATTGGTGGGCGGCAGCGGCGGCATGTGCGGTCTTGAGGATATCCCGTACCGTTGAGGGGATGTTGCTGAGTCGGCTGGAGGGGCTGGACCGCTTCCTGCAGTGGGACCTGGTCACCCTCAACCCCTGGGGCACCCCGGTGTGGGCGGCGGTGGGCGCCCGGCTCCTGCCCGAACAGGGAGAGATCTGGACCTCAACCACCGTGGGCTTCACCTCCAAGGTGCGCAACCTTGGCTTCCACCCCCGGGTGGCGATGATGCGCTGGTCCGCCGGGGGCGACCCGGTGGTGATACGGGGAGAGGCCACCGTGCACTCGGGTGACGGCACCCAGAACCTGGCCCAGCTCTTCCGCCTCATGGGGGGCCCCGGGGCGCAGCGGGAGTTCTTCGGGATCAGCTCGGAGCACCCGTTCTGGCGCCGACTGTACGGGGACTACTGGCGGCGGGTCCTGATCCGGGTACGGATCGTGGAGATCTGGAGTGCGGCCGGAGGGCAGGAGTGGGGAAGGCACCGTGTCGGTCGCTTCAGCCTCCCCAAGGAACGCCGCCCGCCCTCGCCCATCGGCCCGCCGCGGCGCCGACCCTACTCGGGCCGGCTGCAGCTCTCAGGGCTGCAGATGCTGGCGGACGGGATGCCATCAGCCCTTGCGCTCCTGGACCGGCCCAGCCGGGCGCCGCTGGCGCTCCCGGTGCAGGTCCGATTGCAACACGGGGGGGTGGAGGTGATGGTGCCGCAGGAGCTGGGCTCGAGAGCGGAACGCCGGGCCTCGCTGGTGACCCGGGTCGTCGACGACTCATATGAGATGGCTCGGATGGTCGGCTGGATCGGCGCGGTGGACGGCGGAGAGGGCTGGCGCCGCTTCAACCCCCGCTCCGTTTACGGCTTCGTGAAGCCTCCCGGCGTGGTGCCGGACGTGGCCGCCGGCCTGGTGGCGGCGCTGGCGGCAGCCGGCGACCGCTCGGAGGTCAGCCGGCCGCGGGTGAGAAGCTCGGCCAGACAGGCCGGCGGGGAGACGGTGCCAACTCTGCGGCTCCCGCCCGGCGTCTGGACGGCCCTGGACCGGCTCTTCTCGGCCGCCGCGGCCGACGCTCCCTGGCTCAGTGCCGCCGCGGCGCTGGCCAGGTCACCGGAGGAGCGGTTCCAACTGGCCCTGCTCGCTCAGCGTGCCACGATGGAGAGGGACTTCGCCCACTCCCTCTTGGTGCGCGGGCACCGGCCGCTGGCCGTCCTCGGGCTGGCGGAGGCGGCCCGCTCGGTCCGGACCACCGGGAGGCAGCCCCTAGTGCACGCGCGCCGACTGGAGCGCGCGCGGGAGCTCCTGACGGATGAGCTGCGCCGGACGCTCCCCGCCGACCTCACCTTCGGCCTTCCCCAAACGCCTCCGGGGGAGGCCGGCATCGCCCCTGATCCCGGGTCCCTCACCGGCGCTTTGGCCCTCAGCCTGGCCGAGTCCGCAGTGGCGGTGGTGGACCGGCTGCTCCCCCGCCTGCCCCTCTGGCGATGACATCTGGCCCTTCCGGGCGCGAGGTTGTCGGGCTCCTGGTTCTCACCTCGGCGGCTCGCCTCTCCCGGCGCCGCCCGCAGCGGTTCTGGCCGGTCATGACCCTGGGCCTGACGCTGGCCGGACTCAGCGCGGCCCCCAGGGCCCGGACCGCCAGTTGGCGCTGGAGCTGGAGGTGGGCTGCGGCGGCGCTGGGCCTGGGTGCGGGCCTTCACATGGGGGTCCGGGCGGGGGCAGGGCTGGCCGGCCGCATCCCCCGTGCGGCCAGCGCCCTGGGACGGCTCCAGGGGGCCGTCCGCTCCGCTCCCACCCCGACGCGGGTGGTGCTGAGCGTCCCCGCTGTGATCGGTGAGGAGCTCTTCTGGAGATCTGGGGGATGGATCGCTGAGACCGGGCCGGTCTGGGGATCGGCGCTGGGGTACGCCGCCGCCCAGCTCCCAACCCAAAACCCCCTGCTGGTGGTGGGCGCCATCCCCCTGGGGCTGGTGACCACCTGGATGCGGCGCCGATCGGGATCGCTGCTGCCGGTGGTGATCTGCCATCTGGCCTTCTCGGAGATGACGCTGGCCTGGCCGGGACTGCCGTTGCCCAGCGGTTCACCAGGGGCGACAGAGCCGTAACCGGGACGCGAACCGGGTCGGAGCCGCGGCTGCCAAGATCAGGCCGTGGCCACCCTTCTCAGCCGGGATCCCGGGGACGGCCCCTGGGATGCGCCCCTAGCCACCCCCCCTCCGGGAGAGGGCCAGGAGCTGGCGCTGCGCCAACTCCTGGCGCCGGATGGCCTCAAGATCACCGCGGAGCCGCTGCGGCGCCTCGAGGACCGCGCGGTGATCGCCTACGAGCTCAGGTGGCGGCTCCCGAGGCTCGACGCCCTCCCGTCCCGAGATGACATCTGGGCCGCTGCCGATGCGTACGGAGTCGCCGAGGCCCTGGACGACGCCCTGATCCGGGCCCAGCTGGGGGTGGCCGGCAGGCTGGCCCCAGCCGGCGTGCTCATCAACCTCACCGCTCGCCGGCGGAGCCGACCCGGGCTGGGAGCGCTCCTGGGCCGACACCTGCAGGCGCACGCCATCCTCCGCTCCAGCGTTGTCTGGCAGCTCAGCGAGCAGGACGAGTTCGAAGTTGCCGCCCCCACGGCGGAGCTGGCGCTGGACCTCCGCCTCCGGGGGTACCGGGTGTCCCTGGCCGAGGTGGGGGAGGGGCGCATGCGGATCTCGGTCCTGGCCCGGGTCCACCCCGACCTGGTCCATGTGGACCGCAGTCTGGTCGAGGGGGTCGAGCACGATCCAGGGCTGGCGGCGGCGCTGCGGGGCCTGCTGGAGTTCTGCAACGGCACGGGGGCGATCCTGGTTGCCGGCGGAGTGTCCACCAGGGGCGAGCTGGATCGCCTCCTGGACCTTGGAGTCGAGTACGGGCACGGGCCGCTGTTCGGCGCAGTGCCCGTGGTCGCCGGCCCCGGGGCGCAGGAGCTGCTGCTGCCCAAAGAGGTGTTGGGCCTGGAGGAGGCGGTGGCCAGCGGCCCCCGGCTCCGGGTGGCGGTCTCCGAGCCAGCTTCGGACGCGCCGGCGCCCGAGCTCCCGCTCGCCGAGGCGCTGGGCCACGCTGCCCGCTCCTTCCAGGGGGAGCAGGACCCCCAACAGGTGCTGGAGACCGCGGCCGACCAGCTGGAGCGGCTGGTGCCGTCCGACGGCCTGGCGATGTACCAGGCAGACTGGGACGCTCTGCGCTTCCGACCACTCCTGGCCCGCTCCGACTCCGAGCCCTCATACGTGGCCGGGGTCATGGGGCACTCCTTCCCGCTCTCCGCGGGGATCACCGGCTGGGCCTTCGACCTCGGCACCCCCCAGCTGATCAACGACGCCGACTCCCACCCCGCGGCCGGCCACGTGCCGGGCACCTCGCCCGACGACGAGTCGATGCTGGTGATCCCCATGGTGGCCGGGGACCACCGCCTCGGGGTGGTCAACGTCACCCGCTTCCGCCGCGACGCCTTCAGCGCCCGGGAGCTGACCATGGCCACCTTGATCGTGCACATGGCGGCGGCGGCCTGGCGGAACGCCCAGCTCTACAGCGAGCAGGTGCAGCACGCCATCACCGATCCCCTCACCGGCCTGCTCAACACCCGCTGGCTGCGGGACGCTGGGAGGCGGGAACTGGCGCTGGCGGAGCGCTCGGGACGGCAGCTGATGCTGCTCATGATCGACCTGGACAAGTTCAAGAACCTCAACGACAGCTGCGGACATGCGGCCGGCGACACCGTGCTCCGGGCGGTGGCCCTGGAGTTGCAGCGGGCCATCCGGGCCGAGGACGCGGCCGTGCGCTACGGCGGGGAGGAGTTTGTCCTCCTGCTCCACGACGCCGGGCCAGAGGGGGCACGGCGGGTGGCGCGCCAGCTGCGGACTCGCCTGGCGCGCATTCCCCTGCCTCCGGGGTCCGCCATCCCCAAGGTCACGGCGTCGGTCGGGATCGCCGCCTTCCCCGACCACGGCCGCACCGTGACCAAGCTGCTGCAGGAGGCCGACTCCGCCATGTACGCGGCCAAGCGCCGGGGCGGCAACCGGGCGGTCCGGGCCTGAGTATCAGGGGACAGGGTCGGCGAGTATCTCGTCCAGCGCCCGCTCGACGGCGCCCAGCACGGTGACGAGGGACTCGAGCTCGCTCTGGCTGAAGTGGGCCAGCACCCGGCCGACCACCTCACGCTTGAATCCGGCCGCCGCGCGGACCTCGGCCTCCCCCTTCTCGGTGAGCTGGACGTGGACCAGCCGCCGGTCCCCAGTGTCCCTGGTCCGAGCCGTCAGGCCCTGCTCCTCCAGCCGATCCAGCATCAGGCTGGCCGAGGGCATGCTGACCTGAAGCCGCTCAGCCAGCTGCCCCACGGTGAGCGGCCCGACGCCCTGCAGGGACCTCAGGAGGTGGAGCTGATGGAGAGACAGTCCGCTCCGGTCCAAGTGGGCGGCCGCCCCCTGCCTCCATTGCCTGCACGCCAGGCGGTCCAGGCCCTCCATGGCCTGTGCCTGCAGGAGGCGTTGCGCCTTCGTCGGGGCCGTGATCTGGGTCGCCATCTCAGTGCACCGCCACCAACTCAGACGCCTCCGCGTCCGGCTCCGCACCCGGCGCCGGCGTCGGCGCGGCCCCCATGTGGGTGCGCAGCGGCACCTCGCGCATGAACAGGCTGGCGATCACCGCCAGGGCCGTGGCCCCCACGCCCAGCCAGAAGCTTCCCCCGATGGCCTGGGCCAGGCTCTGGTGGATGGCGAACACGATGGCTGGGATGAGGTGCTGCAGTGGGGCCGGGAGCACGTGCTGCAGCTGGAGCGCCAGATTGCCCACCCCGGTGAGGCTGCTGCCCCCGTTGCTGCGGAAGTGCGAGTACAGCTGGGACGGCACCCCGCCCTGGGCCAGGTTCTTCGGCAGCTGGGAGCTGAAGCTGGACGCCAGATAGGTGCCGGCCACGGCCAGCCCGATCGAGCCCCCTACCTGCCGGAAGAAGGTCAGGTTGCTGGTGGCCACCCCAATCAGCCGCTGGGGCACGGCATTCTGGACCACCACGGTGTAGGCGGACATCGAGGGCCCGATACCCACTCCCATGATCAGCATCCAGGTCCAGAGGGTCCAGTCCGGGGTGGTGGCGCTGAGCTGGGTCATGAGCACCATGCCCACCCCGGCGACCACCATCGCCCCTACCAGCATCCACTTGTACCTGCCGGTCCGGCTGATCACCAGCCCAGCCAGGATGCTGGTGCCCATCAGTCCCAGGAGGAGCGGCCAGAGCATGTAGCCGGAGGCCGTGGCGCTGATCCCGCGGGACGCCTGGTAGTAGCGGGGCAGGAAGATCACCCCGATGAAGAAGGCGAAGGAGAGCAGGAACATGGCCGCCTGGGAGGACCAGTAGGTGCGGATCCGGAACAGGTCGAGGGGCACGATCGGCTCCGGCACCCGGGCCTCGATCAGGACGAAGACCACGCCGAGGACGGCGGAGAGGGCGAGCAGCCCACCCACCTGCCAGGTGATCCAGCCCACCGCCTGACCGGCGGTGTTGGTGAGTCCTTTCTCGGTGAGCCCCACGAGGAGGGGGACCACCGCGGCGGTGAACACCGCGGTGCCCAGGAAGTCGATCTTGGGCCGCGGTCCCTCGGAGCGGTGGTTGGGGAGGATGGCGCTGATCACCGCCAGGGCCACGATCCCGATCGGGACGTTGACGTAGAAGACCCAGTGCCAGCTGATGTTGTCGGTGATGAACCCGCCCAGGAAGGGGCCCACCAGGAAGGAGACTCCGAACACCGCCCCGAAGAATCCCTGGTACTTTCCCCGTTCCCGGGGGGTGAAGAGGTCCCCGATGACCGCCAGGGAGATGGGGAAGAGGGCCCCGGCCCCGAGTCCCTGGAGGCCACGGAAGGCGATCAGCTCACCCATGTTCTGGGAGAGGCCGGAGAGGGCGGAGCCGACCAGGAAGAGGGAGATCCCGATGATCAGCATCACCTTGCGCCCGAAGATGTCCGAGAGCTTGCCGTACACGGGTACGGTGACCGTGCTGGTGAGCAGGTAGGCGGTCACCACCCACACGTAAACGCTGTTGCCCCCGAGGTCGGTGACGATGGTGGGGAGGGCGGTGCCCACCACTGTCTGGTCGAGCGCCGAGAGAAACAGCCCCAGCATCACCGCGCCCACGATGGCCAGGCGGGCGCGCTGGGAGAGCATGACCGAGGGGTGCACCGAATCCATCAGGGAGGGAACCTCGCGACTACTCCGGCCCCACGGCCGGCCTCGGAGAAAGCTTAGCTCAGGACAAATCTTTTTGTCAAGCCTAAGTTAAGTGATTCGCCGGCACCCGGAGGCGGCGCGCCCTGGCGAGCGGGAGCGGGCGCCCCAGTAGGTATCCCTGGCCCAGCTCGACTCCCAGCGAGCGCAGCCGGGCCAGCTCCCCGTGGCTCTCGATCCCCTCGGCGATCAGGCGGAAGCCGCTGCGCTCGGCAAAGTGCTGCATCCCCGCCACCAGCGCCTCCCGGGCGGGGTCCTGCTCCATCCGCCGGACCAGGCTGAGGTCCAGCTTCACGAAGCTCGGACGCAGTTCCAGGATGTGGCGGAGGCTGGAATACCCCGCCCCGGCGTCGTCCACCGCCAGCCGAACCCGGGGCCCGAGGCGGGCCACCGCGCTCCGGAGCTCGTCATAATCCGCCACCTCGCTGTGCTCGGTGATCTCCACCACCACCTCGCGCGGCCGCTTGTGGAAGAGGCGGCCAAGCTCGGCGCAGGCGGCCACCAGGACCTCCGGCGAGATGTTCACGGAAAGGAACTGCCCTGGCTGCACCCTCGAAGTCCCCTGCCGCAGCGCCCGGCGCAGGGTGGCCAGCTCCAGCTCCCGCTGGATCCCGGCCCGGGCAGCTGCCCGGAAGGCCGCGTCTGGCGCCATCTCCCCAGCGAAGCGGGTGAGGGCCTCGTAGCCCACCAGTCCGCCCTCGGCCAGGTCCACGATCGGCTGGAAGACCGGGTAGAAGCCCCCTTCCGCGAGCGCCCGGCGCACCGCGATCCCCAGGCGGCCGCCATCGGTGCCCCGGTCCAGGAGCGGCGCCATGGGCCCGGCCAGGGCCGTGGCGAAGTCGGTGAGGGAGGGGAGCAGCTCCAGGAGCCGGTTGCTGGCTGCCTCTGGCTCGCACCCCCCCACGCCGGCCACCAGCAGGCCCACCGCTCTCCCACGGTAGTGGATCGGGGCGTAGGCGAAGGCCTCGATCCCCAGCCGGGTGTAGGTGAGCCAGTAGTCGCGCAGGCTGGGGTCCCCAGCCTGACGAGCGGCCGCGGCGGTTCCCTCGATCCACGGGCCCACGGCGGCCCGGGCGCTGAGGTCGCGCGAGCGCTGCTCCGGAAGCCGGCGGCCGACCGGGGCTGGGTAATCCTCCGGCTGGGGCGGGTACGAGGCGACCGAAGCCGCCCCCTCGTCCCCTCCGATCGCCACCACGTGCGCCGCGGTGATGCCGCGCAGCCGGACCAGCTCCCGGCACACCCGCTGCCCGGCTGCAGCCGGGTCCGCGCCGCCTCCCGGCCCGTGGGCCATCTGCCTCAGCAGGTCTCGCTCCGCGGTCTCCAGCAGGAGCAGCCGGTGCTCAGCCGAGTACATGTGGGAGGAGAGCACCCCGATGAGGAGGCCCACCCCGGCCGCTGTCTCCAGCCAGCCCAGGCTGCCGCCCAGCGAGGCGCCCCCGCCCCCCGCCAGGTCCACCAGGAGGCCGTCCGCCGCCAGGATCCCGGCGGTGAGCGTCCATCTCTCGGTGGGGCTGAGGCTTGACCAGCGCCCGACGACCATGGTCAGAAGGACCCCCGAGGCTGCCAGGGAGAGCCAGCTGGAGTCCGCGTTGGGGCCAAAGCGGCCGACGCTGCTCACCAGGATGGTGGCCAGGAGCGCGATCCCACCCACGATGGTGCCCATCGCTGCGGCCACCAGGGCGTAGCCCGGGGTGCTGCGACGGAGCCGCCTTCCGACCCACTCCCACGGCCGTCCGGGGGTGGCGAGGGAGAGCGCCAGACCGACCGCCAGGGCGAGATACCAGGCGAGCCGGGCGGACAGGAGGCCTGGTCCCAGGTGTACGCCTGGGGAGTACGACGTGGCCCACGCGACGGCCGTCGCCGTGAGCGCGAGGAAGGTCCCGCAGAGGCCGAGCTGGCGCGAACCGGGGCGGCCCAGCAGCTGCTCCTCGAAGAGCAGGAGACTCACCAGCCCGCAGCCCGTGGCCAGGGCCGAGGCGTAGATCTGCTCTCCGGTCGCGCCGCCGGGCAGGGGCAGCCGGTCGAGGGGGATGGTGGCCAGGCCGACCACCCCCAGGAGCACGGCCGCGCGCGCGGCCGAGTCCCCGCGCAGCTGCCGGGACAACTTCCACCCCGGAGCTGCGCGGGCCTCCGCGGCGCTCACCTGGCCCTCGGTTGCGCTCGGGACATGCCCCGAGACTAGGCGGGCAGGCCGGTGTGGGCGGTCACAGGACCGCAAAGGTGAGGTGACGGTGAGCGGCTATCGCAGCCCGACAGCCACCCCGAAGCCCACCGCGCGCTCCAGAGCCTGCTCGGCCGCGGCCACTGCCAGGGGCCCGTCTCCGGGGTCGCTGACGCGGAGGGTCACCAGGTTGCCCTTGAGGGAAACCAGCTGTCCGGGCCCCCCCTCCAGGGCGGCGATCACCAGGGCCATCAGCCGAGCCGCGTGGTCGCCCAGCCGTCGGTCGCGCCCGCACTCCGCACCGGCATCGCCCCAGGGAAGCCGATCGGGGACCGTCCCGGCGACCAGCCACTCAAAGGCCACAGAAAAGCGCCCCAGCTCCGCCGGGCCGGCGGCGCCCGGCCCCACCGAGTCCAGGGTCGAGCCCCAGAGGGGCTCGTGGTGGTCGGCGCGGGGACGGCGCCCGGAGAGGAACCGCAAGAGGGCAGGGGAGGCGCCTCCCGGCCGGTGGGGGTCGAACCAGCCGGACGCCAGCGCCTGCCGAAGTTCCAGGTCATCGCTGAAGGCCGCGGCCAGAATCAGAGATGGAGGGGGAACGAGAAGCTGCAGCAGGCGCGAGCCTCGACGGGCGGCGGCCTCGGCCCGGTCGCGCGGGCGGGCCTCCTGGACCTGGGTGAGGCCCGCCGGGTGTGGGAGGTTGAGCTCGAAGCCACGGAGGGAGAGACGACCCATGAGAAGCAGCTCCCGCCGGTACGGCACCTCGCCGGCGCCGCCCATCCCCGCCGCGGCCCAGGCGCCCAGGCACCGCCGCACCTGGTCGAGCTTCCACGCTCCCTCGTCGTCCCCGCCCTTCCCCGACTCCGCCCGCTCCTCGAAGGGCACCTCAAGACCCACCATCGCCGCCAGCCGGCCCCGCTCGATGAACGGGAGACCCAGGAGCGCCTCCCGGACCTCCCGGTGCGGCGGGAGGTCGCCGATCAGCAGGGCCGGCGCGGCTCCGATCTCGACCTGGGCCGCGAACTTGGCCAGGCTGAGGTCCCACCCCCCTCCGGGGACGGCTATGTGCAGGTCCCCGGGGCCGGCCCGGAGCAGCACTCCGGCCACCGGGCCGAAGGGCCAGGAGGGGGCCCGAAGCGGCCGCTTGGGGGGCGCGGGCCGCCGCCGGAGGTCGTAGGCGGCGCGTCGCTCGGGGGTGTCGACCAGGGCCCATGCCGCTTGCAGCCGGGTGAAGAGGCGGGTGGCCCGCTCCTCCTCCAGCCTGGTCGCCTCGTGCCGCTGGGCCTGGACGTCCGGATGGAGCTCCCTGGCCCGGGCCCGGTAATGTCGCCGCAACTCGGTCCAGCTGTCGGTGGGCTGGGCTCCCAGGACGTCATAGGCGTCCAACTCAGCGGGGTGCCGTCGAGACATCAGGAGGGCTCCTCGCCGCGCCGGGCCCCGCTCACAGGTGGAAGGGGTCCTGGAAGAAGGCGGGGAGGTGGGCGGAGAGGAAGTCGTTGAAGATGGTGAATCGGCCGGCGATCACCAGAATCCCCATCAACATGACCAGCCCTCCCCCGACCAGCGACACCGCCCGCTGGTGGCGCCCCAGGGCGCGCAGGAGCGGGGTGGCCCGGTCCATCAGCAGGGCCGCCAGCAAGAACGGGAGGGCCAACCCCACCACGTACGCCACCATGAGGGTCATCCCCCGGGCGGTCGTCCCCTGCTCCAGTCCCGAGGTGAGCACCGCACCCAGGACCGGGCCGATGCAGGGCGACCACCCCGCCCCCAGCCCCGCCCCCAGCAGGACACCCCCGGCGAAACCGCCCCTCCCGTGCGGCAGCCAGCGAGCCTCTCGCCGCAGCCAGGGGAGCCGCAGCACCCCCATGAGGGTGAGGCCCAGGATCACCACCGCGAGGCCCAGCATGGGTGCCAGGACTCCTTTCCAGGGGGCCAGCAGCCGCTCCAGGGCATAGAAGAAGGCGAGGCAGAAGAGACCCAGGCCGATGGCGAATCCGACCGCACCTCGAAGCACCCGCCACCTGACCGCCGCCAGGTCGCCCTGTCCCCCGGCGGCCCGCGACAGCAACGCCAGGTAGGCGGGGACCAGCGGGAGGACGCAGGGAGATAGGAAGGAGGCAGCCCCGGCGGCCACCGCCAGGGGCAGGGTGACCGCACCGAGGCTCACCGTGCCACTCCCGAGCCCTGGAACGAAGCCAAAGGGCGGCCCTGCCTACCGGAGCCGCTCCACCTCGGCGGCGGCCACGGCTGGGTCCAGCTTGCGGAAGAGGGGCAGGGGTGCCCCGATCGGTCTCCCGGGGGGCAGGTCGACCGGGCTCCAGCGGGGCACGGACATCGTGAGGTCGGTGCGCAGGACGAGGTGCCGGTCCTCGGCGGGGCCGACCTCCTCGAGCTCCGGCAGCGGTGCCAACTGGCCCTCACCTCCCAGCATCTCATGGAGCCGCTGGGAGGTGAAGGGTAGAAAGGGGGCCATCATGACCCCCAGGTCGGCCACGCACTGCAGGGCCACGTGGACCACGGTCGCGGCTCTCTCCCGGTCCCCGTTCACCAGCCGCCAGGGCTCCTGCTCCCCCAGGTACTGGTTCACCTGAGCGGCCAGGGCCATCGCCTGCTGCAGGGCGGCCTTGAAGCGCGCCTCCTCGAGGAGCGTGGCCACCCGCCCGAAGCCGGCGGTGACCGCCTGCCGGACCGAGCGGTCCGCCTCCGCCAAGGCGCCCGGCTCCGGCACCTCGCCGAAGTGGCGGGCCGCCAGTTGCAGGGTGCGCTGGACCAGGTTCCCCCAGGTCGCCACCAGCTCGTCGTTGTTGCGCCGCACGAACTCCTCCCAGGTGAAGTCGGTGTCCTGGGTCTCGGGACCGGCGGCGGTGAGGTAGTAGCGCAGCGGGTCTGGGTCGTAGCGCTCGAGATAGTCCCGCACCTCGATGACCACACCCCGGCTGCTGGAGAACTTGGCTCCCTCCATGGTCAGGAACTCACTGCTGACCACGTTCTCAGGGAGTTGCAGCGGGGGGTGCCCCGGCCCGCCCCCGAACGTGCCGCCACTGCCGTACCCCATCAGCATGCTGGGCCAGATGACCGAGTGGAAGACGATGTTGTCCTTGCCCATGAAGTAGTAGTGCCGGGAGTCGGGATCCTGCCACCACCTTCGCCAGGCCTCCGGGTCGCGACCCAGGTGGGCCCACTCCACGCTGGCGGAGAGATACCCCACCACGGCGTCGAACCAGACGTAGATCCTCTTGTCCGGGCGGCCGGCGAACTCGGGAAGTGGGATCGGCACCCCCCAGTCGATGTCCCGGGTCACCGCCCGGGGCCGGATCTCCGCCAGGAGGTTGAGGGAGAAGGCGCGCACGTTGGGGCGCCACCCCTGGCGGCTCTCGATCCACGTCCCTAGCGCCGCGGCGAAGGCGGGGAGGTCCAGGAAGAAGTGCTCGGAGTCCCGGAAGACCGGGGTCGATCCGTCGATCCGGGACCGGGGGTTCAGGAGTTCGGTGGGGTCCAGCATCCGACCGCAGTTGTCGCACTGGTCCCCGCGGGCGGCCGGATAGCCGCAGTGGGGGCAGGTGCCCTCGATGTACCGGTCTGGCAACGTCCGGCCCGTGGCCGGGGAGAACGCCCCCAGCTGGGTGCGCCGGATCAGGTATCCCTTCTCATGGAGGGTGGTGAAGACGTCCTGGACGACCCTCTCGTGGTTGCGGGTGGTGGTCCGGGTGAAGAGGTCGTACGAGAGGCCCAGCCGGCGCAGATCGTCCGCGATCACCCGGTTGTAGCGGTCGGCGACCTCGCGGGGGCTCACCCCCTCGCGGTCGGCCGCCACCAGGATCGGGGTGCCGTGCTCGTCGGTTCCGCTCACCATCAGGACCGCGCGGCCGCGGAGCCGCTGGTAGCGGGCGAAGATGTCGGAGGGGACTCCGAAGCCTGCCACGTGACCGATGTGCCGGGGCCCGCTGGCGTAGGGCCAGGCCACGGCCACCAGGATGGGCGCGCTCGCACCGGGATCAGGGCTCAAGGCCCATCGATGGTATCGGCTGGGCATGGCCCGGGTGGAACAATGCCGCCATGCCCTTCCCTCCCCGGGTAGCCCTGGTGATCGCGGACAGCTCGCGGTCCGGCGGCCCCGAGCACGTGCTCCTGCAGGCGCTGGAGCTGCAGGCAAGCGGGTGGGGCCCCGTCGTCGTCTGCCCGGAGGGGCCACTGCGGCAGCGCTGCGCTGCCGCGGGCGTTCCCAGCCTGGGTCCGGAGCGCGGAGGCTGGGACCCGATCTCGGGGCCGCCGAGGCTGCGCCAGCTCCTCCGCCGCGTTGGCCCGGATCTGGTGCACACCCACGGGCTGAGGGCCGGTGGCTTGGTCCGCCGCGCCCACCTTCGCGTTCCACTCGTCCACACCCACCACCTCGACTCCTGGTCCACCCGGGGCACGGCGCGGCGGCTGGCCCACGCTCACGAATTGAGGCGGCTGGCCCGGGCCGCCCGCCTGGAGATCGCAGTCTCGCAATCGGTGCGCCGGTTCCTGGTGGAGGAGGTGGGGGTCGATGCGGCCCGGGTCAGGGTCATCCCCAACGGCGTCCGCCCCTTGCTGGGCGAGCCCCGCCAGGGTCCCGAGGGGCGCCGGGTGGCGACACTCTCCTCGCTCATACCCAGCAAGGGGGTGGATCTGGCGATCGCGGCGCTGGCCACGCCTCTGGGAAGCCGGCTGCGTCTCACTGTGGGAGGGTTCGGGCCGGAGCTGCCGGGACTTCTGGACCTCGCCACCGGTCTCAAGGTGGCCGACCGGGTCGACTTCGTGGGTCTGGTCGAGGACCGCGCCGCCTTCTTCGCCGGCTGCGACGTCGCCTGGGTGCCCTCGCGCCAGGAGCCGTTCGGTCTGGTCGCCTGTGAGGCGATGACCTGCGGCGTCCCGGTGGTGGCCGCCCGGGTGGGCGGGCTCCCGGAGATCCTCGACCCGCCCCGGGCGGGGATCTGCGTCGCTCCGGCGAACCCTGCGGCACTGGCCACCGTGACGACGGCCCTTCTCGATGACCGCGAGCGTTACGCCCAGCTCTCCCGGGCCGGGTTCGACCGCGCCTCCGACGAGTTCAGCGCCTCCCGGATGGGCGCCCGGACCCGGCAGGTGTATCGCGAGGTGCTCGGGTGATCACTTCTTGGACGGCTGGTAGTAGGGGTTGGTCCCCTGGGCGTGGTCGGTGGTGTCCACCACGTCAGTGAGCTCCGAGAAACGCTCCAGGATGGCGGTGCGAACCCCCTGGGAGAGGGTGACCTCGGCGAGGCCGCATCCCTGGCAGCCGCCTCCCATCTGCACGTAGGCGACGCCGTCCGCGATGTCCAGGAGCCCTATGTACCCACCGTGGGCCGCCACCGCGGGGTTGATCTCCTCGTCCAGCAAGCGCTGCACCGCACCCGCCAGGGGGTCGGAGTCGGGGTCGTAGTCGGTCTCCAGCGCCAGCGCCCCACTAATGGGGTCGGCGTCCACCCGGGCACCGATCACGTGACGGGAGATGACTCGGGGAGCCACGAAGGTGATGTCGCTGGTGCCTGCGACCAGTACCTCGTCCGGTCGCGGGTCTCCAGCCTCGACCAGGGAGAAGGAGTACTGGAGGCGGTCACCCTGCAGGCCTCCTGGGGAGATCGCCACCCAGGCCTCGGGATGCCCCTGGCGCTCGCGGAACTGGCGGATGCGCTGGGCCGCCCTCTCGGTGAGATCCAGTCGGGGCAGGTCGGGTTCGTGGGTCATGGCGATAGTCTGACGCCATGAGCGGGCGCGTGCTGCTGGTGATGCCCACCTCCACCTACCGCGCCCCGGCGTTCCTCAGAGCCTGCGAGCGGCTGGGCGTGGAGGTGACCATGGCCACCGACAGCCCTGACGGCCCGCCCGTGGGCCCCGCGGCGATCCCCTGGGAGCTGCTCAGCGCGGGGCGGGGACCGCTCCCGCCAGCCATTCGAGAGGTGGTGGCCGTGGTCGGGGTCGACGAGGCCTCGGTGTTGCCGGCGGCCAGGATCGCCGCCCGGCTGGGTCTGGCCGGGATCCCCGTCGAGGCCGCCATGGCGACGCGGGACAAGATCCAACTGCGGCGCGCGTTGGAGGGCACGGGTCTGCCCCAGCCCCGTTGGGCGGCCTGGTCGCCAGACCACCCGGCGCCCGACCTCGGGTTCCCCTGCGTGGTCAAGCCCGCGTCGGGGGCCGCCAGCTTCGGGGTGATCCGGGCCGACAGCCGCGCGGAGCTCCTTCTGGCCGGGGCCCGGGTGCGGCGCCTGGTGGGTGGCCAGGCCACGCTCCTGGTGGAGTCCTACGTGCCCGGGCCGGAGATCGCCGTGGAGGCCCTGATCCAGGACGGGGAACTTCTGCCCCTGGCGATCTTCGACAAGCCAGAGCCGCTCGATGGTCCGTACTTCGCAGAGTCGATCTACCAACTGCCCAGCGGGCTGCCCTCCGCGGACCAGGAGGCGGTGGTGGAGGTCCTGGACGCGGCCGCCTCCGCGATCGAGCTGAGGCGGGGGCCGGTACATGCGGAGTTCCGCCTGGGGGCCGGGGCGCCCACCCTCATAGACCTTGCCTCGCGGTCGATCGGTGGCCGCTGCTCGGAGGTGATGCGATTTCGCTCCGGCGACTCCCTGGAGGAGCTGATCCTGCGCCAGGCGCTGGGCATGACGCTCCCGGACCTGAAGCTGGAGGCGGAGCCGGCGGGGGTTCTCATGCTCTCCCCCGGACGGGCTGGCCGACTGGTCTCCATCGATGGACGCGAGAGCGCTCTGCGCATTCCGGGGATCGAGGCGGTGGACCTCACCGCCACCCCCGGCTCGCTGGTGGCTCCCGCCCCGGACGGGGACCGCTACCTCGGCTTTGTCTTCGCCCGGGCTGGGTCCCCGGCCAAGGTCCGAGCGGCGCTGGAGGCCGCCCGGGCCAGCCTGGTCGTCACCGTGGAGGCTTGACAGGGGTCCGAGGGAGCCGGCGCGGCCCCTCCGGCCACCATCACGGGACCGAAGAGAGGTGCCCAACCCCTCGCCTGCTCCAGCCGTCCAATTGCGGGGTCGCTCCGAGGTGCTCGCCGCGCTCCGCGACGGGGTCGAGCAGCTGGCTGACTCCCGGCAGTGGGAGCGGTGGCTGAGGTTCCGCCGCCGCTTCCACCGCTACAGCTTCCACAATCAGCTCCTCATCCTCCACCAGTTCCCGGAGGCCTCCCAGGTGGCCGGGTACCGGGCCTGGCAGGAGCTGGGCCGCCAGGTCCGACGCGGGGAGAGGGGGATGGCCATCATCGCCCCGGTGGCCCTGCGGCGCCCCGGGGGCCCCGAGGCCGAACGGCTCCGTGATCTGGAACTGCCGCTCGTGACCTATCGGGTGGCCCGGGTGTTCGACGTCTCGCAGACCGAGGGCCCGGAGCTTCCGGCGCCGGTGGGGGAGATGCCCGCGGAGGCCCCCCCGCAGGTCCTCGAGCGGCTCCTGGCCCTGGTCCCGAGCCTGGGATTCATCGTCGAGTTCAGCGAGCTCCGCGCCGGGCGCCGGGGCGACTGCTCGCACGTCCTGCGGCGGATCCGCGTGGACCAGCGCCTCAGCCCCGGCCCCAAGGTGAAGACCCTGAGCCATGAGCTGGCCCACGCCATCCTCCACGGCCCCGAGTTCACCGGCAGCCGGGAGCTGGCCGAACTGGAGGCCGAGAGTGTCGCCTATATTGTCTGCCAGCAACTGGGGTTGGACAGCTCCGCCTACAGCTTCGGCTATGTGGCCAGCTGGGCGGGGTCCGGTGCCGCCGCCGCCCGGCAGATTTCGCGGTCCGGGCAGCGGATTCTGCGGGCCGCCTCCGAGATCTCCCGGGACCGGGAGTCAAGTCCACAACCCGTTCCCCTGCTCCCTGCGGCCGCCGGCTGAGCTCGATCGCCAAAGGGAACCTCGCAGACGACGCCCGGGAGGCCGCTCAGGGCGCTCGGACGCGAGTATCTTGACGCAAGGTGCCAACCACTTCCGCCATCGCCCGGAGATCGACCGCGCCGCCGGCCCCGGACCGTTCGGCCCTGCTCCTGGAGGCCGGGGTGCTGCTGGCCTCCGACCTCTCGCCGCGGAGGGTGCTGGAGCGGCTGGTGGAGCTGGCGGCCAGGGTTACCGGCGCCCGCTACGGGGCTTTCGGCGTCCTGGGCGAGGATGGCCGTCTGGTGGACTTCATACCCCACGGCCTGACTCCGGAGGAGGTGGCGGTCGTCGGGCCGCCGCCGCAGGGTCGCGGGATCCTGGGCCTTTTGGTGGAACGGCCGGAGCCGCTGCGCCTGGCGAGGATCTCCGAGCATCCCAGCGCCGCCGGGTTCCCCGCAGGCCACCCTCCCATGACCACCTTCCTCGGGGTTCCGGTTCGGGGACGGGGGGCGGTCCTGGGGAACCTCTATCTCACGGAGAAGGCTGGTGGAGTCGAGTTCGACGCTCAGGACGAGGCCGCCGTCTCGACCCTGGCAGCGCTGGCCGGTGCCATGGTGGTCAACGCCCGTGCCTACCGGGCTCTCGAGCAGAGGGAGACGTGGCTGAGGGCGCTGCAGCAGACCACTGATGCCATGCTCCAGGGGGCGTCGGTGGAGGGGTTGCTGCGGGCCATCGTCCGGGCCTCCCGGGAGCTCAGCGACGCCGAGCTGGCCTGTGTGGTGCTCACCGAGCGGGACCGCCCGACCCGCCTCCGGGTGGCGGCTGTGGCTGGGCCCCGCGGGCACCGGCTTGAGCACCTCCTGCTTCCCGAGAGGGGGACCGCAAGTCTCGCCGTCATCCGAGCCGGCCGGCCCCGCCTGGTGGCTGCCGGCAGCCGCCAACTGGCGTGGATCGGAGACGCCGGAGTCGCGGTGGGCCCGGCGATGGTCCTCCCGCTGACCGTGGACCGGGAGGTTGCGGGCACCCTCCTGATCGCCGGCGCGCCGAACCGGCCGGCGTTCCGCCACGCCGACCTCAGCCTGGTGGACAGCTTCGCCAGCCAGGCGGCCCTGGCGATCGACCATGTCCGGCTCCAGGAGACCCTCCAGCACCTGGCGGTCCTGGAGGAGCGCCGCCGGATCGCCCGGGACCTCCACGACGAGCCGGTCCAGGCGCTGATCTACCTGGCTCGACGGCTGGAGCGGGTGGCGGCGGAGCCGGAGGTGGCCGGGGTGGCCGCCGCCAAGCTGGGGGAGGTCCGTGACCTGGCGGTGGCCGTGGCGGATGGGCTGCGTCAGCTCACCGAGGGGCTTCGCTCCGAGGTCCTGGAGGAGCGCGGCCTCTCGGCGGCACTGGGTGAGCTGGCCCGCAACTTCCAGGAGCGTTCCGGGCTGCAGGTGGGGACGGTGCTGGAGGAGGGTGCGGCCCGCTGGCCCCCGGAGGTGGAGAAGGGTTGGCTCCGAATCGCCCAGGAGGCCCTCTCCAACGTGGAGAGGCACGGGCGGGCCGAGCGGGTGGAGATCGGGCTGCGCCAGCGCCGGGGCCGGCTCCTGCTCTGGGTCCGGGACGATGGAGTGGGTTTCCCCGTCCGGGCCGGCCGCCCGCTCCGGGAGGGGCTGGGACTCCTCGGGATGCGGGAGCGGGCTGCCCTGCTGGGAGGGGTGTTGAGGGTCCGCTCGGGATCGGGACATCCAGGAACACTGATCTTGGCCACCGTGCGCCGGGCTCCGGCGGCGAGTTGAGCCGGGGCAATCACGCGCCGGCGGCCGGGTGGTACCGTCCGATGGGTCAGCCGATCTCCCATCTATCGTGAGGGCCAAGAGCATGAGCAGCCCGATTCGAGTCATCATCGCCGAGGACCACACCCTGGTCCGGGAAGGGACCCGGGAGATCCTGGAGCGGGAGCAGGACATCCAGGTCGTGGGGGAGGCCGCCCGCGGTGACGACGCGGTCCGCCAGGCCCTGGAGCACAACCCCGACGTTCTCCTCATGGACATGCGGATGCCGGGGATGAATGGCATCGAAGCCACCCGCGAGGTCGCCGCCCAGGCGCCCTCGGTCAAGGTGCTGATCCTGAGCGCCCACGAGGACGAGGACTACGTGCGCGAGGCGCTGGCCGTGGGCGCCTCTGGATACCTGCTCAAGACCGCGCCCGGGCGCGAGTTGGTGGAGGGTATCCGGGCGGTGGCGTCAGGATCCACGATTCTCTCCCCTGAGCTCACCCGCAAGCTGGCCCAGTCACGCCTCGAGCCCGCCAGAGCCTCCGACCGTCTGAGCAGTCGGGAGTTCGCTGTGCTACGGCTGATCGCTCAGGGCCGCGCCAACAAGGAGGTCGCACTGGAGCTGGGCATCAGCCTCCGCACCGTGGAGGGGCACCTGCACAACATCTTCGAGAAGCTCCGGGTGGGGTCGCGGACCGAGGCGGTGGTCCACGCCGTGAACCACGGCCTGCTCTCGATCTCCGGCCCCGAGGGGGAATGATCCAGTCCGGCCCCACCCGCGGTCCCGAATGGGGAGCGCCGGAGGCCTCACCCCACGACGAGCTGGCCCTGCTCCACGCTCAGGAGTGGGAACGAAAGTGGCTGGCGGAGCAGATCCAGGACGACCCTCTGCAGACGCTGGCCCAGGTGAGCCGGCTGCTGCAGGTCGCCACCGAACCGCACGAGCCCACCTCGCGGATCAGGGACAGCGCCCGCGAGGCCCTTAGGCTCACCGAGCGGGTGAGTGAGACCCTGCGCACCCTGGCGCGCCAGCTCCGCCCCGCCATCCTCGACGACTTCGGGATCGTTCGGGCGCTGCGAGCCCTCACCTCGGAGTTCGGGCTGCGCACCGGGATGAGCACCAGGTTCGCGCTGGTCGGGCGCCCGTACTCCCTGGGGGACGATCACGAGCTCACCTGCTACCGGGTGGCCCAGGAGGGCTTGCGGCTCATCGAGCAGCGGGGCCGAGCCAGCGAGGTTGAGGTGAGGCTGATCCTGGGCACCCAGGGGGTCCGGCTTCTGGTGGTGGACACCCGCCCTCCGGCCGACCCGCTGGCAGCCGACGCGGCCACGATTCAGGAGCTGCGAGCGCTGCGGCACCGGGCGTCGATGCTGGGCGGCAGCCTGAGGGTGAGGCAGCTCCCCCGCGGAGAGATGGTGCGGCTTCACCTCCCGGCCCAGATGCGGCCCGAACTCCTGGCCGAGCCGGGGCGGATGAAAACCCCCGGGTGGGGGCGACGGTAGCTCCCTATCCAGGGAGCCCTGAATTCGTGCACACTCAGGCTGCGTGGGCCCCACGGATGTGGCCGCCGAATCGCGGGAGGTGCTCCGAATGGACATAGCGGAAGTGGACAGGTCATCAGACCGGGCCGTGGTGGTGGGCGTGGATGGATCCGACGCCGGCCGTCGTGCCCTCAGGTGGGCGTTCGAGGAGGCGCGGCTGCGCGGGCTGCGGCTGAGAGCCGTCGGCGTGGTCCAGCTGCACCTTGTGGCGCTCTCGGTGCCGGGCTACCCCTACGCCGACGAGACCTACATCAACGAGCTGGTGGCCGCCACCCGGGAGGAGGTGGCGAAGGAGGTCGCCGCGGCCGCGGCGGACTTCCCGGAAGTCGAGGCTGACGTCGAGGCGGTGCTCGGTACCCCGGCCGAGACCCTTGTGGAGGCGTCCGAGGGCGCGGAGCTGCTGGTGGTCGGCTCGCGCGGACGGGGCGGCTTCTCCGGTCTGCTGCTCGGATCGGTTTCCCAGCAGGTGGTGAGCCATGCCCACGTCCCCGTCCTGGTGGTCAGGCCGCACCGGCGCGGAAAGGGTGCCGCGGAGGCCTGATTCGCGGCAGCCGTGGCAGTACAATCCGCGTCCTGAGCCAGTCCACAGAGGTCGCCCCCGCCACTGGCGCCGCCGCAGCCAGCTTGCCCCGACCCCAGGTGGAGGTTGTGCCTCTGCGCGGGCTGCCGGTGGTGGGGCTGGTGCTCGCCCTGCTGGTGACGGCGATCGTGGGCAACTGGCTGTGGGCCCTGGACTTCTTCCACGTGGTGGGGGGCGCTCTCTGGACCGCGATCGACCTCTTCGTGGGGTTGATCGTGGGACCCATCCTGGCCCGACTCTCCCCGGCCGCCCGCGCCGAATTCGCGGCCCGCTTCATGCCCAAGATGGTCCTGCTGATGCCGACCCTGGTGACCTGCACCCTGGGAGCGGGCTTCCAGCTGGCTCGCAAGTTGGGCTACCTGGAGCCCCACTTCCAGTATCACGGCTGGCTGGTGGCATCGTTCGTGGTGGTGGGAGTGATGACGGTGATCGCCCTGGGGATCCTCGAGCCCGCCAACGTCGCGGTCCTGTTCGAGATGCGCAAGCCGCGGCCCGATCCCGAGATCATCGGCCGGCTGATGCGTCGGTTCGCCTACACCGCAGGGGCCACCGGGCTGATGCAGGTGGCCACCCTGGTGATCATGACCCGGCTGGCGACCTGATGAGGGGGGCCCCCGCCACCGCCGGCCGCACCCTGCCTCCGGTGGCGGAGCTGGCGGTGGGTGCGCTGGCCCTGATCGTGACCGGGGGGATCTACATGGCGGCCAACATCCCCGGCCCGGCCGCCTTGGCCCCGGCCATCGGGCTGCTGGCGGCGGCCATCCTCGTTCTACTGGTGGCCGCCTTCCTCATGCTCGGGATCCCGGAGTTCGCCTGGCGGCGCTTCCGCCAGGTGGGGCTCTGGGCCCTCCTGGCCTACTCGATCAGCGCCGGGATGCTGGAGTTGGTGTTCGCCCTGGACCGGGTGCCCGCCGCCCAGCTCCTGCTGCTCACCCTCATGCTGCTGGTGTACGCCGTGGACATCCCGCTCATCCTGGCCTATTCGGTGGCCCGTCACCAGACCGGAGGATGAGCCAGGGCTGACGCCGCGCCCAGCGGCGCCCGGCTGGCGACGCCGGCGGGCCACCTCGCCGCAGGGTCAGGCCAGCCGCTGCAGCAGCATCGCCATCCCCATGCCCCCGCCGACGCACATGGTTTCCAGCCCCACCTCGTGGTCCAGGGTGCGCAATCCGTTGAGAAGCGTGCAGGTTATGCGGGCTCCGGTCATCCCGAAGGGGTGGCCCAGCGCGATGGCGCCCCCGAAGTGGTTGAGCTTTTCCCCGAAGGGGTCGATGCCGATCCCGCGTGCCGAGGGGATCACCTGGGCGGCGAAGGCCTCGTTGATCTCCACCAGGTCCACGTCGTCCATGGTCATTCCCGCCCGGTCGAGGCACCGCTTGGTGGCCGGGATGGGTCCCAGCCCCATGTACTCCGGCTCCAGGGCGGCCACGGCAGTGGCCACGATCCGGGCCAGGGGGGTGATGCCCAGCTCCCTCGCCCTCTTCATCGACATCACGATCACCGCGGCCGCCCCGTCGTTGAGGGGACAGGCGTTCCCCGCGGTCACCCGCCCATCCTCCTTGAAGACCGGCTTCAGGGTGGCCAGGACCTCCACTGTGGTGTTGGGCCGGGGCCCGTCATCCTTCACCATCAGCCGACCGTCGGGGAGCTCCACGGGGATGATCTCCCGGGCGAAGAAGCCGTCCTCCTCCGAGGCCACCGCCCGGTTCTGGCTGCGCGTGGCGAACTGGTCCATCTCCTCCCGGGTGATTCCCTCCCGCTCGGCGACGTTCTCGGCCGTGAGACCCATGGGAATGTAGAGGTCGGGCAGGCCCTCCGGATTACCCGGCATCAGCCGGGGGTTGCGCGCGTCTGGGGGGTCGGAGGTGCCGTAGCCGTAGCGGCTCACCGTCTCCACCCCGACGGAGGCGAAGACGTCCCCTTCGCCCGCCCGGATGGCGTGAAAGGCCATCCGGGTGGTCTGCAGGGAGGAGCTGCAGTAGCGGGTGAGCGTGGCCCCCGGGGCGTTCACCCCCGCCAGGATGCTGATGGCCCGACCGAGGTTGAATCCCGATTCCCCCCCCGGCAGCCCGCAGCCGCAGAGCACGTCCTCCACCTCCGAGGGGGGGAGCTCCGGAATCCGCTCCAGCACCCGGCGCAGGATCAGCGCGCCCAGGTCGTCCGGGCGGAAGCCCACCAGAGATCCCTTGCCGGCCCGGCCGATCGGGCTCCGGCCCGCGGCCACGATCACCGCCTCATCCACTTCCACTCCTCCCTACTGATCTCACTCGCCGCCGCTCACCTGGAGGACCGCCCCACTCACGTACGAGGCCTCGTCAGAGGCCAGGAACCCGACCACCCGGGCCACCTCCTCTGGCTGGGCGAATCGCTGCATGGGGTTGCGCCGGCGGTTGCGCTCCCCCAGCGGCCCCTCCTCCCACAGCGGACGGGCGAACTCGGTCTCCACGATCCCCGGGGTCACCGCGTTCACCCTCACCCCACTGCCGCCCAGCTCCCGGGCCAGCTGCCGCGTCAGCATGTTGAGGCCGGCCTTGGAGATGCCGTAGGCGCCCAAGCCCACAGCCGGGTTGACCCCGGCGATGCTGGAGACGTTCACCACCGCTCCCCCGTGGTCCGCCATCCAGGCGCGATAGACCAGGGACGTGAGGAGGAGCGGACCCCGGAGGTTGACCTCGAAGGTCTTGTCCCAGGCCTCCGGGGAGATCTCCAGGGTGGGGCCGAAATGGGGGTTGGTCCCGGCGTTGTTCACCAGGACGTCCAGGCGACCCCAGCGCCTCATCACCGTCTCCACCAGCCGCTCCAGGTCGGCAAGGCGCCCGGCATGGGCCGGGATCGCCTCCACCTCAGCCCCGCTGGCCGCGGAGATTCGGGCCGCGGCCTGGCGCAGCGGCTCCTCCTTGCGGGCGCAGACCGCCACCCGGGCTCCCCGAAGGGCGAGCTCCAGGGCGCAGGCCTCACCAATGCCCCGGCTGGCCCCGGTCACCAGCGCCACCCGACCCGCCAGCGAGCCCGGAGGCCCCGGGCGGGCCCCCTCCACCCCGGCGGCTACGGACCGCCCCTCACGTACAGCGTCTGCCCGCTGATGTACGAGGCGTCCGGTCCCACCAGAAAGGCGATGGTCCCAGCCACGTCGTCCGGAACCCCGACCCGGGGGATGGGGGTGGCCGCGGCCACGGCCTCCTTGAAGCCCTCGAAGTCGACTCCCATCCGCTCGGCTGTCTGCATGGTCATGCGGGTCTCGATGAAGCCCGGGGCCACCACGTTGACGTTGATGTTGTACCGGCCCAGCTCGATGGCCAGGGTACGAGCCAGCCCCTGGATTCCCATCTTGGCGGCCGAGTAGTTGGCCTGGCCCCGGTTGCCCAGGGCCGAGGTGGAGGAGATGAGGACCATCTTGCCCGAGCGCTGGGGGACCATCACTCGCTGCGCCGCCTGGCTGCAGAGGAAGCTCCCCTTGAGGTGGGTGTCGATGACCAGGTCCCAATCCTCCTCGCTCATCTTGTGGACCAGGTTGTCGCGCAGGACCCCGGCGCAGGTGACCAGGGCGTCCAGGCGCCCCAGCTTCTCCACCGTCTCCTGGACCATCTGCTCCACGGGGCCGGGGAAGCGGACGTCGCAGGCCAGGGCCAGGGCCCTCCCGCCCTCGGCCCGGACCTTCTCCGCCACCTCCTGGGCCGGCTCCAGGTCCAGGTCCGATATCGCCACTGCCGCCCCCTCCCTGGCCAGCCGCAGTGCGGTGGCGGCACCGATCCCCCGCCCCCCGCCGGTGACCAGCGCCACCATGCCCTCGAGGTTCATGCGCTTCCTCCTGTGATCCCCTCAACGTAATAGCGCCCGAGGGTCTGCGCGACGCACGCCGGCTTCTCCCGACCCTCAACTTCCACCGTGACCGAGATCTCCACCTCGACGCCCCCGGGGATGGGGTCAACCCTATCCACTCTCGCCCTGGCGCGCACCCTCCCTCCCACGGGGAGCGGGGTCGGGAAGCGCACTCGGTTGAGCCCGTAATTGACCTTCATCGCCATCCCCTCCACCTGCACCATCTCGGAGAGGAACGACGGTAGGAGGCTGAGGGTGAGGTGGCCGTGGGCGATGGTCCCGCCGAGGGGGCTCTGCGCCGCCCGCTGCCGGTCCACATGGATCCACTGGTGGTCACCGGTGGCCTCCGCGAAGAGGTCCACCTGATCCTGGGTTATCGCCCGCCACGGCGTGGGGCCGAGTTCCCTTCCCGCGAGCGCCTCGAGGCCCGCCACCCCCTCCACCCGCAGCACCATCAGGCGGTCCCCCGGCGCTCGTCCGGACCCGGCCAGGGCTCCTCCAATCCCAGGAGCCGGCTGGCGCGCAGGGCCAGGGCGAGGTCCGCGCCGTGCCGGGGCGCTTGGGGGTCCAGCCCGGTGAGCTGCTCCATGCGCCGCAGCCGATTGCGGACCGTGTTGCGGTGGCAGGGGAGGAAGGTGGCCGTAGCGGCCACGGAACCATCGTGATGAAGGTAGGCTCGGACGGTGCGAAGCAGCGACCGGCCCTCACCCTCAGGGAGCGCCAGGACCGGCGCCATCCACCGCCGCGCGAGCCGCTCGGACAGCTCCGGCGAGGCGGCCAGGATCACCAGGGGCAGATCCTCGTCCAGTTCCACGACCCGCGGCGCCCCACCGGGGATGGACCGGAGCGCCAGCTCCGCCTGCCGGTAGGCCCGGGGTGCGCCTCCCGGCCCGGAGAACCGGGGGCTGAGGCCGGCCCGCGCCCCGTGGGCCCGGCGCAGGTGGTCCGCCACCTGGCGGGAGGCATGGGCGGCCACCAGACCCACCAGGTGGCCCTGGAGAAGGGCCCACTCCGAGGCCAGGCCGACAGCTCGCATGAGGGACCAGGCCTCCGGCGCCGAGATCGAGAGGGGATCGGCCACCACCAGCACCAGTGGGCTGCCGGCCGGCAGCCCCAGGGACTCCTGGGCCAGGTCGAGCTCCCCGGCGGGCACGGTCCCGATCAGCATCGAGTGCAGGAGGTCGTGGCGGCGCGCCTGGTCTCTTCCCCGGATCTCGGCCTCCGCCCTCCTGTACGCGTCGGCCACCGCCGAGGAGTAGAGGTCGATGCCCTCCCAGACCGCCACCGCCCCCTGGGCCAGCAGCTCCGGCCACCGCCCCCGGGACTCCTCCAGCAGCGCCTCCCAGATGATCCGGCCTCCCAGGCGGTAGGCGTGGAGCAGGTTCTCCAGGGGGACCCCCTGGAGGGCTCTCTGCCTCCCGGTGGAGAGGGCTGTGGATCGGGCCACAGCACCGCCCCGGGGAAGGCGGGCAAGATCGCGGAGCACCTCCTCGAGGTTCTCCTGGCAGGCCAGCAGCAGCTCCTCCGCGCTGACCCAGCCGCGCAGACGGTAGCCGTCGTCGTCCGCCCAGATCGTCCGCGCCAGCCGCTCGGCCAGCTCCGAGGCCCGAGGCTCGAGGGCGGCGGCCAGCGAAGCCACCGCTTCCTCGACCGCGGTGGATGGCAACTGGTACCGTCCTGGAGGTAGCCCTCCGGCGGCCCTCGGAACCGTCTCCTGGATGGCCCGGGTCACCCCGGCCCCACGGTGGGAGGGGCGGCGAAGCGTTGGCGGATCACCTTCTTGTCGAACTTCCCGACGCTGGTCTTGGGGATCGCCTCCACCAGCTCCAGTCGGTCGGGGAGCTGCCATCTGGCCCAGCCGTGGCCCTCGAGATGGGCGCGGACCCCTTCCAAGGTGACGTCGAAGCCCTCCTTGGGGCTGACGACCGCCAGCGGCCGCTCCTGCCACTTGGGGTCGGGGACCCCGACGACTGCCGCCTCGGCCACCCCCTCCATCCCCATCAGGGTGCCCTCCATGTCCACCGAGGAGATCCACTCCCCGCCAGTCTTGATGAGGTCCTTGGTTCGGTCCACGATCACGAAGTAACCCTCGGGAGAGATCACCGCCACGTCCCCGGTGCGCAGCCAGCCGTCCTTGGTGAACCGCTCCGGCCCCACTCCCTTGAAGTAGCTGTCGGCGACCCAGGGTCCCCGGATCAGTAGCTCGCCCATCGACGTGCCGTCCCAGGGCAGCTCCTGGCCCTGAGCGTCGACCACCTTGACGTCGATCCCGGGCAGTGGCAGCCCGGCCTTGGTGCGAACCTCGTCCATGAGCTGTTCCTGGCTCCAGCCCTGCATCGTGTTCTTGGGGGTGGCCAGGCTGCCCACCGGCGAGGTCTCGGTCATCCCCCACCCCTGGATCATGGTGACCCCGAACTCCCGCTGGAAGCGCTCGAGCATGGACCGGGGCGGTTGACTCCCGCCTACCGTGAGGTGACGGATGGTGGGCAGCCCCACGCCCCGCCGCGTGAGCTCATCGGCGACTGCCATCCACACCGTGGGCACCCCCGCCGCCACCGTCACCTCCTCGTCGAGCATGAGGTCGATCAGGGTCGGGGCGTCGAAGTTGGGGCCGTTGAACACCTGCTTGGCACCCACCAGGGTGGCTCCGAAGGGGATCCCCCAGGCGTTGACGTGGAACATCGGCACCACCGCCAGGACGCTGTCGGCGGGGCCGATCCCGATGGCCCCCCCCGAGGTGTTGGCGAGGGCGTGCAGGAAGTTCGAGCGGTGGGTGTACACCACTCCCTTGGGGCGTCCCTCGGTCCCCGAGGTGTAGCAGATCCCCATCGGGTTGTATTCGGGGATCTCCTTCCGGGGGTAGGAGGTCGGCTGGTCGGCGAGCAGGTCCTCGTAGGCGATCCGGCCCTCGATGGAGCTCTCGCCACAGGAGGTGTCCAGAACCACCACCTGCGGCTTCACGGCGAGGGACGGCCAGAGGTGGTCGAGCAGGGGCAGGAGGCTGGACTCCACCAGGATCACCTGGTCCTCGGCGTCGTTGATGATGAACTCGAGGTCTGCGAGGGGGAGGCGGGGGTTCAGGGTGTGGTAGACCCTCCCCGAGCAGGGGATGCCGAAGTAGGCCTCCAGGTGGCGGTAGCCGTTCCAGGCCAGGGTCGCAACCCTGGCACCCTCCTCCAGTTGCAGCCGGTCGAGCCCGTGCATCAGCTGCTGCGCCCGCTGGGCGAACTCCCGATAGGTGTAGCGGTGGCGCCGACCCGGCGCCACCTGGGTCACGATCTCGGTGGCCCCGAAGTAGCGTTCGGCGTGGCTGAAAAGCATCCAGCTGTTGAGGGGGATGTCCATCATCGCCATCTCTCTATCCTCCGGTGGGTTCTCCCAGGAGTTCTGCGGCCACCTCGGCCCGACACTCCGCCGGGGACCAGGCGAACCGTTCCAGCCAGAGCGCCCGCTTGTAGTAGCGGTGCAGGGGTGAGTCCCAGGTGAAGCCCATCCCCCCGTGCACCTGGATCACCCGCTCGCAGGCGGCCACGGCGGTCTCGGCTGCCAGCGCCCGCGCCGCGGCCGCCGCGACGTCCGCCTCGGGGTCGTCCTCGGCGATGCACCAGGCGGCCCAATAGGCGGCCGAGCGCGCCAGCTCCAGCTCCTGGTAGGTGTCGGCCAGCTTGTGGGCCACCGCCTGGTAGGCGCCGATCGGCCGGCCGAACTGCTCCCGGGTGCAGGCGTGGGCGACTCCCATCTCCAGGACCGCCGCCCCGAGGCCCACCGCCTCCAGCGCCAGGCCGGCTCGGGTGCGCCGCCGCATCTGCCGCTGGGCCCGCGCCGCGGCGGGCCCCTCCAGGAGCTTGGTCTCCGGACCCGGGGCCAGGTGACCGGTCCTCCGGGAGGGGTCCACCGTGGGGCCCATGGCTCCGTCCGCCGGGATCGCCACCAGCCTGTCGCCCCGCTCCGCGACCACCATGTCGACCTGGGACAGGTTGGGGACCGGCCAGCCCGGGCGCAGCTCCACCGACCACCTTCTCCCACCGGTGGCCACCTCCGCCAGCAGCTCGTCCGGGAGGGCGGGAAGGGCCAGCCCCACCGTGGCCAGATACGGTCCGGGGTACAGCGCTCGCCCGAACTCCTCAAGGAGGATGGCCTCTTCCACGAAGCCCAGACCCGCTCCCCCGAGGCGCTCGGGGACGGATGCCCCCAGCCACCCCAGGTTGGCGATCTCGGCCCACCCGCCTGGATCCCACCCCTCGTCGGTCTCGGCGAGCTCCGCCGCCTGACTCAGCGGGGATCTGGACGCCAGGAAGGAACGTGCCTGGGAGCGCAGCTCCTCCTGGGCCTCGTCCAGGGTGAAGTCCATCAGCGCGACCTCGGCAGGCCGAGGACCCGCTCGGCCACTATGCTGCGCAGCACCTCGGAGGTGCCGGCCTCGATGGTGTTGCCCCGGCTGCGCAGCTGCTGGTACAGCCAGGAGCCGTCGTCCAGGACCGCCTCCTCGCCGATCAGCTCGCGGGCGAGCTTGGCGACCCGCTGGTTGGTCTCCGAGAAGGTGAGCTTCACGATGGAGCCCTCGGGACCCGGTATCCCGGTCCGGGCGTGCTGTCCGAGCGACCGTTGGGCGGTGAGCTGGAGCGCCCTGGTGGTGATCCATTCCCGGGCCAGGAGGTCTCGGAGCCGGGAGTCCTGTCCGGCCCGCTCGCGCGCCAGCTCCACCAGCTTGCGCACCGTGGTGTCCAGGGAGCCGGTGAGGGCGAAACCCAGCGTGCCCCTCTCGTGCAGCAGGGTGGTCATCGCCACCTGCCATCCCTCGCCCACCTCGCCGACCACGTTCCCCTCCGGCACCAGGACGTCGGTGAAGAAGATCTCGTTGAAGTCGGAGTCGCCGGTCAGCTGGCGGATGGGGCGCACCTCCACTCCGGGAGAGTGCATGTCCACCAGGAGGAAGGTCATGCCCTGATGGGAGGGCCGGGCCGGGTCGGTGCGGGTGAGCAGGATGCACCAGTCGGCGATGTGAGCATAGGAGGACCAGACCTTCTGTCCGTTGACCAGGAACCCTCCGGGACGAGCCTCGGCCCTGGTCCGCAGCGAGGCCAGATCGGAGCCCGCCCCGGGCTCCGAGAACCCCTGGCACCAGATCTCACTGGCGTCGAGTATCCGCGGCAGGTGGCGCTGGCGCTGGTCCTCAGACCCGTGCGCCATGATGGTCGGCCCGGCCATGCCCAGGCCGATCACCCCCAGGTGCTGGGGGGCCTCCGCCGCGGCCAACTCCTCCAGCCAGATCGCCTCCATCGAAAGAGGCATTCCCTGACCCCCGTACTCCCTCGGCCAGGTCAGGCCCGCGTACCCCGCCTCGGACATCGCCCGACTCCACTCCCGCGCCGCCTCGAGCTGCTCGATCCTGGGGGAGAACCCTCGCAGCCCCTCCGGAAGGTGCCCAGCGATCCACTGGCGGGCGCGCCGCCGGAACTCCGCCTCCTCGGCCGTGTCCCTGAGGTCCAACTGTGCAGAACTCCATACCGGCCCGCCCCATCCCTCCGTGGCCGGGGCGGACCTGCGCAGTATGGCGCGCCGGGGCGGGGGGGGCAATGTCGCCGCCCACACTTCTCGGGTGGCCGGATTGTGCACGCGCACAGAAGTTGGGCTCGGCGACTAGGTCTGCATCCGCTCCCCGGCCAGGTGGCTACCCTCTTGGGATGTTGAGCTCTCCCCCCCGTCCCCGTCTCGGCCTGGCGTTGGGCTACTGGGGCGCACGACCTCCCGAGGGAGTCGGGGAGATGGTGGCCGAGGCGGACCGGTTGGGGTTCCACTCCCTCTGGACCTCCGAGGCGTACGGGTCGGACGCCGTGGCACCGCTGGCCTGGTGGGGCTCCAGGACCACGGAGTTGCGCCTCGGAACCGCGGTGATGCAGCTTCATGCCCGTACCCCGGCGGCCACCGCGATGACCGCCGTGACCCTGGATCACCTGAGTGATGGGCGGTTCATCCTGGGTCTCGGGGTTTCGGGGCCGCAGGTGGTCGAGGGCTGGCACGGGGTGCCCTTCGGCCGCCCTCTGGAGACCACCCGGGAGTACGTCGAGATCGTCCGACAGGTGATCCGGCGCCAAGGACCGCTGGAATACCGGGGGCGCCGATACCAGCTTCCCCTTCCGGGCGCACCCGGGAAGCCGCTGCGGCTCACCGTCCACCCGCGGCGGGAGCAGATCCCGATCTGGCTGGGAGCCGAGGGGCCCCGCAACATCGCCCTGGCCGCCGAGGTCGGCGACGGCTGGCTGGCCGGGTTCCACGCCCCGTCTCGGAGCGGATGGCAGGCCCAAGCTCTGGGGGAGGGGTTCGCGCGGCGGGCCGGCGGCCGGCCGCCGGACTTCGAGGTCGCAGCGATCCTCCCCATCGTCCCGGCCCCAGACGTCGAGTCGGCCGCCGACCAGGTGCGGCCGGTCCTGGCCCTCTACATGGGCGGCATGGGGAGCAGGGAGACGAACTTCCATTTCAACCTCTTCGCCCGCATGGGCTTCGAGGCGGAGGCGACCCGGGTGCGCGACCTGTACCTGGGGGGGCGGCGCGCGGAGGCCGTGGCCGCGGTCCCCACCCGGTTGGTGGAGGCGGTGGCGCTGGTCGGCCCGCCCGCCAAGCTCCGGGAGGAGGCGGCGGCCTGGCGCGAGGGGCTGCCCTCCCTGCTCCTGGTGAGCGGGCCGCCGCCGCTTCTCCGGCTGGCGGCCGACCTCTTCGGGTGAGGGGCCGTTCGCGAAGGCCCGGGGCGCGGGGCGATGCCGGAGCATGAGGAACTCCTGACTCCGTCCCCGGCCGTTGTCGCGCCGGAGGGGGCTGCCTCAGCTCTCCTCGGCCCTGGTCCCGGCCGCACTGGTATACCGGCTACTCGCCGCTGCCGGGCACCATCCCCCGCCCCGCCCCGGGAGGGCGAGCCGCCGTCCCGGGGAACCCTAACGAGTGACGCAGTCCGCACCGGGGGGGCCACCGGCCCCGCGCCCTGCCCGTGGAGCGCTGGGATGCCGCCAGGGGCGCCAGAGGGTCAGCGGGGGGCTCCGCCCCCCCTGACACCGGGGCGCCCCGGGCCCCTGTAGGAGCCCGACCCGAAGGGCCGGCGGCCCCGGGGTCGCGCTCCCTCCCGCAGTCCTCCGGGGACCGGGGCGGGGGACCTGGAGGGCTCGACTCCGCGCGGAGGCTCGGCCAGGTACCGCAAGGCTCCGGTGGCGATGAGCTGGGCGGGGTCCACGAACCGCAGAGCGGGAGCCCCCTCCCGGCGGAGCTTGCGCCACTTCTCCGAATCGTCCTCGGAGAGGAAGGTGAGGGCCCGTCCGCGAGCCCCGTTGCGGGCGGTTCGACCCACCCGGTGGGTGAGCCACTGGGCGGTGTCGGGCAGCTCGAAGTTGACGACAAGGCTGACGTCCTTGACGTCGAGGCCCCGGGCCGCGACGTTGGTGGCCACCAGCACCTTGGACTCCCGGCGGTGGAACGACGCCAGCGCCTTATCCCGGGCCGCCTGGGAGAGGTTTCCCTGCAGCTCCGCCGTGGGGTGGCCCAGCAGGCTCAGGTCCCGGGCCAGCTTCTTGGTCCCGTGCTTGGTGCGGTGGAAAACGATGGTGGACGATGAGTGCGCCAGCAGCTGGCTCAGGTAAGCCACCTTTCCGGCGCGCGGCAGGGACACCAGGCCGTGCTCCAGGGCCACCTCCTGCGGCGGTTCGACGGCCACCCGGCCCGGGGTTTGCAGATGCCGAGCCGCCATCTTGGTCACCCAATCGGGCATGGTGGCGGAGGCCAGCACCGTCTGCCGGGCCCGGGTGGTGGTGCGCTGGTTGGTGCGCTCCACCAGCTTCTCCACATCCTTGGCGAAGCCGGCGTCCAGCATCTCGTCCGCCTCGTCCAGGACCAGATACTGCACCGCCCCCAGCCGGGCGGCACCCCTTTCCGCCAGGTCCACCAGCCGACCCGGGCAGCCGATGACGACATCCGCCGTCCGCAGCTGGTTGATCTGGCCCTGATAGCCGACCCCCCCGAAGACCAGGGCCTGCCGCAGCCGCGGGTCGAGGCGGCTCAGAACACCTCCGATCTGTGTCGCCAGCTCCCTGGTGGGGGTCACTATGAGCGCCCGGGGAGGGCTCTGCTGATGCCCGTCCAGGTGCTCCGACATGGGGATGAGGAAGGCCAGGGTCTTGCCGGATCCTGTCGGTGACTGGATGACGCAGTCCCGGCCCGCTATGAGGAGTGGAAGTGCCTCGGTCTGCACCGGGGTCGGGGTGTCCAGGCCCTGGCGCCGCAGGTTCTCCAGAGTGCGCGCGCGCACTCCCAGCTGTTCGAATGGATTCATGTGGGTCTTCCCGGGCCCATGGCCCCAATGCGCCCTCGCCGACTTCGCTCTAAGCACGCTTCTCGAGGACGCCGCTTCGTCAGCGGGGCGAGGTATCACCAAGAGGCCGCATCGCCAAATAGCGGATGCCGGTCCAGCATAGCAGGCACGGCACTGCTCACCCGAGCGCCCGGCCCGGACCGGGTTGCCACGTCAGCCGGAGGCACCCTCGCTGTGACCGGAGCTCTCCAGAGGGAACCGGAGGGACTCGTGGTCGCCGCGCCCGACACCGCCCGGTCGCGCCGCCTGGTGGTTCTGACCGACCTGGCCGCCCAGGAAGCCGAGACGGATGCCTCTGGCGTCTTTTGGAGGGACCAGGGCCTCGTGTTCACCTCCGCGGTCGGGGGGCCGATCGAGCCCGGCAACCTGCTGCCGCGGTCGTTCAGGCCGCTCCCGGACAGGCCGGGCTGCCTCACATCCGCTTCCACGACCTCCGGCACACGGTGGCGACCCTGATGCTCAGCCGCGTGGTCCATCCCAAGGTGGCGTCGGAGCTGCACGGCCACTCCACAGTTGGGATCACGCTCGACCCGCACCCGCCCGCCTCGGACTTACTCCAACGCGACGCGGCTCGGGCGCTGGAAGAGGTGTTCCGGGAGGGGTGAGGCCGGCGCCCTCAGCTGGGACCGAGGCGGACCAGGGTGACGTCGCCGAGTTGGCGGTAGCGATCGGGGCTGGACGTCATGATGAGCACCTGGGCCTGCGCGGCCGCGGCGGCGAATGCCGGTGCCAGGCGCTTCAGCCGTGTGGGGTCCGAGTTGCCCAGGGCGTCGTCAAGGATCACGGGCACTCCCACGTCGCCGGCGGTGCCGCCGGGGTTGACCAGGATGGCGCAGGCGAGGCGCGCCAGCACGGCGAGCTGTTCCCGGGCGCCGGTGGAGAGGGAGTCGAAGGGGACCGTGATGCCGGCCACGGTCCGGGTCTGGATTGAGAAGGTGTCGGGGTCCACCCGGACCAGGGTGTCCGGCCCGAACACCAGGCGGGCGAGCCTTTGAATCTGATCCTCGTAGGGGGCGACGTACGCCTGTCGCGCCAGATTGCGGTGCCGGGAGAAGGTCTCGTAGAGAAGCTTGGCCGCCATGGCCCTTCGCTCCAGCCCCTCGTGCTCGAAAGTCAGGCGGGTAACTTCCCGTTCGGCATCCTCGAGCGCCGCCTGCAGGTCGCTGGACCCCTTGACCCGGAGGGTGGTCTCCACCTCAGCCTGCTCTCGGGCCAGCTCAAGGTGCTCGGCTTGGAGCCGTCGCAGGAGGGCCTCAGCGTTCGTCAGGCGGGCTTCGACTCCCTCGGGATCCCCCTCCGCGTACCGTTCCTCGGCGTCGGCCGACAGGGCTTCCTGTCGCTCCACCTCGTCGCGAGCTGCTGCCAGCGCGGTCTGGAGGGCGTCATCCGGAACCCGGCTGCGGGCGTCCTCGAGTGTGGCCGCCGTGGCGGCGAGGTGCTCCCGCCGGGATAGGACCAGGGCGGTGTTCGCGCTGGCCTCGACCCGGAGTGAGTTCAGGTGTCGCTCGGCGGACTCCACCACCGCCCGGGCCACCGACATGTCCTCAGCGGCGATTCGCCTTCGCTCCTCCGCGGCCCGATGGGCGGCCTCCGCCTCATCCAGGGAGCCGGGAATGGGGAGGGCGGCTGCCCGGGACGCCGGATAGCCCTCGGCAACGGCGCCGGTGCTCTGGACCTTGGCGGCCAGCTCCTCCTCAGAAAGGTCCTCCAGGGCGTCGGCGCGGGTGCGCCGAGCGGCCTCGATGTCGTGTTCCGCCTTGGCCCTCTTCTCCATGGTTTCGTTCAGTTCCGCCAGGGGATCGGTGGAGGTCAGCCCCAGCTGCGCGGCGAGTTCAGCCACCGCGTTCTCCGCGTCCTTCGCCCGGGCCCGGAGCTCGCTCCCCGCCCCCCCGCCAGTCACCCGCACGGTGATCAAGTCCGGGAGCTGAACCAGGGCTTCTCCCAGGACCTGGGCCCGGTGCTGTGATCCGGGTTCGAGGTGGATCGGCACTCCATCGACCGAGAGGTCCACGGCGGCGTGGGCCTCCAGACTCATAGCTGCGCTGGAGACCTCAAGGGTCGCCAGCGCCTCCCCGCGGCGACGCAGCGCCTTCTCCAGCAGCTTCCGGCCCTCCGTGGTGGCCCTGCACTCGTCCACGAACTGCTGGGCCACGATCTCGTCCCGGCGACTCCTGCGCACGCGCTCCAGTCGGTTGCTAAGCAGTCGGTGATCGATCTCGGCTCGGCGATAAGCCAGGGCGCCCTGGGCGAGTGCCAGTCCTGCGGATGCGAGCTCCAGCTCCTCTTGGGCCCGGGCTTGACGGCCCGATGCTTCGGCCTGGGCCATCTGAGCGTCCCCCAGGGGCCCTGCCTCCTTCCGGCTCTGCAGTAGAAGCCTCTCCAGTTCGACTTCCGTGCGCCTCACCGCCTCCGCCTCGGCCTGCCTGGAATCCAGCGCCTGGCGCGCGGCCTGTTCCGCCGCCCTGGCGCCGGCCAGGTCGGCTTTGAGGGTCTGGAGCTCCAAGGCGAGGACCTTGAGGCCACGGGACCGCCCCTGATCCTCGGCCAGGTCTGTGGCCGCGTCCGCCTGGGCCAGACGGTTCGCCGCGAGGCGTCTCGTGATGTCCCGGTGCCTCTCGCCTGCGTTCTCAATCTCCTCAAGGCCTGCGCGTGCGCCGCCGGCTGCGGAGCGGGCGGCCGCGAGTTGAGCGGACACCTGTTCACGCATCTGCGAGACGCGTCCTGTGGGGGTGAAGTACCGGCTCCACTCGGCGCGGATGGCTTCCCACAGAGTCGACTCGGACCGGGGGTCGGCCGTGCCGCCGGAAGCCGCCCGGTCCAAAGCGCCGACCAGGGTGGTCGACGTCCCAACGTCGCCCTGCTGGACCCGCTCACCCTGGACAAAGCGCAGCGCTCGGTACAGGCTCCAGTCGAGGGTTTCGTCGAGGATCGCCCGGACCCGGTCGTGGGCGGTCCGCGCCGTGAGACTTTCTGGCGCGGGGGTCACGATCTGCAGGCGGGTCTCGGGCCGGTGGAACCAGCGCTTGAAGTAGATCAGGTGATACCGGCCGGTCGTGAACTCCGCCTCGACCTCCGTGCCCACGCTTCGATGCACCGGCCGAACCGCCTCGAGCCGCCGGTGCGTTGAGTCGTGCGGGAAGTCCAGAAGGACATCCAGGGCCTCCGCCAGGCTGGACTTGCCGACCTCGTTGGGACCCTCTATGACGGTGATACCGGCGCTCGGTAGGGAGACCTCGCTCGCCTCCACCCCGCGGTAGTTGCGGATGGAGATACGAATGACCCTCATCGAGCCCTCGCCGCCAGCCGCCGCACCAGCATCAAGGCGTCACGTGCGGCTTCGGCATCCTCATCCTTGCTGGCTGCGGTGCGCGAGAGCTCCGCCACGGCCTCGCTGGCGAACCCGGAGAGGTCGATGGAAGCCAGGTCGGAATCGGCAGGGATCACCAGCAGTTCGCTCCGGCCCTCTGAGACCTCGAGGCTCGCCAGCAGGTCCCGGCCCTCGGCCAAAGTCTGATCCAGGAGTTCCGCCGTGGCCAGGTCGACCGTGCCCACCAAGGCGAGGCGGACGACCGTCCGTTCCTTGTCGGGAAGGCTGGCCAGCGAACCGGCCAGCCCTCGGACGCTCTCTGCGCCGACCAGGTCGAATTGCCGGCGCACGAAATGCCACCGGCCGATCGCGACGGGCTCGACGGCGGCCCCGTCAGGGTCCAGGTCGACCACCAGCGCCCTGTTGCTGTCGGTCTCGTCGAAGTCGGTCGCGACCGGGGCGCCCGAGTACCAGATGCGGTCCGAGACCTCGGTCGCGGAGTGGCGGTCTCCGAGCGCCACGTAGCTGACCCGTCGGCTCGTGATCGCGGCCCTGAGGCCTGCCACCGAGATGAGCGAGGCATTCAGCGGGTCGGGGGCGAGGGAGTCGACAGCGCCGTGCCCGACAGCTACCCGCAACGTCCCGGGGGGCGCCGGGGCGAGGGGGGTAATGGCCGCCTCCAAGAGGTCCATGTCGGGCTTGCGGCTTGGCCACGGCGCCCCCACCACCTCCACGGGCAGGTCGGGAACCGGGACCGGCGTCGCATCGTGGAGCACCCGCGCTGACGGAGGCAGCGGCACGGGCATCCTCCCCGGTGCCCAGAGCCCCGCGGGGTTGTCGGCGTCGTGGTTCCCGGGGAGCAGAAAGACCGGGACGGTGAACGTGGCGAGGGCGTCCAGCGCTCGCGTGACGACCCTCCGGCTGGGCAGGAGTGAGTCGAAGACATCGCCGGCGACCACGGCGAAGGCGCACTCTCGCTCGGCGGCGGTGCGGGCGAGCTGGCGGACGGCTTCGATCTGGTCGTCCGCATAGCGGGCCTGCGCGTCGGCCGAGAGGAACGCGCGAGTCATCCCCAGCTGCCAGTCCGAGGTGTGGAGGAACCGAATGCTCACCTGGGCGAACTCCAACTCGACGATCTCGCCGAACTCTACACCGCCCCGCAGCGGCCGCAAACACCCGGGAGGTGGGTGCCCCCTATGGGTGTCGGGCGGCCCGCCCGGGCCCTGCCCGGAGTTAGGCGGCCGGCCACGGTGGTGGTCACGGTTGTTGTCAGAGGACCGTACCACCTGTGGGGCCGGGCGCTCGTTGAGATCAGAGTCTGGTGCCGAGGGGCGGGATCGAACCGCCGACACCGGGTTTTTCAGACCCGTGCTCTACCAACTGAGCTACCTCGGCAAGGGGGCGCCGCGGCGGGCGCTTGGAGAGTCCCGACCGTCCGCCGGTCAGCCGTCCGGCGGCCGCAGCCGCCAAGTCTACCGGGGCAACCGGGCCCCTGGCCGCCAGTTCGCCTGCAGCCGCGGCACCTCGGCCGGAGGAGGGGGGTCAAGTTCAGAGCGCGGGAGCTCGCTCTGCCGCATGGGCCTGGGCCCAGGTGATGTAGCCGTCCGTCGCCATCTGCCCGAGAACGATGGCGCGTCGCTCCACCGCCCCCTCGGGGTTTGAGAGTGGGTCGAGGAGCGTCGGCGCCTGGGGTAGCCCTGCCAGGAGGGCCAGCTGGGCCAGGTCGTCCCGGCTGAGCGGCCGGTGAAAGTATTTCAGGCTGGCCTGAGCGAAGCCCACGGTTCCGGCTCCGAGGTGCACCTCGGAGAGGTAGGCATCCAGCACCTGGGTCTTGGTCAGGTGGTCTTCGATCTTGAGCGCCAGGGTGATGTCGACCCACCTTCCCCAGAGCGAGCTGTCGGACCCGTGGAGATAGGCGTCCTCCGCGAGCTGTTCGGTGATGGTGGAGCCGCCCTGGCAGGCGCAGTGGTTGACGATGTCGTAGCCCGCCGCCCGCAGCAGCCCTTCGAGGTTCACCCCGCGATCGAGATAGAAATTCTGGTCCTCCACCGCGATCACCCCCTCGGCCAGATATCGGGGAACCTGAGAGGGAGTGATGGGGGTCGTCCCGTGGGCCTGGTCCAGCTTGGTGACCCATCCCCGGAGCCCCAGGGTCGAGGGGGTCGAGATCCAGGTGACGCACCACACCACAGTTACGGCGGTGACAGTCAACCCGGCCGCCCACCGCCACCCCCGGCCCCGTTCGGTGGGGTCTGGCGATACCCTAGCCCGATGCTGCCCAGGACCCACGTGCGCCGACTCTACCTGACCATTCTGGGGTTGGCCTGCTTTGGGATCGCCCTTGGCCTCTCCTGGGGGCTGGGCGCCGGCCACCTGTGGGCGCAGGGGGTGGCCATGGTCCTGGCGCTGGGCGCCTTCGGGCTGGGAGCGCTGGCCGCCCGGGGATAGCCGCGATCCTCCGGCTGCTCAGGCTGTGATAAGCTTGGGCTGTCCCGCGAAGTTGTTTGGGGACCGTTCGCCGCCGCTTTCCTCGCGAGCCGGCCGATCGATGAGGCCGCGAGGAGGCCGCGTAGCGGCGCAGGAGAAGGGCAGATGCCAATCGGAACCATCAAGTCAATCAACGAGCGCGGGTTTGGATTCCTCGCCGCCGAGGATGGAGTGGAGTACTTCTTCCACCGTTCCAGCGTCGAGGGTGGGGCCTTCGAGTCTCTGACCCGCGGGGCGCAGGTCGAGTTCGAGATCGAGCCCAGCACCCGGGGTCCCCGGGCAGGCAGGGTCCGCGCCGCCTGATGTCGGCGCAGGCCGTCGGTAAGCCGCCGGTCCAGCGCCCCTTCCGCAGGCTCCATCCTGACCTGCCGCCCGCCAGGAACTCGCTGTACGACCCTTGGCAGTGCGGGTTCCTGCACGACGGTAGGCGGAAGACCTGCCTGTTCGACGTGAGAGACGCCCAGCGCGCGATGCGCGCGCTGGGCTTCCCACCCGAACTCTGGATTCCTCTCGGGGAGGCGAGGATCACCCACGACGAGTTCCTCCTGCACGTGCAGGAGGTGCACGCCGCACTGTCGGTGCACGCCGACACCGCGGAGGCCCGGCGCCGCTCCATGGTTCCGTCAGCGGTCCGGATCGTGCAGAACTACCTCGGCTGGGCGGACCGGGTGTGCGCCCACGGCACCGGGGTGGTCGAAACAGATGACCGGCGGCGGCCCATCCCCTGAGCTGATGTCTGCCATCCCCGAGACGCTCAAGGTCGAGGTGGACCAGGCGTCCTTCCCGACCGAGGTGCTGGAGCGGTCGACAGAGCGCCCGGTGGTGGTGGACTTCTGGGCTGCCTGGTGTGGCCCCTGCCGCCAGCTCGGGCCGGTCCTGGAGCAGGAGGTGGCCCGCCTGGAGGGGCAGGTGCTCCTGCGGGCGGTGGATGTGGACCAGAGTCCCCAGCTGGCCCAGATGTTCGGAATCCGTGGCATACCGGCGGTCAAGGCCTTCCGGGACGGCCACGTGGTGGCGGAGTTCGTGGGCGCCCAGCCGGCACCCCAGGTGCGGGCCTTCCTGGAGCGGCTGCTGCCCTCCGAGGCGGACCTCTTGGCGGAGGGCGGGGACGAGGCGTCCCTGCGTGCGGCGCTGGCCGCGGATCCCTCCCACCTGCCGGCGCGGCGCCAGCTTGCGGAGCGCCTCCTCCGGGAGGGGCGGTCGGGGGAGGCCAGTGAGGTGGCCGCCCTGGCGCCTCAGGACCGGGTCTGTGACGGGCTCTCTGCCTGGGCCGAGCTTCAGGAAGAGGGAGCGGAGGGTGATGCCCAGCTGCTGGCGGCGCTGCGGGCGGGCGACTTCGCTGCGGCGGCCACGTACGCCATCGGTGCGGTGGCGGATTCGACCGGGGAGCGCCGGGACCTCCTCCGGCGGGTGGCGATCCTCTGCTTCGAGCAGCTGGGGCCGGAGCACCCGGCGGTGGGGCCGGGCCGGGCCAGCCTGGCATCCTCCCTGTACTGACTCCCCGAGCCTGACCTTCCCGGCGGCGGGATGGGCCGGGCGGTGGTTTGATAGAGGCGAGGAACAGCACAGGTGGAGGTACCGATGGCTTACATCCGAGGTTTGCGGCACGGCCTGGCCGCCGGCCTGGCCGTGGGTATCCTGGTCGCCCCCCGGCCTGGACCCGAGACGAGGCAGCGCCTGGCCCAGGGCTACCGGGGCGTCCGCGCGGGGGCCACTCGCGCCGGGGGAGGGGCCGTTCGCACCTGGCAGCTGATCCGTCCTATGGCGACGGGCGCCGCTGTCGGCGCGGCCCGGCTGGCGGGCCCTGTGGCACATGGCTTGACCCGAAGGCTCCGCACCGGGGATCAGGACCAGGAGCCGTTCTTCTCGTTCCCGGAGCCCGGCGGGGACCAGGAGAGGTGAGCTCTCCGGAAGCCACCCCAGGGCAGCGCATCGCCGCCTTCTTCCAGGCGGTGGAGGAGGAGCTCTGGACTCCCGCCCGGCGCTACCTGAAGGGCTTCCGGGCAGGCCTGGTGCTGGGTCTGGCGCTGGCGCTTCTCCTCACCCCCTGGAAGGGGGGAGCGGTCCGGGCCAGGATGGCGGCGATCCGGGGCCTGGTGTGCCGCCGCCGTGGGCGGCGCTGCCGCTGAGCCGCGGTCAGCCCGCTCCCGCGACCACCTGGTCGTATGAGCCGTCGACGTTGACCTCCACCTCGTCGTAGTCGGCCATGAACGAGGTTCCGCAGCCACAGGCGTTGCGCGCCCTTGGGTTGGCGAGGCGGAATCCCCGACCACGGTAGCTGTCCTCGAAGTCCACGATCGACCCGGCCACCAGCGGAAGCCCGTCGCGCTGGACCACGATCCGGACCCCGTCCACCTCGACCACCTCGTCGTCATCGTTGACCTGGTCCTCGAGGTCGAAGAAGAGCTTGAACCCACGGCAGCCACCCAGGCGCACATCGACCCTGAAGGCGGCTTGGGGTCGGCCCTCCCGCTCCCGCCAGGCGGCGATCTCCTCGATGGCGTCCACGGTGACGTGCAGTGCGGCTCCCACGCGCCGATTGTAGGCCGCCTCCGCCGGGCCGCCCCGACCGGGTACCGTTGGGCGATGCGTCTGGAGCAGATCTGGCGTTACCCGGTGAAGTCGATGGCCGGAGAGATGCTGGCCTCGGTCGAGCTGGAACCCGCCGGCATGCCCGGGGATCGCCGGGTGGCCGTGGTGGACCCTGGCGGGCGCCGTCCCCGCCATCCGGTCACCGCCCGCGAGATTCCTCAGCTGCTTTCCTTCGCTGCCCGATGGGAGTCCGGAGAGGCGGTGATCTCCGGGCCCGGACTGGCCGCCGTCAGCCACCGGGACCCGGCCGCCGCCGCCGCCTTGTCGCAGTACCTGGGCCGGCGGCTCGAATTCCTGGAGCTGGATGAGCCGGCGATGGATGACTCACCCCTGCACGCCGTCCACCTCTCCTGGGTGGGGCAGCTGGAGGCCGAGCTGGCGGCCCCGGTCGACCCCCGCCGCTTCCGGGCCAACCTTTACCTGGGCGGCACCAGCCCGGCTCCCGAGGGGACCTGGCCGGGGCGCCGACTCCGCGCCGGCGCCGCCGTGCTCGCGGTGGTAAAGGTCTGCCGGCGCTGCGTCCTGACCACCAGGGATCCCGCCGCCCCCGCCCAATCCTGGCCCCCGCTTCTGAGGCACCTGGTGGAGCGCCGGGACGAGGTGCTGGGAGTCTATCTCGGGGCTGAGGTTCTGGGAGACGTTGGCGTCGGAATGGAAGCGCGGCTCGACTGAGGCCTCCTCCGATGCCCGCTCCCGCCCCCAGCCTTCCCCTCCGCTAACCTTCGGGCATGGGCAGGATCAAGGCGCCGGACTCTCCCACTGCCGCCGAGGCCCGAACCCAGTTGCCGGGCGGCCCGGTCCTGGGGGTGGTGGGGGCGGAGCTCATGGTCAGGTCCAGGGTCCTGGCTGTGGCGGGCCCGCTGGGGTGGGCGGTGCGGGATGTCGGGACGGCGGATCAGGCCCTGAGCGTCGACCTCCTGCTGGTGGACCTCAACCGGGAGCCGGACCGCCGCCTGGCCCTGCTGGACCAGGTACGGAGCAGCCTTCCCCAACTGCCGGCCATCTGCTTCGGAGCCCACGTCGAGGCAGGAGTCTGGGCCCCGGAGGCGCGCCGTCTGGGGGCCAGATGTTGCGCCAACTCCAGCCTTCCGGGGGTGCTCCGCCGGCATCTCTCGCCGGGGCCAGGGTGAGCGACCTCGACCCCGGGCAGCTGGCCCGGGAGATGTCGGGGCGGCTCTCCCAGGACCGCCGCCACCTGCACCGCCACCCCGACCTCTCCGGGGCTGAGGGGCCTACCGCCCAGTTCATAGCGGCCCGGCTCTCGGAGATCGGGTGGCGCCCCAGGTTCCTTGTGGGTGGGCGGGCGGTGGTCGCGGAGCTGGAGGGCCTGGCCGGCCCCGGCCGGCGCCTCCTGCTCCGCGCCGACATCGACGCCCTCCCCATCCAGGAGCGGGGCCCGGACCGGCCGTACCGCTCCGAGGTGCCGGGGGTGATGCATGCCTGCGGCCACGACGCCCACGTGGCCATCGCCCTGGGGGTCGCCGAAGGGCTGGGCCGACTCAGAGGGCAACTCCACGGCGCGGTGCGCCTCGCCTTCCAGCCGGCGGAGGAGACCGCCGGCGGAGCGGACGAGATGATCCGAGAGGGGGTCATGGACGATCCCCCCGTGGACGGCGCGCTCGGCCTCCACATCTGGAGCGGGGTGCCCGCGGGCACGGTCGGGGTTCGCGATGGGGCGATCTTCGCCTCCGCCGACGAGTTCGCCCTGGTGGTGAGGGGCCGAGGTGGCCACGGTGCCCTGCCCCACCAGGCCCTGGATCCGGTGCCGATCACCAGCCTCATCGTGCTCGCCCTCCAGACCCTGGTGTCCCGCGAGACCTCGCCCTTCGAGTCCGCTGTGGTCACCGTGGGGCAGATCCAGGGTGGCCAGGCGTTCAACGTGATCCCCGAGGAGGTGCGGCTCTCCGGCACCGTCCGAGCCTTCAGCGCCGAGACCCGGCTGCGCCTCCTGCGGCGCATCGAGGAGACCGCCGGCGGGATCGCCGCCTCGTTCGGAGCCTCGGCCGAGACGGTGGTCGGAGCCGGCTGCCCCCCGGTGGTGTCAGATCCCCGGATGGCGGCCCTGGTCCGGGCGGCGGTGGCCGCCAGCCCCGGAGTCGGGCTGGTGGAGCCGGACCCGATCACCGTGGGGGACGACGTGGCGCTCTTCCTGGAACGGGTGCCGGGGTGCTACTTCCTGCTCGGGGGCGGCAACGCCGAGGTGGGGATCGTTGCCCCCCACCACCACCCGGAGTTCGATCTGGACGAGGCCTGCCTGCCCGTCGGGGTCGAGGTCATGCTGCGGGCGGCTGTGGCCTTCTGCGCTGGGGAGGGCTGAGTTGCTGCTCAACGCGCCCCCTTCAAGGTGCGAACATTGCGGCGGCGACCCCGCACGATGGGAGTCGTTGGACGGACCCGAGCGGCTGGTTCGGCTCGCGGACGGCAGGGAGGTGGTGCGCCGGGGCTGGGGATACCTCTGCTCCACCTGCGGGCACCTGGAGCCGGTCGGCAGCGAGGGGATCCAGCAGGGCACAATGGAGTTCAGAAAGAGATGACCGAGGTCGCCAGTCCACCCGAACTGCAGATCGGGCCGGTCCGGGTCCGGGACGCCACTCGGCCCGCCCCGCGGCAGCTGGTGCGCTTCGCCTTCTTCCGGGTGGACCCCGCCTGGAGAAGGCTGGATCCCGAGGTGAGGCGGGCACACCGGGAGGAGTACGTCTCCCGGCTCTCGGAGCACCACCAGCGGATCCTCCTGCGCAGCTACACGCTGGTCGGGACGCGGGGAGACTGCGACTTCATGCTCTGGGCGGTCAGCGAGGAGGTGGAGCGTCTCCAGTCCCTCTTCCAAGACCTCAACCGGACCGCCCTCGCGGGCTATCTGAGCTGCACCCACAGCTATACCGCCATGACCAAGCGGTCCAGCTACGTGGACGCGGAGCACCCCCAGGCCGGGGGGACCACCGACCGGCTGATCCTGGCCCCCGGGAAGCTGCGCTACCTCTTCGTCTACCCCTTCGTCAAGACCCGGGCCTGGTGGGCCCTCCCGGACCAAGAGCGGCAGCGGATGATGCAGGAGCACATCCGCATCGGGCACCTCTTCCCCAGCGTCAAGATCAACACCACCTACTCGTTCGGCCTTGACGACCAGGAGTTCGTGGTGGCCTTCGAGACCGACAGCGCCGCCGAGTTCCTGGACTGTGTCCAGGCGCTCCGGGACTCGGAGGCGTCCTCGTACACCCTGCGGGACGTGCCCAGCTTCACCTGCGTGCGGGCCAGCTTCGACGAAGCGTTGACGGCCCTGGGGTGAGGCCCGGGCCGCTGGGGGCTGGTCCGAGATGGTGAGGGAGACCGAGCCAGAGGTGTTCCTGCTCAGCCGTCCCAGCGTGGACCGCCAGGCGATGCGGGCCTACCTGGAGGCGGTCGGGGGTGCCGGGTGGCTCGACCGCCGGCTCGCCGAGGCCGAGGGGGGCCTCAACGACGGCGAGCTCCTGGTGGAGTTCGCCGGGCGGGCCTGCTACCGCAGTTGGGAGCCCGGCCTCAACCCCAACGTGAAGAAGGTGCGGCGCGACCAGGGTGCCTACTTCCTCAACATCCTCTCCAGCCGTCACGGCAGCGTCCTGGAGCACGCCAACTACACCTTCGCCCTTCACGGCGTGAGCCGGGTGGCCACCCACGAGATCGTTCGTCATCGGGCCGGCGCCGCCTTCAGCCAGGAGAGCCTGCGCTACGTGCGGCTCGTGGACATCGGCTTCAGGGTGCCACCGGCGCTGGAGCCGGTCCGCCAGCGCTGCCTGGAGATCGTGGAGCGGCTGGAGGAGTTCCAGGTGGAGGCCGCGCGCCAACTGGGCATCGACGCCGACGGGGTGCCCTTCCACGTGAAGAAGGAGGTCACCTCGGCGCTGCGCCGCCTCGCCCCGATCGGCCTCAGCACCGATCTGGTGATGACCATGAACCTGCGCACCCTGCGCCACGTGGTCGAGATGCGCACCGCCCCCGGTGCCGAGGAGGAGATGCGGCTCATCTTCTCCACTATCGCCGAGATCATGGTGCGGGAGTCATCGGGGGTCTTCCAGGACTTCCACCGGGAGGACGACGGCAGCTGGGTGCCCGCCCACAGCAAGGTGTGAGCGCCGGGGAGGTGGCTTACGATGGGGCGGTGAAGTCTTGGAGGCGGGCTCCCGACCCCCGGGTGGCCGCCAACCCCGCCCGCCTACCCCCGGGACAGGTCCTGACCGAGAAGTGGCCGGTGCTCCATTACGGCTCCGTGCCCCGCTACGAGATCTCCAGCTGGCGGCTCCGGGTCTTCGGGGAGGTGGAGCGGGAGCAGCTGCTCTCCTATCCGGAGCTGCTGGCGATGCCGGCGCGGGAGCTGCTCTGCGACATCCACTGTGTCACGACCTGGAGCCGTTTCGACAACCACTTCCTGGGGGTTCCCCTGGCCGACCTCGCCCGGGCCGCAGGGGTGGCCCCCCAAGCTGCCTTCGTGGAGTTCCACTGCCACCAGGGCTTCACCACCTCGGTGCCCCTGGAGTTCGCCACCGCCCAGGACGCCCTCCTCGCCTACTCCCACGACGGGTCGCCCCTGGCACCGGAGCACGGCTATCCCTTGAGGGCGGTGTTTCCCCGCAAGTACTTCTGGAAGAGCGCCAAGTGGGTGGAGGGGATCGAGTTCCTCAGGGAGGACCGGCTGGGCTTCTGGGAGCGCAACGGTTACAACAACAGCGCCGACCCCTGGCGCGAGGAGCGCTACTGGTGAGCCGCGGGCACGCTAAACTTGGTAGGACGGGGTCGGTCCCATGGCAATTCGAGGTGCAGCATTCATGATCAGCGTCACCGATCAGGCACTGGGTCAGCTCAAGACCCTGCTTGCCCAGCAGGAGAATCCCGAGATGGGCCTCAGGGTGTACGTCACCCCCGGCGGCTGCTCCGGTTTCAGCTACGGCATGGGCTTCGACGACGCCCCGGCCGGCGATGACGAGGTGTCCGAGCAGGACGGCATCAAGGTGTTCGTGGACCCCTACAGTGCCACCTACCTGGAGGGGGCGGAGATCGACTACATCGACAGCCTGATGGGGGGCGGCTTCACCGTCCACAACCCCCAGGCAGTGCGCACTTGCTCCTGCGGCAGCTCCTTCGACGCCGGCGACGGCGCAGGCGCGGCCAAGGCCTGCAGCGCAGTCTGATCCTCAAGGGGCCGGGAGCTGTGGCCCTGGCCCTTCGGGCTCGAGCCGGGAGGCACGGGCTGCGGGTGGTGGTCTGGTCGTGGGCGCCTGAGCCAGCCCTCAAGCTTGCCGTGGACTTGGCGCACCCGGCTGCGCCAGCCGGCTGAGGCCAGGTCGCAGTCCGTGGCCTGGGGCCGACCCCGTTGACTCGCCCGCGCCTCACGGTCCTGGCGGGTGGGGTGGGGGCGGCTCGCTTCCTGTCCGGCTTGGTGGAGGCGGCGCCTGGAGCCGAGATCACGGTGATCGGCAACACCGCGGACGACTTCGAGGTCCATGGCCTCCACGTCAGCCCGGACCTGGACACCGTGGCCTACACCCTAGCCGGGTATGCCGACGTCAGGCGGGGCTGGGGGCTCGCGGGGGAGAGCTGGACCACCCTTCGGCAGCTGGAGCGGCTGGGCGGAGAGACGTGGTTCCAGCTGGGTGACCTGGACCTTGCCACGCACCTGCGCCGCACGGAGCTGCTGCGCGCCGGACTCACCCTGACCGCCGCCACCCAGGAGCTGTGCGACCGGCTCCGGGTCCCCGTGCGGCTCCTGCCCATGACTGATGACCGGGTGGAGTCGAGGGTCCGCACCGAGGACGGGCGCGATCTCCATCTGCAGGAGTACCTGGTGCGGGAGGCGGCCCAGCCTCCCATCGCGGAGGTAGTGCTCCGCGGGGCCAGCCGGGCCAGGGCACCGCAGGAGGTGCTGGGGGCACTCGCTTCGGCGGACGCCATCCTGTTCGCGCCCAGCAACCCCGTGATCTCGATCGGCCCCATCCTGGCGGTCCCCGGCATCGCGGAGGCGGTGCGCGCCCATCCCCTGGTGGCCGCGGTGAGCCCGATCGTGGCGGGCCGGGCGATCAAGGGGCCGGCGGTGGAGATGCTGCGCTCCCGGGGTCTCGACCCCAGTGCCGTCGGGGTTGCGCAGGCCTACCGTGGGCTGGCCCACCTGCTGGTGGTGGACGAGGCGGACCAGAACCTCTCCGGGCCGATCGCCGCTCTCGGAATGCGGGTTCACACCTGCCCCACCCTGATGGTCGACCGGGCGGCCCGGCGCCGGCTGGCGGAGGAGGTGCTGGCAGCCCTTGCCCCGCTCACCGGCGCAGGGAGCCGGCGGTGAGGAGCGGATGGGGCGCCCAGCCCTGGCTGGTGATCCCGGTGAAGGGCGCCCAAGGTGGCAAGCAGCGGCTGGCCTCGGCGGTGCCTCAGCGGGAGCGTGAGCTGCTGAGCTCGACCGTGTCCCGGCGGGTCCTCCACGCCGCCTGCGAGGTGTGGCCTGGGGATGCGGTGGTCGTCGTCACCCCCGATCCCGGGGTGGCGGAGCTGTCGCGTTCCCTCTCCCTCCGCGTCCTGCCGGACCCCGGAGCCTCCCAGACCGACGCCGTCCGACTCGGCGTCCATCACGCGCTGGAGCGGGGAGCGCAGGTGGTGGCCACCCTGGCGGCCGATCTCCCGCTGCTTGGGCGTGAGGACCTGATCGCCGTGCTCAGGGTCTCGCGCCGCCTGCCCGGCCGGACGATGGTCCTCATCCCGGACCTGGGCGGGACCGGCAGCAACGGCATGGTGGTCCGGCCGGCCGCGGTGCTGGCCCATGCCTTCGGTCCCGGTTCTCGCCGCCGACACCTCGGGATGGCCAGGACTCTCGGGCTGAGGACCAGGGAGCTCATCCGCCCGGGGCTGGCCGCCGATCTTGACCGACCCGGGGACCTCGAGGAGCTGGGCGGGGCGCAGGGGGTCCTGGCGGGGGCGACGCGTGGCTGACTTGCCGCGTCCCATGATCCGAGCGACCCGGATAGAGTGCTGGGCCGTGCCTGGCCTCCCCGAGGTGGTCCCGCGCAGCGACCTGGCCCAATTGGCGCAGGCGGCGCTGCTGGCGGCCGGAGGACTGCGCCCCTGGGACGTGGTGGTGGTGACCAGCAAGGTGGTCTCCAAGGCCGAGGGCCCGGCGACCCTGCTGTCCCAGGTCTCCCCGTCGGCGGCGGCGCTCGAACTGGCCGGTCGTACCGGGCAGGACCCCCGGCTGGTCCAGGTGGTGCTCGAGGAGAGCCGCCAGGTGGTGCGCTCGGGGCCAGGGCTTCTGGTGACCGAGACCCGGCATGGGCTCATCTGCGCCAACGCCGGGGTCGACCGGAGCAACGTCGGCGGTGGGGAGGCGGTGCTGCGGCTGCCCCGGGACCCGGACGGGTCCGCGGCCGCCCTGCGATCGGCCTGGCTGGACCTCGCCTCCGGTGGTCCGCTGGGGGTGGTGATCTCGGACACCTTCGGACGTCCCTTCCGTGAGGGCTCGGTGAACGTGGCCATCGGGGTGGCTGGCCTGCCCGCCCTGGCGGACCACCGAGGGCAGCTGGACCGGCGAGGCTACCTCCTCCACGCCTCCACCATCGGGAGCGCGGACGAGATCGCCGGTCTCGCTGAGCTGGTGATGGGCAAGTTGGACGGGCTGCCGCTGGCAGTGGTGCGCGGACTCCGCTGGGAAGGCGAGGAGACCGGGGCAGCAGCGCTCCAGCGGGTTGGCGAGCGGGACGTCTTCCGCTCCGGGGCCGTCCCGGTCGGCGAGGTGGGTTAAGTTACGAGGGTGGCCGAGGACAGGATTCGCGTGCTGGTGTTCGCCGGCCTGCGCCAGCTGGTCGGAAACCCGGAGGTGCTACTTCCGCTGGGCCCCGGGGCCACCGTGAGGGGGTGCTGGGAGGAGCTCTGCGGGACGTTCCCGGCCCTCGCCTCCCATGCGACGGCGGTGCGCCCGGCGCTCAACCGGGCCTACTGCGGATGGGATGAGGAGCTCCACCCGGGCGATGAGCTGGCCTTCATCCCGCCGGTTTCGGGTGGGGCCGGGCCGGGGCTGCCCAGGGTCAGGGTGGGCCCCGAGCCCATCGACGTCGCGGCGATGCAAGCGGAGCTGGACCTAGGGGGCCAGGGGGCGGTGGCGGTCTTCGTGGGGGTGGTACGCGACCCCGACGAGGGGCGGGAGGTGACCCACCTCACCTATGAGGCCTATCCCGATATGGCGGAGGCTGAGCTGGGCCGGATCGTGGCCGAGGCCCGGGCCCGGGACGGTGTCGGGGAGGTCCTGGTCCAGCACCGGACCGGCCGCGTGGACCGGGGGGTGGCCTCGGTCGCGGTGGTGGTGGCCGCGGCCCACCGGCACCAGGCGCTGGAGGCCTGCACCAAGGTGATCGATGACCTCAAGGAGCGGGCGCCGATATGGAAGACGGCCGGCTGATCTCGGGCCGCTGGTAGACTCGAGGGTCGTGGCCACCACCGACGCCTTGCGGGAGGGGACATTCCCGTCCCGCCCCCGGGCCCCCCAGTCCGGACCCTGGGCGCGCCACCTGGAGCTGCTCTGGGAGCTGGTGCGCCGGGACGTCCGCGCCCGTTACCGAGGATCGGTGCTGGGGATCGGCTGGACCCTCCTCAACCCGCTGGTCTTCATGCTGGTCTACGCCCTGGTGTTCGGCTCCCTGCTCAAGGTGCAGGGGCCGAGCGGCAAGCCGTACCTGGTCTTCCTCCTCTCCGGGCTCTTGGCCTGGACCTTCTTCCAGCAGGCCCTGGTGATGGCCGCCAGCAGCATCATCGCCAACGCCGGGGTGGTGCGCAAGGTGGCCTTCCCCTGGATGCTGCTGACGGTCTCCACGGTCACGGCGTCCCTGGTCAACTTCCTCATCAGCCTGGTGCTTCTGGTCCCGTTCCTGATCGCCAGCCACTCCCCGGTGGGGCTGCCCCTCCTGGCCCTTCCCGGGCTGATCGTGGTCACCTTCGGCCTCTGCCTCGGTCTGGGATTGATGCTGGCCGCGGGCAGCGTCTACTTCCGTGACCTCCAGTACATCATCAACCTCGCCACGATGGTCTGGTTCTACCTCAGCCCCGTGATCTGGCCACTTTCCCGCTACCAGGGATTCTTCGGTCACGGCAAGCTGGGGTTGCTGGCCCACGCCATCGTGTACGCCAACCCCATGACCTGGGTGGTGGTGTCCTTCCAGGACATCTTCGTGTTCAACCGCTGGCCCCAGCACTGGCACGGCTTGATCTACACCACAGTCCTGGCGGTGGCCCTCATCTGGATCGGGCTCCTGGTCTTCCGCCGTCTTAGGCGGCGGTTCGCCGAGGAGATCTGATGCCCGAGGCGCCGATCGTCGTCGAGCAGCTCAGCAAGCGCTTCCGTATCTACCACCAGCGCAGCGAGACCCTGAAGCAGGCTCTGGTCGACCGTCGGCGCTCCCGCTACGAGGAGTTCTGGGCGGTGCGGGACGCCCAGTTCGAGGTCCCCGAGGGGGAGACCTTCGGGATCATCGGGGCCAACGGGTCGGGAAAGTCCACCCTGCTCAAGTGCATCGCCGGGATCCTGGTGCCCGACCGCGGCAAGGTGTCGGTGAGGGGGCGGCTGGCCTCTCTCCTGGAGGTGGGGGCGGGGTTTCATCCGGACTACAGCGGCCGGGAGAACATCTTCCTCAACGGCGCCATCCTGGGGCTCCCCCGGCGCTACATCAACTCCGTGCTGGACGAGATCATCGGCTTCGCCGAGCTGGAGCAGTTCATCGACAACCCGGTGCGCAACTACAGCTCGGGGATGTACACCCGGCTGGGGTTCTCCATCGCCATCCACATGGACCCGGACATCCTGCTGATCGACGAGGTGCTGGCGGTGGGGGACGAGGCCTTCCAGCGCCGCTGCATGGACCACATCGACGCCATGCGCCAGGAGGGTCGCACCCTGGTCTTCGTCTCTCACGCCGCGGACACGGTGCGCAACCTCTGCGACCGCTGCCTCTGGCTGGAGCAAGGCCGGGAGCGCATGCTGGGACCCACCGCCGAAGTGGTGGACGGCTATCTGGAGGACGTCAACCTGCGTGAGATGGCGGCTCTCAGCTCCACGGTCCCGGCGGCCACCGGTCCCGGGTGGATGGGGGTCCGAATCACCTCGATGACGGTCACCGGCGGAGGCGGCCGCGAGGGGCTCACCGGCACCGGGGAGCCCCTCCGGATGGTGATCGGCTACGAGGCCCCCTCAGGCCTGCGGCGCGCGCGCTTCCGGGTCTCCTTCCACCCGGCCGAGGGTCCCGAGCTGGCGAGCGTCCAGACCGACGACCGGGAGATGGACCAGCGCCGGCTCCCGCCCCAGGGGGAGGTGGCTCTGACCATCCCCGAGCTCCCGTTCCTGGATGGGGTCTACGGGGCCAAGGTCGAGATCGAGGACATCGCCAGCGGCCGGGCCTACGTGATCCTGGACCGTCCCCGGAGCTTCCGGGTCCACGGCCCGGGCCGCCGCGAGCAGGGGGTGGCGCTGGTCGGGCACGAATGGGTCATGCCGGCCCTCGACCCCTCGGCGGTCTCGGCCTGACGGTGGGGGCGGCCCAGAGGGGGAGCCAGGCACCGGTCAGCGTGGTCGTGGTCACCTACGACCCCGCGCCCGAGATGCTCGGGGAGTGCCTTGATTCCCTGACTCGCTCGAAGGCTCCTCCCCAGGAAGTGCTGGTGGTGGACAACAGCCGGCACCACGAAGCGGTGGAGCAGCTGGTCGGGCGGACGCTCCCCTCCGGCCTGGGGCCCATCTTCCTGCCTCAGACGAGCAACCTCGGCTACGCCGCCGGGACCAACGCCGGGGTGGCGGCCAGCTCCGGCGAGCTGGTGCTACTGCTCAACCCGGACGCCGCCCTGGAGCCTGCGGCCCTGGGGGAGCTCTGCGAGGCCGCTCGCGCCCACCCGGACACCCTGGGGTTCGCTCCCAAGATAAGGCTCAGCGAGCCGGCCGTCGTCATCGACTCGGTGGGGATGGCCGTCGGCCTCGATGGGGTGGGGGTCCAGCGGGGGCTGGGGCAGGCGGACCTGGGCCAGTACGACCGCCCGGAGGGGGTGGCGGGTATCTGCTTCGCGGCCGCCCTGGTCCGCCGCCGGGCCTTCTCCCCGGGGGCCGTGGGCGCCCTGGACGAGCGTTACTTCATGTACTACGAGGACGTGGACTGGTCGATGCGGGCTGCGATCCTGGGTGAGGAGTTCCGCACCGTGCCCCGGGCCGCCGTCCGCCACCTCCACTCCGGCAGCACGAGAAGCCTCGGGCAGGGGTTCAAGCATCGTCTGATCCAGCGCAACCTGATCTGGACCGCGGTCAAGAACCTGGAGGCCGAGGGCGCCCTCCGGGTCCTGGCGCGCCGCAGCTCCGCCAATCTCAAGTGGGCGGCCGCCGGCCGCCACCCCGCCGCGGCGGTCCGCGCGGTGGCCGAGGCGTGGCTGGGCCTCTCCGGGGTCATGCTGAGCCGCCGCGACATCCAGCGCCGACGCCGCCGCTCCGACCGCGAGGTGCTGGGGCTGGAGGATGCACCCGTCTTCTTCGACAGCGAGACCTACCGGCCGGAGGTCTCCGCAGCCGCCCTGGTGGCCGCGGCCGGGCGCCTTTTCGCGCTCTCTCCAACTCCGGCGCTGGAGAGCAGCCTGATGCGACTCCGGAGCGCTGAGGCCACCGGGTTGGGACGGGACCGAGCCCTGCTCGCGGAGATGCTGGAGGGCGCAGGCCTTCCAGACGGGCCAGCCCTCAGCTGGCTGAAGGCCGAACTGAGCGCCTGAGCCGAGGAGGACTCAACGGGTCAGCCCCCAGCGGCGAAGGTCACGTTGTGGTTGACCAGGTAGTTCCAGATGGCCGCCAGCCCGATGCCCACCAGAAGGGCCAGCAGGTAGAAGAGATGGAAGACGTGCACCCCGGTCAGCAGGGCTGCCTCCTGGATGCCCATCCCCACCAGGGATACCGCCTCGAACGTCACCGCCCGGCGCCACCGGTTCCCCGCTCGGCGGTCCCTCCATGTGACCAGGGAGTTCACCGTGAACGTGACGACGATGGCCGTCTGGATGGCCACCGCAGAGGCCAGCCAGAGGGGGAGGAACAGCACGTGGTGATAGAGGATGGCGGTGCCGCCCAAAGTCGTGATCGCGCCCAGGACGCCGGCGACCCCGAAGGACGCGACCCGGCGCCCGTGCTCCTGCACGCGGTCCAGGGTGGGGACCGCGGGCAGCTGCTCCCAGGCGGACGACAGCCTTCCCACTTCCCCGAGATTAGCAGAGGGGCCGCCGGCGCGATCCGCCCACCCGCACATTCCGGCAACGAACCGGTCGCGCCCGCTGGGATGTTCCGGCTGCCAGTTCACCCCTCGTCCCGGCGCGCCCCCTGGGGCGCTTCGGATAGGATCGCCGCGGCCACCTGCCGCCTCCTGGCTCGCAAAGGGCCCGGGTGGCTGTCCGGGACCTCGAGCGCTCCGCCGCCGCTGGAGGTGTGGGGGAGATCGAGGCGCAGGGCGGAACCGCCGGCTGGCCCGGTCCCTGGCCGACTGCGGCTTCGGGGAGTTCCTGCGCCAGCTCGGCTAGAGGTGCGAGTGGTATGGGGGCCGGCTGCTCGTCGCTGACCGATGGTTCCCCAGCTCCAAGCGCGGCTCGGGCTGCGGGACGGTCGAGCCCGACCTCGCGCTCTCGGAGCGGGCCTACCGCTGCCAGAGCTGCGGCCTGGCCATCGGCCGAGACTTCAACGCCGCGATCAACCTCACCGGGTGGGCCCACCCGGCCGTCGCCCCCAGTGCGGGGGGGCGCAAAGATCCTGTGGAGCCAACCGTAGGTCCAGCGCTTCGCTGGCAGGTGGCAGTGAAACCGGAACCGGGACCGGCCCTGGAGCGTCCTGGCCAGACCAGGACTCCTCAGGCCCCCGGCGCCTTTGTCGCCGCTTGAGGAACGGTTCTGGGACCCGGCCCTGACCGGGCCGGTGGCCGATCGGCTGGGGCTCTCTCCGGAGGAGTTCCACCGCCAGCAGCAGGAGCGCATCCTCCTCGGCCGGCTCTGCCAGCCCGAGGACATCGCCGACGCGACCGCCTTCCGCGCCTCCGAGGAGGCCTCGCACCTATCCGGGCAGGTGCTGCACGTCAACGGGAGCCGCCCCAGCTGGGAGATGGGTCTCAGCTTCCGCTCAGCCGCTGCTCAGGGTCGGGTCTTAGGCTAGGCTCTTGGTGGTCCTGGTGATAGCTTGGCAGAGGTGAGAATGCCCCGTCTTGTGAAGTCGGCCCTGGTCGCCGTCCCGCTCTTGGCGCTGATCCTGGCCGGGTGCGCCGCCGGGGTGCCCAACGGCGCCGCTCCCAAGACGGAGCAGATTCCCAGTAGGAGCATCTCGCCCGCCGCCCTCTCCCAGGCGTTGCTGGCCCTTCAGGCCGACTACGTCAACCTCTATAAGGAGGTGGCGCCCTCGGTGGTGCAGATCTCCACCTCCCAGGACCTCGGCTCGGGGATCATCTTCAACTCTCAGGGCGACATCGTCACCAACAATCACGTGGCCAACGGCCAGCACAGCTTCACAGTCACCCTCTCCGACGGTCGCACCTACACCGGAACCCTGGTCAACAGCTTCGCCGGCGACGACCTGGCGGTGATCCGCATCTCCGCCCCGAACCTCAAGCCGGCTGTCTTCGCCAACTCCTCCCAGCTGCAGGTCGGCGACATCGTGATGGCCATCGGCAACCCGCTCGGGTATCAGAGCTCGGCCACCGATGGGATCGTCTCGGCGGTGGGGCGCACGGTCAGCGAGCCCAACGGGGTCACCCTGCCGGACGTGATCCAGACCTCGGCGCCGATCAACCCGGGCAACAGCGGAGGTGCCCTGGTCGACCTTGAGGGTCAGGTGGTCGGCATCCCGACCCTGGCCGCGCTCGACCCCCAGCTGGGGAGCTCGCAGGCTCCCGGGATCGGCTTCGCCATCCCCAGCAACGTGGTCACCAACATCGCTGGGCAGATCGTCAAGTACGGCAAGGTGGTGAACTCCGGGCGGGCCTACATCGGCGTCGACGTCGAGCAGGTGACCAACAGTCAGGGGCAGCCCGCGGGCGTCCTGATCGTCAAGGTGACCCGGGCGGCGGCCAGCCAGGCCGGCCTCAAGGCCCAGGACGTGATCACCTCGATCAACGGCCGCGCCACGCCTTCGGTGCAGGACCTCACCGACTCCCTGGCCAATCTCAGTCCCGGTCAGACGGTGAAGCTGGGGGTGACCGAGCCCAATGGGACCAAGATCACCGTCAGCCTTCAGCTGGGCGAGCTGCCCGCCGGGGCGAGCTGAGCGGCCCCGGTCCACGCCGGCAGCCATAAGTGGAGGTGGAGATGCCTGACGACATCACGGCCGACGGTGAGGAGCAGGTCGCCTGGATCATGACTCCATTCCACGCCCCGGTCCTCGACCAGGAGGGAGCCGCCTTTGGGACCACGGCCTCGCTGCTGGGTGACGAGGCCAGCGACATCTTCCACGGGCTGGCGGTCAAGCCCAGCTCGGGCCACCAGCTCTTGGAGGTGGCGGCGTCCCACGTGGTGAAGATCACCACCCGGGCGGTCCACACCGACCTCAGCCCTGAGGAGACGGCCGCACTTCCCCCCTACCAGCAGGAGCGGTGGTACCACCTTGGGGAGGGGGGCCTGTTCCGCAAGCGCCCGGAGTGGAAGGACGGTTGAGAGCCGTCGGCGCGGCACGTAGAATCGTCCGCGTGAGCCTGGCCTCCCCGCCCCTCTGCCACCTCGGGTCGCGGAGCCCGCGATGTAGGCGCGGGTCCGCTGGGTTAGGCGTCTGAGCCGTCGGCGGCGGACCTCTCACGGGTTGGGGACACCCCCTCCCCGGACGGCTGGAAGTTCCTGTCGTACCCGCGCGCGCCCTTGAGGAGTGCCACCTTGAGCGAATACGCCAACCCCGGGGCCCTCGCCAGCACCGACTGGCTGGCGGCCCATCTCACTGACCCCGATCTGCGGGTCCTCGACGTAGACGAGGACACCGGGGCCTATAGCCTCGGACACATCCCCGGATCGCTGGGGGTCCACTGGCGACTGGATCTCCAGGCTCCGATCAACCGTGATTTCGTGAGCCCGGAGGGGTTCGCCGCCCTGATGGACCGGCTGGGAATCGGTCCGCAAACCCGCGTCATCCTCTACGGCGGCAACAAGAACTGGTTCGCCGCCTACGGCTACTGGTATTTCAGGTACTACGGCCACCCCCACGTCCAGCTCCTGAACGGGGGCCGGCGCAAGTGGGAGCTCGAGGGGCGGCCCCTGGTGACCGAGCTGCCGGTGGTGGCCCCGGGCCCGGGCTATCCGACCCCCCGGGAGGACGAGTCGATCCGGGCCTACCGGGACCAGATCGCCATGGAGTTCCTCGGACGCCCCGGCAAGAGCCTGGTGGACGTCCGCTCCCCCGAAGAGTACCGCGGGGAGCGCATCTCACCCGACCACCTCCCCCAGGAGGGGGCCCAGCGCCCGGGTCACATCCCCGGGGCCCGCAACATCCCCTGGAGCCGGGCGGTGGACCCGGAGCAGGAGACCTTCCTACTGCCTGATCAGCTGCGCGACCTGTACCTCGCGGAGGGCATCGATCCGGGGCATGAGGTCGTCGCCTACTGCCGGATTGGAGAGCGCTCCGCGCACACCTGGTTCGTGCTGCGGGAGCTCCTCGGCTACCCGCGGGTCCGCAACTATGACGGCTCGTGGACGGAGTGGGGAAGCCTGGTCAAGGCACCGATCGAGCGATGACCCCGGCGGGGGCCGGGCTCCGGCCCCCGCTGCACCGTTCCCAGGGAAGGCGGTACCTTGCCAGCGGCGATCCCGTGCGGGCTGTGTGGTACAGGAGGTCACCGATGCGAGACATCTCGGACGCCGGGCCCCGGCCCGCCTTTCCCACCGAGGCCGGCCAGGCCCCGGCGGGTGTCTCGCCGTACCGGATCCAGCGCACCCTGAGGCTGCGCAACCAGAACCGGCCGGGGGTGCTGGGGGAGGTGGCGACGGCCATCGGATCTGTGGGGGGGAACCTGGGCGACATCCGCACCGTGGAGCGTGGCTCGCTCCACAAGGTGCGGGACATCGACGTCAGCACCACAGACCTCATGATGTTGGAGCGGGTGCTGGCCGCGGTCCGGGCCCTGCCCCACACCGAGCTGCTGGACGTCCGTGACGAGGTCCTGCGCGTCCACCTGGGAGGCAAGCTCAAGGTGAGCCCGCGTTACCCGGTGCGCAGCGTCACCGACCTGCGCCACGTGTACACCCCAGGGGTTGCCGAGGTGTGCCGGCTGATCCAGGCCGACCCCGCGGTTGCGGACCGCTACACCGGGATCGCCAACGCTGTGGCGGTGGTGACGGACGGGACCGCGGTGCTGGGCCTGGGCAACATCGGGCCGGTGGCGGGCATGCCGGTTATCGAGGGCAAGTGCGCCCTCCTGGCCCAGATGGTGGGCATCGACGCCTACCCGCTTCTGGTCGAACCGGGGCCGCCCGGGGAGATCGTGGCGGCCCTGGCTCGGATCGCCCCGTCCTTCGGTGCCATCCAGCTGGAGGACTTCGCCGCCCCCCACTGCTTCGAGATCACCCCCCAGCTGCAGGAGCGGGTTCCCATCCCCGTCATGCACGACGACCAGCACGGGACGGCCACCGTGGTGCTGGCGGCGGTGCTGCGAGCGGCCGAGCTCACCGGGACGAACGTGGCCAACCTCACCGCCGGGGTGGTGGGGTTGGGGGCGGCGGGCTCCGCCATCGCGCAGCTGCTGATGCGCCATCAGGGGCGGCCCGTGTACGGCACCGGAAGGACCCCGGACTCGATCGAGCGGCTGGAGGCCGGGGGCGGGATCGCCGTGGAGCTGGACGAGCTCCTGCGCCGCAGTGACCTGGTCATCGCGGCCACCGCCCAGCCGGGGCTGATCCGGCCCGAGCAGGTACGCCCGGGGCAGATCATCTTCGCCATCTCCAACCCCCTGCCGGAGATCGAGCCGGAGGCGGCCATGGAGGCCGGCGCGGCGCTGGCGGTGGATGGCTCGGTCGTCAACAACCTGCTGGGCTTTCCCGGGCTCTTCCGGGGTGCCCTGGACACCCGCGCCCGGCGCTTTAACACCGAGATGTACCTCGCCGCGGCGCTGGCGATCTCGTCCCGGGCGGAGCACGACGAGGTGGTGCCGGACTCGCTGGACCCCGCTGTCCACCGGGCGGTGGCGCGGGCGGTGGCCCGAGCCGCGGTGGCGACCGGCGTCGCCCGGGTGGAGCCCTCCCCGGAGTACTTCGAGGACTGGACTCCGGCGGTGGGGTGAGCCCCGTCCCGCCGTAGGATGGGAAGGTGGAGATCGCGGCCCTTGCGGATTCCGAGCTGGACTCGATTCGGCCGCTTTTGATCGAGCTCCTGGCCCAAGACGTCACCCCCACGCCCACCTCGGGCCTCCGCCACCGGCTGGACGCCACCCTGCCCCGCACCCGGGCGACCTTCGTGGGTGAGAACCACGTCTTCGCGGCCCGCAGCTCCGGGGCGGTCCTGGGCTTCTGCTGGTGCGTTCTCTTCGACCCCGGGACCGGGCTGGAGGGTGAGGTGGCGGAGCTCTTCGTCCACCCGGACGCGCGGGGCCAGGGGCTGGCCACCCGCTTGCTGCGCGAGGCCACCCGACTCTTTCGCCAGCGCCAGGTGACCTTCGCCAGCGTCTGGACGGACCACGGCAACCGGCCCGCGGTCAGCGCCTACCTCGAGGCGGGCTTCGCACCCACCGGACAGCTCGTGCTCACCTGGGACCCTGACCATGGCCGGAGCTGATCCGCCCTCGCCCGCGGGGGGCGCTGGCTCCGCCGCCCGGGGGCTGCTGGCGGTGGCGGCGGTGGCGGCGGCAGTCGGGGTCGCCGTGGGAGGCGGGGTGGCCTTCCTGGCCTACCGGCAGCTTTCGTCTGCCCCCACCGCGCCGGTGGTGAACCCGGGCGGCGGCGGCGGGTCCACCCAGGGGACCTCGCTGAGCTCGGTGGTCGCGGCCGTGGCCCCCTCGGTGGTCCAGGTCGTCCGGGAGCGAGGCTCGGCAGCCCCCAGCGCCGCCAGCGTCTCGGACGGCTTCGTGGCCTCCTCCACAGGGCTGGTGGTCACCAGCGAGGCGGCGGTGGCCGGGGCCTCGGGAGTGGAGGTGATCCTGGCCGGCGGGGAGGTGCTTCCGGCGACCATCGCCAGCTCGGATCCCCACACCGGCATCGTCCTCCTGCAGGTTAGTTCCGGTGCGCTCCCACCGGCCCTGGGCTTCTCCTCGACCCCCGCGCTGGGGTCGACCGCGATCGCCATCTCGGCCTCCCTGGGAGGCTCGGTGAGCGTGGACGTGGGGACCGTCTCTGAGCTGGGGATCACCGCCACAATCTCCGACCCCACCGTCTCGGGGGGGAGCAGCACCTGGGACGGCTTGATGCGCACCGACGTCCCCGAGCCCCCGGGAAGCTCGGGCGCCCCCTTGGTTGACTCCACCGGCCAGGTGGTGGGGATCCTCGCCGGGACAAGGATGGTCCCCACAGATTCGGGGTCGGGGTACTTCGCCCTGGATGCCTTCGAGGCCGCCTACGCAGCGTCCGCGATCGGCACCAACGGGGCCGGCCCGCCCCCGGTCGGGTTGGTGACCCAGTACCTGACGCCAGCCACCGCGGCCGCGCTTCAGCTCCCCGCCGGCGCCGAGGTGCTGGCGGTGGACCCGGGCTCAGCCGCCGCCCAGGCCGGTCTCAAGGTGGGGGATGTGGTGGTTCAGGTGGACGGCTCAGCCGTCCAGGGCACCGGGGCGCCCAGGTACCCTGACCTAGCCGACCTTCTCACCTCGCTCGGCCCCGGAGCCCACGTGGCGCTCTCAGTGCAGGAGGGGGACCAGCGGCGCAGCGTCACCCTAACGGTCCCGGTGGGCTGACGCCGAAACGGTGCTGCCCGGCCCACTTGGTACGCTTCTTTGGGTCCGGGGCCGGCGGGTCGCCACCATCTGGTTGTATTCGGGGAGGAGTTCGTGGAGATTTCCTGGCTGGGCGGCGACGCCCTGCTGCTGCGCGGGCGCGACGCCAGGGTGCTGCTGGCGCCCCAGGCCCTCCAGGTGCCATCGGCGGTGGACATCGTGGTGGGCGGCGGCGGGGACCAGAACGTCCTGAGGCCAGAGAGCGGCCCGCAGGTGGTGGCGCGCCCCGGGGAGTACGAGTTGCGCGGGGTGACGGTCCGGGGGGTGCTCCTCGACGGCGGCCCGGTGTTCGTGGCCACCGTCGACGACGTGCCCGTACTGGCGCTGGGGCGGTGGCCGGAGAAGCTTTCGGACGAGGCCGTGGAGCAGCTCGGGGTGATCGACGTGCTGGCCCTCTCGCTGGCCGGGGGAGAGGCGGCGGGCGCCACCCAGGGGGCGGAGCTGGTGAGCAGGCTGGAGCCGGCGGTGGTTGTCCCGGTCGGCTTCGAGCCGGCGGAGGCGGAGGTGGTGCCGGCGCTGGCGGCCTTCCTCAAGGAGATGGGGGTGGCTGAACCCAAGTTCCAGCCCCGGCTGAACCTCACCGGATTCCAGGGCGGCTCCCAGGAGAGCCGGGTGGTGGTCCTGGAGGCGCGGCGCTGAGGCGTCAGGTGGTAGCATTTGCGCACATGGGTGGTGGCTGCCCGTGGGCGCCGGCAGGCCGTTGATGGCCAAGTTCATCTTCGTGACCGGTGGCGTGGTCTCCGGGATCGGCAAGGGCATCACCGCCGCCTCCCTGGGCACCGTGATCAAGGCTCGGGGCCTTTCGGTCTCGCTGCAGAAGCTGGATCCCTACATCAACATCGACCCGGGGACGATGTCCCCCTACCAGCACGGGGAAGTCTTCGTCACCGACGACGGCGCCGAGACCGACCTCGACCTGGGCCACTACGAGCGCTTCGTCGACACCTGCCTCAGCAAGGCCAGCAACGTCACCACCGGCAAGATCTACAGCGAGGTCATCGCCAAGGAGCGCCGGGGCGACTTCCTCGGCGCCACCGTCCAGGTGATCCCCCACATCACCAACGAGATCAAGGACCGGGTCCGGCGGGTGGCCGAGGAGTCGGACGCCGACGTGGTGATCGTGGAGGTCGGGGGCACGGTGGGCGACATCGAGTCGCTGCCCTTCCTGGAGGCCATCCGCCAGCTGAAGAACGACGTCGGCCGGCGCAACGCCTTCTACGTTCACGTGACCCTGGTCCCCTTCGTGGAGGCCAGCGAGGAGTTCAAGAGCAAGCCGACCCAGCACAGCGTCCAGACGCTGCGCGGGATCGGAATTCAGCCCGACGCCATCATCTGCCGCTCCCGGCAGCCGCTGGGCGCGGGGGTCCGGGACAAGATCGCCCTCTTCGCCGACGTGGACCCGTCCGCGGTGATCAGCATCCCCGACGCCCGCACCATCTACCAGGTGCCGCTGATGCTCGAGGAGAGCGGCCTCGGCAGGTACCTCGTCGAGCAGCTGGGGCTGGAAGCTCCCCGAGCCGACCTCACCTCCTGGGAGAGGCTGGTGGAGCGGACCCTCTCCGCCGAGGATCGGGTGCTGGTCGGGATCGCCGGCAAGTACGTGGCCCTGCCGGACGCCTACATCAGCGTGACCGAATCCCTGCGCCACGCCGCCGTGGCTCACGGGGTGGGGCTGGACGTCCGCTGGATCAACACCGAGACCCTGGAGCCCGGGGATCGGACCCCCTTCGAGGGGTTGCACGGGCTGGTGATCCCGGGGGGCTTCGGCCATCGGGGGATCGAGGGCAAGATCGCCGCCTCCCGGTACGCCCGCCACCACCAGCTCCCCTTCCTGGGGCTCTGCCTGGGCATGCAGTGCGCCTGCATCGACGTGGCGCGGGAGGCGCTGGGCACCGAGGACGCCAACAGCACCGAGTTCAACGCCTTCACCGAGCATCCCGTGATCGACCTGCTGCCCGAGCAGAGGGACGTGGCGGACATGGGGGGCACCATGCGGCTGGGACTCTATCCCTGCCGCCTCGAGCCCGGCACCAAGGCCGCCTCCGCCTATGGCGAGGCGGTGGTGTACGAGCGGCATCGCCACCGCTTCGAGTTCAACAACCGCTACCGGGACGCCTTGGAGGAGGTTGGGGTGGTCTTCAGCGGCACCTCCCCGACCGGACGGTTGGTGGAGATCATGGAGCTCCGCGACCACCCCTTCTTCGTAGGCAGTCAGTTCCACCCCGAGTTCCGCTCTCGTCCCCACCGTCCCCACCCCCTGTTCCACGCCTTCATGGCCGCCTGCCTCAGCCGGGCCGGGCTCTCGATGGAGCCCGAGCTGCCCCAGGATCCGGCCGTAGCCGCGGTCTGAGAGTGACCGCGGCGCTGCGGCCGCTCCTCAGCGATCAGAGCGGGGAGATGGTCGTGGCCCCGCCCGGCTGGGAGGCCATCGGGCAGAGTGGGCGACGTTGGGTCGACCCCCGGGGCTGGATCCCCATCCCCCGGGGTACCACCCTGATGCACCTTCCGCGCCGGATCGGTCTGGCCCGCCGGCCCGGCGGGGAGGTGCGGGCGGTGGCCGGCTCGCACCCCTTACCGGTGGCGGCCGTGCTTCCCGTCGGATATCTGAGGCTGCTGCTGCCCGCCCACCGCCCCGAGCCCTTCGCCCCGACCCTTCCCCTCTACGGGTACACCGCCGTGGCAGATCGCGACGGGGAGGTGGTCGTCGCCGCGGCCCGGACCGACGACTACCCCCCCTGGACGGGGCGGCGCCCCCGGCGGGCGGAGCTCGCCGAGGCGGTCTCCTCCCTCCAGCGGGAGCTGCCCCGCAATGGGGTGGTGGCCCAGCTCTCGGTCTGCGCCCTGGAACACAACTGCCTCACCGCCCAGAACACCTTTCTGGGCCGCCACGAGGGGGCGCTCCCCACCTCGGCCGCCTGCAACGCCGACTGCCTCGGGTGCATCTCCCTCCAGACCGACTCCGGAGCTCCCACACCGCAGCCCCGGATGCGGCGCGCTCCCGCCGCGCGGGAGCTGATCGAGGTCGGGCACTCGCACCTCGGCCGCTGCGAGGAGGCGGGGGAGGCGGGGATGGTCAGCTTCGGCCAGGGGTGCGAGGGGGAGCCCCTCCTGCGGGAGCGGGTGCTGGTGCCGGTCACCGCGGAGCTTCGCCGCCTTCACCCGGGGGCCACGATCCACGTCAACACCAACGCCAGCCGGCCCGATGCGCTGCGGCGGCTGGTCGAAGCCGGGGTGAACAGCTGCCGGATCAGCGTCTTCAGCTTCCGCCAGGAGCTCTTCGCCGCCTACTACCGCCCCCGTGGGTATGGGATCGAGCAGGTGATCCAGTCGGCCCGGCTGGCCGCTGCCGCAGGAGCCCAGGTCACAGTGAACCTGCTCACCTTTCCCGGGGTCACCGACAGCCCCTCGGAGCTGGCCCTGACCATGGAGGTGCTCCGGGAGCTCTCGGTGGACCAGGTGCAGCTCCGCACCCTGAACGGAGACCCGGCCTGGATCCTCGACCGGCTCCCGGAGTTGGAGCCGGGGCTGGGGATGCGTGAGCTGGTGTCCCAGCTCGCCCGGGGTCTTCCCGGACTCGCGGTGGGCAACTTCACCCGACCGGTGGGCGGGGTCCCGGCGGGCCTCTGCTAAGCTGGAGTGGAGATGAAAGCCACCATCCATCCCGAGTACTTTCACGACGCGGTGGTCACCTGCTCCTGCGGGAACACCTTCACCACCGGGTCGACCCAGAGGACCCTGCACACCGAGGTCTGCAGCGTCTGCCACCCGTTCTTCACCGGGGAGCAACGGATCGTGGACACCGGGGGTCAGGTCGAGCGCTTCCGGCGGCGCGCCCAGAAGGCCCAGCGCTAGGACGCGGCCGCCGCTGGCGGCTTGACGCCTGAGGCCATGGCCACGCTCCCACCGAACTTGCAGGCGCGGCTGGACCAGGCCCGGGAGCGCCGTCGGGAGCTGGAGCGCCAGCTCCAGGACCCTGAGCTGGACCCCCGTCGGCTGGAGCCGGTCGGGCGGGAGCTGGCGCAGCTCCGGCCGGTCTTGGACCTTCTGGCGAAGGCCGAGGACGCCGACCGCCGTGCCCGGGAGGCGGAGGCGCTGGCCGCCGGGGAGGGCGACCCCGAGATGCGCAGCTTTCTCGAAGGGGAGGCCCGGCAGGAACAGGCGGTGGCGGAGGCCGCGGTCGGCGAGCTGCGGCTTCTTCTGCTGCCGGAGGATCCGGACGAACAGAGGGATGCGGTGTTGGAAATCCGCGCCGGCACCGGAGGGGAGGAGGCAGCTCTCTTCGCCGCCGACCTTCTGCGCATGTACCTCCGCTACGCCGAGCGGCAGCGCTGGAAGGTGGAGATGATCGACAGCTCTCCCAGTGAGGCCGGGGGCTTGAAGGAGGTTGTGCTGGAGGTCCACGGGCGAGCCGCGTACGGACACCTTCAGTTCGAGAGCGGGGTGCACCGGGTGCAACGGGTTCCGCAGACCGAATCTCAGGGGCGGGTCCACACCTCGGCGGCCAGCGTGGTGGTGCTGCCCGAGGCCGAGGAGCTGGAGGTCGAGATCCGGGACGAGGATCTCAAGGTGGACGTCTTCCGCTCGACCGGTCCCGGCGGTCAGAGCGTGAACACGACCGACTCCGCGGTTCGGATCACGCACCTCCCCACGGGCCTCGTGGTCACCTGCCAGGACGAGAAGTCCCAGCACAAGAATCGCGCCAAGGCGCTGCGGGTGCTCCGTTCCCGGCTCTACGACCGGATGCGCGCGGAGAAGGACCGGGAGCTTCGGGAGACCCGGCTGTCCATGGTCGGCCACGGGGACCGGAGCGAGAAGATCCGCACCTACAACTTCCGGGAGAACCGCGTCACCGACCACCGGATCGACCTCACCCTGTACCAGCTCCCCCGGATCCTCGACGGGGAGCTGGAGCTCGTGGTGGACCCCTTGCGCCAGGCGGACCAGGCCCGCCTTCTGGCCGGAGCCAACTCCGGCTCGTAACGAGGCCGTCAAGTCGGGTCACGACACTGGGTAGTAATGGTGACCTGGGCGTTTCTTCTTGCGTAGGGTCCAAATGTGGGCGTGACGCGGAAGGATGGGACGCGGGGCGGCTCGACCGGGTGAGACGGTCGGAAGGGTCGTCGCCGCTGAATTGAAGAACGGCGCCGGGGCCGAAGGCCCTGGCCAAGGAGGCAGGCGTGCTTACAGCGACTAGTCGGCGATGGAAGACCTGGGCGGCGACTGGTGCCGGGGCACTCTGTCTGGCGCTGTCGCTGCCGATGGCGGTGCTTGCTGCCGGCCAGGTTGCGCCGGCCTCCAGCTCGTCCGGTTCAGGGAACCCGAACCACGAGGACGTCTGGGTGGACAATGTGGGCCAGCCTCCGGGGCCGGGGCATGAGATGGATCCCCACCTGGCCTGCCAGGACATCAACCTCTGGGGGACCACCATGGCCGATGCCAGTGGCCAGTTCACCATCGACGGCTGGCCACCCTCGGGAAGCGGGTCCGGGGACCTGAACCATTCCGGATACAAGGAGGACCAAGCCTGGCCCGGTACCAAGGCTTACCCCACAATGGCCACCTGGAACTACAACCAGACCATGGGTGGGGATCAGGTGATGGCGGTGATCAAAGTCAAGACCCTGATCGATAATGCCATCGCCAACGGGGACAGCCCGGTCAACGGCGAGGGCTTCCACTTCAAGCTGCAGTTCCTGCAGGACCCCCAGAAGCACAAGACGTTCTGGGTGAACTGCCCGGGCCCCACCCCGACTCCGACGCCGTCGAGCACCGCCACCCCGACTCCGACGCCGTCGAGCACCGCCACCCCGACTCCGACGCCGTCGAGCACCGCCACTCCGACCCCGACGCCGTCGAGCACCGCTACTCCGACCCCGACGCCGTCGAGCACCGCCACTCCGACCCCGACGCCGTCGAGCACCGCTACTCCGACCCCGACGCCGTCGAGCACCGCTACTCCGACCCCGTCGGGCAGCCAGCCCACCCTCACCGTGGTGAAGAGCAATGACGCGGATGGGGACGGCACCTACCAGCAGACCGAGGAGGCTCCCAGTCCCGGGGCTTCGGTGCCCTTCAAGGTCGTGATCACCAACACCAGCCAAGTCACAGAGGTGATCACCGCGATCACCGACTCCTACGCGGGCACCACGGTCAACGAGTGCCAGACGCTGGTCGGGACCTCGCTGGCTGCCGGCAGCTCGGTCACCTGCTCCTTCACAATTGCCGACTACGCCCCGGCGGCCGGGACCTCGCTGACCGACACCGTGACGGTCACGGTCACCGCGGACGGCACATCGGTCCAGGCCGACGGGACCTCGAAGGTCACGACGGCCTCACCGGGAGGCTCGGTCCTGGGCGCCTCGACCGGCACGCCCGGAACCGGTGCGGGGCTGGCGGTGGGCCTCACCGCGGCGCTGGTCCTCATGGGTCTGACCTTGCTTGGCCTGGGACGCTGGGAGCGGCGTCGGGCCATCGGCTGAGCCAGGGGGCGGGGGCGTGAGCCCCCGCCCTCACCCCTCAGGCGCCTCGGGGCGGCGGTCGGCGGGCCGCTGAGGCCGGATCAGAAGGCCAGGGAAGCTTTGACGGGGACCGCTCCACGGGCCGGGGGGGGCGTCCAAGAGGTCCGTCAGCGCGTAGGCCGTGGACTCATAGTTGACCCGCCACCCATGGAAATGCGGCCAGGCCTCCTCCCAGGTGCGCTCGGCGGGGAAACCAGAGCGTGCCAGCATCTCGCAGGCAGCCTGGAACTCCGGCTGGGTCAGCTGGATGGGATCGTCCGGACGGGGGTCCGCGACGTACGGAATCCTCATGGTGTCGCATATGGCCCGCAGGGCCGCGTAGCCCATGCGCAGGCAGGCCCGGGCCTCGACCGGGGCCGACGATGGGCACAGGCTGAGGCACAATGCTGCCGAGTCCAGCACTGCGAGCAGCGACAAGATCCACGACCGCAGTGGGTGCGGGGAGCGTAGGGTGAGGAGGACCGGGTAGGTGGAGTGGCTCTCCGCCAGGTCGGCCGCCCACTCCTCCCATCTCCGGTACAGCTCCCCTAGGCTTCCGGAGATCCCGATGAGCTCGTGGCGGATCAAGATCTCCGGCCCCCAGGCCGGGGCCCCGGCCCGGAACTGGAGCAGGGTGACCAGCGTCTCGCGGCGGTTGAAGGCGGCGTAGATGGTGGGCAGGTAGGCGATCTGGACGGCGATCAGCGTGGGACCGCTGGCGGCGGCGAGAAAGGTCAGCGCCAGCGGGCCCGGGTGATTGCTGGTGGCGAAGCCCAGGGTGAAGAGGGCGGACCCGGCGAGGCGCAGCCCGGCACCCAGGGCGTCACCGGTCGCTGCGGAAAGCAGCAAGCCGTATCCCAGCAGCAGTGCCCCGAGCCAGGTGGCGAGCCCACCGATGAGGATGGCCGGCCCCTGGAGCGCCAGCAGCCGGTCCTTGTCCTCGTATCGTTCCCGGCGGCCAGCCACCAGGGTGAGGGCGCGCCGTGAGACTCGGGATGCGGCCGTGACGACCCAGCCGTAACCTCCCCGAGGGACGACCAGCTCTCGCACGATGCTGGCCCATGCGCCCAACACCACCACGGCCCCAAGGAGCCCCTCCGCGACCCGAAGGGAGGTTGTCAGGAGCCTCCTTCGGGGGTGGGTGCCGAAGGGCGCCGCCTCCGGCCACCGCGGTGGCGCCGCCTCCTCCCGGCCGGAGCAGCCTCTCCCTCCATCCGCGGACGGGACTTCGGCGGCTCCACGGGGCGGGGTTCGGGCGGCATCCCGACCGCCAGGAGGTCGCCAAGGGTGCGCCAGCCGTGCTCCCGGCGGCCGATCTTCACCAGCTCCACGAAGCAGTCGGCGGTGGCCTCCGCATCGGCGAGGGCGAAGTGCGGTTGGCGATGGGTCACCTCCAGCCGCTCGCAGAGGCGCTCGAGCCCGATGGTGTCACGGAGGCCGAAGAGGAACCCGGCCATCCTGGAGGTGTCGAGATGTATCCGCGGTGGGGGGCGATCAAGCGCCTTGGCCACCAGCCGGGTGTCGAAGGCGTCTGCACTGTGCTCGATCGGCACCGCTCCCCTGGCGAACCGGTGGTAGGTGAGGGCTACCCGGTGGGGCGGCGGGGCGCCGGTGAGCATCGAGCGCGAGATTCCGTGCACCCGCCGGGCGTAGGGGTTGATGTGGTCGGTGGTGTGGACCAGACTCTCCAGAAGCAGTCGCGGATGGTGGCCGTCCGTCGAAGAGTCCAGTCGGAACCGGGCCGCTCCCAGCTCCACCATCCGGTGTGGGAAGTGGCCGGTGGTCTCGCAGTCGATGGCCACGAAATCCACCTCGTCCAGCGGGAGGTCAAGAGTTGGCAGGTGCGCGCTGGCGCCTACCTCGCCGTCGCGCCGCTCCAGCAGCGGAATGGGGTTGTGGAATTCGGCCAGCTCCGGCCCACTAGGACCCAGCCTCGGGGCCAGCCGATCCCCCGGGGCCCCAGGTCCGCGTTCCCGCCCCCAGCGGACCCGCTCGGGCCGGGGCCCGGGAGCGGTGGCGGCTTCGCCTCCCTCCGGAGAGGCGGCGCCGCCGGGGGTCGGCTCATGCACGGACTCCATCCTAGCCAACGGAACCGGGGTTCTACCGTGGCGGGGCCGAGGCGGTACCCTGGCCACGACCCGCAGCGGCCCCAGCTGGAGGTGCGGCAGGATGAGCCCCGATCACGACCCCTTGCCCGCGGGATTCCCGGAGTGGCGTGATGGCCCCCCGTGGGTGATGGCGGAGATGGTGGCCTCGGAGCCGCGGCTCGCGGCTCAGATCCTGGCGGAGGGGGAGGGGCGCCGCCGGGTCGCCCCCCTGGTGGCGGCCACCCTGTCCCGCGGCGCCCTGATCGCGGTCACCGGCTGCGGGACCAGCGAGCACGCCGCCATGGCCTTCGCCGACCTGCTGGGGAGCGCGACCGGCCGCCAGTCGCTGGTCCACTCGCGGCAGGCGCTGGAGGCCGCCCTGGACCCCTGGCCCGGGCTGTTGGTGGCGATCTCCCACGAGGGTGAGACCGCAGCTACGGTGGCGGCGATCGAGGCCGCCCGGAGGGTGGGCGCCGACACCGCTCTGATCACGGCCGCTCCGGCCAGCTCAGCCGGGAGGGTGGTCCGGGAGCTGGCCAGGACCCCTGCGGTGGACCGCTCCTGGTGCCACACCGTGGGGTACCTCTCGCCGATCCTGGTCGGTGTGGACGTGGCCGCCCATCTCTACGGCGGCCAGCTCGACCCGGGAGCCACCGGAGGGTACCTGCAGCGCTGCCTGGCCGAGCTTGGGCCTGGGGCCGAGTTGGCGGGAAGAGCGCTCGCCAAGGGCTCCAGCGTGACCTGCCTCGGCGGAGCCGCCGACCACGTGGCGGCTCGGGAGCTGGCCTTGAAGATCGCCGAGGGGTCTCGGACCCCGGCCCTCAGCCATCGGCTGGAGACCTTCCTCCACGGCCACCTGGCGGCCGTCGACTCCTCCTCCGGGGTGGTGGCGGTGCTCACGGACCCGGGGGCCGGCCCACGCCTTTTGGATCGCACCCGCCAGGCTCTGGCCGCGGCCCGCCTGGTGGGGGCCAGGGCGATCCTCATCGCCGGACCGTTCGTACCGGCGGACTTCGCCAGCCAGCTGCTCTCCGTCCCTCCCCTGCGCATCCCCCCGGCCCCTGCTCTCGACGCCCGGGCGGCGGCCACGCTGGGCGCCGCGGTGGCGCTCCAGTTGCTGGCGGTGGATCTGGCCACCGCCAGGGGCACCAATCCCGACCTCATCCGTCGGGAGGAGCTGGCCTACCGGGAGGCCGCCTCCCAGGCCGAGGGGACGATCGCCCTCTGATCCCTGCTTGGTGGGAGGGGCGGCAGAGTCTATACTCGATCTCGGGTTGCCATTCGTCGTCACCGGTATAAGCCACCGTCTGGCGCCCCTTCCGGTACGCGAGCGGCTCCATTTGGATGAGCGCCAGGTGGTCGAGTCGCTGCGGGCCCTCGTGGGACACTCGGGGCTGGTGGGGGCGGCGTGCCTCAGCACCTGTAACCGCACCGAGTTTTACCTCCAGACGAGGAGTGCGGCCGAGGCCCGGCGGGCCACGTCGCGCTTTTTCCACTACCTGGAGGGGCGGGCCCAGCTGACCGGCTTGGTGATGAGCCGCACCGGACCGGAGGCCATGCTGCACCTCTTCCGCGTCGCCAGCGGGCTGGACAGTGCCATCCTGGGGGAGGCCCAGGTGCTCTCCCAGTTCAAGCGCGCCCATCGACTGGCTAAAGAGGCCGGGACCCTGAGTGGCGACCTGGACCTGCTGATGCGCCGGGCCATCGAGACCTCCAAGCTGGTGCGGAGCACGACGGGCATATCGCGGCAGGCGGTGGGGTACGGTCAGGTGGCGGTCGGGGCCGCCCGCCGCCGTCTGGGTGACCTCAGCGGGCGCGGGGTCCTGATCGTCGGGGGGGGCAGCATCGGGGGGGCGGCGGCGCGGCTCCTGGCGGGCGCGGGTTGCGCTCCCATCCTGGTGGCCCGGCGGGGACCGCGAGCCCAGGCCCTGGCGCAGTCGATCGATGCCCGGCTGGTGGAACTCTCCCAGCTGGCGGAGTTCGCTGGACAGATGTCGCTGGTGGTCTGCAGCACCAGCAGTCAGGCGCGGGTGCTGACGGTCGGGGATGTGGCGGCGCTGCGCGGCCCGAGCGGCCGCCTCCTGATCCTCGACCTCGCCGTGCCGCGAGACGTGGAGCCGGAGGCCGGGGAGCTCGAGGGGGTGGTGCTCCTCGACCTGGATGACCTGGGCGAGGAGGTGGCCGCCAATCTGAAGGCTCGGGAGATGCACCGGCCGCAGGCGGAGCGCGCCGTGAGCCGGGCGGTTGAGGGGGTCTCGGAGGAGCTCTCGGCTCGGGAGGCCGGCCCCACCATCGCCAGGCTGGTGGATCGCGCCGAGGTGGTCAGGCGAGGCGAGTTGCGCCGCGCCATGGCCAGGATGCCCCAGTTGGGGGACGCGGAGCGTCAGCAGCTGGAGCGCCTCACCCAGGCCATAGCCGCCAAGCTGATCCACCCGCCGATCGCCTTCCTGCGGGAGAACGCCGACGACCCCGAGCGCCGGCGGATCGTGGAGGAGGTCTTCGACCTGTCGCCGGTGGAGGACGGCGGCGCCCCTTGATCGTGCTGGGCACCAGGGGGAGCCAGCTGGCCCTGGCGCAGGCCAATCTGGTGGTGGAGGCGCTGCGCCGCCTCCGCTCAGCTCCCGAGGCCGTGGTGCGGGTCATCCAGAGCGACGGGGACCTGGCCCCGGAGGCCACCCTCACGGACCCGCGGGCAGGCGGCTGGTTCACCTCCCGGCTGCAGCAGGAGCTCGCCGCAGGCTCGATCGACGCCGCGGTGCACAGCGCCAAGGACCTGCCGACCTCGACCCCGGCGGGTCTCACCGTGCCGGCCTATCTGGAGCGCGCGGATTTCCGCGACGCGGTGGTCACCCGTGCCCGAATCCCCTGGCTCGAGCTGCCCCCAGGCTGCCGCCTCGGGACCTCCTCGCCCCGTCGGACGGCCCAGCTGAGGGCGGTGCGACCCGACCTCAACTTCCCGAGGATCCGGGGCAACGTGCCCACCCGTCTCCGCCTGGTCGACCAGGGAGACGTGGATGGGGTGGTGGTCGCCGCAGCCGGCCTCCTCCGGCTCGGGCTGCTCGGCCGGGCCCAGCCACTAGATCCCCACAGCGAGTGCACCCCGGCCGCCGGCCAGGGCGCGATCGCGGTGGAGGCGCGGGCTGACAGCGGCTGGCTCGAGGTGCTGGCTGCCCTCGACCACCCACCCACCCGGCTCGCCGTGGAGGCCGAGCGGCGCCTTCTGGGGCGGATGGGCGGAGGCTGCCAGCTGGCGCTGGGCGCGCTCGCCGAGCCGATCCCGGCCGGTGGGTGGCTGGTCTCGGCCGCCTACTCCGCCGACGGAGCCGGCCTGCGGAGGGAGGCCGCCGTCGTGCCCGACCTCCTGGCCCAGGATGCCCTCGGCGAGCTGGTGGGAAGGCTGGGCGCCCCGGGGTGAGCCGCCTTCGCGGGGCCCGGGTCCTCGTGACCCGCCCGGAGCCGGAGGATGGTGGCCTGGGCGCGTTGCTCAGGGCAGTCGGCGCCGAGCCGATCACCCTCCCGGTCATCAGTCTGACCCCGCTGGTCAGCCCGGCGGGGATGGAGGCATTACGGGCTCAGGTGCGGTCGGGCCACTACGACATCATCGCCTTCACCAGCGCCAATGCGGTGCGGTTCCTGGCTCTCGAGCGCCCCTCCGGCTCGGGTACTGAGCTGTTCGCGATCGGGCCGGGGACCGCCGCCGCGGCCCGGGAGCTCGGCTGGACGCCGGGGCCCCTGCCGCAGGAGTTTCTGGCGGAGTCCCTGGCGGAAGCGATGGTGGCTTCCGGAGTCCGCGGCCGCCGTGTTCTCCTGCCCCGTGCCGAAGGCGCTCGGGACGTCCTGCCCAGGGCCCTTGAGAGGGCTGGGGCCGAGATAACCGAGGTCGCCCTCTACCGCGCTGCAGCCGCCCACGCCTCAGCCCCCGCGCTCCACCAGCTGCTTCTCGACGCTCCCCCGGATTGGGTCACCTTCACCAGCTCCAGCACCGTCCGGGGCTACGCGGAGCTGACCCCGGGGCGGACACTTCCCCCCGCCTCGCGGGTGGCCTGCATCGGCCCGGTCACCGCCAAGACCGCCGAGGCACTCAGCATGGGGCCCGCCGTGGTGGCTCCGGTTCACTCACTGCCGGGTCTGGTGGCGGCGATGGAGGCCGCCTCAGTAAACGACAATACCCGCTGAGATGTCCTTTCCAGACGATCGCCCTCGGCGGCTTCGCCGCACCCCGGCCCTCCGTCGGCTGGTAAGTGAGACGAACCTGCGGGCCGACCAGCTGCTCCTGCCCTGCTTCGTAGCTGAGGGCGTGAAGGAGCGGAGGGCCATCTCGACGATGCCGGGTGTTTACCAGGAGACCGCCGACAGCCTCATGGCCCTGGCCGGTGAGGCCGCCGAGCTGGGGCTGGCCGGGCTGGTCCTCTTCGGGGTCCCAGAGCGCAAGGATGAGATGGGGTCCTCGGCCTGGGATGACCAGGGCATCGTCCAGGTGGCGCTCCGGCGGCTACGGTCCGAGTTCGGGGACCGGCTGCTGCTGGTGGCGGACGACTGCCTGGACGAATACACCGCCCACGGCCACTGCGGGGTCCTGGATGGCAACGGAGAGGTGGACAACGATCGTACCCTTGAGCTCTACCAGCGGGTTGCCGTGAGCCAGGCGGCGGCCGGGGCCGACGTCATCGCGCCCTCAGGGATGATGGACGGCCAGGTCGGGGCGATCCGAGAGGCGCTGGACTCGTCAGGGCGGACCTCGGTCCTGATCCTGGCCTACTCCGCCAAGTTCGCCTCGTGCTTCTACGGCCCCTTTCGTGAGGCGGCTGACTGCGCTCCCCAGTTCGGCGACCGGAGGGGATACCAGATGGACCCCGCCAACCGCCGGGAGGCGATGCGGGAGCTGGAGCTGGATCTCCTCGAAGGGGCCGACATCCTCATGGTCAAGCCCGCCCTCAGCTACCTGGACCTGGTCCGAGAGGCCCGGGACCATTTCGACGCCCCGCTGGCCTGCTTCTCCGTGTCCGGGGAGTACGCCATGCTGCACGCGGCGGCCGGAATGGGCGCCCTGGACCTCCGCCAGGCGGTCATGGAGTCGCACCTCTCGATGCGCCGGGCCGGCGCGGACGTGATCCTGACCTACTTCGCCCGCGAGATCAGCCGCTGGCTCAAGGAGGACGGTTGATGTCCTCCCAGCTCCGTCGTCCCGGGGCCCTGGCGCTCGCCGCAGTGGTGGTGGCCGCCGTGGGCGCGGTCGCCTTCTTCGTCAATGTCGGAGCCCACAGGGAGGTCACCCCGGTGTCTGGAGCAGATTGCCAGCAGGCCCAGTTCGGTTCCCCTCTGGAACCGCTCGGCCAGCCCTCGAACCCACGCCATTACTCCGCAGCCCCGCCGATGACCATCGACGTCCACCGGCTGTACGAGGCCACGATCACAGTCCCCGAGGGGGAGATCGTCGTCTGCCTGGTCCCCAGCTGGGCGCCGGTGACCGTCAACGTGTTCGTGACCCTGGCGCGCAACCACTTCTTCGACGGGCTCAAGTGGGCTCGGGACCCCAGTACCGCCCCCGGCGGTCCGGTGATCCAAGGCGGCAGCCCCCATGACAACCTCACGGGGGGGCCGGGGTTCCAGTTCCGCAGCGAGCCCGTGCACTCCCCGATGTACAGCAAGGGCGCCTACCAGCCCGGCGCCGTGGCCATGGCCAACGCCGGAGCCAACACCAATGGCAGCCAGTTCTTCATCACCCTGTCGTCCTTCACCCTTCCGCCCGCCTACAACCTGTTCGGTGAGGTCGTCTCCGGGCTCAAGGTCGCCCAGAGGGTCCGCCGGGGCGACCCGATGCGGATTGTCGTCCGGGAGCAGCTGCCCTGAGCCTTGAGGGATTCCGGCTGGACCGCTCCATCGGGGCCATGGAGCGGGCCCAGCGGGTGATGCCCGGCGGAGTGAACAGTCCGGTGCGCTCATTCCGCGGGGTGGGCGGCACCCCTCCCTTCTTCGCCTCCGCCCGCGGCCCCTACCTCGTGGATCTCGACGGCAATCGCTATCTGGACATGGTCCTGGCCTACGGTCCGCTCATCCTCGGCCACCTCCCTGAGGCGGTCGTGGCGGCGCTGCGGGGCCAGCTGACACGGGCGGAGGCGCTGGGCGGGCCCTCCGAGCTCGAGGTGGAACTCGCCGAGGAGGTGGCGCGCCGCATGCCCGCGGTGGAGATGCTCCGGCTCACCAGCAGCGGCACGGAGGCGGCGATGGGAGCCGTGCGTCTGGCCCGGGCGGCGACCGGTCGCGACCTGATCCTGAAATTCGACGGCTGCTACCACGGCCATGCGGACTCCCTGCTGGCGGCGGCCGGATCGGGTCTGGCCACCCTGGCCATCCCCGGCTCTCCAGGGGTGCCCCCGGGCACGGTGGCCGACACCTTGGTGGCCTCCTTCAACGATCTGGAAGGAGTCGCGGAGCTGTTCGCGAGGCAGGGGGAGCGGGTGGCGGCGGTGATCGTAGAGCCGGTGGCCGGCAACATGGGGGTGGTGCCACCTGAGCCAGGATTCCTGGCGGGGCTGCGCACGCTCAGCAGCGAGTATGGCGCCCTGCTCATCCTCGACGAGGTCATGACCGGCTTCCGGGTGGCCCGCGGCGGCGCCCAGCAGCGCTACGGCATCACCCCTGACCTCACCTGCCTCGGCAAGGTGATCGGAGGGGGGCTGCCGGTGGGAGCCTTTGGCGGCCGAGCGGCCCTGATGGGCCAGCTGGCCCCGGCCGGGCCCGTCTACCACGCCGGCACCCTGAGCGGCAATCCTCTGGCCGTCACCGCCGGGTTGGCCACCTTACGGGAGCTGGACTCCCCGCTTCCCTATCAGAGGCTGGAGGAGATGGGGGCCCGGCTGGAGGAGGGGATGTCGAGTGCGGGGCGGCGGCTCGGCGTGCCCATCCGGGTGAATCGGGTGGGGTCCATGCTGACCTTCTTCTTCTCGGAGGCGGCGGTCCGCGACTACGCCTCTGCCCGCGCCGGCGACCTGGCCCGCTTTTCGGCGGTGCACCGGGGCCTCTTGGAGCGGGGAGTGTTTTGGCCGCCCTCCCAGTTCGAGGCCGGCTTCCTCTCCCTCGCCCACACCGATCTGGACCTGGATCGCCTCCTGGAGGCGTTCTCGGACGCGCTCGCGGCTGCGGCCTGACCCCGGCCTGGGGGTCGGCTCGGAGGTGGGCTTTTCGGCCGGTGCTATACTCCGGGCGCCGCCGCAGGAGTTCCCCGAGAGGAGCTAGTCGAATTGATAGACCACTGGCCGCTGATCCTGCTGGTGCTTTTGGTGGCGCTGGTCATCTTCGGCCCCAAGCGGCTTCCTGAGCTGGGCCAGTCCCTGGGCCGGGCCATCAACGAGTTCCGCCATGCCTCCCAGTCGGCGCTGGGGGATCCGCCGTCGAGCCCTCCCCAGCCCGGCTCACAGGACGGCCCGCCCAGCCCCCCGCCTCCGGTGGGAGCGGCTCCGGGGCCCACCGACCGGGCCAACTGAGCGAGTCCTAGCTGGTGGCGGCGCGCCGGCTGAGCGGCTGGCGCGGCGGGCCGGCGCTCGGGGGACCGATTCCAGACGACGGTCGGCAGCTCACCCTGGTGGAGCACCTGGAGGAGCTGCGCCGCGCCATCATCGTCTCCCTGATCGCCTGGGGGCTGGCGACCGCTCTGGCCTTCACCTTCAACCAGCCGCTGATCGCCATCCTGGAGCGCCCACTCCACCTGGCCCTCCTGCGCACCCACTCCCCCTTCGGCCAGAAGGTGGTGGTCACCAGCCCCATCCAGGGGCTCGCCATACCCTTCGAGGTGGCTGCCGTGGCGGGGGTGATCCTGGCCCTGCCGGTCATCGTCTGGCAGCTCTGGCGGTTCGTGGCCCCGGGGCTCAGGGAGCGGGAGCGGCAGCTGGCCTTCCCCTTCGTGTTCGGCACCCTGGTCTTCTTCGCCCTGGGGGCGGTCTTCGCCTACTTCGTCCTCCCCATCGGCCTCTCGTTCCTGGCCACCTTCCTCGGCGGCAACGCCGTCTACCTGCCCGACCTCTCCGCCTACCTCTCCTTCCTCTCCCTGGTGGTGCTGGTCTTCGGGGTCACCTTCGAGCTGCCCGTGGCCCTCAGCCTCCTCGCTGCCATGGGGCTTCTGGGCAGCCAGCGCCTCTCCAGATGGAGGAAGGCCGCCTACTTCGTCATCATCCTGGTGGCGCTGGTGGTCACCCCGGGAGCTGACCCGTTCACCCCGACCTTCCTCTCTTTGGCCCTGATCCTCCTCTACGAGGGGAGCATCCTCTTCATCCGCGGGTTCCTGCACCGCTGATGGCCCGCCACGACGGCCGCCTCGCCGACCAGCTCCGCCCGCTCACCATCCAGACCGCGCTCGGCGGGTGGGCGGAGGGTGAGGCGCTCATCACCCTCGGCTCCACCAGGGTGCTCTGCACCGCCAGCCTGGAGGAGCGGGTTCCGCCCCATCGCCGGGGGAGCAGGTCGGGGTGGGTGACGGCGGAGTACGCCATGCTACCCAGGGCCACCCCTGAGCGCACGCCCAGGGAGCGCAACAGGGTTGACGGCCGCTCTCAGGAGATCCAGCGCCTGGTGGCGCGCAGCCTGCGCGCCGCGGTCGACCTGCGGCTGCTCGGGGAGAGGACTCTGATCGTGGACTGCGATGTGCTCCAGGCGGACGGCGGCACCCGCACCGCCGCCATCTCCGGGGGCTGGGTGGCGCTCCAGCTGGCCTGCCGCCGGCTACGGGCCGCGGGGATGGTGGCCCAGGACCCGGTCCGGCGCCAGGTGGCAGCGGTCAGCGTGGGGGTGGTCGACGGGGAGCCGGTCCTGGATCTCGACTATCCGGAGGACAGCCGGGCAGACACGGACATGAACCTGGTGATGAACTCCGAGCTGCAACTGGTCGAGGTGCAGGGGACCGCCGAGGGCGCCGCGCTCGACCCCGGACTGCTGCCCCGACTGCTGGCCCTTGGCCAGGTCGGGGTGGGCGCCATCCTGGCGGCGCAGCGGGCGGCGGTGGGGGAGGGCTGAGGTGAAGCTGGCGACCGTGGTGGTTGCCAGCCGCAACCCCGGCAAGGTGGAGGAGTTCCGACGTCTCCTCTCGCCCGCCGGCTGGCGGCTGCTCTCCCTGGACGAGGCACCCCAGGGACGTGGCACCACCTGGGAGGAGGACCAGGAGACCTACCTCGGCAACGCGCTGGTGAAGGCGGTGGCCGCCTCCAGCTCCACCGGGCTGCCCTCGATCGGCGACGACAGCGGCGTGGAGGTGGAGGAGCTGGGCGGCTGGCCGGGGCTGCGCACGGCCCGCTGGCTGGGCGAGGGCGCGACCACGGCCCAGCTTCGCGAGGGGCTGCAGCGGCGGGTTGCCGATCTCCCGGAGGACCGGCGGCAGGCGGCCTTCGTGTGCGCCCTGGCGCTGGCGGTCCCGAGGGGGGACGGCACCCTGCAAACCGTGACCGCCGAGGCCCGGGTGGACGGGTTGCTGCTTCCCCGGCCGAGGGGACGAGCCGGCTTCGGGTACGACCCTATCTTCATCCCCAGCGGCGAGACGCGGACCATGGCGGAGCTGGACCCGGAGGAGAAGGACTTCCGGAGCCATCGGGGGCGGGCGGTTCGCCAACTGCTCCGAGCCCTGGAGTGCTCCGCTCCCTGAGGGGCTCCTCCGGGCGGGCGCCGGTATGATCTCGCCTGCGGGGCGTGGCCCAGTGGTAGGGTGCCTGCTTTGGGAGCAGGAGATCGGCGGTTCGAGTCCGCCCGCCCCGACCACCGCATGGCCGGGCGGTCCGGGAACGGTGCCGGGGCTCTCAGCGAACTCCGGCGAAGAGGTCCGATTCGGGCAGGTCGGCCCCGGTCCGGTCCTGGGCCCGAACAAAGTACTCGCGGGAAAGGAACTCTCGCACCAGCTCGGGCGGGAACCGGAGGAGGAAGCCGTTGTCGGCCTGGCTGGAGTGTGCCCTCAGCGCGGCCAGCTTGTCCTCGACCTGGCCCGACACATCGACCACTGTGGTCACCAGGGCGTCGTCGACTCCGAAGGGCGGATTCTCGGGGTCCACGGTGTCCTGAAAAGCCTCCAGGCTCACCCCCATCTCCCGCATCCGGCGGGCCGCCGCCGCCACCGCTGAGCGCGGAATGGCGGTGTGGTAGACCTTCTCCGGGATGCCGGTGGCGGCCGCTGCCGCCACCGCCAGCTGGTGTGTTCGGATGTGGTCCGGGTGCCCGTATCCCCCTGATTCGTCGTAGGTCACCAGCACCTGGGGCCGCTCCTCCCGGATCAGTCCCGCCAGCCGTTCAACCTCCTCCTCGAGGGGGGCCCCGGTGAGCGATCCCGGTCGGCCGTTCTGGGCCCAGCCCTCCATCCCTGAGTCCATGTAGCCCAGCATCTCCAGCCGAGATACCTGGAGGATGCGGCACGACTCCAGCAACTCCAGACGGCGGACGGCTCGCACCCGGCTTTCGTCGTGGCCCGGGCTGTCGGGCTTGATCCCGGCTGGGGCGTCGCCCAGTTCCCCGTTGGTGCAGGTGACCAGCACCGTGCGCAGACCCTCTTGGGCGCATCGGAGCAGCACCCCTCCGGTAGAGAGAACCTCGTCGTCCGGGTGGGCGTGGACCACCATCAGGGTGAGTTCCCGCTTGGTCATGGCGACCAGTTTGCCGGGTGGAGACTGGGGTGTGCCGGAGGGAGAGCGGGCCAGGCTCAGGCCTGGCGCCAGCGGAGCCGAGACCCGACCCGGTCGGCGATGGCCTGGACCAGCGCTTGGGGTGCGTCCCCCTGGACCATCACGCCCAGCAGCAGCAGGCCGAGGCCGCTGGCAGCGGCGATCCCCAGCTGCTGCTCTCCCGAGAGGGCGGCGGCAAGCAGCGCGAACGCGGGCTCGGTGGCCATGATCACCGCGGACGCCTCAGTGGTGAGGTGCTTCTGAGCCGCAGCCTGGACCGCAAACCCGAAGGCCGAGGCCCCCAGGGCGGAGAAGAGCACCGCGGCCGCCACCCCCGCGGAGGGCACCGGGAGCCCGCCCGCCAGCGGCACCGCGGGGAGCAACATCACCGCCACCAGCAGCAGCTGCGCACCCCCGAGCGCTGTCGCCGACAGGGTCTCGCCCAGCCGGCCGACGAGCACGACCTGGAGGGCGAATGCGGCCGCGGAGACAATCTCCAAGGCGATCCCCAGGATGGCGTTCCCGGTGCCGGCCGCGTCTGCCGGGACCGCGTGGCAGATCAGCATCGTGCCCCCAATGGCCAGCACCGAGCTGACCACGACTCGCCGATCCGGAGCCCTGCCGGTCATGACCCACTCCCAAGCAGGCGCCAGCACCACGACCAGGCTGGTCAGCGTGGCGGCGACGCCGGCCGGCGCTCCCAGGGCCAACCCCAGGGTCTGCGTGATGTAGCCGACGGTGAGGGCCGCCCCCACCCCGGCCAGGGTGCGCCGAGGTACCCGTGTCCAGCGGGGGCGGCTGCTGGGCCTAAGGTAGGCCAGGACCACCAACGCCAGCCCACCCAGGAGCATGCGCAGGAAGAGGAACCCGACCACCGGGTAGGCGGCGACTGCGGCGCCTACTACGACGAAGCTGGCTCCCCACAGCGCCACGACCAAGAGCAGGGCGGCTGCCGCTGCCTGAGAACGGCTTGGGCGAGCCACAGCTATCCTTCGATAGTCAAGGCTCAGTTCCCAAATCTGATTCAATCTCATGACCAGAACCTACCTAAACCTAGGAGGCAACTGCAAATGGACCGAAGAACATTCGAGCGAGCGGCGTTCGGTTCGGACCTGGACGAAAGTGATTCGAAGATCTTGCGTGCACTTCAGGCCAATGCCCGCACCACCCTGGCCGAGGTGGGGCGCGCGGCGGGGCTGGCCCCCTCGTCGGTGCACGAGCGGCTGCGGCGGCTGCAGCGCGATGGGGTGATCCGCGGGTGGACCCTGGAGCTGGACCCAGTCGCGCTGGGCCGGCCGGTGACCGCCTTCGTGGGGGTGGAGGCGGACGTGACCGGGGGAACCCTCGCCGGCCGGCTGCGTCAGCGCCGCGAGATCGACGAGTGCCACGACATCGCCGGGGACCTCTCCTTCTTCCTCAAGGTGCGCACCCAGGACACCGAGGGGCTGCTGGACCTGGTCGACTGGATCCGGGAGCTTCCCGGCGTGCGTCAGACCAGGACCACGGTGGTCCTCAAGACGGAGTTCGAGCGCCAGGTTTGGCTGGGACCCGCGCCGGCACCGACACCGCGGTAGCGGCTCAGCCTCCGGTGAAGTGCGGAGGCCGGTGCTGACGGAAGGCGGCCAGACCCTCCAGGAAGTCCTCCGTCTGGGACGCCTCCTGCTGGAACCGAGCCTCACGGTCCAGTTGGTCCTCGAGGCTGGAATCGAGGGCGTCGTAGATGAGGCGCTTGGTCATCCCCAGGGCTGCCGTGGCGCCCTGGGCGAGCCACTGGGCCAGCTCCTCCGTCTGAGCACGGAAGGTCGCCTCGGCGAACACGGCCGAAACCAGTCCCTCCTCCCGAGCCTCCTCGGCGGTGAGGCGACGTCCGGTGAGGGCGAGGTGGAGGGCCCGGCCCGGGCCCAGAAGGTGGGCCAGGAAGTAGGTCGCGCCCGAATCCGGGACCAGCCCGATCTGAGCGAAGCCGCAGCTGAACCAGGCGGCGTCCGAGCAAACCCTGAGGTCTGCGGCCAGGGCGAGCGAGAGGCCGGCGCCAGTGGCCAGCCCGTTGACTGCTGCCAGCACCGGAATCCGGAGCCCCCGGAGCCCGACGACCAGAGGTGTGTACCTCTCCCGGATTAGCTGGGCTACGTCCTCCGGCAGTTCCTCCTCTCCCTTCTTGCCGAGGTACTGACCGGCGCAGAAGGCGCGTCCGGCACCGGTGATCACCAGGCAGCGGCACCCCGGGTCCCTTCCCACCGCCTCGACCGCTGAGATCAGAGCCAGGGACAGCTCACGGTCGAGGGAGTTGAGCTTCTCCGGCCGGTCAAGCGTCAGGGTGGTGACGGCACCCGCTGACTCCACGCGGAGACCTGTTGCCGGTCGTGGCGCCCGGTCCACCTCGGAGTCTCCTGCCATTGGGACATTGTCGGTCTCGCGGCCCTGGTGGGGGGGGAGCTGCGAATATGAGAGTGTGGCTCTGGGATCCCCCGAGGAGGAGGCGCTTCGGCTGATTTCGTTTCTCGCCTCCGCCCCCACCCCTTACCACGCGGCGCACCTGGCCTCGGAGCAGCTGCTGGCGGCGGGCTTCTCCGAGATTGGAGAGGGGGGGTGGGGGGATCCGCGCGGGGCTCATTGCCTCATCTCCGGGGGCAGCCTGTTCGCCTTTCTCGTGCCCCCGGAGACCGGACCCAGCGATGGCCTGACCCTTGTCGCGGCGCACACCGACAGCCCTGGGCTGCGGCTCCGCCCCCATCCGGATCTCGGCCGAGCCGGGTACCGGCAGCTTGCTGTCGAGGTGTACGGCCGGCCCCTTCTCAACTCCTGGCTGGACCGCGATCTGGGTCTGGCCGGCCGGGCGGCGGTCAGGACCGGCGGCGGGGTGGAGGAACGCCTCTTCACCTGGGCGGAGCCGGTCGCCAGACTTCCGCAGCTGGCGGTCCACCTCGATCCTGGGGTGAACGAGCGGGGCCTGGTGCTCAATCCCCAGACCCAGCTGGTGCCGATCTGGGGCCTGGGCGAGGTGGGGCAGATCAACTCAAGGGTGGCGGCGATCCTGGGGGTGGAGGGAGAGCAGCTCCTGGCTCTGGACGCCATGCTCTGGCCCCTGGAGCCGCCCGCGCTCGCCGGCGCAGATCGGGAGTTTGTGAGCTCCGCACGTCTCGACAACCTGCTGTCCTGCTACTGCGCCATCCGCGCTCTCGTCGAGCTGGCCACGAGTGGGCGCGCGGCACGGCCGGTGGTGGTGGCGCTCTTCGACCACGAGGAGGTGGGCAGCGTCAGTTCCACCGGCGCGGCGGGCAGGGCGCTCCCGCAGCTGCTCGAGCGAATGACCCTGGGCCTGGGCGGAGGGAGAGCGGAGCATCTCCACTGCCTTTCCCATTCCCGCCTGCTCTCGGTGGATGTGACTCATGCCGCCAACCCCAACTATCTGGAGCGGTATGAGCCCTCCCACCTCTGCCTCCCCAACGGAGGACCGGCGATCAAGGTGAACTCGCAACAGCGCTACGCCACCGCGGCCCCCGGTGCTGGCTGGTTGGTCGCCACGTGCCGGGACATGGGCATCCCCATCCAGTGGTTCTCCAGCCGGGGGGACCAACCCTGCGGCTCCACCATCGGGCCGAGCCTCGCCGGGCAGCTGGCGGTGGAGACGATCGACATCGGGCTTCCCGTCCTCGCCATGCACTCGGCGCGCGAGCTCGGCGGCGCCCAGGATCCTAACCACCTGATCGGTGCCCTCCTGGCGGCGGCCGCCGCCTGACCCCTCAGACGCCCTGGACCATCACCACGCCGTGGTCGGTGCCGACGTAGGCGTCGGAACCAATCAGTGTGGCGCTGGTGAAGTGGGGCAAGGGGCCAATGGGGTCTGGGCCAGGACCTGGCCCAAGGTCTGCATCGGGGCAAGGAGTACTCCGGTGCTGGTGTCCACGCTGAACACCGCTCCGCCCCCGAGGGCCGGCGGGCCGTTGGCCCCGCTGCCGGCGGACCAGAGGACCGAGAAGCTCCCGCCCGCCGTCCCCGCCAGAGCCTGGATGCGGTCGGCACAGGGGTGGTGGACGACACCCCGGGGCACCAGCCGCCCCCCCGAATGCCATCTGCGCTCGGCGGGTGGTCCCGCTGGACACCTGCCCACAGATGCCGCCGAGGTTTGACTGGCGCAGGTGGTAGCCCACTCCGCCCTTGCCAATGATGAAGACGTACCTGTCCGGCAGAAGGGTGGGGGAGACCGACCCCAGGTCCAGATCGTGGGCGTTGTCGTGGGCCCATCGGGTCGAGGCGAAGGCCGACAGCGGGCCGAGGGTCGGAGAGAACCCAAGTACCGAGTCGGTGTGGTCCCAGGCGCCGGAGAGAGCCGCTCCGTTGCCGGTGGCGACCAGGGTGTTGCCGTCCGGCTCTACCGGGGCCCAGCGGTGGCCCACACCGCGCCCTCGCGCGCGGTGGGCACGAAGTCGTCAGGCTGGCTCCGGTGCCCGTGTGGGGACGGCCCCCTCCACCCCCCGGTCCTGGGCGGAGCCGCCATCCAGCCCGCCGAGCCCGATGTAGACGTCGCCGTTGGCGCCGGCCACCGCACGCCGCTGCTGCCCCGCCGCCGAGTCCTCGAGGCGATCTGGATGTCCAACCGCCCGGACCAGCGACTGGTCCCCCTGGAGGGGTCCACGGCGGAGAGGACGTGGCGGAATCTGGCCTCCCAGGCCGCGGCGAACCCAGCCTGGGTCGGCGGATCAGAGGCGAGGGTGCCGGTGATCCCCGGGGAAGGCTGTCCCCACAGGCAAGTCCGCTCCCGACAGGAGTGCCGCGGAGGGTGCTCCAGAGGATCGGCCCGGCTGTGGGGGAGAGGGGGTACACCGTCTGGTTCTCCGTGGCCACCAGGATCTCTCCGGCCAAGGCCCGCGACTGTCCGTACACCGCGCCATCCAACCCCGCCCGCCACCCCAAGCTGAATGGTATCGGGGAGGGTGTGCTCTCGGAGAGATCGGTCCGCACCGGGTTCTGGTGGTCCACGGGCCAGCTGGCAGTGACCAGCTGGCTGGCCAGCGAGGAAGGAGGCGCAGACGGGGCGCTCGCGCGCGGGGCTGAAGGGTTGAGCCTGTGATGGCTGACGACACCCCGGGACGCGGCCAAGGACAGGGCTCCAACCAGGGCGGCTGCGCAGCGCCCGAGCACGCGCCAGCGATCGCGGATGCCAGGCGGGCACCGCTGTCCCATCGGCGGAGTGCAGGCGCGCTGGCCCCAGGGAAGGGGCGAGGGACGCTTTGGCGGGTACAATGAATTCGGGTCTGGGCGACTTAGCCAAGTGGTAAGGCAGCGGTCTGCAAAACCGCGATCCCGGGTTCAATTCCCGGAGTCGCCTCCAGCAGATCTGACATCCGGACGGTGGCCGAAGATCCTGGCCAGGAGAGACAGGTGCCGTTGCTGGTGCCAATTTAGGTGCCAATGTGCCTCGACTGGTTCCACCGCGTCCGAGCACCGGAAGCGACTTCACTTTGGTCAGTACTCCCACCTTGCCCGAGATCACGGCCTCCGAGTGAGGTTCGATGGCCGCTCGGCCGATCTTGGCCCAGTCGGCTTCGGAGCTGCGCTCCGCCCGCTTGCTGGTCAGATGGAGCCCGGCCAGTTCGGCCAAGTCTTCACTTCAATGGGAGAAGGGCTCCTGGCTGCCGACTCGGTCGACCATCCGCCGCAACCCCGGGCTGAGCGAGCTGCCTCTTGCCCCTCTCGGGGCTACTGGGAACTCTCGTACCAGCTGGACCTGTCCCGGGGGCCCCGGTCAATGCCAGCTCCCTTTCGTTTCCTTGGCCACCCATCCTCTCGGGACCGGGCAGCTTGCCGCGGTCAGCGGGAGACCCTCTCGATCAACATGGGTGGGACCAATACCGAGCGTGGATCGATCCTTGCGGCGGTCCTCCGGTCAGAAGGCGGACTCGGACCAAATTCTGCCGCCGTCACGGGTGGTCCACAGCGAGCTCGCGCCACCGATCCAGCGCCCGTGACTTGCGTCCTCGAATCCTAGAAAGTCACCGGGAGCTGCCCCTGGACCAGGCAGGGCCGCAGTCTGCGAGGCCACGGTGCTCCAAGCGAGCCCACCATTGAAAGACCCCATCAACCGATAGCCGTAGGTTCCGGTGCCACCGATGACGGCGTTGCCAACAAAGAGAGTGCTGGCGCTGGTAATGGCGAGCTGGGAAAAGCCACTACCGCCTGGCACGGCCCGAGGTGGACCGAAGGTAAGCCCTCCATCGGTGGAGATTCGGACGTATACGGCCAGCTGGCTCGGGCTTTCGAGGCACAGGACGCCCACTACTTCGTCCGGAGCCGCCGCGACGGCGATCGTCAGTCCCTCGGCGACTCCACCTTGGCGGCACGGGCTCCCGGTTTGGCTCCAGTTAGCGCCCGCGTCTTGGGAGGTGAGGAACTGGTCATCGGGCGGGCCGATCCCCTGCGCCGGATTGGAGGGGAATGCGGCGTAGATGCTGGCTGGTCCCTGGGTTACCAAGACCGCATCGCCGTGGTTGACGCGGTTTCCGGGAGGGGCGATGACGGTCCGCCAATTGGCGCTTCCGATGGGTGCCGTGTCTATGCTCCAGTTGCAAGGTCCGGGGCAGCCGCTGTGGTCGAACCGCACCGCCACGATGGCCCCGCTTAACACCTTGAGATCCGCGACGGGGGGTCCCGGCATCAATTGCCAGGAGTGGCCTCCATTGAGCGTCATGTAAGCCGCTGACTGTCCGTTGGCGACGAAGGCGTATCCCACTTCAGAGTTGGCGAACTTGATCTGATTGAGCACCTCGCCTCGCGGAGTGGTAATCGTTCCCAGCAGGGTCCACCGCGCTCCGCCATCGGTCGTGCGGAGGACCTCGGTGCAGCTGGTGGAAGAGGTCGGGGAGGCAGCGCACCTGTTGGCGGTTCCGATCGCCCAGCCGTCCTGGTCGCTCACCCAACTGAGGTCAGCGACCCAGAGGCTGGCTCCTCCGATCGGCTGACCGGGCGGGGGTGGAGTTCCCTTGCTGGGTGGACGTGGCGACGGCATGCCTGTCCGTGGGGATGCCGGGTTACCGTGCTGGGGCACGGTGCGTGCGCAGGCGGCGGCGGATGAGGCGACAGCCAGGAGAGCGATCGCCAGCACCGGGAGCCTGGCCACCCCAACGAAACGAGTGCTGGTTCGCCGCGGTTACGATTCATCAGGCACCCGTGGCATGCCTCGCGAGACGCTCGCCATCCGCCGGTCACAGTGCCGGCTCGTCAACGTCTTCAAGTCGCGGACCATGGCGAAGAGGCGCCCGCCGCGGCAGTCACCACCGGGATGCGCCAAGGCAAGTTGCTCGGGCGTGCCAGGTGGGACGCCGCCCTGGCGGCGCCCCGCCCCGGGGCCCCGGGCGGTGGCTCGAGCCGGGTGAGGGCTCGCCGTGGGCGCCCCCAATGGGTCGCCGTCGGGCTGCCACTTGGCGGTCCTTCCATTCTCCGTGTGACCCTAGGCAGGGATCTGCCGGCACGGCTTGCGTGCCCGGCGCGGCTCTCTCACGGTTCCGAGGTGGCATACCGCGACCAGGGGCTTGACCGGTGAACCGTTCCCGGCACTTGGGGTGGTTGCCAGCCTTGCCGACAGCGAATGGCGACTGGCCCGACGGGGGATGGACTCCAAACGGCTCCGACCTCAGGCGGATGTCACAATCTGAGTTCTGGTGGGGCTCCTCGCTCCACACCGTGGGAAGCCTGCCAACCCAGAGTCGAGGGACGCCGATGGCAGCCGCCAGCCCGATACGCGCGCCGACCCCGCACCCCAGCATCCACAGCCGCTGCCCGAAGATCAACTTCTCCAGCAGCAGGGTTGCCCCCAATATCACCGGCGGGTAGATGACGCCCATCCAGATCAGGTAGGGAATCGTCGGGATTCTCCGCGGCGAAGTGCTCACTGGGGGGCGCCACGCGGACTTCGTCACGCCGGTCAGGTGTCAGCGCGGAGGGGCGCCACCATCCTGACTCCAACCACGGGAGCGGAGCCGAGCCCGGGTCGTTCTAGCACCGATGACTATTCCGTGCCCAGCGCCGCCGGTGGTGGGCTCTATCGGCGGCACCCGAGGTCCTGGCCACGGCGGCGGCCCGAGCTGCCGCTCGGACGCGGTGCATCGGTGCGCCGCTCGGGCTTCCGGCTCCGAGCCGGGGCATGGGCCAGGCCGGTCAGGAAGTCGATCAGTCCCGCGAAATACACCTCCTGGTCGTCGTACAGGGCCAGGTGGCTGCCTTGGGGGCAGTGATGATAGCGTCCCTGGGGAAGGAGCTGTGCCATCTTCCGCAAGTGGTCGGGGTCCATGGTGTCGTGCTCCGCACCCATGACCAGAGTCGGGATGTCGATCCTTCCCAGGTCGGCGACCCGGTCCCAGTCGGCCAGGGTGGCCTCGGGGCTCATGCCCAACTCGCTAGGACCCTGCATCGGGACGTAGATCGCGGGGTTGATGTGGCTGAAGCTGCGCTGGACCGGATCGGGCCACTCCTGGCCGGGCATGCGCAGCACGTGGCGCTCGTAGTGCTGCGGCATCAGCAGCTCCAGATACCTTGGGTTGTCGGTGTCGTGGGCCGCCTCCAATGCGCGGATCTCGGCCAGCGCCCCCTGGTCCATCTGCGGGGCGAGCACTGACTCGGCGTAGGCCGAGTACGCGGGGGCGCTGGCCATCATGTTGGATATCACCAGGCCGCGCAGCTCCTCGGGGTGGGTGAGCGCGTACTCGATGGCCAGGATCCCGCCCCAGGATTGCCCGTAGAGGACGAAGTTCTGAGGGGAGAGGCCCAGGCCCTGGCGCACCTGTTCGACCTCGTCCACGAAGCGCTCGAGTCGCCACAGCTCCGGGACATTGGGGTGGTCGCTGTGCCCAGACCCCAGCTGGTCGTAGTAGTAGTACTGGATGCCGGCTGAGGGGAGGAAGCTGTCGAAGGCCTCCAGGTACTCGTGCGTGGAGCCGGGCCCTCCGTGCAGGAGCAGAACCTTTAGCTCGGGGTTGTTCCCGATGCGTTTGGTCCAGACGAAGTGGCGTCCGGAGGGCGTCTCGATCGGCAGCCGGCGGGCACCGCCGCTGAGGCGGTCAGGGAGGCCCGTCGAATCGAGGTATGAAAGGGGGTTGCTCAAGTCGTCGCCCACCTTGCCGCAGGGAGCCGCGGTTTCGCGTCGGGAGCTGCCATCCTGGGGCGCCGGGTCACGGCTCCGCCGCGCGGAATCGCTCGCCCTGATCGCGGTGACGGCCCGTTCCGGTGCCTCGACGGCGCCCCACCGCGCCGCTGCGCAGAAGGTGGCGGCGCACCCGGACCAGCATGCGCACGAGCTCCTCGGCCAGCTCCTCCGGCGCCGCCCGGGGATGGTTGTAGAGGACGTATTCCTTGGCCACCAGAGTGGACAGATAGTCCAGGAGGGCCGTCTCGTCTCCCCGCACCATGAGGAAGTCGGGGTGGCTCTGGTTGTAGAGCACGGTGCCGCCCGCGGGGTCGAAACGGCTCCGGTTGGCTCCGGGAGCCGGATCGGGGATCACCGTTGGCAGGTGCCGCGACCGCTGCCGTTCCGCGCTGGAGCCGCTGTTGGGAAACCCCGGCGGCTCCGGGGGGTGGTTGGGCCGCGTCAACGGCTGGAGTGAGATGGGTCGCTCCTCCGACCCGGGCCACCTCTCCTCGCCGGTGTCGGGGTCCTCGCCTTCCTCGTCCGCCGCGAGCTGCAGCTCCGCCCCGGCGCCCTCGTCGCTTCCCATCCAGCTGCGCATAGGGTTCTCCAGGTCACTCAGCTCGCGCAGCACCCGGCTGAAGATCCTCCGGACCGCCTCGGACACCCGGTCGCTGAGATCCCGATCGGTCTCCTCCGCCAGCCGGCTGAGGGTGGCGGCCACCATCGGCTCCACCTCCCGCACGGCGCTGCGGAAGACCGGGTAGACCTCCCGATCCAGGAGGATTCCCCGGCGCCCGGCGGTTTGGAGCAGGCGCTCGAAGGTGATTCTCCCCGCCACCTGGTCACTGTTCCAGGGTGGCCCGTGGAAGTCGTCGAGGTCGGAAATGTCGTCGATGATCGTGGTGCCCGCCCTCCCCACCACGGCGACGCGCCGATGGTGGTCGGGACTGGGCGCCACCTGGAGGGAGAACTCCACGCGGCCGAGGAGAGTTGACCGCGGCGGTATTGGCAGGCGCACCCCGTCCGGCGGAAACGGTGTCACCACCTCGGACTGGGTCCCCTGCACCACCTCGATGCTGTAGTCCCCACGCTCCATCGCCGCCCCGCGGCGCCGCTGCAGGTAGTCGACCAACTTCCGGAGGGTGATCCCCCGCACGGCGTCGGGATCCAGGTCCCCGAGGTACACCGTGGTGCCGGGGGCCACCCTGGCCCGGCGTCGCTCCGTGAGCTCCAGTTTGGCGGTGGTGCTGCCTCGATCCAGGTGCAGGCAGTGGGTCTGATCCCCTGCCTCCGGTCTGGTCACCACGTCGCAGCGGCCGCCCAGCTGCTGGAAGGCCAGCAGGCCGATGGCCTTCTCGCCCAGGGTGCGAGGGTCTCCCTCCTTCTGAGATTCGAACAGGCTCCGGGCTACCCTGCGCAGCTGGTCCACGTCCATCCCGGGACCGCTGTCATCCACCGCGATCAGGGGATGGCGGCCCTGGCGTCGCAGAACCACGGTGATCCGGCCCCCCCTTCGATCCGCCGCCAGGTAGGCGTCGGCGGCGTTGGAGACGAACTCGTTGAGCGCATCCTTGGGATCCTGATAGGCCTGGCCGGTGACCAGCACGGCCTTGGCCAGGTTCCCAATGCGAAGCTTGATCTCCTCCTGCACGTCCTAGGATCTTAGGGCCAAGACGAGCCGGGCGATCGCGTCCGTCCGGCTTCGGCCACTGCAGCGCGGGTTCGGGATGGAGCCCCTAGGCGTCGGTGGGACGTCGGCGGCGGCTGATGTCCATGCAGGAGGCGCAGACCGAGGCGGGGATCAACCCCCTGGCCATCATCCCGGAGAGCACCCCGCAGCCGAGGCAGAAGGCGAGGGCCGCCTCCAGAGAGGCGGCGGTCAGGAGTACGGCCAGCAGCGCTTAGGCGGCCGGGGCGGGGTGGAAGCCGAACCAGGCGCCCGTCGCCGCCACCGTGAGCAGAGCCCCGATCCCCTGGGCGAAGAGCTTGGGAGGCCCGGGTACGGGCCGGGTGAGGCGCTGAGTCGAGGGGCGAGCAAGCGCGCCGCCACCCGTCCCAGGGGGCTGACCCTCGGGCCGGTGGACACATCGGCCAGATAGCGGCACGCCGAGGATGGCGCTGACCCAAGGCGGCTGCAAGGACTGGGCGCGGGCCGCGACCACCACCATGCCCGAGGCCACCGCACGGCTGGCCACTTCCTTCACAGGGTTGGGAAGGTTGAACGTGAGGCCTCTCAGGGAACCACGAGCCGCGCCGGCGGCAGAGGGCCCAGCGCCCCGGGGCGCTCATCGGGCGCATCCTTCTCCAGGAGCCCCCAGGCGCCCACGCCGGTCCACCCCGGCCGGCGGCGAGTCAGCAGTTCAGGGGGCAGCCTCTAGGGCCAGCAAGCCCAGGGCGTCGAGGAGGCGGACCGCGAAGGTCCCCGGCCCGGGGGGTGGGGGGGACGCCGCCCGGCTCCCAGCCTCCTTGAGGATGGCCGAAGCGTCCCGGGCGGCGGTGAGCGGGTCCGAGACCACCGCCAGCAGCGCGGCCATCACCGCCCCCAGGGCGCACCCCACACCGGTGACCCTGGTCATGAGGACATCTCCCCCCGGGACCTCCAATACCTGGCGGCCATCTGTGACGTAGTCGACGGCGCCGCTCACCGCTACCACGGCTCCACTGGACCTCGCCAGCTCCCTGGCCGCCCCGACCGCCGCTCCCGAGCCCATTTTGGAGTCGACCCCACGGCCCGCCGCACCGGCCACGCCGGCCAGACTGGCGATCTCGGAGGCGTTGCCCCGGATCACCGTGGGCCCGTGACCCAGCAGCTCCCGAGCCAGGAGGGTGCGGTGCTCGAGCGCCCCCACGGCGACGGGGTCGAGAACCCAGGGCCGCGAGGCGCCTTCCGCTGCCGCGGCGGCGGCGCGCATAGCCGCCTCCCGCTCGCCGCTCAGGGTCCCCAGGTTGACCAGCACGGCACCGGCCACCTCGGCGAAGGGACCGGCCTCCTCGGCATTCTCGACCATCGCCGGTGAGGCCCCCAGGGCCAGCAGGACGTTGGCGGTGAATCCGGCCACCACGATGTTGGTGAGACAGTGGACCAGGGGTGACTCGGTCGCCACCGCTCGCAGGGAGGGGGCCCAGGTGGGTTCTGTCATGACGTCCCTTCGCTAGTGCTAGCTAGATCAGGTTCCACAGGTGTGCTCTCAGTCCGACCCGGCGGACACCCTGCGTCACTTCTCACCCATCCTACGCCGAGCTCCGGGCAGCCTCGGCCGCGGCTCGGTCTCGGCGGCCCCTCTTGGGGCGGAGGGCCAGGCGGGAACTGGGGGGCAGCTCGGCGCGCCCGGCCACCTTGACAGCGCCGGGCGGCTCCCAGCAAGGTCGGCGGGTGCCACGGTTGGAGCCGGACGTCGGCCAAGGGAAGGCGGGCCCCCTCAGCGGGCTGGTGGTGGCAGACTTCAGCCGGGTTCTGGCCGGCCCCTATCTCACCATGCTGCTCGGCGACCTCGGTGCCGACGTGGTCAAGGTGGAGCGCCCGGACGGGGGCGATGACGCCCGGCACTGGGGCCCGCCCTGGGACCCGGAGGGGCGCAGCACCTACTTCCTCTCCGTGAACCGCAACAAGCGCTCACTCGTCCTGGACCTGAGGGCGGAGGCCGAGCGGGCGGTGGCGCGCAAGCTGGTGGCCAACGCCGACCTGGTGGTCGAAAACTTCCGGCCCGGGACCATGGAGCGGCTCGGCCTCGGCTATGAGGAGCTCTCCCGAGGTCACCGCCATCTCATCTACTGCTCGATCAGTGGCTTCGGTGCCGGAGAGGGCCGCGGCCTGCCCGGATACGACCTGCTGGTCCAGGCCGTGGGCGGCCTGATGAGCGTCACAGGGCCGGCGCCGGACTCTCCGACCAAGGCGGGGGTGGCACTGGTGGACGTGCTCACCGGGCTCCACGGCGCGGTGGCGGTCCTGGCTGCCCTCCGGGAGCGCGAGCGGAGCGGAAGTGGCCAGCTGGTCTCACTCAACCTCCTCTCCACGCTGCTCTCGTCCCTGGTCAACCAGGCAGCTTCAGTCCTCCTGGCCGGAGTCGTCCCCGAGCCGATGGGGAACCGCCACCCCAGCGTGGCACCGTACGAACTCCTGGAGACCATGGACCGCCCGGTGGCCCTGGCGGTCGGCAATGATCGCCAGTTCCGGGAGCTCTGCTCGGTGCTCGAGCGGGACCAGCTGGCCGATGACCCTCGCTTCGCTACCAATCCCGCGCGCGTCAACAATCGCGACCAACTCCGGCAGGAACTGGAGGCGGTGCTGCGCCGGCGCCACGCTGCGGAGTGGGTCCCCGAGCTCTCCCGCCGGGGGATTCCCTGCGGGCCCGTCAACGATGTGCGGGAGGCCCTGGCGCTCGCCGAAAGCTACGGGCTGGCCCCGGTCGTCCAGCTTCCTCGCGCTGGTTGTGCTCCGGACCGCGCGGTCGCCGACCCGATGGGACTCTCCCGCACGCCGGTGACCTATCGCCGCGCCGCCCCCGGGCTGGGGGAGCACTCTGAGGAGATCCGGGACTGGTTGAGCTCCCTTCCCGGGTAGGTCCCCTTCATCCCGGTACCCTCGTAGCTGGTTGGTAGCCGGTGATTTGGGAGGTGGAACTTGGCGACGATGACCTACCGGCGGTTGGGGCGCTCCGGGCTCAAGGTGAGCCTGCTGTCGCTGGGATCCTGGGTGACCTTCGGCAACCAGGTGGACGAGGAGCTGGCCCTCAGCTGCATGCAGGCGGCCTTCGAGGGCGGGGTGAACTTCTTCGACTCGGCGGAGGTGTACGCGGGGGGGCGCGCCGAGGAGATCCTGGGTCGGGTGCTCCGGAGGGCCGGCTGGCCCCGCTCCCAGGTGGTGGTCTCCACCAAGCTCTACTGGGGCGTCGATGGCGGGGTCAACACCACAAGGACCCTGAACCGCAAGTACCTGTTCCAGGCGCTGGAGGGTTCCCTGGAGCGGCTGCAGCTGCCCTTCGTGGACCTGCTCTTCTGCCATCGCCCGGATCCGGAGACCCCGGTCGAGGAGACGGTCTGGGCCATGCACGACCTGGTCGCGGGCGGTCGGGCGCTCTACTGGGGCACCTCGGAGTGGCCAGCGGACGACATCCGGGCGGCCCTGGAGATCGCGGAGCGCCACCATCTGCGCAAGCCGGTGATGGAGCAGCCGCAGTACAACCTCCTGGCCCGGGAGCGGGTCGAGGTTGAGTACCGGCGCCTCATGGAGGACTTCGGCCTGGGGCTCACCACCTGGAGTCCCTTGGCTTCCGGTGTCCTCACCGGGAAATACGTCGATGGGGTGCCCGAGGGAAGTCGCGCCACCGTTCCCGGGTATGACTGGTTGCGCCCGGAACTCACCGACGCCGCTCGCAACGCCGCTGCCCGCCGCCTCGGCCAGGTGGCGGAGCGGCTCGGCTGCACCACCGCTCAACTGGCCATCGCCTGGTGCGCCGCCAACCCCAGGGTCTCATCAGTGATCACCGGCGCAACCCGGCGGGAGCAGGTGCTGGAGAACCTCGGTGCCCTGGACGTGCTGCCCCACCTGGATGGGGCGGTGCTGGCCGAGATCGACCGGGCCATCGGCGGGTGACCTGGGGGTGGCGGGGCCGCGGCCCCGCCACCCCCAGGTCAGGCCTCGGGGGCCAGTCGCTCCTCGGGGCGTACGCGATCGAAGTAGGGGTTGCGCCGGGCCCAGTAGTAGGCCATAGGAATGAGGCCCAATGCCAGCGCTCCGAGACCCACGGCGTCGGCGGTGGGGGAGAGGTTGGGGATGGACTCGCCGAACATCACGAACATGAAGATCGCGCCCACCAGCGGCCACAGTCCCATGAAGAGGAAGTTGGACTTGGAGCGGAACAGCTGGCGGCGGTAGAGGACCACCACGGAGATCCCCGCCAGCCCGTAGTAGACGGTGATCTGCAGGCCGATGGCGGTGATGGCATCGGTGAGGATGGTGGAGACGCTGCCCACGTAGTTGGAGGCCACGAAGAGCCCCACCGAGACCACGGCGATCACCACCGTGGCCACCCACGGGGTCCTCCAGGTGGGGTGGATCTTGCCCAGGGCCCGGGGCAGGGTGCCGTCACGGCCCATGGCGAACAGCGTCCTGGTCACCTGGATGAGAGTCGTCTCCAGGGTCGCCACGGTGGAGAGGATGACCGCCAGGACGATCAGCTTGCCCCCCGCCCCCGGCCAGACGGTCTGGCCCAGAACGTCCAGCACATCGGCGCTGTTGTGGTTGATCTGGCTGGCCGTGAGCACCATGTTCGAACCGACGGTGAAGGCCATGAAGAGGGCGAAGACCACGATCACCCCGAAGATCCCGCCGAAGCCGGGCGTGACCTTGGCCTCCTTGGTCTCCTCGCTGAGGTTGGCGGTGGTGTCCCAGCCCCAGTAGTAGAAGGCGGCCACCAGCGCCCCGGCGAAGAAGCCGTTGGTGCCGTGGAAGCTGGTCGGGGAGACCCAGGACCAGCTGAAGGCGTGGGCGGTGCCGCCGTGGGCGAAGGCCAGGATGGCGAAGAGCAGCAGGATCGCCAGCTCCACCGTCGACATGATGACCTGGAGGCGGGCCGTGATCCGCACCCCCACCAGCACCGCGACCACCATCAGGGTGAAGAAGAGGGCTCCCACCGCGGTCACGGCCAGGGTGTTGTTGGCGAGGCTGGTGGAGATGAGGCCCAGGGTCACGGCACCGGCGGGGAAGGAACCGGCCACCATGAACAGGAGCGCCGAGACCACAAGGGCCCATCCCGCCACATAGCCGAGCTGGGGGATGAGGGCCCGCCGCACCCAGGCATAGCTGGCCCCGGCGTTGGCATCCACCCGGCCCAGGTAATTGAAGGCCCAGACGATCCCGAACATGGCGATTCCGCAATAGAGGAGCGATCCCGGCCCGCTGAGTGCGACCGCTCCGAAGAGCACCGCGGTGCTGGCCGCGATCGAGTAGCCCGGTGCCACCCCGGCGACGCCCATGACCACCGAGTCGAAGAGGCTCAAGACGTTGGCTTTGAGCTGGTGTCCTTCGGCGGCGCTCCCCAGCGCCGCCTCGTCGACGGCTACGTCCACGTGGTCACTCCTTCAGGGGTGGGTTGATCCCGCGGAACATAACCGCCGGGCCGGGCGGCCGCCAATGGGCATTGCGCACAAAGTTCGGGCCTCCGGTATGCACCGGGCGCACAACCGGGGCCCGCTCGCGAGGGCTGTTTGTCAGATCGGAGAGCGGTCCAGACGGGCGACGACGGCCGCCAGCTCTGGCGACAGGCGCAGGCGGAACGGCGCCGGAGCCTCCAGGTCCGCCAGCTCGGCGGGGAGACAGGCCATCTCCTCGGCGTGGTGGGAGCTCGCCTCCCCCAAGGACCTTCGGCCCGCCTCGGTCCGCTGGCCCGATCGCATCACCAGCTCCAGCAGCGGGCGGTGGACTCCCGAGGGGGCGGGCTCGTCGCGCAGGGCCAGCACGTCCCCGGCGTACCCCGGGGACCTCCAGACCTGCTTGGGCCCCGGGATCGTGACCTTGCCTGCGGAGGTCTTGCGCACCGGCCGCCCGTCACAGCTGACCAGCTTGTAGACGGTGTCGGTTAGGGGGGCGTCGGCCGACACCACCATGGCCGACCCCACCCCGAAGCTGTCGATCGGGGCCGGATCCGGGCCGGCGGTGAGCTCGGCGATCCGATACTCGTCCAGCCCCCCCGTGACGATGACCTTGACCGCGAAGAGGCCCGCGGCGTCCAGGGCGAGGCGGGCGAGGCGGGAGAGGTGGTCGAGGTCGCCGGAGTCCAGCCGTATGGCGGCCACCCCCGCCCCCCGCTGGCTCATCTCGGTCGCCACCTGCACGGCCGCCGCGATGCCACGCTCGGTGTCGAAGGTGTCGGCGAGCAGGGTGGCGCGGGACCCTAGGGCGTCGGCCAGGTTGCGGAGCGCGCCGACCTCGTCCTCATGGGCCTGGACGAAGGAGTGAGCCATGGTGCCCGACACCTCCAGCCCGTACTCAAGGGCCCCGGCAACGTTGCTGGTGGCGCGGACCCCGACCAGGCGGCAGACCCGGGCCACCTTCATTCCTGCATCCAGTCCCTGGGCATGGCGGAGTCCGAACTCGGCCAGGGGGCGGCCGCGGGCCGCCTGGCGGCAGCGGGACACCTTGGTTGCAAGCGTGGTCTGGAGGGTGGCCTGGTTGAGGAGGTAGGTCTCGGCCATCTGGGCCACCGCGAGGGGCGCGTCAACCTCCAGGATCGGCTCGTCGGCGAAGACCACTGTGCCCTCGGGGACGGCCCTGACGTCCCCCTGGAAACGCAGGTCGCCCAGCCATTCGAGGAACTCGGTGGGGAACACGCCCAGCTGCTCGAGGGCGCTCAGTTCCTGTGCACCGAAGGAGAGCCTCTCCAGCCAGGAGAGGCAGTCGTCCAGCCCGGCCGCCACCAGGTAGCCGCGCCGGCTGGGGAGCGAGCGCGTGAAGAGGCTGAAGGTGGAGGGCAGCTCCGCCATCCCGGCCGACCAGAAGGCCTGGGCCATGGTCAGCTCGTACAGGTCCATCATCAGCACCCGCGAGGGGCTGGGGGGCCAGGGCTGCACCGCTCCGTCGGCCTCCCGGCTCGGGTGTCGAGCCGCCTCTGGCCCCGTGGCCTCACCGTCCATGCGCCACCCCCCAGCGGCCGAGGTAACTCTCGCCCGGGCGCAGCACCAGGAGGCCGCGACCGGAGTTGAAGGCGTCGGGGACGCACGTCATTGGCTCCACGGCCAGCCCGGCCCGGGGGCGACCCGGGGCACTCACCCCGTCCCCGCTGTAGACCATGACGTAGGGGAAGGTGCCGTCCGCCCAGACCCGGACCCGCTCGAACCCGGGGCCGATCCCCACTTCGACCTCCCACCCGGTCCTGGGGAGGTCGGAGAAGCAGGTGTCGAGCACGAGTGGGCCGATGCGCCGGCCCTGGCGGAAGTCGTACTCCGTACCTTCGACCCCGACCTCACCGGTGGGAATCCCCTGGCTGTCGGAGGTGAGGCGGTGGCCGGCGGGGATGCGGACGAGGAGATCGTCGACGGTGCGGCCGGCAAGTCGGACGTAGGGATGGGCTCCCGCCCCGAAAGGGGCCGGCCCGCGGCCGAGGTTTTGGGCCCCCAAGGTGACCTCCAGCCCCTCCAGGGAGAGCGCGTACTCCGCCTCGAAGCGCATCCAGAACGGGTAGCCGGGCTGGGGATACAGTTCCACGGAAAGTCGCGCCCGCTCCGGTTTCGCCTCCTCCACCTGCCAGTTGACCCATCGTACGAGGCCGTGAATCGCGTTGTTCCGTGCCGCCTCCGAGAGCGGCAGCTGGTGGTGGTGGCCCCCGAAGCGGTACCTTCCACCCCGTATCCGGTTGGGCCAGGGCAGGAGGAGCTGACCGCGGCCGTCCTGGCTCCACCCACTCCTGCCGAAGCCGTCCAGCAGCTCCCGCCCGTGGGCCCGGTAGCTCCGCAGCGTGGCACCTGCGGGGCGAACCGAAGCCCGCTGGGAGCCCCTCCTCAGTTGGATCTCCGCAGGGACCCTCTCCCCTGGAGCCACCGACGGCGGCATCTGGGAGTCGAGGGGCCGGGGGCCGCGGCTCACGGTCGGGCCAGGCAAGATTCACCGATGGTAGCGGCTTCGGGGTCCACTTCCCGCGGTCTGCGGTCGTGCCTCCCGGCCACCACCATCCTCGTCCCGGCCGCGCTGCGGCAGCGGTTCAGGAGCCCGTGGCGCCCACCAGGGGTGGATGCCCTTCGCGGTCCCGCTTGATCTCGAAGAGGTAGTCGCGCCGCAGCATCCGGGCGGTGTCCTGGAGAAGGGCGATGGCCTCCCGGTCCTCGGGCACCCGGGTGATCACCGGGCCGAACGCCCCCGGCCCCCGCCCCTGGTCCAGGACGATGGTGGGAACGCCGAAGGCCTCGCAGGCGGCCACCGCGGCCCGATGGTCGGCGAGCACCTCGTCCCACAGCGTGCCGTCACTCTGTGACTGCGAGAGCAGAGCTGGGTCCATTCCGGCGCGATCCAAGGCGTGGGCCAAGGTCCCCTGCTCCAGGAGCGCCCTTCCCTCCTCGTGGACAGCCGTGCCGATCGCGGTGTACAGGCGGGCGACGCCGGCGTTTCCCTCCTGGCGTCGCAACAGCGCCAGCAGGCGCAGCGCCGGGCTGCCCCAGGAGTCGGCCGCCGGAGCGGGGTCCTCCCCCTCCTCCAGGTGGGCCACCGCCAGGGAGAAGAACCGCCACCGGACCTCGAGCTCTCCGAGCTCCTCGAGCCGGGAGGCCCATCGCGAGGTCAGCCAGGCCCAGGGGCAGATGGGATCAAAGTGGAAGTCGATCTTTTCCAAGCGCAGCTCTCCTCTCGGCCCGCCCACGGCTGAGGCCCTGTCCGACCCTCAAGGGATGAGGGTCGCCGCGACCCTACTTCTTAGTCTCCCAGAAGATCCGGGCGAACTCGTCCACCTGCCGGCGCAGTTCGGCGGCCTTCTCCGCGTCCACCGACTGCTTGCAGGCGGACGCGGCCTTGAGGGTTTTCCAGGTGAGGTCGTGCAGCTGCGGGAACTTCTCCAGGTGCTCGGGCTTGAAGTAGTCCGACCAGATCACCTGGACCTCGCGCTTCACCTTCTCGGCGTGCTGTTCCTTCACCCCCACCATCCGGACGAAGGAGTTGCGGCTGGCCTCCGAGGTGGAATCGGGAAGCCCCTGGATGAGGGTGACCATCCGCTCCACCGTCTGGGCGGCCAGCTGCGCCTCGTGGGGGTCGTAGATGCCGCAGGGGATGTCGCAGTGGGCGTGGACCACGCGGTGCGGGACCAGCGCGGCGAGCTTGCGTACTGTCATGGCCGCCTCCCTTCGAACCTGGGTGATTTTGGGGATCTCCTCCCGTCCCGTCCAAACTACCATCAGCTCGTGACTGGCGGCAAACCGCAGCGCGGTCCCTGGCTCCCCCAGCTCCTTCTCGTGGAAGGAAGGAGCATGGAGCCCGAGCTCGCGGAGGGGAGCTGGGCGCTCCTCATCCCGACGAGGGGCCGGGTGCCCCGGGTGGGCGACGTCGTGGTGGCCAAGCATCCGCATCGTGGTGGATTCGAGCTGGTCAAGCGGGTGGCCGCCGTCAGCTCGCGCCGCCGCCTGGTCTGGCTGGCCGGTGACAACCGGAGAGAGAGCACCGACAGTGAGGAGTTCGGCCCGGTGGGCGCGGATCTGGTGGTGGGCCGGGTGGTGCTGCGGCTGCGGCCCGGGGCTCCCCGACTCGTCCGGAGGGATCCAACCCGCCTCTGGAGGTGAGGCGACGAGGGAAGGCGCTCACCGAGGGCGCCGAACTGTCACCATATGGCCATGACCGACTCCCCGACACCCCCGTCTCCGCCCCGGCCAGTCGCACCGCCGCCCGAGCTCATCCCCTCTCCGCCCCCGACCAAGGGCAAGAAACACAAGAAGAAGGTCTCGCGGGAGCCACCGCGGGGCCGAGGTCGGCGCTGAGCCGGCTCGACCCCGTTCCGGTCGACCTCGACCTCGCCCTGGCGACCGCGAGGTACTCCAGCCAGGCCGGAGGGGCCGTGATTCGGGCGGCGGGGGTCGGCCGACACCACGCCGAGGCCAAGGCGCCCGGCGACTACGTCACGGCGGTGGACCGGGCCAGCGAAGAGGTGGTGGTGCGGATCTTGCGGGCCTCCTTCCCGGAGCTACCCGTGCTCTCGGAGGAGGCAGGCGGGCGCAGTGCGCCCACCGGCTGGGTGGTCGATCCCCTGGACGGGACCACCAACTTCAGCCGGGGCTTCCCCATGGTTGGCGTGTCGGTGGCCCTCTTGGTCGACGGGAGGCCCGCGGTGGGGGCGGTCCACGCCCCCTTCCTGGGCTGGACCTACACCGCGCGGCGGGGACGCGGCGCCTTCGACGAGGAGGGCCGGCGGCTCAGCGTGGTGGACTCGGAGCCGGAGAGGGCTGTGGTCTCCACCGGATTCCCCTTCAAGGAGCAGGGGCGCCTGCCACGGCTGCTGCGCACGCTGCGGCGGGTGCTGGAGACCTGTGAGGATGCCCGTCGCCCCGGCGCCGCCAGCCTGGACCTGGCCCTGGTGGCCTCGGGAGTCTTCTCCGGGTTCTTTGAGTTGGGGCTCAAGGTCTGGGACATCGCCGCCGGGGCGCTGCTCGTAACCGAGGCGGGCGGAGTCGTCAGCGACTGGGACGGAGGGGACAGTCACCTGGCCACCGGGGACATCGTGGCCGCCGGACCCCGGGTGCACGCCGCCCTATTGGCAGCCTGCGCCGCGGGCTCACTGCCGGACTGACACCGTCCCTCTGGGACCTGGGCCGACGTCCCGGGAGCGGACCTCGGGGCGGGCGACGATCGAGAAGCTCCCCGGATATCGGGGGACCACGGTGATCACCACCGGGATCGTCGAGTTGGTCTCCAGGATCTGCCCGCAGGACTCATCGTCGGTCCAGCGGCTGCCCGGGGAGTTGAGAAAGGTGACGCGCACCACCTTGAACTCCGGGCTGAGGTTGGCCCCGATGCAGGCGGGGTCCATGGCGCCGCCCGACGCCAGATAGAGCCCGAAGCTGAGGCGGGCAGGATGCCCCACGCGCAGCCCAGAGAGGTTGAGGTTGCCGTCCAGCTGGGCCCTGGGGGGGCCCCCAGACCCTCCCACCGACCCGATGCTGGTGAGCACGTCGACGACCGCCGAAACCGACAGGAAGGCGATCACCGCCACCACCAGCATCATTCCCGCGGACATCCGCGGCGCCCGCAGCGGGGCTCTTGTCCACCTCATCTGCTCCGCGGGCCAGTCTAGTCCCGCCGACTGGTCGCACCGGCCAGCTTAATCCGACTGCTAGAGTGGGAATTGTGGTGAGCGACCGTCGCCTGCAACTGGCGCCGGGAGGGGATGACCGCAGCGTGGTCGACCTGGTCGGCGCGACCCCTCTCATCCGCCTGCGCCTGTTCGAGGAGCTGGCGCCCGATCTCGAGGTCTACGCCAAGGCCGAGTTCCTCAACCCAGGGGGCTCGGTCAAGGACCGGCCCGCCCTCTGGATGCTCCGTGACGGGATCCGCCAGGGGCGGCTGACCCCGGGCAAGACGATCATCGACAGCACCAGCGGCAACACCGGGGTCGCCTACGCGATGCTGGGGGCGGCGCTCGGCTACCCGGTGCGCCTGGTGGTGCCCGCCAATGTCACCGAGGAGCGCAAGCAGCTGATGCGCGCCTTCGGGGCCGAGCTGGTTTTGAGTGACCCTATGGAGGGGTCAGATGGCGCCATCCGTCTCTGCCGGGAGCTCCTGCGCCAGGATCGGGACCGCTACTTCTACCCCGACCAGTACAACAACCCAGCCAACTGGCGCGCCCACTACGAGTCGACGGGTCCAGAGATCTGGGAGCAGACCCGGGGAGGGGTGACCCATTTCCTGGCCGGCCTCGGCACCAGCGGCACCTTCATGGGGACCAGCCGGAGGCTCAAGGAGCTGAACCCCTCGGTGGAATGCGTCAGTCTGGAGCCCGACGATCCCTTCCACGGGCTCGAGGGCCTGAAGCATATGGCCAGCGCCATAGTGCCCGGCATCTACGACCCCGGTTTGGCCGATCGGCACCTTCTGGGCCCCACCGGCGAGTCATATGATCTGGCTCGGCGGTTAGCCCGCGAAGAGGGGCTGCTGGGCGGACACTCGTCCGGCCTGGCCCTCTGGGGAGTCCTCCAGCTGATCCAGGGCGGGGTGCGGGAGGGCGTGGCTGTCTTGATCTTCGCCGATGGCGGCGACCGCTACCTGAGCGGAGGGTTGTACGGGGGAGTATGAGCGAAGCCGGACCGCGGGAGCTGACGTTCGCAAAGGGCCAGTGGGAGCGGATGCGCGAGCTGGCCGAATCCGCGTACCCGTTCGAGGGCTGCGGCGTCCTGGGGGGCCGAGCCCGGGACGGAGGCTGGGCGGTGTCGGAGGTGTTCCCGGGCCGCAACCTGGTCCAGGACCGGCGCCACGACCGCTACGAGCTCGACCCCCGGGACATCATCGCCGCCGAGCGGGCCTGCCGGTCACGGGGCGAGGAGGTCGTGGGCTTCTTTCACACCCACCCGGACCACCCCGCCCGCCCCAGCCAGTTCGACCGTGACCACGCCTGGCCCGATTACGTTTACCTCGTCTGCGCCGTGGACCAGGGGAGGATGAGGCGGGCGACAGCCTGGATCCTCGCCGGCCAAGGAGAGGGAGCCGAGTTCGAGGAGCTGGCGACTCGAGAGGAGGGGTCACCCGGACCGGGCTATAATCCCCCGGGCGTTGTGGTGGAGAGCTGATGAAAACCGTGGTCACCGTCCTGGAGGTGGTTCTGGCAGTCCTGGTGATGATCTCCATCCTGCTCCAGACACCAAAGTCCAGCGGCCTTGGCGGGACCATCGGCGGGGGCACCGACATGGGGGGCGGGTACCGGACCCGGCGCGGGCTGGAGAAGGGGCTTTTCCGCGCCTCGATCTGGCTGACGGCGGCCTTCGCGCTGGTGGCCATCATCCAGATCCGGGTCGGCTGAGGGACCACCTCAGCCTCTCCGGCGCTTTCGACCGCCGCCGCCATCCTCTCCGGTTGCCCGCTCTGGCGGCCGCCGCCGCGCTGCTACTCGTGGGGGTTGGCGCCCTGGCCATGGGAGTCCTCCAGCAGGCCGCGAACCAGGTCTACACCGAGGGACTGGTCGCTCCCACCGGCCCCTCACCACTCAGCTCCCTTCTGGCCCCCTCCAGCCCGGTAGCGACCACCGTCGCCGCCATCAGCTCCCCCGGGCTCACCGCGCCCGGCCCCAACGGGTCGCCGCGCCTGGGGCTGGCCAGCTCCTTCCGGTCCGAGGCCAATGGCTCCCGCTGGGGGTTCACCCTGCCCCGGGACGGACGCTGGTCCAATGGGGCACCGATCACCACGAGGGATGTCGGGTTCACCCTGGCTGTGATGCAGGCGGCCAACTTCCCCGACCCCTCCCTGGCCGCTCCCTGGTTGGGGATCACCATGGAAGCCAACTCCTACTGGTCCGGGACCTTCATCCTGCCCGGGCCCGCTCCCAACTTCGCAACCACCGCGGAGCTTCCCATCCTCCCCGAGGCCCCATATCGCGACCAGCCCGGGCGCTACCTTCGGGAGGGGCTCAGGCCCACCGGCCCGTTCCCCCCGGCTGCCGGCCCCTTCACCCTGACGGCCAACCTGCCCGACCAGGTCGTGCTGGTGCGCAATCCGAACTATCAACCACGTCCGCACATCTTTCGCTTTGTGATCCAGCTCGAGCCCAGCGCCGCCGCCGTGGCCGCGCAGATGGCCGCCGGCAAAGTCGACGGCTGGCTGGTCGCCACCAGCTCGGAGCTCGCGGGCCTGCCCAGGGCCGTGGTGCGCGACCACATCCTGACCTACTCCTTCGTGGAGTTGCTCTTCAACCAGTCCAGCCCGCCCCTGAGCGACCCGGCCATCCGCCAGGCGGTGGCCGCCCTCGTGGACCGGAACCAGCTCATCGCCCGGGCCCTGCCCGGCATGGGCAGACCGCAGTTCGGACCGCTGCCCGACTCGATCAGCTGGGCCGGGGCCATCACCCCGCGCGGACAACCGGCCGGCTCGGCGGGCCGGCTGCTGGCGTCGGCGGGGTACCGGCGAACCCCACCGGTGGGCCTCTATGAAGCCGGCGGCCGGCCGTTGCAGCTGCGCCTCTCAGTCCCCGACATGGAGCCTCTCACCGCAGTGGCTCGTGTGCTGGCCGCCCAGCTCGGGGCAGCGGGAATCCCGGTCAGCGTCGCCGAATACCCGGCGGCCTCCTTCCTCACGGCCCAGCTCAGCAAGGGGGACTTCCAGATGGCGCTGGTCGGCTTCGACAACGGACCCACTCTCGACCTATCCGGGCTCTTCGGCGGCAGTGGCGCGGGTGGTGCCGACCTCGGCCAGGGGGCCGCTAACCCGATCCTGACCCATGCCATCGACCAGCTGGCCACCGCCACCTCCCTGCCCGGCCGCATCGCCGCCTACCGAGTGGTGGCTCAGGAACTGGGTGCCGACATGCCGGCGGTGTTCCTCTACACCCCGGAGCTGGTGTACGCGCACCTGAGCCGGACCCACACTCCGGGCCTGCCGTCGGTGGGCGACCCCACCCAGCTCTTCACGCATGTCGCGGAGTGGACCGGATGAGCCGGCGGCCCTCGATCCCGGGCCCCTCATCCGGTACGATTGGCGGGCCCGGCCGGGATGGTGAAACTGGTAGACACGCAGCGTTCAGGGCGCTGTGCAGGTCACTGCGTGCGGGTTCGAGTCCCGCTCCCGGCACCACACCGCGAGTCCCGACCGCGGCTCCCGGAGTTAATCTGCACCCCGGAGTGCGGTCGGTTGGGGGTGGCGGGATCTGGAGCCGGCCGCCGAACAGGAGGCGCGACGACGGAACCACACGTCCCGGACTCGAGCGGCGTGCCGGAGGGCGGCTGGAGGGCGCCTAGGCAGCCGCTTCCGTGGGAGCCGCCCGGAGACCCCCTCCTCCCAGCAGGTGCGGGCTGGGGCCCCGAGGAGTGGAGTCCCGAGGGGGCCTACCCGCTCTCGCCTCGAGGTCCTCGATGGTGGACGCGCGTGGTGGCGGGAGTGGCGGTGATCGCCATCGGGGTGGCCGCGGGCGCAGCCGCCGGCCTCTCGCTGGCACACCGGTCTCCCGACGGCCACCACGTGGCCCGCAACCTGGCGCTGGCCCCCACCCCCACCCCGTCCGCGGCGGGCACGGGGACTACCCTCCAGGAGATCGCGGGCCAGGACCTTCCCGAGATCGTGACCGTGGTGGCGGTGGGCACCGCCTCCGAGGAGCTCGGCACCGGATGGCCGGTGGACTCGCGGGGCGACTTCATCACCAACGACCACGTGGTGAGCCAGGGGCTGAGCTTCCACGTGGTCACCTCGTCGGGAGCCGAGTACCCGGCCCGAGTGGTGAACTCGGACCCCCAGCTCGACCTGGCGGAGGTCCAGGCCCAGGGCCTCACCGAGGCGCCGCTGCCCCTGGACACCGCTTCGGCCTCGATCGGGCAGGCGGTCGTGGTCCTCGCCTCCCAGGGAGCCACCGGGCACCCTCCGGTCACCGTCTCCCTGGTGGACGGCCTCAACCAGAGGGCCACGGTGGGGGATGCCGAGCCCGGACAGCTCAGCAGTTACGTCGACCTCATCCGCATCCCCGCCCACATCTTCCCGGGGAACAGTGGGGGGCCGGTGCTCACCGCCCAAGGGCAGGTCTTGGGGATCATGACCCTGGCGGCCAAGTTCGGGGTGGGGGCCTTCGCCATCCCCCTCCAGGAGGTCCTGCCGGTGATCCGGCAGTGGACCGGGGGGTAGGCCGCCCGTCCCGTTTCCCCCTCCGATGGAGAACTTGCCCGCACGGGTGCAAGCGAGGCGCCGCGAGGTGCCGGACGGTCCGGGCATTTCTACCCATCGTCAGGGGACCAAGTGGTGGGCAGTGCGGCCCACCCGCCCGGAGCGTCCTACCCCTCCACCTGACCGATGAGCCTGGGCGCCGGGTGTCGATGCGCCCGGCTCTGGTGAGCCAAGTGCCCGTTTGACCCTCCGCTCGGGGATGTGGCACGATCGGCCTTTACCGGGACCACGGCCTGCAGCCGAGCCCCTCATCCTTAGAGGAGACCTCGCCCTATGAGCAGCCCCACCGAACCTTCGGGACTCACGGTGGCGGTGCTCGGTGCGGACGGCTACATCGGTTGGCCGATGGCGATGCACCTCTCCCGGCTGGGGCATCGGGTGGTCGCGGTCGACAACCTCGCCCGCCGCTGCTGGGACCGCGAGGGAGGGACCTACAGCCTGGTGCCCATCGCCACAATGTCAAGGCGGGTGGCGCGGTGGCGGAAATTGACGGGGAGGGAGATCATCTGGCGGCGGGCCGACATGCGCGACTCCCGCGCCGTCGACGCCCTGATCGCCGAGTTTCGTCCCCAGGCCGTGATCCATTTCGCCGAGCAGCGCAGCGCGCCCTTTTCGATGGTCGACCGGGCCCACGCCGTGCTCACCCAGGCGAACAATGTGGTGGGCACGCTGAACCTCCTCTTCGCCATCCGGGACCGGGTCCCCGACTGCCATCTCATCAAGCTGGGCACCATGGGCGAATACGGGACCCCCAACATCGACATCGAGGAGGGGTACCTGGAGATCGAGCACAACGGCCGCCGGGACCGCCTCCCCTTCCCCAAGGTGGCGGGCAGCTTCTATCACCTCTCCAAGGTCCACGACAGCAACAACCTCTACTTCGCCACCCGGGCCTGGGGGGTGAGGGCCACCGACCTGAACCAGGGGGTGGTGTACGGGGTGGACACCGATGACACCGTCCTGCACCCCGAACTCAGCACCCGCTTCGACTTCGATTCCATCTGGGGAACCGCCCTCAACCGCTTCTGCGCCCAGGCTGCGGTGGGAGAGCCGCTCACGGTGTACGGGAAGGGCGGCCAGACCCGCGGCTTCCTCGACCTGCGGGACACCATGGCCTGCATCACCCTGGCCCTGCAGAACCCCGCCGAGCGGGGCGAGTGCCGAGTGTTCAACCAGTTCACAGAGCAGTTCAGCGTGCGGGAGCTGGCGGAGCTGGTGGCCAAGGTGCGGGAACGCCACGGGCTCGAGACGGAGATCTCCCACCTGCCCAACCCCAGAGTGGAGTTGGAGGAGCACTACTACAACGCCAAGCACCAACATCTCCTCGACCTCGGCCTTGAGCCCCATTACCTCGCCGACACCTTGCTGGAGTCGGTGATCGCCCGGGTTGAGTCCCTCCGGGACCGAGTCGACCGGGTGCTGCTCGAGGTTCCCAGCGTGAGCTGGAAGCGGGGCGGCAACGAGATCTGGGACCGCTATTCCAAGCAGGGCGTGAGCTCCGACCCCCTGAAGGGCGCGCTCGTCGGCTGACCCCGGCTTCGGCGCCTGCCCGAGTGGGTAAGCTGAGGATGAGTTCTGGCCATCTGGAGGCGCGTCGTGACGGAACGGGAGTACGACATCGCGGTCGTGGGAGGGGGGCCGGCCGGGCTCACGGCGGCCCTGTACGCGGGCCGGGCGCTCAAGCGGACCCTGCTGCTGGAGGCGGGGTTACCCGGCGGGGAGCTGCTGAACACCGAGGCCATCGAGGACTATCCGGGCTTCGCCTCGATCACCGGACCGGAACTGGCGAGCAAGATGGCGGAGCACGCCCTGAGCTTCGGGGCCGAACTCGTCTCGGCCCGGGTGTCCTCTGTAGTCCCGCTGCCCGACGGCCGGCAGCGGATCGAGGTTGAGGAGGAGGAGCCGTATTACGCCAAGGCGGTGATCGTCACCGCCGGGGGCCAGCCCCGCAAGCTGGAGGTCCCCGGGGAGCAGGAGTACGCCGGCCGCGGCGTGTCCTACTGCGCGGTCTGCGACGGGGCGTTCTTCCGCGGGGAGCACCTGGCGGTCGTGGGTGGCGGCGACGCGGCGATCGAGGAGGCGGCGTTCCTCACCCGCTACGCCTCCAAGGTCACGGTGATCCACCGCCGGGAGGAATTCCGGGCCCAGCACCTGCTGGTGGAGCGGGCCCGCCAGAACCCCAAGATCGAGTTCCTGCTCGACAGCGTGGTGGAGGCGATTACTGGCGACGAGAGCCGCGTCACCTCCCTCAGGCTGCGCAACGTACGCGACGGCGAGCGGAGCGAGCTTGCGGTCGGCGGGGTTTTCATCTTCGTCGGCTTCATCCCCAACACCCAGCTGGTGGCCGGGCACGTGGACCATGACCCCCAGGGGTACTACCTGACCGACGCCAACATGCGCACCTCGATCCCCGGGATCTTCGCCGCCGGGGACGTGCGGGCGCAGCTGACCCGCCAGGTCACGACCGCGGTCGGCGACGGCACCACCGCCGCCATCGCCGCCACCAAGTACGTCGAGGAGGAGTTGGCCCAGCCGGAGATGGCGGCCGTCGGGGCCGGGTGAGCATCGTCACCGGGGGAGGGGACCAGGGGGAGACCAGCCTCCTTTACGGGGGGCGCGTACCCAAGGACGACCCCCGCACCGAGGCCTACGGCGCCCTGGACGAGGCCATCTCCGCCATGGGGCTGGCCAGGGCACTGTGCTCCCGGGCCGAGGTGGCCGAAGGGCTGCTGGAGTTGGAGCGAGAGTGCTTCACGGTGGGAGCGGAGCTGGCCACTGACCCTCAGCTCCGAGACCGGCTGGAGAAGCACTTCCCAGTGCTCTCCGCGGAGGCCACGGAGCGGCTGGAGGGATGGGTCCACCGCCTCGAGCGCGAGGTGGGAATACCTGCCGGCTTCGTTCTCCCCGGAGGCTCGCCGGCGGCCGCGGCCATCGACCTGGCCCGCTCCCTGGTGCGGCGGGCGGAGCGCCGCACGGTTTCCCTGCAGCGGCACGGCCTGCTCGGCAATCCTGAGGTGCTGCGCTACCTCAATCGCCTCTCGGACCTGCTCTTCATGCTGGCGCGCCAGGAGGAGGCTGGAGGCACCGTCCTCAAGTGACGCGTCTACCCGTCGCTTAACCTTGGCGGTATGAGCTCCAGCGCGCCTTCCGAGGTCCGCCGCCGCTGCCTGGTGAGCGGTCGGGTCCAGATGGTGGGCTTTCGGGCGTATGCCGCCCGCCGGGCTGACGATTTGGGGCTGGTCGGGTGGGTGCGCAACCGGGCCGACGGGCGGCTGGAGACCCTGGTTCAGGGTCCGCTGCCGGCGGTGCTCGATTACGTCGACTTCCTCCGGGAGGGGCCGCCTGCCGCCCTGGTGGACGGGGTTCAGATCGAGGAGGAGGCGGTGGGGCCGGGACTGCCGCAATTCTCGATCGCCGGCTGATGAAGGCTCGAACCGGCTACGGGGTCCTGGGGCCTCTCCTGGTTGGCTCCCGGGAGCGACTCGCCGACCTGCGCCGGAGACACAGCCCCGGCCACCTCGAGCAACTGGCTGCGGAGGCTCCGGCACCGCGTGGCTTTCGAAGGGCCCTCGCCAACCCCGGACTGGCTGTGGTCGCCGAACTGAAGCGTAGCTCACCTTCCGCCGGCCCTCTCCGGCCCGGCCTCGACCCCCTGGCGCTGGGCCCCGCACTGGCCCGATCGGGGGCCGCCGCGCTCTCCGTCCTGACCGAGCCCGCCCAATTCGGCGGCTCGCTGGACGACCTGCGTTCGGTGCGCCGGGTCTCCACCGTGCCCGTGCTGCGCAAGGACTTCCTGACCGGGCCGGAGCAGGTGCTGGAGGCCCGGGCCGCGGGCGCCGACGCCGTGCTTCTCATCGTCCGAGCCCTGGGGCCGGGACCGCTCCAGAGCTGCCTCCAGCTCGCCCGCGACCTGGGTATGGACGCCCTGGTGGAGGTCCACGACGAGCGGGAGATGGGGCTGGCCGTCAGCCTGGGTTCGGATCTGGTGGGGATCAACAACCGGGATCTGGACCGACTCACGGTCGACCTCCGGACCACGGAGCAGCTGGTTCCACTCGCCCCGCCCGGCGCCATCCTGATCTCGGAGTCAGGCATATCGAGCCATTCCGACCTGGTCCGGCTGGCCGCTTGCGGAGCCGATGCAGTGCTTGTCGGCGAGGTCCTGATGCGGGCCCCGGACCCGGCGGCGCGGCTCCAGGAGCTTCTCGTCGTGGAGGGCGAAGCGGGTTGAGGGTCAAGATCTGCGGGATCACCACCAGGGAGGATGCCCGGGCGGCGCTGGATGCCGGCGCCGACGCCATCGGGATGGTGCTCCATCCCGGCAGCCCTAGGCGGGTCTCCTTCCAGCGGGCGCGGGAGATTTCCGACTACGTTGGCGGGGCCGCCGACCGCTTCGGGGTGCTGGTGGATGCCAGCCCGGCGGAGCTGGCCGAGATGGCCGCGTCCTGTCACCTCACGGCGCTGCAGCTTCACCTCCGCAGCTGCCCCCCGGAGCTGATCACCCAACTGCCGGTGCCGATCCTGCCCTACCTGCGCGGCGACCGCCTGGCGCTGCGCCGGTCGGGCGAGTGGTGGCCTCGGCTCCCACTCCTCGTGGATTCCCTGACATCGGACGGCGCCGGCGGCACGGGCGCACCGGCGGACCTGGAGGTGGCCGCAGCCCTGGCCGGCCACCGGCCCGTCTGGATCGCCGGGGGCCTCTCCCCGGACAACGTGGCCCAGGCCGTGAAGGCGGTCCGGCCGCACGGGGTGGACGCGAGCTCGTCGCTGGAGGCCTCCCCTGGCCGCAAGGATCGCCAGCTGGTGATGCGCTTCGTGGCCGCGGCCCGCCAGGCTTCCGAGGGGCCGTGAACGGTCCGGGCCGGCTCATCGTGACCGCGCCGCCTCCCCGCGGGCGGTACGGCGAATTCGGAGGCAGCTTCGTTCCCGAGACCGTGGTGCCAGCTCTCCAGCAGCTGGAGGCCGCCGCGGTCGAGGCTCTCAGCGATCCCCAGTTCCTCGCCGAGTTCTACCGGCTGGAGGCGGGTTACGCCGGGAGGCCCACCCCGCTTCACCACGCCCGCCGACTCTCCGAGCGGGTTGGGCGCCCGGTCTGGCTGAAGCGCGAGGACCTCCTTCACACGGGCGCCCACAAGCTGAACAATGCCCTCGGCCAGCTGCTCCTGGCGCAGCGCATGGGCAAGCACCGCATCGTCGCCGAGACCGGGGCAGGTCAGCACGGGCTGGCCACCGCCACGGCCTGTGCCCTCCTGGGCATGGACTGCATCGTCTACATGGGGCGCGAGGACATGCGCCGGCAGGCGGTGAACGTCGCCAAGATGAAGCTGCTGGGGGCCCGGGTCGAGCCCGTCGGCGACCCCGCGGCCACCCTCAAGGACGCCACCTCGGAGGCCATCCGGGACTGGGTCACCAATGTGCGCGGCACCCACTACGTGATCGGATCGGCGGTGGGCCCCCATCCCTACCCCTGGCTGGTGAGGACGCTGCAGTCCGTGATCGGCAGTGAGGCGAGGGCCCAGATGCTGGAGCTCGCGGGAGGGCTACCCGAGGTGGTGATCGCCAGCGTGGGGGGGGGGAGCAACGCCATCGGGATCTTCGCCGCCTTCCTGGCCGACTCCGAGGTCCAGCTGCTGGGCGTCGAGGCTGGAGGGCGTGGCCCCGAACCCGGCGCCAACGGCGCCAGCCTGGGGCTGGGAACCCCCGGTGTGCTCCACGGCTCGCGGTCGTACATCCTCCAGGACCGGGATGGACAGGTCCTGCCCACCCACAGCATCTCCGCCGGGCTCGACTACCCCGGGGTGGGCCCGGAGCACGCCAACCTGATGGCCACGGGGAGGGCCAGCTACCTCGCGCTGGACGACCGCCAAGCCCTGGATGCCTTCCACCTCCTCACCCGGCTCGAGGGGATCATCCCCGCCCTGGAATCCAGCCACGCCGTGGCCGCGGCCCTGCGCCTGCCGGCCGGCCAGGGCCCCATCCTGGTGTGCCTCAGCGGCCGGGGGGACAAGGACCTGGAGACGGTGCTCGGCTGGGAGCCCTCGTGAGCTCGGCAGGCGACGCCATCCTCGCGGCGCTGCCCCGCTCGGGCGGGGAACCTCGGGTGTGCCCCTATCTCATGGCGGGGTTCCCGGACCCGGAAGGGACCGCTGACCTGCTGCTGGCGGCCGAGGCCGGAGGCGGGGCTCTCATCGAGGTCGGCATACCCCACTCCGATCCGCTCGCCGACGGCCCCACGCTCCAGGCGGCCGGCCGCCACGCCCTGGCCCACGGGATGACAACTCGGCTTGCCCTGGCCCAGGTCGAGCTGGCCCGGTCACGGGGACTGCGGGTTCCGGTGGTCTGCATGACCTACCTGAACCCGGTGGCACAGTTCGGTCTGGAAGAGTTCTGCCGGGCGGCGGCCGCGGCAGGGGTGGACGCCGTCCTGGTTCCTGACCTCCCTCTGGAGGAGATGGGGGGGCTGGAGGGCTCCGCGTCGCGGGCCGGGCTGGGCCTGTGCACCATGGTGGCCCCCACCACCCCCGACCGGCGGCTGGCGTTGGCGGCCGCCCGGGCCACCGGCTTCGTCTACTGCGTCTCCCGGACCGGGGTCACCGGGAAGGGGGACCCCACGGAGGGGACCGACCTCCTGGACCGGGTCCGGGCCCTCAGCGGTCGGCCGCTGGTCCTGGGCTTCGGTGTCCGTCGAAGATCGCAGGTGATGGCCCTGGCGGGCCTCGCGGACGGGGTGGCGGTCGGCACCCGGATCGTCGAGGCCGCCACGGGAGCCGACCCCGCTGCCTCCGTGCGGGAGGTCGTGGCCGAGCTCTGCGGCCGCTAGGTCAGGCGGAGAGCCCCCCGTCCACCACCAGCACCTCCCCGGTGATGAAGGAGGCGGCCGGGCTGCACAGGAACGCCACCGCGGCGGCGACCTCTGCCGTGGTTCCCTCCCGCCGCAAGGGGGTCAGCCGGACCAGCTCCTTCAGCATCTCCTCGCTCAGCGAGCTGTTGGTCAGCTCCGTGCGCACATATCCGGGCGCGACCGCGTTGCAGGTGATCCCCCGCGTGCCCAGCTCCTTGGCCACCGACTTGGTCAGTCCCACCAGCCCGGCCTTGGCGGCGGCGTAGTTGGCCTGCCCGGGGTTTCCCCCCAGGCCCACGATCGAGGTCACATTGACGATCCGCCCCCACCGCGATCGCATCATCCGGGGAACCGCCGCCTTGGTGACGTGGAAGGCGGCTGAGAGGTCGGTCCTGAGCACCTGGTCCCAGTCCTCGGTGTTCATCCGGAGCAGCAGCCGGTCCCGCAGGATGCCGGCATTGTTGACCACGACGTCGAAGGGACCGGCGCTGGCGAAGAGCTCGGCGACCTGCATGGGGTCTCCAACGTCTGCCTGATGGAGCCTGGAGCCCGCAATCTCCGCAGCCACGGCCTCAGCGGAGTCGCGGTCGGCGCGGAAGTTGATCACCACCTCGGCGCCCATGGCTCCGAGTTCCCGCGCCACCGCCGCCCCGATTCCCTTGCCGCCTCCCGTCACCAGCGCCCGTCGGCCGCCCAGGCTAAGGTCCACCGCTAGCCCAGGTCCGGCTCGACGAGGAGCTCGTCAGCGTTCCAGGTCGAGACTCCCGCCATGTGCTTGGCAGCCAGGCTGGCCAGGACCCGTCCCGGCCCCAGCTCCACCACGGTGCCCACCCGGAGCCGCTGCATGGCGGCCATGGTCCGGGCCCACTGCACCGGCCTCAGCAGGTGTCCCTGCAGCTCGGAGCGCAGGGAGCGGGCCGAGCGCAGCACCAGCCCGCTGCCGTTGGCCACCAACGGGATCTGGGGAGGTCGGATGGGCAGCTGCCGCACCTTCTCCGCCAGGGCCAGGGCGGCCCGGGCCATGAGGGGGGAGTGGGCGGCGAGGGGGATGTCCAGGACGGTCACCCGGCGCGCTCCGGCCCGGTTGGCCATCTCCTCGGCCCGGGAGATGGCCGCCGCCTCCCCACTCAGGATGAACTGGTTCGGTGAGTTCAGATTGGCCATCCAGATGCCGCCCTCGCTCCCGGCCGCGGCGCGGATCTCCTGGACCTGACCCTCGTTCAGGCCCACGATCGCGAGCATCCGGCCGGGGCTGGTCTCCGCCGCGGCGGCCATCAGCCGGCCGCGTTCGCGCACCAGCAGAAGGGCCTCTTCCCAGCTGAACGCCCCGGAGGCCGCGCAGGCGCTGATCTCCCCGAGGCTGTGGCCGGCGACCACCTTCACCTCGATCTCGCCGAAACGCTCCTTGAAGGCCTGGTGAGCGGCGTAGGAGACGGCGACCACGCAGGGCTGGATGTTCTCGGTGCGGAACAGCTCCTCCAGGGGGCCATCGAAACAGAGCCGACGCACCGGCATCTGCAGCACTTCCTCGGCCCGCTGGAGCGCCGCCCGGGCCGCGGGGAACAGCCGGTCCAGATCCCTGCCCATTCCTGGCCGCTGCACCCCCTGACCGGGGAAGAGGAGGGCCAGGGGGCCGCTCAGGGTGGGTACGGGGAGGGCGAGGGTCACGCCGGTCCGTGCTGCTCCTGGAGGAACTCCCAGAGGTCCCCCACCTTGCGCATCCCCTCCAGCCGCTCCGGGGGGAGGGACACCTGGTAGCGGTCCTCGATGGCCATGATCAGCTCGACGAGGTCCAGCGAGTCGGCGGCAAGGTCGCGAGCGAAGCTGACGTCGAGCTGGACGCGGTCGGCGTCCACCCCGAGGATCTCCCCCGCCATCCGCTGGAGTTCCGAAAAGTCGAGGGGCTCCCCTGTGGGGGCCGGGTTTGTGGCGCTCACCTGTTCACGCTCCTTTGGCGTTGGCTGAAGGGCCCCGTCCCAAAACCAGGCTGGCGTTGTGGCCTCCGAACCCGAAGGAGTTCGAGAGCGAGACGCGCACATCGGCCGGCCGGGCCCGGTTGGGGACGTAGTCGAGGTCGCATTGCGGATCCTGATCTTCGAGGTTGATGGTGGGCGGCACCAGGCCCCGGTCCATCGCCAGCACGCAGGCGGCGGCCTCGATGGCCCCCGCCGCTCCCAGCAGGTGCCCGGTCATCGACTTGGTGGAGCTCACCGGAACGGTTCGAGCCCGCTCCCCCAGGACCTGATGGATGGCCAGGGTCTCGGCGATGTCGCCGAGCTGAGTCGACGTCCCGTGGGCGTTGACGTAGTCCACGTCCTCCGGCCCGAGCCCCGCCTTGCGCAGGGCGGCCCGCATCGCCCTGGCGGCCCCTCGGCCCTCGGGGTCTGGGGCCGTGAAGTGATACATGTCGGCGCTGGCGCCCGCGCCCAGCACCTCACCCCAGATCCGAGCCCCCCGGGAGACCGCGTGGCCCATCTCCTCGAGGACCAGGACCGCCGCCCCCTCTGACATCACGAAGCCGTCCCGGCCCAGGTCGAACGGCCGGGAGGCAGCGTGGGGATCCTGGTTCCGGCGGCTCATCGCGCTCAGCTGGCAGAAGGCGCCGATCATGAGCGGGGTGAGGGATGCCTCGGCGCCGCCAGCGATCATCGCCACCGCGTCTCCCCGCCGGATGACTTCGAAGCCGTCGGCGATGGCGTGGCCGCTGCTGGCGCAGGCGCTCACCACGGCATAGTTCGGTCCACCCGCCTGAAGCTCGATGGCGACCAGGCCCGCGGCGATGTCGGTGATCATCATCGGGGCGGTGAAGGGGCTGATCCGGCTCACCCCCCGGTCCAGGAGCGTCCGATGCCCGCGCTCGATCTCCTCCATGCCCCCGGCACCGGAACTCAGAACCACCCCGACGGCGTCCGGATCCATGGTCGAGGGCCGCAGCCGGCTGTCCTCCACCGCCATTCGCGCCGCCGCCAACCCCAGCTGGCAGTAGCGGGCTACGTGGCGGGCCGTCTTGCGGTCCATGTACTGCTCGGGATCGAAGTCCCGGACCTCCCCGGCGATCTGGGTCGGGTAACCGCTGGTGTCGAACTGGGTGATCGGCCCGATCCCCGAGCGCCCTCGACTCAGGCTCTCCCAGACCGCTTCCACCCCGGTGCCCACGGGCGTCACCAGACCCATGCCGGTGATCGCCACCCTCACCCCCGCCCCGTCGGAACCGGTCACTGAGCCCTCAGCATAGGGACAAAGTGTTCGGATAGCATCGGCCCGCCTGACTGAGAAGAAGGGCTGACCCTAGGACATGATGTCCTAATCCAGGCGCAGGGTGCTCGGCCCCAGCGATGGCTCCGACCACACCCGCGGCCCCTCCCGGTCGAGCTTCTCCGGGTCGAGGAGCGTTCCCGACTCCATCACCTGGCGTGCCCACTTGAGCGCCGGGTACTGGTTGACGGCCACGCAGGCCAGCAGCCGGCCGCCGTCCAGCTGGAGGGCCGTGAAGCGCCCGGAGGCCGGGTCGCCCCGCACCAGCCCGGGAAGTGCCGGTGCCCAGGCCCCCAGCTGCTGGACGGTTGAGCCGTACAGCTCGGTCCAAACGTAGGGCAGCGCGGAGAAGTGCTGGACCGGGCCCAGCATCGCCTCGGCAGCGTGACGCCCCTGGAGCTGGGCGTTGTCCCAGTGCTCCGAGCGCATCGTTCCCCGCGGGCTCGGGTAGCGGGCGATATCTCCGGCGGCCAGGATCTCCGGTGCGGAGGTGCGGCAGGCCCCATCCACCAGCACCCCGTCCCGCACCCGGAGCCCCGCGCTCTGGGCCAGCTGCACCCGGGGGCGGGCACCGACCGCCGCCACCACCAGCTGGCAGGGGATGACTGTCCCGTCGTCCAGGACCGCCGCCTCCACCTCCAGGGCGCCCTCGAACCTGGTCACCGTGGTGGCGGTCAGGAGCTTCACCCCGTGCTCCCGATGGCGGTCGGCGGCCCAGGTGGCCAAAGTGGGTCCGAGGACCGCCAGGGGAACCCCCCCCGCCTCCACCAGGTGAACCTCGCAGCCCATCTCCCGGGCGGTGGCGGCCACCTCGCTGCCGAGAAACCCGGCTCCCAGGACCAGGACGCTGGCGCCGGGTCGGAGCCGGTGGCGGATCCGGTCGGCATCCTCGACGGTGCGCAGCGTCGCCACCCCCGGGAGGTCGGCGCCCGGGATGTTCGGGCGGACCGGTTCCGAGCCTAAGGCGAGCAGGAGCCGGTCGTAACGCAGCCGCTCCCCGTCGGCCAGGGTCAGCTTGTGGGCCGAGGGAGAGATCCCGGCGACCCTGGTCGAGGTCCGCACCTCGACGGCGTTCTCGGCGTAGAACGCGGCCGGCCGGACGAGCAGCCGGGATTCGGCCAGCTTCCCTCTCAAGTACTGCTTGGAGAGTGGGGGCCGCTCATGGGGCAGGCGGGCCTCGTCGGTGAACAGCACCAGGCGTCCGTCGAAGCCCAGCTCCCGAAGGCGCTCCACCGCCCGGCCGGCGGCCAAACCCCCTCCAGCGACGACGAACACCGGGGATGGCGCCACCAGGGCAGGGTAGCGCTCCGTCCCTCCACGGGCCGCCGCGCAGCCACCCGACTATGCTCACGCTCGATGCCAGAGCGAGTCACGGCGCCGACACCCCCGGGGGTTGGGTTCGCCTGAGTGTCCAGGGCGTCTGCCGGCCCGGTCGGAGTCCTGGCGGGAAGGGAGGAGGTGCTGGTCCTGCCACGCGAGATCGCCCTCGGTCCGGTCCCCTGGCACGGGATCCGCCTGGAAGGGGTGGGCGAGGTCCTCGCCGCCATCCCCCGCCACGGGCGCTTCCTCCCCCGGGCAGAGGTCGAGGACGACGACCGCTGGCAGCAGGTGATCCCCCACCTGGTGGTGCGCTCCGGCCAGAGCGTGCTGGCCATGCGCCGGCTGGGCCGGGGCAGCGAGCGTCGGCTGCGGGGACAGGTGACCCTGGGGGTGGGTGGCCACATCAATGCCGAGGACGGGCCGCTCGAGGTGGCCTTCCTGCGTGGGTGCCTTCGGGAGTGGGCCGAGGAGGTGGTCTCGCCCGCGCCCGCCACCGGACGGCTCGTGGGCCTGATCAAGGACGGCGCAGGCGAGGTGGGTCGAGTCCATCTGGGAGTCCTGGTGATGGTGACCGCCGGTGCGGCGGGGGTCACCGTGCGCGAGGAGGACAAGCTCGAGGGACGCCTGCTGGAGGTTCCCGATCTCGAGGTGCTGTATCTGGAGATGGAGACGTGGTCCCAGTTCGTCTACGACCGGCTTCTGAGAGGTGTGGGGGAGCCGATCCCCGCCCCCACCATGGAGATCACTCTGCCCGCTTCCGCACCGGGGCTGGCTGGTAGACTCCGGGAATGAGCTACCAGCCGGAGCCAGAGACCGGGCACAACCGCCCCCCGCTCTGGGTTACGACGGGCACGGGGTTCGACGGCTATCGAGTGGTGCGCCAGCTGGGTGTGGTGCGGGGCCTCATGATCCGCTCTCGCTCGGTGGTCGGCAACATTGGGGCTGGGCTGCAGCAGTTCGTGGGTGGCCGCCAGACCGTGTACATGACCATGAGCGACCACGCCCGCCAGGAGGCCTTCGACCTCATGGTCGAGCATGCCGCCGCCCTCGGCGCCAATGCGGTCCTGGCGATGCGCTACGACTCCAACGAGCTATCACCCGGGGTGAGCGAGATCCTCGCCTATGGCACCGCAGTGGTGGTCGCAGCCGTGGACGCCTCGGCGGCCGCGCCCCCCTCGACTCCGGCCTGAGCATCCCCGCCACCCTCACCCCAGTATCGAACTGTCCCACCCAGGATTGAAAATGAGCACCAAGGTTCGCATTCCGAGCCCCCTGCGCCAGCTCACCGGCGGATTGGCCGAGGTCGAGGTGGAGGCGGCCACAGTGGGTGAGGCCCTGGCCGACCTGGAGCGCCGGTACCCCGGTTTCCAGGCCCGCCTCTTCGAGGCCGACGGCTCCCTCCGGCACTTCGTCAACATCTACCGCAACGATGAGGACATCCGCACCTCGGGGGGGCTGGCGGCTTCCATCGAGCCCCAGGATGAGCTCAGCATCGTTCCCGCCGTCGCGGGCGGGCTGAGGTAGTCGACAGAGCCAGGTCCCAGAGGTTGCTTGCGACCCCGGCCGTGAGTGTGCCCGGACCTCGGCGAGATGGGCCGGAAGTGGCCCCGGGGCCCGTCGAACGCAGGGCCCCCTGCCCGCCCCCGTGGACGACGCCACTGCTGGAGGGCTTGGCGGGGCTCGAACCTCGTCCCACCCTGGTGGCCGTGGCCATGAGCGGGGGGGTGGACAGCTCGGTCGCAGCGGCTCTGCTTGCAACTTCGGGGCTGCCGGTCGTCGGGGTGACCATGAGGTTGTGGGCGGACGCCGACTACGAGCGGGGGGAGGGGGGCTGCTGCTCCCTGGACGCCGTGGAGGATGCCCGGCGGGTGTGTGCCCGCCTGGGAATCCCCCATTACGTGATCAACCTTCGCGACCAGTTCGAGCGGACGGTGGTGGGGCAGTTCCTGGAGGCGTACCGGGAGGGCCGGACCCCCAACCCCTGCGTCCGCTGCAACGAGACCGTCAAATTTGCCGACCTCTACCGGCGCATGTCGCGGGTGGGCGCTAGCCACCTGGCCACTGGTCATTACGCCCAGGTGGACCGGGGCGGCCAAACGGGGGTCGCGCTCCGGCGCGCGCGCGACCAGCGCAAGGACCAGTCCTACACCCTGTACCGGACGCCTTCCGAGGTCCTCAGCCGCTGCCTGTTCCCTCTCGGCACCCTGGAAAAGACCAGGGTTCGCGAGCTCGCCGCCGCCCTGGGCCTCGGAGTCGCGGCCAAGCCGGACAGCCAGGAGCTGTGCTTCGTGGGCGGGGGAGACCATCGGGAGCTGCTGGCTAGGGAGCTTTCCGGCTCGTTCTCCGAGGGCCCGGTGGTGGACCAGGACGGGGTGTTGGTGGGCCGCCACCGGGGGGTGCCCTTCTACACGGTGGGGCAGCGGCACGCGCTGGGGCTGGCGGCCCGCCGTCCGGACGCTCAGCCCCTCTACGTCTATGAGGTGGACCGCGCCCGCAACACCCTGCGGGTGGGTCCCTGGAGTTCCTTGCTGCGGACCGGGTGCCGCATCTCCCGAGTTGTGGCCCTGGCTCCCGTGCCGGGAGGGGGCTGGAAGCCGGCCCTGGCCCAGCTCCGGGCGCATGCCCAGCCGACCCCGGTGAGCTGGCGCCTCTTCCCGGGGGAGCGGGCCGAGGTCCGCTTCGCCACCCCTCAGGCGGCGGTCTCGCCCGGCCAGTCGCTGGTCCTCTACGATGGGGACCAAGTGGTGGCCGGCGGGGAGATCGAGGTGGAATCCGGGGAGGAGTTCGACTGATGGGCTGGCCAGCGGAGGCCGTCCTTCTGCTCATGGCGTTGGCCGGCTGCCTTCTGGCCTGCGCCTCGCTGCAGCTCGCCTACAGTTGGCGGAGCTGGCCCCTGGCGCTGGTTGGGGTGGCGACGGTCCTGGCCCTCCTGGCGGAGGTGGGGGCGCTCAACGGCTCCTTCGGAGGGGTGCTGGCAGCTGGGGTTGGGATCCCGACCCTGATCCTGGCCGGGGTCGCCGTGGCCGCCCTGGCGGTGTACCTCCTGCTGCCTCCCCCGGCGCCCCGGCCATCGGATCGCCCTCGCCGCACCGGTCCGGCTGCGAATCCCGACAGCGAGGCCTGAGGGTGCTCTCCGCGGTGCTCGGGCTGCTGGTTGCCCTTCTGGTGGCGGCCGGGCTCCTGCGGGTCGGACCGCCCGCTGGCCCCGTCCGAACGGCCACGCTCCTGGTGCGGCGCAGCGGGCTCCTGACCTGGGGCTACGTGCCAGCTGCTCTGGCAGTGCTGGTGCTGGCAGTGCTCGGGCGCGGGTCCGGGGCGATGCTGGTGGCGGTCGCGGGTCTCCTGGTGCTCGCGGCGCTGCTGAGCGCTGCGTTCCTGCTCGGTCATCCCCGGGCTGAGGGGTGAACGCCTCCCTCTCGGTCGGGGTGCAGGAAGCGGCCCCGCGGGTGCGGGGGAGGCGCGGTCGGGAGCTTTACTCGGCGACGCTCGAGCAGGTCGAGGGGCTGCAGTTCGGCGGCGGCCCACTCCGGGCCCCTGACCAGCTGGGTGTTGCCGCCCTCTGGGCGGTCAGGGCGGGGGCCTCGGCCCCCAGGCTGGCGCTCTCGGTGGCCCAGCTGGCGGGCGCCGTCGAGCTGACGCAGCGGGCTCTCGAATGGCACTGGGCGGCCGCCAACGGCCGCTCGCAGGTGGGCTTGGGCACCCTGGCGGGCGACTACTGCCTGGCTCAGGCTGCCGCCCTACTGACCCGCTGCGGCAGCGTGGAGTATGAAGCCGCCCTCGCGGACGGGCTGACCGCAGCTGGCGCGGCGCTCGCCACCGGGGCGGACATCGAGGTCGTGGTGCGCCACCTGCTGCCTCCTGCCGGCTGGAGCGCGGCCCGCGCGGCCGGGGGCTCCGGAGAGGCACAGGCTCGGTGGTGGCGTGGGGGTAGGCGGCTGGCCACGGTCGGCGGTGCCGGGGTGGCCCCGCTCCCGGTTCCCCCGGAGGTCGGGGCCCTCCTTCAGTCCAGCGACCCCCTGGAGCGTCAGCTGGGCCGCACCCTCAGCGGGGACCCGGCCGCGGTGGCTGCCCCCATGGCCCGACTGCTGGGGGCCGGCGGCAAGCGCATCCGGGCGCGCCTCTTGCTCATCGCCGCCGAGCTGGGCCCCGCCTACCGTCCCGCGACCGCGTTGAGCGGGGCTGCCGCGATGGAGATCATCCATGCCGCAACCCTGTGCCACGACGACCTCGTGGACGGTGCCGACTCGCGCCGGGGCGCTCCCACGGTGGCCGCGACCCAGGGCCCCCTGGTAGCCCTCGGCGTGGGTGATTTCTACCTGGGGCGAGCCTCGGGGATGGTGGCCAGGCTCGGCGACGCGAGGGTGTCGCGGGCCTTCGCCGGGGCGCTGGTGGAGATCGCCGGGGGGCAGTTGCTGGAGCTGGAGCGCCGCTCCGTGTGGTCTGGGGCGCTCACCCCGTATGTCCAGGTGGCGCGCCGCAAGACCGGTTCGCTCCTCTCCGCCTGCGGATCCATCGGTGCCCTGGTGTCGGGGGCCAAAGCCTCAGAGGTCAGGGCGGTGGCGCGGTTCGCCCGCGACCTGGGGCTGGCCTTCCAGGGGATAGACGACTGCCTCGACTTCAGTGACCCCGGCCGCACCGGCAAGCCGGCGGGGATCGACCTGGCCCAGGGAATATGTGGGCTCCCCGTTCTCTGCGCCCTCAGGGGTCCGCACCGCGCCGAGGTGCTGGTTCGCCTGCGGCGCATGGAGCGGGTTCCGCCGGCGGAGGCCGCTGCCCTGCGCAAACAGGTGGTGTTGCTGGTCCACGAGTCCGGCGCTCTGGCCGGTGCCCGGGAGGTCGCCGACGGCTGGAGCGGGGAGGCGCTGGCCCACATCGCCGGCCTACCCGCGTCGCTCAAGGCGCGCCTCGAGGCCTTCGCCGACCGCCTCACCCTGCGTGACCGCTGAGCGCCACCCCTCGGAGGCCGATCTCGCTCCCATAAAATGACGGCCCGTGCCATGCGCACGTGGGCCGGGTCGCGCCGGGCGCGGCGGCAATGACCAAGTCGGTCAGGAGGCGCGACGTTAGATGATCGCGGTCGCGGTTGGGGGAGGAATGGCGATCGGGTCGGGCTTCGCCTTCCTCTGGCGCCACGACCGCCCGAGCCAGCTCCTGGCGTTGCTTCTGCTGGCCCTGGGGCTGGCGGTGGCCATGGCGGGCGTCGGGGCCTGGGTGCCGGCGGTGCTGGAGGCGCTGTTGCTGGGCGGCTCGGGCGTCGCGGTGCTCACCGCCCTGGATCCCGGGTCGCCGGGGGCGGAGGAAGGGGGTGCGGGTCGCACCGCGCGCTCGGTGGCCATCCCGGCGGCTGCGGCCGCGCTCACCTTTCTGCTGCTGGTCGGCGTTGGAGCGGCGACCAGTGCCGGATTCCCGCGGACCTCCGCTGCGCCTTCGCCGATGCGGGTGGGGACGGCCTTCCTGATGGGGGCTGGGGTGCCGGTGCTGGGCACCCTGGTCCTGGCAGCCTTCCTTTTGGTTTCCGCTGCGGTCCTCATCCGCCGCGACCGCCGTGAGCTGGTCGAGGAGCAGGCCGAGACGGCGAGGCGGCGGCGGCTTCTGGAGCAGCGGCGTCGAGCCGAGCAGCGGGCGGCGGCACGCGCGGCCGCTCGGGCCCAGCGCCGGAGGGGCAGCGGGTGAACGGGACGGCTGCCGCACTTCTGGTGACCGCCGCCGCCGTGGCCGCGCTCGGGGTGGCGGCGCTGGTCCACCGCCGGGACTCCCTCGGCGCGTTCGCCGGCGTGGCTCTGCTGCTGGCCGCGGCGACCTCGGCTCTGGTCGGCTTCTCGACCACCGCGCCGACCACAGCGGGTGCGGCCCAGCTTCAGGCCGCCGCGGTGGTGGTCGAGCTGCTCTCGGCAGTCACGCTGCCGGGCGCCGTGGCGATCGCTGTGGTCCTGCGCCGGCGCACCGGATCAGATCTGCTGGTGGTGGCGGCCGCCCGGCCTGCCGGCCAGGCATCGGCGGGTGCCCAGATCGAGCCGCCCCCGGCGGACGCGGAGCGGGCGCCTTCCCCTGAGGCTCCCCAGGACGATCTGGAGCCAGCGCCATGAAGGTCTTCGTGGTGGGGTGGGTGGTCCTCCTCGTGCCGCTGGGCGGCATCGTCCTGAGCTACCTATCGGAGACCCGCAGGGGGTCGGCCCTCGGCGTGGCGATCGGCGGATGGCTCGCCATGGTGGCCTCCCTGGTCCTCCTCGCCGCCACCGTCGCCCACCATCAGCACCTGACCCAGTCGACCATCACCTTCTGGACGTTCTCGGTCACCCAGAGCCCCTTCAACGCAGCCACCGCCACCCTGCTGCCGGCCAACTTCCAGGTGGGCGTGGGGTACGCCGCGACCTCACATGGGGTGATCCTCGCCTCCCTCGTGGCAGCCGCGGTGGTGCTCGGACAGGCCCAGATCATGGCCCAGCTGCGGGCCAGCTCCCAGCTCCCCTCAGTGATGCGCCTGTCGGCGCTCCTCGGCCTCTCAGCCGAGCTGGTCGTGCTGGCCCCTGGGCTCTTCCAGCTGGTGCTCGGATTCGGCCTCGCGGGGCTGGTGGCGGCCATGCTCGCCGGGGCGGGGTCGAGGCGGGCTGCCCGGCGCATCTATCTGGTCTGGACCGGGTCCGGGGCCGTTCTCCTCCTCGCCGTGGCCTTCGTCTACGTCAAGTTCGCCGGCCAGGTGGCGCTGGCGGCGACCACGGGGAAGCATCCCAGCACCCAGACACCCTACGGCTTGAACCTGGAGGCCCTGTACCAGATCTGGACCGCCGCGCACCACGGCGGGGTGCGCGGAGTGGGGGGGCGGACCCTGACGATCTCGGCGGTGCTCTTCCTGGTGGCCGCGGCGGCGGCGGCGGGGCAGGCGCCCCTGCAGGGGCTCTGGCGAGCTCTGGCCGTGGCTCGCTCCGGTGCCGGGGCCCTGCTTCAGGGGGTGGTCGGCGGAGTCGTCCCGGTGGCCCTGCTCCTGGCCGTCTACCCCCTGCTGCACCTGGCCTCTGGGGCAGCGCCGGCGTTGGTGGGTCTGGGGGCGGTAACCGCCGTTTTGGGCGCTGTCCTGGCTTTGGGCGAGCGCCAGCTGCGTCCCTTCGCGGGCTGGGTCGGCCTCAGCCAGACGGGGATGGCGGTTATGGCCGTGGGCCTGGCGGCGCCGGCGGCCGCGACGGCCATGGCGGTGGCCACCGTGCTGGTGGTGGCGGCACTCTCCTCTGCCGCCGCCCGGCTGGAGCACGACCTCCGGGTCCGGACCGTGGACCGGCTGGGGGCGGTGTGGCGGCAGGCCCGGCCCGCAGCGCTCACCTTCCTCGGCGCGCTGGCTGCCGGGGCTGGGGTCCTGGGGGTGGGGGCGTTCTTCGCTCGGGCCGAGGTCCTGGCGGCGGCCCTCACCGCCGGCTCGGCGCCGACACCACTGCGGCTGCTCGCGGTCGGGGCCGGGGTGGCCGTCCCCTTGCTGCTCGCCGCAGCCTGCGGGCGAGTCGCCTGGAAGCTCATCCACGGTTCCGAGCCGGCGGACGTTCGGGAGGCCCGCACGGTGCGCCGCCAGTTGGCGCAGGGGGCCCGCCAGCCCGGGGCGGTGGTACCGGTGGTGGCGACCAGCCTGGCCTGGCTGGCGGGGGCCTTTTCCTTCGTGTTGAGCCGGCTTCTGCCCCAGGCCGGGTCGGTGCCAGGCCTGGGCGGGTCCGCCGCCGGACTGCTCGTGGTGTTGGTCGCCGGCCTTGTCGGGCTCGCCCTCGCCTGGCTGGCCGGCAGCCGGCTGAGCCTGGATCCGGTGCCGGGTCTCGGCGGCGAGGCCGTCCTGGAGGCTGCGGACCGGTGGGTTCTGCTGGGCGTCGGACGGGCGGTGCACGCTCTGAGCGCACGGGTGCTGGACCCCGCTGGGGATCTTGCCTTCCAGGGGCTCTCCGACCTGGCCGAGAGCCCGCCGCCCGGCCGGCTGGGCTGGGAGCTTCGAGCGGTGGGGGTGGTGGTCGCGCTGCTGGCCCTGGCAGCCGCGGCAGCCACCTGGTGGAGGGCGGCCTGAGTGCCCAGTGACGTCAGCCTGACCCTGATCGTCTTCATCCCTTTGATCGGGGCGATGGTGATCGCCCTGCTCCCCGTGAGGACGGACCTCGAGCGCTTCAGGGTTCGCACCGGCGCCCTGCTGGCCACCGGCCTGCCGCTGGCGATCGCCATCTTCGACCTGCTCGGCGAGGTGGGGAACCCTGCCCAGGGGGCGATCGCTCAGCCCAGCATCGACGCCCCCTGGCTGCGCGGCTTCTACTTCCAGCTGGACTACCACCTGGGGGTGGACGGGCTGAGCCTCATGCTGCTCTTCGCGGTCACCGCAGTCTTCCCGGCCCTGGTGCTGGCCAGCTGGAGGATGCGGGAGCGCACCCGCTCCCACTTCGCCCTCCTGCTGATCGCCGAGACCAGCCTGGCGGGGTACTTCGCAACCCAGGACCTCATGCTCCTGGTGCTCTTCTTCTGGCTGCCGGTCTTTCCCCTGGCGCTCCTGGTCGGCTCCGGTTCCCGACCCGGTGCCCGCGAGGCGGGGCGGCGGCTGCTGGTGACCCAGTCTCTGGGCGCCGCGGCCCTGCTGGTCGCCGCCCTTCTGATGCTGCTGCAGACCGGCAACACCACCTTCAACTTCGTGACCCTCTCCACGGTCGGACCGGTCAAGGGAGCACCGGGGTTGATCGTGGCCGGGCTGCTGCTCTTCGCCTTCGGCGCGCGGATGGCGATCTTCCCCCTGCAGCGGTGGCTTCTGGATGGGGTGGCCGCCGCGCCGACCCCGGTGGCGATGCTGCTGGCGGTCTCCTCTTTCCCGGTGGGCGCCTACGGACTGGTCCGGGTGCTGCTGGGGATGGACCCGAGGGGAGGCCTGCAGCTGGTGGTTCCGGTTCTGCTGTTGGCGGTGCTGACCCTCTACTGGTCGGCGCTGCGGGCGGTGGGGGAGCGGGACCTGCGCCGGGCGACCGCGGGCCTGTTGGCGGGGAGCTCCGGGCCCGTTCTGCTGGGGATCATCTCCTTCTCCGAGACCTCGCTCTCCGGCGCCCTGTGGCTGGCGTTCGCCCTCACCTTCATCGCCCCGCTCCTGGTTCTGGCCATCGGTGCGGTGGCCGATCGGGGCGGGGGCGCCGAGGTCAGCGCGATCGCCGGACGGGCTGCTGGCGCCGACCGCCTCAAGCTGATGTTCGCCGTGGGAGCGGCCTCGCTCGGCGGCGTCCCCTTCCTGGTAGGTTTCCCGGGGGTGTTCCAGGTGGTGGTGGGAAGCTTCGCTGAGCATCGCTTCATCACCTCTGCCGTCATCGTGGGCATGGGCCTTCTGGCCTACGCCGCCTGGCGGGTCGGCACCGGGCCATTCTGGGCGCCCGGGGCGGAGCCGGAACTCGCCGACCCCATCGCGGACTCTCGGGGATCGGAGTTCTACGCCGGGTGGTGGCTGGCGGCTGCCGCCGTGGTGTTCGGGATCACGGCCGGCTACTTCGTCCCCTACACAGTGCACGGCACCGACCTGGTGGCGGCCCGGGTCTCCAGCATGGCCCCGGCTAAGGTGCCCGGCAAGTGAACTTCGCCTTCCTCCAGGACTTCGGCACCTTGGGGGTGCTGCTCCTGGGCGCGGTCGTGTGCCTGGGCGTCGAGGGCGGGCTGTACGGCTCCCGGGGGGACCGCGGCAACCTCAGCCGCTACCTAGCCCTCGCCTTCACAGCCCTGGCCTTCCTGGCGGCGGTGGGATTCTGGCGCAGCTCGCTGGGACCGGCGCCGCCGGATGTCGAGCACGGGAGCTTCCTGGTGGACCGCTTCGCGCTCTTCTTCTACGCGGCCGCTCCGGCAGCTGCCGCCGCCATCCTCCTGACCGGCGCCGATCTGGAGGGGCAGCTAGACCCCCACCAGCCGCTCTACCACTCGCTGGTCCTGGTGTCCACTGCGGGGGTAATGCTCACCGCCTCGGGAGGAGATCTGCTCACTCTCCTGGTGGGGCTGGCCACCGTGAGCGTCCCCCTGGTCCTGGGCTCCGCGCTGCGGAAGGTGGACACCGGAGCGGTGCGCTCCGCCGGCCGGTCCTTGACGGTCACCGGCGCCCTTCTGGCGACCTTTGCAGGGGGGGAGGCGATCCTGGCCGGGCTGGGCCATGCCACCCAGCTCACCCTCCTCGACGCGCTCCCGCCGAGCCCGCTTCTGGGCTTGGCGGTGCTTCTCGTCACCGTGGGAGTCGCCGGGCCCCTGGGGGCGTTCCCCCTCACCTGGTGGAGGCCGGGAGCCACCCAGGCGGTTCCCTTGGGGCCGTCCCTGGCGGGGCTCGCGCTCGGCGCCCTGGCCGCGGCCGCGGCCCTCCTCAGGCTGCTGCCCGGCGCCCTGGGCGCGGCGCTTCCCGGCTGGAACGTTACCGTCGGGGTGGTGGCGGCTCTGACTATCCTCATCGCCCCGGCGCTCGCCTGGCGCCAGCGCTCGCTGCTGGTGGCGGTGGGCTACCTCCTCGTGGGGGATGCCGCACTGGTGCTGGCCGGCCTCACCTGGTCCAGCCGACCGGCCACGGCCGCCGTTCTCTACCTGGTTCTGGGGCTGGTGCCGGTGGTCACCGCGAGCCTCGGTCTCATCGGGACGGTCCAGCTGTCGGGCGCTGGGGACGGGATCGCCCAGCTTCGCGGTCTGGCCTCGCGCTCCCCGGTCCACGCCGGCCTCCTGGCCCTGCTACTGGCAGCCGTGGTGGGGCTCCCGCCCCTGACCGGCTTCTTTGCGCGCGTCATGGTGGTGGAGTCCACCCTGCAGGCCGGGCTGGGGTGGCTGGCGGTCGCCGTGGTGCTGGGGGCGATCCTCTCCGCGGCCGTGGCTCTGCGCTGGGTCCTAGCCCTCCTCGACCCGCAGGCCGAAGGTCAGCCGCTCGAGCTGCCCAGCCGGGCCGCTCTCGTTGGCCTCGGTCTGAGCGTGGCGGCTCTGGCTGGATTCACCGTGACGCTGGGGCCTCTGATGGGCATCGCCGCCCGTGCCGCCCTGGCCCCACTCGCGGGCCCCTGACGGTCAGCCGGCGCCGTACTGGGCGAGGATCTGGTGCACCCGCTGGGTCATGGCCAGCGCCTCGTCCATCGGGCGCTGCCACATGTTCCGGCCGAAGATGAACCCCGTCCCGCCCGCGGCCATGCAGTCCTCGATCCGCCCCAGGAGCTCCTGGTCGCCAATCTTGCTGCCGCCGGCGAAGATCACGAGCGACCTTCCAGCTGACCGGATCACCCGAGAGAGCATCTGGCGCCGGTCCTCCACCAGGCTGTCGTAGGGCGCCGGCGAGGCACTGTCGGCCTCACCGTGGGCCCGGGGGATGTTGATCTTAATGACGTCCGCGCCCATCTCCGAGGCCACCCGGGCCGCGTAGTCCACCGCGTACAGGCTGTCCTGGCCTCCCTTCTTGGCGATGGCCGATCCCCGAGGGTATGACCAGCAGATAAGCGGCATCCCGTAGCGCTCGCACTCCCGACGGACCTCACTCATCTGCCGCAGGTCACGGTCTTGGGCTGGAGAGCCGACGTAGCAGGTGTATCCCACCGCCGAGGCCCCCAGCCGGACGGCGTCCTCCACGGAGGAGGTGAGGGGGGAGAATGCCTCATCGGAACTGGGCACATTGGTCCGGCCGTTGACCTTGAGCACCAGCGGCAGTCTGCCGGCGTAGCGGGCCTGGTGGCGCTCGGCCAGCCCGATCTGGAGGGCGATCCCGGAGTAGCGCCCGCGAAGGGCCAGCTGGCATTGGAAGTCGGGGTCCAGTGCCGGAGGGTTGGCGAAGAAGTCCACCGGGCCATGCTCCAGCCCCTGGTCCACGGGCAGGAGCAGCAGGGTGCCGTTGCCCGGGCCGTGGTCGTAGAGGAGGGTGTGGAGCCGCGCTCGCTTGCCCGGGGAGAGCGCCATGTCGTCCAGGGTGGTCCGAGTCGGTGCGTTGCTGCTCATGTGCTGAGGTTACAACGTCGCATCGGAAGGCGGGGTGGAGCGGGACCGGGTGATAATCCCCGCGTGTTGGAGCGGGCACCGGCGCCGCTGCGCTTCCAGGCGGTGAGCAAGGAGTTCGAGGGCCGCAGCGCCGTCTCGGGCCTGGACCTGGAACTCGAGGCTGGCGAGCTCTTCGGCCTCATCGGGCCCAACGGGGCCGGCAAAACCACCACCATCAAGATGGCGGTTGGGCTGTTGCGACCCAGCAGCGGCCGGATCACGGTGTGCGGCCACGACGCGCAGTCGGACGGCGGCCGCGCCCGAAGTCATCTCGGGTACGTCCCGGATAGCGCTCCCCTGTACGAGAAGCTCACCGGCGCTGAGTTTCTGCAGCTTGCCGGTGACCTGCACGGGGTGAGCCGCCGGCGCCGCGAGCGCCGCATCCCGGCCCTCCTCGACGCTCTCGAGCTGTCCCAGGCCGCCTCCCAGCTGGTCCAGTCCTACTCCCGGGGGATGCGGCAGAAGCTCGCCCTCTGTGCGGCGTTGATCCACGATCCCGAGGTGCTGCTTCTCGACGAGCCCACGGTGGGCCTGGATCCCAAAGCGGCGCGCCAGTTGCGCACCATCTTGAAGGCGCTATGCGCCACCGGGCATGCGGTCTTCCTCAGCACCCACGCCCTGGACGTGGCCAGTGCCCTCTGTGACCGGGTGGGGATCTTCTCCGCCGGGCGGTTGGTGGCCCTGGGCACGGTGGAGGAGCTGGCTGGCCAGGGACGGGGAGGGGAGGGGCTGGAGGCGGCCTTCCTGCAGGCCACCGGGGCGGAGGAGGGCAACGCTGACCGGCTCATCGATGCGCTCTCCGCCTGACGTGGCGGCTCCAGCCTGGTCCGGACCGTGGGAGCGAGGTGCGGCCCATCCCCGAGAGCAGCTCCTCGGCCTCTTCCGGTCCTCACTTCTAGCCACCTGGAACTCCTGGTGGCGCTCCGGGCCCGGAAGACGCCTGGCCGCCACCCTCGCGGTGCCGGTGGTGGTGGCATTCTGGGCCGCCACCGTACCGGCGACCGAGCATCTCCTGGGACGGCTGTCCCCGGGCCAGCTGGAGGCGCCCCTCGCCACCCTGGCCGCTGTTCTCTGGCTCTTCACGTTGGCCAGCTCGGTCAGCTTCGCCCTGGCGTCCGTGTACTTCGCGCGAGACGTCGAGTGGCTGCTCTCCTCGCCGCTGAGCGCCCCCGTATTCCTCGCCCACCGGCTCGCCAACCAGCTGGCCGTCGGCCTCACCATCGGGGCGCTGATCGGGGGCCCGGCGGTGCTGGCGGCCTCGCTCCGCTTCCACGCCCCGCTGCTCATTGCGCTGGTGGCCTTGGCCCTGCCCGCCCTGCTTCTGGTGCCCATGTCCCTGGCCCTCGTGGGGGTGGTGCTGGTGGTACGGCTGGTCCCCGCGGCCCGGGTCCGCGACGCCGCCGCCATCTTGGTCGCCGGGGTTGGCTTCGGAGCGGCGGCGGTCGACCTCGCCGCAACCTTCAGCGGCCACGGGTCGGGGGGGCTGGGCCCCAGCCGGTTCGACCAGGGGGTGGGCTCGGCGGCCTGGCTCCCCACGTCCTGGGTGGCCAGGAGCCTGGTGGCCGTGGCGCGTGGGCAGTTGGCCCAGGCGGTACCGCTGGCCGCCTCCACCACTCTCCTCGCCGCGATCGTGACCCAGGTGGGGATCCTGGTCGCGGCCCGCTTCCTCCGGGAGGGGTGGTGCCGCTCCCAGTTCACCGCCGCCAGGGCCCGCAGGGCACGGTTCGCGCGAGCGCTGCCCGCTCCTCTGGCGATCCTGCGGAAGGACGGGCGCGTCCTCCGTCGGGACCCGGGACAGCTGATCCAACTGCTGCTCCCCGTGGGACTCTTCGCCGTCTATCTGCTCTCTCCTCGCGGGGGCTCGGGGGTCTTCAGAGATTTCCCGGCCTGGTATGGGCCCCTCACTACCGCGTCCTTCGCCGCCCTCTTCGCGGCCAGCGGCCTCGGTCTGCGCGCCATCGGAGCCGAGGGGCCACATGCCTGGTGCCTATTCAGCTGCCCCCTCAGCCCGAGGGGCGTTCTGCTCAGCAAGGCCCAGCTTCCGGCGCTGGTTGCGATCGGAGCCAGCCTGGCGCTCCTCCTGGTCACCGAGATCACCCAGCGGCTCCCCGTGAACGAGGTGGCGATCTCCGCCGCCCAGCTGACCATGCTCGTTCTGGGGCTTGTGGGGTTGGCGACCGGGATGGGGGCGGCCTGGCCACGGCTGGACTGGAACGACCCGCGCCGGGCTGTCGGCATCTGGCTGGTGATGGCCTTCATGCTCCTGGGGTCCACGTATGTCGCCGTCTCCATAGTGGCTTTCACCCTGCCGCTGCTGCTCACCTGGATGCCCTTCTGGGAGCGGGAGGCTCTTTCCCTCTTCATCTGCGGACTGTGCGCGGTCACCGCAGGCGGGGCTGCTCTCCGGGCGGGGACCCGGAGGCTGTCCGCAATGGACCTCTGAGGGAGTTCCGACCTGTCCCTTCGGGGATTCCTCCCACGACTGTTTCGGGGCCGTACCGACACCGAGGGCGCGCCGCGCGGCCGGCCGGCCGGCCAGAATAGCGGCGGTCCGCCGGCGGCGGGCTCGCGCTGCCGCGCTACAATCGGCTCGATCGCGCTAGACGGGGAGTTAGCGGTGCCCTGTACCCGCAATCCGCTACAGCGGGGTCGAACTCCCCTCCTAGGGGGGGCGTTTCCGGGTCAGCTCTGATCATCCGGGTGCCGACGGTCGGGTCCGACGCGGCCGGTTACCGCCAACCCCGTCAGGTCCGGAAGGAAGCAGCGGCACGCGGAGCGACCGGGGCGCCGTCGGGCACCCCGGCCCGAGCCCGGTGGTCGGTAGGCGCCGGGGGCGGTCCCACGAAGAGGGGTGCGCGATCATCATCAGCCCTTGTGAAAACGGTTAGACCGACCCTCTACCTCAAGTACCGGCCCCGGCGCTTCTCTGAGCTGGTGGGCCAGGAGGTGATCGCGCGCGCCCTCCGCCACGCCGTCCGGGAGGGCCGGATCGGTCACGCCTACCTCTTCACCGGGGTCCGCGGCACCGGCAAGACCAGCGCCGCCCGGATCCTCGCCCGGGCCATCAACTGCCTGAGTCCGGAGGACGGCGAGCCGTGCCTCGCCTGTGCCCCCTGTACCTCCATCGGCGATGGGCGGAGCCTCGACGTGATCGAGATCGACGCCGCGACCAACCGGGGCATCGACGAGATCCGGGACCTTCGCGAGCGCGCTCAGTTTCTCCCTAGCGAGCTGCGCACCAAGGTCTACATCATCGATGAGGCCCACATGCTCACCAACGAGGCTGGGAACGCCTTCCTCAAGACCCTTGAGGAGCCCCCTTCCCACGCCTGCTTCATCCTCGCCACCACAGAGCCCCAGCGGCTGAGCGAGACCATCCTCTCCCGCTGCCAGCGCTTCGACTTCCGCCGTATCCCGGTGGGGGCGATGGCCGAGCACCTGCAGACGATCTGCGACCAAGAGGGAGTGACGACCAGCCGGCCGGTGATGGACCTGGTCGCAGAGGCAGGTGCCGGGTCGCTGCGCGACGCCGAGTCGCTTCTGGAGCGCCTCATGGGTCTGGACGACGGCATTCTCGAGCTCGAGACCGTGCGCTCGGCGCTGGGCATGGCCGATCCCGAGGCGGTGGTCGGTCTGGCCGAGTCGCTGGTCGAGCGTAGACCTCAGGCGGTCCTCGAGCGGCTGGGGGAACTGCAGGAGTACGGGGTCGAGCCGCGCCAACTCCTGCGGGCGCTCGGGGCGCGGGCCCGGGACACCTACTGGCGGCTGGTGGAGAAGGGCGGCGCGGCCGGCCCGTGGCTCGAGCTGATGGAGGCGTGCACCCGGGGGTCCTCGGAGCTTCGGCGTGCGGACGACCCCTGGATGACCATGGAGGTCGTGCTCCTCCAGGTGGCCTCAGCCTCGGCACCGGCGCGGCCCGACGGCCTCCTTTCCGGACCCGAGACCGCTCCTTCCCCGCGGGGGAGGACGGGGGCCAAGCCGGGGCGGTCGCTGGACCCGGCCTCCCCCGCGGCGCAGGACGATCACCCCCCCGTCCCATCTCCTCCGCCGGCCGCGTCGTCACGGCCAGAGCCGGACGCCAGGACGGGAGATGCACTCCGTGGGCATCTTGGGTCGCAGGCGCCTGAACCCGACCCGGGCCGGTCAGCTGGCCCCGAGCCCGACTGGCGGGCGCTCTGGGTGCGGGTGGTCGAGTGGGCGAGGGAACACCACAAGCCCTTTCACGCCCTGGTCTTGGACACCACCCCCACCGGGGTATCCAACGGCTCGCTGATCGTCGAGGTGAACTACGAATGGCACCTCGGGCAGCTCAACTCCCCGGCCAACCGCGAACTCCTGAGCCAGGCGCTGCAGGCGGCGGCGGGTCGGGAAGTCCCGGTGACCCTGGTCCTGCGCGGGTCAGCGGGCCCTTCTCCGGGGGCGGGAGGCGGCTCCCGGGGAGGTCGGGGGCTGGCCGCTGCACTCAAGCACTTTCCCGGCAGCACGGTGAGGAAGGTGGACTTCCTCGACCCGCGGCGCCGCTGACTCCGCCCTAGAATGAGCTCCGCCATGAGGCTAGCCGCCGGTGCCCGCGCCTAACCCCCGGCAGCTGCGCCAGCTGCAGCAGAACCTGGCGCGCCAGTGGGAACAGGCGCAGGACGCCCTGGCCACCCAAGAGGTGGAGGGCTCCGCCGGCGGCGGGGTCGTGAAGGTGCGCTGCAACGGCCAGCAGCGCCTCACCTCGGTATCCCTGGACCCGGCGGTCCTTGAGGAGGGGGCGGACCTGGTCGGAGACCTGATCCAGGCCGCGGTCAACGACGCTTTGGACCGGTCCCGCGAGCTGGCCGCCCGGTCGATGGAGTCCCTGCTGCCGCCGGGGATGCTCTCCCCAGGAGGGCGCTGACCGCGGCCTCCTGGCTCGGCGTCTGATCAGTGGGGCTCCTGCCCTCCCCGGTGGAGCGGCTGACCGAGGAGTTCGCCCGCTTTCCCGGGATCGGTCCCAAGACCGCGCAGCGGCTCGCCTTCCATGCCGCCTCGCGCCTTCCGGCCGCCCAGCTCCAGCAGCTGGCCGCCGCCATCTCCGCCACCGCCTCCAACGTCAGCCCGTGCCCCAACTGCTTCTTTCTCAGCGAGGGCGGCGCGGAGTGTGCCATCTGCCGGCAGGGCAATCGTGACCTGGGTCTGATCTGCGTCGTGGAGGAGGCCGGGGATGTGCTGGCGATCGAGCGCACCGGGGAGTTCCGGGGCCTCTACCACGTGCTGGGGGCGGCCCTGTCGCCCCTCGACGGCGTGGGTCCGAATGACATCCATGCCCAGGAGCTGCTGACGCGGGTGCGGGCCGGGGGGGTGGCCGAGGTCATCCTGGCCACCGACTCCGACCTTGAGGGCGAGGCCACGGCCAGCTACCTGGTCCGGCGTCTCGAGGGCACCGGGGTCCGGGTCACCCGCCTCGCCCACGGCCTGCCGGTCGGCGGTGAGCTGGCCTATGCCGACGAGCGCACCGTGGCTCGGGCCTTCTCCGGCCGCCGCGACCTCTGATCGTCCTCCGAAGCCCCGGCTGGACCCTTGGTCCATCCCCCGCGCCCCGCGGGCGTGGCCGCAGGATCGCTTCCCGGGGTGGATCCTGCAGGTCCCGTCCAAGTCGGCTGAAGTGAATTGAGGGGCGGCGGGCTGCCTTTTCGGCGAGTCGTGGTACCGTTCCTAGGCAACGGACAGGACGCGACACGCGTCTGTCCGTGTGCTCGGACCACCGGTCGAGGCGGTGGGCTCCGGGGCGGTCCCGGTTCCTGCTTCACGGCCACCTGCCGGGCGAGGCCCGGG
>JAJYET010000040.1 GCA_021785655.1 bacterium | reverse complement strand
TGCTGGGCACCGACAACGACCTGGACACTCAGATCAGGCTCTCCATCCAACTGCTTCAGGACACCGCTCCACCGCAACCGGAGGGTGCCGAGTACACCACCGACACCACCGATCTCCCCGCGGACTGTCGGCCCATCTCCCAGGCGAGGATCAAGCGGGGGGAGAGGGCCGCAGACCGGGATGCCCGCTGGCGGGTCAAGAAGGTGGGGGAGAGGGATCCCGACGCGCCGGGGGAACAGGAGCGACGCTCGGGCGGGGGTGAGTCCAGGACCAAGCGGGTCTTCGGCTTCGGGGACGACACCATCAGCGGCACTGCCGAGAATGCCGGCTACGTGTACGCCCATGGCCTGTTCGCCGCCAACGCCTACGACGTTCCGGTGTCGGTGAGGCTGGTGAAGCTGCTGCTGGAGCACGGAGTCGGGGTGACTGACCTCATCGCCGACCGAGGCTTCAGCCAGGACGGCAAGTGGCGGGCGGAGATGCGGGCGCTGGGGGTCATGCCCTGCTTCGACCTGAAGGCGACCCAGCAGCACGCGTACCCGACCTGGAAGAAATGCCCGATGCTCCCCAGTGGGGGGTACCTGCCCCACATGCCTGAGCGGCTCTGGTTCATCGAGAGGCCGGGCCCCCAGGCCCCGGAGGAGAAGAAGCGGGCATACCGGGCGGCGATCAAAGAGCGGTCCCTGTATGCCCTGGTGCCCCACGGCAAGCCGACCCCGGATCAGGTGCGGCTCAGCTCTCCGGTCCTCCGGCGCAAGGCGGTGAACGCTCTGGGGTGTCCCAAGGTGCCGGGGTCGATGAGGCGTCGGGACCCGAGGCTGGCCGTCTGCGACGGCAACCATGGCTATGACGAAGCCTGCTGCATCAACGCGGCCACCCTGAAGGCGGAGGAGATTCCGAGCATCTTCCAGTTCCCCTTCTGGGGCACTCCCGAGTGGGAGGAGAAGTACGCCAAGCGGACCAACGTGGAGCGCGGCTTCAGCTCCTTCAAGAACCCGGACGTGATCGGGATGACCAAGGGCCAGTTCCACTACCGGCACGTTCCCAACGTGGCCCTGCTGGCCACCTTCATGTGGGGCGCCCACAACCTGCACATCTGGCTGAAGCGGGAGCGGGAAGCAGCCTTGGCCGCAGCTGCGGCGTTGAGGAAGCACCGGCTTCGCCCCCGGCGCAGCTCCCAGGTGGCGGTGGTGGTCGACGCTGGCTCCGCCCTCCTCGAGGAGCTGGCGGTTGCCGAGGACTCCCGGGCGCCGTAGGGGCGGCTCCGGCACCCTCCACCGACCGGGATCCAGCCTTCCTGGATCAAACGCGCCCTGAGGCCGGCTCAACCGCCGCCAAAGGGCGCGTTCTTGATATCTTCCGAGCCTGATTTTCACTTCCGGGGGCCCAGAGGACAGCAAGACGCCCGGAGATTGCTCTCCGGGCGTCTGCTTCGCGAAAGTCGCAAGCGTTTCGCGACTTATTCGGAAGACCCTCCGATCAGGAGCATCCCGAGGTGCTGCCGCAGTTCATGCACTTGTAGCAGGCCCCGTTGCGGACCATGAGCGCTCCGCAGTCGGAGCAGGAAGGGGCGTCCTCCTGGTTTCGGAAGGTGAGCTCTGCGGCCAGCTGCTTGGGCGTGGCCTGGGCAGGAGCCACCACCTTGGCCCCGGTTGCGGCCGAGGCAGCAGTATCGCCGTCTCCCTCCGCGGCCGGCTCTTCTCGGGTGATGATCCCCAGCGCCTGTCCATCCTCGGCGGAGAGGAACCTGGCCGCCAACCAGCGGAAGATGTAGTCCACGATCGACTTGGCGATCGGGATCTCCGGATTGGTGGTGTAGCCGGCGGGTTCGAAGCGGCTGTGGGCGAACTTGGCGCAGAACAGACGGAGGGGGACTCCGTACTGGAGCGCCACCGAGACGGCGGTGGCGAAGGAGTCCATCATCCCGCTGAGGGTGCTCCCCTCCTTCGCCATCTTCAGGAAGATCTCACCGGGCTGGCCGTCCTCGTAGAGGCCGACGGTCAGATACCCCTCATGACCCTGGATCTCGAACTTGTGGGTGATCGCCGCGCGCTCGGACGGCAGCCGGTGCCGAGCCGGGCGCGCCTCGGCCACCTCCTGGCCGGTGTAGGTTGCCTGACGCTGGGAGGTGGAAAGCGGCTGGCTGCGCTTGCTCCCGTCCCGGTAGATGGCGATCGCCTTCATCCCCAGCTTCCAGGCGTCGACGTAGGCCTGCTCCACGTCCTCGGGCGAGGCCATCTGGGGCAGGTTCACGGTCTTGCTGATCGCCCCGGAGATGAAGGGTTGCACCGCGGCGACCATGCGCACGTGCCCCTGCCAGCTTATGGACCTCTGGCCGTTGGCGGGTGAGAACGCGCAATCGAAGACCGCCAAGTCATCGTCGCGCAGGTGGGGCGCGCCCTCGATCGTGTCGTGCTCGTCGATGTAGGCCAGGATGTCGGAGATCGCCTCCTCCCCGTAGCCCAACCGCACCAGGGCGGAGGCCACGGTTCCGTTGACCATCTTGAGGAGCCCGCCGCCGACCAGCTTCTTGTACTTGACCAGGGCGATGTCGGGCTCGACCCCCGTGGTGTCGCAGTCGAGCATGAAGGAGATGGTCCCGGTGGGTGCCAGGACGGTGGCCTGGGAGTTGCGGTATCCGTGGACCGCTCCGAGCTCATGGGCGTCGTCCCAGGACTTCCGGGCTGCGGCGAGCAGCTCCTGGGGCACGTGGTCGGCACCCACCTTGTAGGCCGCCGCCCGGTGCTTGTCCATCACCCGGAGCATCGGCTGGCGGTTGGCCTCGAACCCCTCGAAGGGTCCGACCTCCTTGGCGATCCGGGCGGACTGGGCGTATGCCTCGCCGGTCAGGATGGCGGTGAGGGCCCCGGCATAGTCACGGGCCCGAGGGCTGTCGTATGGGTAGCCGAGGGACATGAGAAGGGCCCCGAGGTTGGCGTAGCCCAAACCGAGGGGCCGGAACTTGTGGCTGTTAGCGGTGATCTTCTCCGTGGGGTAGGCGGCGAAGCCCACCAGGATCTCCATGGCCGTGAACATGATCTGGATGGTGTGGCGGTAGCCCTCCAGGTCGAAGTTGCCGGCGGCGTCCATGAAGCGCATCAGGTTGATGCTGGCCAGGTTGCACGAGGAGTCGTCGAGGAAGAGGTATTCCGAGCAGGGGTTGCTGGCGTTGATCCGGCCCGAGTTGGGGCAGGTGTGCCACTCGTTGATGGTGGTATCGAACTGCAGCCCGGGGTCACCGCAGGCCCAGGCCGCCTCCGTGATCTGGCGCATCAGGTCGCGAGCGCGGTGGGTGCTGACCACCCGCTGGCGGTCGGTGACCGCGTAGGTGCGCCACTCCCGATCCTCGAGCACGGCGCGCATGAACTCGTCGGTGACCCGAACCGAGTTATTGGAGTTCTGGAAGAAGACCGAGCCGTAAGCCTCGCCGGTGAAGGAGCCGTCATACCCGGCCTCGATCAGGGCCCAGGCCTTGCGCTCCTCGCGGACTTTGCAGTTGATGAAGTCCACGATGTCCGGGTGGTCGGCATTGAGGATCACCATCTTGGCCGCTCGCCTGGTGGTGCCCCCGGACTTGATCACCCCGGCGAAGGCGTCGAATCCCTTCATGAACGAGACGGGTCCGCTGGCGGTTCCCCCCGACGCCAGGTGCTCCACCGAGGAGCGGATGGAGGAGAGGTTGGTCCCGGTGCCAGACCCCCACTTGAACAGCATCCCCTCGGTCTTGGCCAGGGTGAGGATGGACTCCATCGTGTCGTCGACGGAGTTGATGAAGCAGGCGCTCACCTGGGGGTGGGGCTCGGCGCCCAGGTTGAACCACACCGGGCTGTTGAAGGCCGCCACCTGGTTGACCAGGATGGCGGTCAGCTCGGCGTGGAAGATGTCCAGGTCCTCTTCGGTGGCGAAGTACTGCCCCTCCCGTCCCCAGTCGCGGATGGTGTCGGCCACCCGGGAGATGAGCTGGCGGACGCTGGTCTCTCTTTGGGGTGACCCCGCCAGTCCGCGGAAGTACTTGGAGACCACTACGTTGGTGGCCAGTTGGGACCAGGCCTTGGGGACCTCCACGTCCTCCTGGCTGAAGATGACTGCACCCTTCTCATTGGTGATGGTGGCGGAGCGCTTGTCCCAGGTGACGGCGTCGAACGGATGGACCCCCGGGGTGCTGAAGTGGCGCCGCACACGCAGCCCCGGCCGGCCGGCCGCCTCGGTCGACGGCCCCTTCCTCTGTGCCCCCTCGGGTGCGGGACTGGCTGAGACGGGCTCGGGGTCGCCGGCGGGTCGGTCCATGGGATCTCCTCCTGGCAGGACGTTCTGGGTGGACGAGGCGGCCTGGTCCCATATCTTGGGGTGAGGACCCGGCCCAGGCGCAATATCTTGGGCCTTTCGCTGCCCGGAGTCAAGCCCCCGGAGCCAGTTCGCCCTGCCGGGTACTATCCTAATAAGCAGCGGACGGTGGGGCGCGCCCGACGGTCTGCCGAGTGCCGACTCTTCTTGCCCTTCTTGCCCTTGGAGGAAACGTGCCGGGCCGAACCCTGGAGGTGACTCTTCCGCAGATGGGGGAGTCGGTCACCGAGGGCGTGATCGGCAGCTGGCGCCGCCAAGTGGGCGAGCAGGTGGCGGCCGGGGACACCCTGGTGGAGGTGCAGACGGACAAGATCGACGCCGAGGTGCCTGCCCCGGAGGGGGGACGGCTGGCCAGGATCCTGGCCCAGGAGGGGGACACCGTGGCGGTGGGCGCCCCCCTGGCCGTGCTCGAGGTCGACGAGGTGCCGGCCACGCCCAGTGCCTCGGCTGAGGAGCCCGGCCAGGCTCCGGTGGCAGTGGCGGAATCGGCTTCTCCCGCCGAGCTGGTCGAGGTCCCTCTGCCCGCCCTGGGGGAGTCGGTTACCGAGGGCGTCGTGGGCAGCTGGCGCCGCCAGGTGGGCGAGGTGGTGGCGGCTGGCGACACCTTGGTGGAGATCCAGACCGACAAGGTGGACGCTGAAGTGCCGTCCCCAGTGTCCGGGACTCTCGTCGACATCCTGGTCGAGGAGGGCGCCACTGTCGCCGTGGGCACGCCCCTGGCCCGCGTGGCCACCGCCGGCGAGCTTGGGCCGGTGGCCGTGGCCGCTCCTGCCCCCACCCGTCCGCCGTCCCTGGCTCCGCCGAGGGAGGCTGCCGCTCCGGTGGAGGCCACTCCCCTGGCCCGCCGAGCAGCGGCCCTCTCCGGGGCCGACCTGGACCGGGTGCGGGGCACGGGCCCGGGAGGCGTCGTCCGCCGGGACGACGTGCTGCGGGCGGGGGAGGACGGTCCGGCCCGGGGCGAGGTGGTGCCGATCAAGGGTTCGGCGGCCGTCCTGGTGCAGGCGATGGAGGCCAGCCTCGGAGTTCCCACGGCAACCAGCTTCAGGACCTTCGAGGTCCCGGTCTTGGTCGAGCGCCGGCACCAGCTCAACGAGCTCCTCCGGATCGCCGGGCGTTCCCAACTGCGCTGCTCCTACACCCACCTCATCGCCCACGCGCTGGTTCGGGCGGCCCGCGAGATGCCGGCCTTCTCCTCCTCCTTCCGGAGCCTGGAGGGCCGGCCGGGCCGAGCCCAGCAGCCCGGCGTCAACCTCGGGCTGGCGGTGGATGTGGAGCGCAGGGACAGCTCACGCTTCCTGCTGGTGCCGGTCATCAAGGGGGCGGAGAGGCTGTCGTTCCAGCAGTTCAGGGCCCGATACGAGGAGCTGGTGGACAGGACCCGGTCCGGGGGGCTGGCGGTGGAGGACCTCGAGGGGGCCACGCTGACGCTGACCAACCCCGGGGGAGTGGGGACCGTGGCTTCGGTTCCCCGGCTGATGGCCGGCCAGTCGGCGATCATCGCCCTGGGGGCGATCGGCAACCCGGCCGGCTTCTCCGGGCTTGCCGACGAGGCCGCCGCCGCCCTCGGGCTGCGCCCGGTGATGACCGTCACCAGCACCTACGACCATCGCATCGTCCAGGGGTTGGAGTCGGGGATGCTGCTGCGGCGGCTGGAGGGGCTACTGGCGGGAGACGATGGCTTCTACGCCGACATCTTCGCCGACCTCGGGCTGGAGATGCCGCCGCTCCCGACCACCACGGCACCGGCCGTGGTGGCCCCCGTCCGCACCCGGCCCGCGTCCGCCGGACCGGAGCTGCTGCGGGCGGTGGCCTCCGGGATGTCGCTGGTGCAGGCCTTCCGCACCCACGGCCACCTGGCCGCCCACCTCGACCCGCTGGAAAGTGATCCGCCCGGCGACCCCGCCCTGGATCCGGGCACCGCCGGTCTCAGCCAGGAGCTCATGGAGGCGGTTCCCGCCGAGGTCCTCCGGGTGGCGGTTCCGGGTCACAACCTGGCCGAGGTCCTGCCCGAGATGCGCAGCACCTACTGCGGCACCATCGCCTACGAGATCGAGCACATCTCCAGCCACGAGCAGCGCGCCTGGCTCCGGCGGCAGATCGAGTCCGGAGCCCACCGGCGACCGCTGGGCCCGGAAGATCGGCGCCATCTCTTCCAGCGGCTGGCCCAGGTGGACGCCTTCGAACGCTTCCTGCGCAAGACCTACCTCGGCCAGCACACGTTCTCCATCGAGGGGGTGGACTCCCTTGTCCCCATGCTGGAGGAGGCGATCTCCCTGCTGGCGGAGGCAGGCGCCGAGGAGGTCCTCCTGGGGATGGCCCACCGAGGCCGCCTCAACGTCACCGCCCGGATCGTGGGGCGGTCGCTCGACGAGATCATCGCCGAGTTCGAGAGCCAGGCTTATCTCGGCGGTGCCTGGACCGGAGACGTCAAGTACCACTACGGCGCCGAGGGCAGCTACCGCGTGCCCTCGGGTCGGGAGGTGGCGGTGGTGCTCACCCACAACCCCAGCCATCTGGAGGTGGTGGATGCGGTCGTCGAGGGGCGGACCCGGGCCCGCCAGACCACCCACCGAGCACCCGAGATACTTCAGGACACCCGTCGCGCCGTGCCGATCCTCATCCATGGCGACGCCGCCTTCACCGGGCAGGGGGTGGTCACCGAGACCCTCAACCTGCAGGGGCTCGAAGGCTACCGTGTGGGCGGCACCCTGCACATCATCGCCAACAACCAGATCGGCTTCACCACCGAGCCGCTGGATGGCCGCTCCACCCGCTACGCCAGCGACATCGCCAAGGGCTATGACATCCCCATCGTCCACGTCAACGGGGACGACCTGGAGGCCTGCCTGGACGCCGTCCGACTCGCGGTGGCCTTCCGGACCACCTTCGAGCGCGACGTGCTCATCGACCTCATCGGTTACCGGCGGTGGGGCCACAACGAGGGGGACGAGCCCGCCTACACCCAGCCGCAGATGGCGGCCCGCATCCGGAGCCATCCCACCCCGGCCGCGGTGTACGGTGCGGAGCTGGTCCGGCAGGGGGTCCTGACCGCCGACGAGGTCGGGGCCGAGCAGGCACTCCGCTACCAGGAGATGGCCGAGGCTCACCGCCGGGTGGTCGCGCGCAGCGCTGAGCTGGCATCGGCGGCGGTGGGCAACGGCCGGATGGCCGAGCCCGACGGCCTGCCCGCCGTCGCGACCGCGGTCCCTCGAGAGCGGCTCCAGGAGATGGACTCGCAGCTGGCGCAACTTCCCCCGGGCTTCCGCATGAATCCCAAGCTGGCACGGGCGTTCGCCCAGCGGGCCGCGGCGCTTGCCGATGGCGGCAGCGTGCCCTGGGCCCAGGCCGAGGCCCTTGGTCTGGCCGCGCTCCTCACTGAGGGAGTGGCCATCCGGCTCACGGGTCAGGACACGGAGAGGGGGACATTCAGCCAGCGCCATCTGGTCCTCCACGACCCCGACACCGGCCAGGCGTATGCCCCGATCCAGCACCTGGAGGGGGCCACGGCCACCATTGAGGTTCGCAACAGCCCCCTCTCGGAGTTCGCGGCGATGGCCTTCGAATACGGCTTCGCCGTCACCAAGCCGGAGGCACTGGTGATCTGGGAGGCGCAGTACGGCGACTTCTTCAACAACGCCCAGGTGGTCGTGGACCAGTTTCTGGCCGCCGGGCAGGCCAAATGGGGACAGGAGTGCCGGCTGACCCTGCTGCTTCCCCACGGGTACGAGGGCAGTGGCCCAGAGCACTCCAGCGCCCGCATCGAGCGGTTCCTGGAGCTGGCCGCCGGCGGCAACCTTCGCATCGTCTACCCCTCGACCGCTGCCCAGTACTTCCACCTGCTGCGGCTCCAGGCGCTCTCCGATGAGCGCCGCCCGTTGGTGGTCTTCACCCCCAAGAGCGGGCTGCGCCTCCCCAGCTACGCCTCGCCCGCCTCGGACTTGGCGACTGGAGGACTGCGAGCCGTGCTGGCACCAACGCCACCGGGGCCCGGAGTCCGCCGCCTGCTGGTGGCCAGCGGCAAGGTGGCCCACGAGCTGGAGGCGCGGCTCGCCAAGGAGGGGAGGGAGGACACGGCGGTGCTCCGCCTGGAGGTGCTGTACCCATTCCCGGCTTCGGCGCTTGCCGCTGCGCTGGCCACCTACCCCAAGATGGAGTCGGTCACCTTCGTCCAGGAGGAGCCCCGAAACATGGGTGCCTTCGGCTACATTGCCCCGCGGCTCCAGCCCCTTCTGCCCCCGGGGATGGAGCTGGGATACGTCGGGCGCGCCGTTGCGGCCTCTCCCTCCGAGGGCTCGATGAAAGCCCACCTGGAGGAGCAGGAGCGGTTGCTGGCGGACGCCGTGTCCGGCCTGGCCCCGGGAGCCGGCGCCTGATGGCCCCGCGGGTGGTGGTGCTGGGCGGTGGCCCGGCGGGAGCGGTCGCCGCCCTGAGGGCGGCCCAGATGGGCGCCGATGTGGCGCTGGTGGAGCGCCGGGAGCTGGGGGGGACCTGCACCAACCGCGGGTGCGTTCCCAGCAAGGCCCTGCTGGCCATCTCCGCCCTGGCCTCCAAGATCCGCCGCGCCGATGAGTTCGGCCTGCGGGTGGGGGAGCTGGGATTCGACTTCCCCCGGATGCAGGCCCGCAAGGACGAGATCGTGAGCCGGATCAGGGGGGGCATCGAGTCCGCCTGCCGGCGCCACTCGGTGAAGGTGGTGGCGGCGGAGGGCCGTCTGGTCGGGGGTGCCATGGAGGCCGGGGGGCAACGGCTGGAGTTCGACCACCTCGTCGTCTGCGTGGGCACCGAGCCCTCGGGCCTCCCCGACCTGGACCCCAATCAGCCCCGGGTCATCACCTCGGACGGAGTCTGGACGCTGGAGGAGATTCCCGAGCGGCTGTTGATCGTGGGCGGGGGGGTGATCGGCTGCGAGTTTGCCAGCCTCTTCGCTCCTCTGGGTACCAGGGTCACGGTGGTGGAGCTTCTCCCCCAGCTGCTCACCGGGGTGGATCGCCGCACCGCTGAAGCCTTCCGCCGGTTGCTCGAGGGGCGGGGTGTGGAGGTCCACCTGGCCACCCGGGTCGACGGTGCCGAGTACCAATCCAACTCGGTGCGGGCGCACCTAAGTGACGGCGCCGAGGTGGAGGCCGACCTCCTGCTGGTGGCGGTCGGCCGTCGGCCCCAGACCGAGGGGATCGGGCTCCAGGAGGCCGGCGTACGGGTGGCCGCCAGCCGGCACGTCGAGGTGGACCAGTACCTGCGCACGGCCAATCCCCGGATCTGGGCGGCGGGGGACTGCATCGGCGGCTTGCAGTTGGCCCACTTGGCCTCGGCGGAAGCGGCCCGGGCGGTCGAGAACGCCCTCCAGCCCGAGCGGGCCATGCCCATGGACCGCACGGTCGTCCCCAGCTGCATCTTCACCGACCCGGAGATCGCCACCGTGGGGCTGCACGCCGACCTGGCCCGGGAGCGGGGGCATGAGGTCCGGCTGGGCCAGGCCCGCTTCATCGGAGAGGCCAAGGCACTGGCGGAGGGTGACTCCGAGGGCTACGTTCAGCTCGTCGCCGACGCCGGCACCGACCGACTGCTGGGGGCCACGATCATGGGCCCGCATGCGGTCGAGTTGATCCACGAGGTGGGGGTCGCCATCAGCGACGGGTTCACCATGGCCGAGCTGGGGTCGGTGATCCATGCCCATCCCACCATGAGCGAGGTGGTCATGGACGCGGCCCAGCAGGGACACAAGGTCGCGCCCTACCTGAGCTGAGCCGCCCCCCTGGCGGGGCCGGCTCGGACCTCCCTGGCAGGGCCGCCGGTGCCGGCGGCAGGCGTTGCGGGAGGTGCGCCGGTGGATCAACAGGCTTCGGGCAGGGCGGAGGACGGTCCCCCAGGGCGTGAGCCGGGCCGAGAGGCGCGCCGCCGGGCGATGGCGGCGATATGGTCGCGCTACGGGTCCCTCCATCTGGAGGGCGACACCGACCAGCTGATCGCGGCGCTGCGGGAGAGGGGCGAGCGGCCGTGATCACCGCCGTCGACACCAACGTGCTCATCGACGTGCTCCGGGCCGACCCCCGCTTCGGGATGTCGTCGGCCCTGGCGCTGGGCCGGTGCGTGGGGGAGGGCGAGGTGATCGCCTGCGACGCCGTGGTGGGGGAGCTCGCCCACCTCTACCGCGACCCGGCGCTGGCGGCCCGGGAGCTACACCTGCTGGGCGTCGTCCACCGGCCCGGCGGGCTGGCCGCGGCGCTGGAGGCGGCCCGGGTCCAGCGCCGCTACCGGGAGCAGGGCGGAGGCCGGGAGCGGATGCTCACCGATTTCCTGGTGGCCGCCCACGCCCAGACCATGGCGGACCGGCTGCTGACCCGCGACCAGGGATTCTTCCGCGCCTACTTCCCTCGGCTGCAGATCCTGGATCCGGCGAGGCTGGAGCGGCGGCTGGTCGCCGGGCGGGAGCCGCTCACTCCACGGCGAGACAGGTGATGGTGCGCACCACCCCGCTGAAGCTCTGGATCCGGTCCACGATGAGGCTGCCGATCCCGCGCACGTCCTCAGCCTGCACCTGGGCTACGGCGTCGTACTCCCCGGTGATGGCGTCCACCTGCAGCACGCCCTCCTCGCGGCGCATCCGCTGGACCACGTCCATGGCCTTGCCCGGCTCCAGGGTCATCAGGATGTAAGCCCGGACCATAACCTCCCTCCTCGTGATCCGCCCGCAGGGGAAGAAATCCCGGCGCCACCATAGCTGATTCCGAGGGCCCGCGGAGCCTCGCGCCCGCCGCGCCAGCCGGCCGCGCCTCCAGCCCCGAGGACCTGTCGGCGACCGCCGGTCGAGTTGCGCACCGGCGGTCGCGCGCTCGCGCACGGCACCACACGGCTCCGAGATCCCTCCGGCGGGCTGAGGGGGCGGCGCGGCATGATGTGGGGGTCGGCGCCATGGCCGGCTGCGCAGGGGAGGTGGTGGCGTGCAGGCGATCGTCAAGCCCAGCCCCGGCCCGGGGGCTACCGTGGCCAGCGTACCGGAGCCGGAGCCGGGCCCGGGCGAGGTGCTGCTGCAGGTGGTGGCCAACGGGATCTGTGGTACGGACCTTCACATCCTGGACTGGAACCCGTGGGCCGCCGCCCGCGTCAAGCCTCCCCGCGTGCTCGGCCACGAGATGGCCGGGAGGGTGCTGGCTACCGGCGAAGGGGTGTCCAGCCCGGCGGCAGGGGACCTGGTGGGGGTGGAGAGCCACCTGGTCTGCCTCCAGTGCCCGCAGTGCCGCCGGGGCGACTTCCACGTCTGCCAGAACACCCGCATCCTGGGGGTGGACACCGACGGCGTCTTTGCCGAGAGGGCGGTGCTGCCGGCCCGCAACTGCCGGGTCGCTCCGCCCGGGCTGGACCCCGCGCTGGTGGCCTTCCAGGAGCCCATGGGCAACGCCGTCCATGCGGCCTCCCAGGGGGAGCTCTCCGATCGCCCGGTGATAGTGACCGGATGCGGCCCGATCGGGCTGGCCGCCGTCGGGATCGCCAGGGCGGAGGGGGCCAGCCGGGTGGTGGCCGTGGACCGGGTGCCGGAACGGCTGCGGCTGGCTGAGAAGATGGGGGCGGACGCGCTGGTGGACACCAGTCAGGGCGGAGACCTGGCGGCCGCCCTGCGCCAGGCCTGCGGGGAGGAGGCCGGCGCTGTCCTGGAGATGTCGGGGGACGCCCGGCTCATCCGCGCCGCCATCGACGTCGTGGCGCCGGGAGGATGGATCAGCCTCTTGGGCCTGGGGGATCTCGAGACCACTCTGGACCTCTCCACCGAGGTGGTGATGCGCGGCATCACGCTGTACGGGGTCACCGGGCGCCGCCAGTTCCAGACCTGGGACCAGACCGCCGCCTACCTCAGCTCCGGGCGGGTGGACGTGGGGCCCATCATCACCCATCGGCTGTCCATGGCGGAGTTTCAAAGGGCTTCGGAGCTGGCCCGGTCGGGGGTCATCGGCAAGGTGGTGCTCTATCCTCCAGAGGCAAGTTGGCAATGACGGACCTGCAAGAGAGCCTGCGGGCGGAGCTGGACCAGCTCCGTGAGGAGGGTCGGTTTCGGGAGCTGGCGGTCCTGGAGGGCCCCCAGGACTCGGAGGTGGTGATCGGCGGGCAGCGGCTGATCAACCTCTCCTCGAACAATTACCTGGGCCTCAACACCCACCCCAAGCTGGTGGCGGCGGCCTGCGAGGCGGCCCGCCGCTGGGGCGCGGGATCCGGGGCGGTCCGGACCATCGCGGGCACCCAGGCGATCCACGAGGAGCTCGAGACCCGGCTCGCGGAGTTCAAGGGGACGCCGGCGGCGCTCACCCTGCAGAGCGGATACGCCGCCAACCTGGCGGTGCTGGGCGGCGTCCTGGGCGAGGCCGACGCGGTGGTGAGCGACGAGCTCAACCACGCCAGCATCATCGACGGCATCCGGCTCACCAAGGCCCACCGCTACCTCTTCGCCCACAAGGACCTGGGCCAGCTGGAGCAGAGGCTGGACGAGGCCCGCCGGGACGGCCGGCGTCGGATCCTGGTGGTCAGCGACGGGGTCTTCAGCATGGATGGGGACATCGCCCCCCTGCCCGGGATCGTGGAGCGGGCCCGGGCGGCGGGGGCGGCGGTGATGGTGGACGACGCCCACGCCTCAGGGGTTCTCGGGAAGGGCGGAAGGGGCTCCGTGAGCCACTTCCACCTCGAGGGAGAGGTGGAGATCCAGGTGGGCACCCTGAGCAAGGCGGTGGGGGTGCTGGGCGGGTACGCTGCCGGCTCCCAGGAGCTGCGGGACGTCCTGATCCATCTCGGCAGACCCTTCCTCTTCTCGACCTCCCACCCCCCGGCCGTGGTGGCGGCCTGCATCGCCGCCCTGGAGGTCATGGACTCCGAGCCGGAGCTGCAGGACCGGCTCTGGGACAACACCCGGTATTTCAAACACGGGCTGGAGCAGTTGGGCTTCGACTGTGGCCAGAGCGAGACCCCGATCACCCCGGTGGTCGTGGGGGAGGCGGCCAAGGCGATGGGGCTCTCGGACGCGCTCCGGCGCCGCGGGGTGTTCGCCCAGGGGATCGCCTTCCCGACCGTGGCCCGCGACAAGGGGCGGGTCCGGACGATCGTCACCGCCAGCCACACGCGCGCCCAGCTCGACCGGGCACTCGAGGCCTTCCAGGACGCGGGACAGGAGCTGGGGCTGGCTGGGTCCCGGGCCGCGCCGTAACTTTGGCCGCGGCGCCCGAATTGCAGAGCATGAGAGGCGTCGCCGCGTCGCGGTCACGCCGCCAGCCCCATGACCTCGAGGAGGAGCGTCAGCTTGTCGAAGCGGCCAAGAAGGACCCCGCCGCCTTCGCCCGCCTGTATGACCGCTACGTGGACGCGATCCACGGCTACGTCTACCACCAGACCGGGAGCTGGGAGCGGGCCGAGGACGTGACCGCCACCACCTTCATGCGCGCCTACGCCGAGATCGGCAAGTTCGAGTGGCGGGGGGTTCCCTACTCGGCCTGGCTCTACCGGGTGGCCTCCAACCAGATCCTCCGAGATCACCGCAGGCCGGGCTGGATCGAGCTCCCGGACGGCCTGGTGGATCCGGGCGAGGGACCTGAGGAGGCCGCGCTGCGCTCGGACCGGGTGGCCAAGGTCCAGGCGGCCGTGCGCCGTCTCTCCCGGGATCAGCGTCAGGCGATCACCCTGCGCTTCGGCGCCGGGTTGCGCAACGCCGAGGTGGCCCAGGTCATGCGAAAGAGTGAGGGGGCGGTCAAGCTCCTCATCTTCCGTGCCCTGCGCAAGCTCGAGGAGCGTCTGGGCCCCGAGTTCGCGACCCACCTGCCCCCGGAGCTGACCGTGGCCCGGACCGACCCATCGGAGGAAGGCTGATCATGGCCAGCCGGGAGGAGAAGCGGATGGCCAGTCGGCTCGCCGAATGGCTGGACGGCGAGCCGGCCGCCCCGGACGCTGAGTCCCGGGCGGTGGCCCAGACGGCGGTGCTTCTGGTGGACGCCCTGGCACCCCACAAGTTGGGGGAGGACACCCGCTCCCGCCTCTACCGCCGGGCGCTGGAGGAGTACGCCGCCCGGGGCTCCGAGGTGGCACCGCTGGGCGAGCTGGCCCGGGCCGCCAGGCAGATCCCCGCCCCCGCCTGGCTGGGGATCGGCGGCGTGGCCGCCGGGGTGGCGGTTGGGCTGGCGCTGCTCCGCCAGCGGGAGCACGGCACCGGGCTCTGACCGGGCCGCGAACTGCCAGGGGGGGCAGCGCCTGGCGGGCGCACTTAGAATCACACCGTGTGACGGTGACCACTCTGGTGGTGCCGGCCGGAGGGCTGGGCACCCGGTTCCTGCCGGCGACCAAGGCCCTGCCCAAGGAGATGGTCCCGGTGGGTGACCGGCCGGCCATTCAGTGGGGGTTGGAGGAGGCGGTGGCCTCGGGGATCCATCGCGCCGTGGTGGTGACCGCCCCCGGGAAGGACCTGATCCGAGCCCACTTCGCCAGCGACCCCGCTCTGGAGCAGATCCTGGAGTCTCGGGGCAGCCGGGAGCTGGCGGAGCGGGTGCGCAGCATCGCCGGCCTCTGCCAGCTGGAGTTCGTGGAGCAGCTGGAGCCCCTGGGGCTGGGGCACGCGGTCCTCTGCGCCCGGCCGCTGCTCGAGGGTGAGGATGCGGTGGCGGTGCTGCTCCCCGACGACCTCTTCGACGGGACGCCGCCGCTGCTCGCCCAGCTCCTGGAGGCGAACGCGCGGGCCGGCTGCACCGTCCTGGCGCTCAGGCGGTACCCCCGGGAGTCCATCTCTCGATACGGGGTGGCCGAGGTGGCCGGGGACGGCCCGGTCTTCCAGGTCACCGACGTGGTGGAGAAGCCGTCCGCGGAGGAGGCGCCCAGCGACCTCGCCATCATGGGCCGCTATGTCCTCAGCCGGGAAGTCCTGGACCGGCTTGACCAGGTGGCGCCCGGGGCCGGGGGGGAGATTCAGCTCACAGACGCCATCCGGGAGGTGGCCCGCGCCGGCCGGGTCCTCGGGGTGGAGTTCGTGGGCCGGCTTCTGGACGTAGGGACCCTGGACAGCTGGCTGGCCACCAACGCCGCCATCGTCTGGCGGGACCCGGTGCTGGGGCCCGCGCTCAGGGAGCGGATCCGGGAGCTGGAGGCCGAGCCTTGATCAGCCTTCGGCCCCCGGACCGGGCGGCGCGCTGGCGCTATACTGCAGCCCCAGATGGCAACCGTGGCGGCTCACTCCGTCCTCAAAGCTCACTTCGATCAGGTAGTGCAATGGCAGTGCAACGCCCGCGACGCGGTGACGACCTCCTGCGCTACCGCAGCCAGGAGGGCGACTTCGAGGTAGAGGTCTCGCACACCCTGAACAAGTGGTGTGT
>JAJYET010000010.1 GCA_021785655.1 bacterium | reverse complement strand
AGGACGACTCTCCTGCTAGGGGACGGCTTGAGGCTGCTGATGTATCGGATCAGGGGCCGAGCGACCGAGTGGTACTGGGAGGTGAGCACCACCAATTGGACGCCCGGATTCCACCGCGCCCATTCCTCCTCCACCGCCTTCCGGCGGTCCTTGTCTTCAGCGAAGACCACGGTGACCGCATGCACCTCATGACCCATGGAGAGGGCCTGGGAGAGGGCCTCCCGGGTCAAGGTGGAAACCTCGGTGAAGGGCACCACCACGATTGAGCGGCCCGGGGTAGGCTTGGCGGGGCGGGCGCCGAGGCGAAGCTCCGCCCCAACGCGGTGGTAATACCTCTGGACCCTCACAAAGAGCAGGATCAGCAGGGGCATGGCGATGACCACCACCCACGCCCCCTCGCGGAATTTGGTCAGGATGAAAATCAAAGTGGAAATGCCACTCGCGGTGGCACCGGCGGCGTTGAGGGCGGCCCGCCACCGCCGGCCCCGCTCACGGCCGCCGAGCCAGTGGCGCACCATCCCCGACTGAGCCAGGGTGAACCCGGTGAACACGCCGATGGCGAAGAGTGGGATTAGCGAGTTGGTGTTGCCTCCCGTAGCCACCAACAGCACCGCGGCCAGGACTGCCAGCGCCAGGACGCCGTAGGTGAAGACGAGGCGGTCGCCCCGGACGGCGAAAGCGTGGGGCAGGCGGTGATCGGAGGCCAGGAGGCTGGCCAAGACGGGGAGCCCTCCGAAGCTGGTGTTGGCGGCGAGGGCCAGGGCTACCGTCACCAGGAGCGAGATTCCATCGAAGAGCCAGCCTCGGCCCAAGGCGAAGGCGACGATCTGGTTGAGTACGGCGTTTCCGGCCCGAGGCTCGACGTGAAACTTCTGCACCAGCACCGCGAGTCCCAGCAGCATCGCGGCCAGCAGAATCCCCAGCAGAAGCTCGGTCTGGCGCGCCGTCCTGACCCGGGGCTTCCGAAACAGGGGGACACCGTTGGCGATGGCCTCGACGCCGGTCAAGGCGCTGCATCCGGCCGAAAACGCCTGCAGGATCAAGAGCACACCGACAGCCTGGAGACCCTGGGTCGCCACTTGGGCATTTCCGAACTGCCTTAGATTCGGCGCCAACGGGTGGATGAGGCCCACCGCGATCACGACCAAGACGGCCGCAATGAATCCCAGGGTGGGCAACAGAAAGGCGCGCGCCCCTTCTCCGAGCCCGCGCAGATTGAGGATCGTGATGATCGCCAAAATGCCGAGGCATATTGGGACCGACGAAGAGTACAGGACCGGGAACGCGCTCGTCAGCGAGCCGACACCAGCTGCGATCGACACCGCGACCGTGAGGGTGTAGTCGACAATCAAGGCGGCCCCAGCCAAGAGGCTCAGCGAGTGTCCCAGGTGGGCACGGGCCACCGCATAGGCTCCACCTCCACCGGGGAAGGCGACTATCACCTGGAGGTAGGAGGCCACCAGCAGGCAGAGCAGCCCCACGATTCCGAGGCTTATCCATGGGCTCAGGCGCAGAGCGGCGAGACCTCCGGCACCCAGCGCCACCAAGAGCGCCTGGGGACCGTAGGCAACCGAGGTCAGCGCGTCCAGGGACAGGGCCGACAGCCCCTCGACCGGACTGATCTCCTCCGTTGCCGCCTCGCTCGATCGGAGCGGGCGTCCCAACACGAGACGGACCAGCTTGAGAGTCAACTGCTTCTCGGCAAGCGCACTGGGCCCAGACCCCACGAGATCGCCATCGCCTGAGGCATGGTGCGGTCGGTGGATGGCGGGCGGGCTGCGCGCGAGGCGCGCCAAGAAGGGTCAGGAATGGCCGGAGGAGAACGACGTCGTCGGCTTCCCGCCGAGGCTGATAGTTCAGAGCACAAGTGGCACGCCTTCAGATGGCCGCCGAGCAACTGGAGGCGGCCAAGCCCCACATTGTGGCGATCCACCCTCGTTCGAGCGCGGGGGATGCCCCCGGCCAGGGGAAAGCTCACATTTGCGCCCCCGGCCCCCAGAGGCGCCCCACACCGAGGGTGTGCTGGGGTAGGTCCCGTCGGCAGCAAGCCTCTGGGCGAGCATGACCCTCGGGACTGGCACCCAGCACTTCCCCGGTGCCGTCGCCAGGGAGCCGAGGCCACGGGTCGCCGCGCGGCTCGGCAACTGGTCCCGATCGATCGCCCCAGAGTCGCCACGGCAGCGACGGCGGACCGATGGACATGTGCGGAGTGACCGCCATCACTGCAGGGGTGGTCCGGTTTAAGGTGCGACTCCCACCCGGTGTCACCCCGGAAGGTCGTAGTCCAAGACGTAGCGATGGGTGCCGTCGGCATCGACTTGGAGGTGGAAGGTTCCGGCGATTCCCTGAAGTCCACCGCGACCCGAGCCGGGCACCACCTGGTAGTGCAGAGTTTGCGAGCCGTGATGCAGCATTCCAAGCTGCGACAGCGCAAAGCCTCCGGCTCGGTCCCCAAGCCGACCATCGACCGACTCGATGGCGACATATCCGGCCGAGCCGCTTTTCGGATCACCGCACGACAGCATCACCCCGATGCCGTTGGCCTCCAGATCCCCCTGAAATACCTTGGTGAAGTCGAACCTGTCCACGTGTCCCCCGACCTCGCCTGGCGCGGGCATCATCGAGATGGTGAAGGTCCCTTTCGCGGTGTCCATGACCCACAGAGCGTAGCAGCGGGCGGCCGCGCATCACCGCGGCCCGCGCGCCGGCGCCGGCGCCCGCCCCGGTCCCAGGCGGGCGGGGGCTGAAGAGCCAGGGAGAGCAACGTCAGGAGGGGGAGCTGCTGGGCGAGGGGCTCGGAGAATTGGATGCCGTTGGCGATGGAGCAGCGGACGGCGACGCTGACGGCCTAGGCGACGGGGAGGCGGACGGCCCAGCGGTCGGCGACGGCGTGGGGGAGGTGGTGGGTGACGGCGATGGGCTGAGGGAAGGGCTGGGTGAAGCAGATGGAGATGGAGTCGGCGTGGCACCGGTAGGTGGGGGGGCCGCGGCTATGACCGGGCCACCCACCCCAGACGAGAAGGGCTGGGGACCGCTCGGGCCGGCCGTCGCGAAGGCGACCACGAGTCCGGCGAAGGCGACCGCCCCAATCCCCAGCGGGACCGCCGCCGCCCGCGAGCGCTCATCGGCACGCTCCCCGACAGAGCGTGGGGAGTTCAGATAGATCCTTCGCAGGGGGGTCAACGTGACTCCATCGGCGGCGAGGCTGGCCCAGGGAGCGCACAGGTACACCGAGCCCTGGAACAGGAGCAGTGCGGCCAGGATGGTGGTGGTGAACCCGAATGAGCGGACCTCCATCGCCGTAGCCGCGAGGATCGAAGCCACCGCCAAAGCCGTCTCGGCTCGCGCCGACCACAGTGCTCGGGCCAAGGAGCCCATGCCGTCCCGGCGCTTGGGGGTGCGCAGGAATTGGGCCTTGGCGACCAGCAGTCCCTGAATGTCGGCGCGGGTCACGGTGAAACTCAGAGCGAACCAGACCCGAAGGGCGCGGCCGGCGTCGCCCCAGGTGAGGTCGCCGCTGGAGCGCAGCGCCCAGACCGCGCGCAGGAGGCCGAAGGCCAGGAACACCACCGGGATCACCAGAACAGCACCGGTGAGCTGGGCAACAGGTAGCCGGTGGTGCGCTGCGGTGGCGATGGCGGTCCCCAGCAGCAGCACGGTGAAGGCGCCCAGGGTGGCGTCCCCGAACCATTGCAGGGCCCCAACTAAGTAGTGGGCTCGCTGGGCCGGGGTGAGGCGGAGCTCATGGTGGGTGAAGGGAGCCAGCTCCCGCCAGTTCTGGCGCAGGATCTGGATCCCGCCCAGAGCCCAACGGAAGCGCTGCTTCTTCAGGCCGTCGAAAGTGAGGGGCATGAGTCCCTCCCCGAAGGCTTTTCTCACGTAGACACCCCGGTAGCCTCGGCCGAGGATGCGCAGGCTGGCCTCCGCATCCTCCGTGATGCAGTCGGGGTTCCAGCCGCCGATCTCTTCCAGCGCCGACCGCCGGATGAGTCCCATCGTGCCGCAGAAGATGATGGCGTTGCGGTGCGCCCGGGCGGGCATGGTGATGTCGAAGAAGTAGCGGTAGCTGTGGAAGAGGCCCCTGAGGTAGCGATCGTCACGCCAGTCCCGGTAGTTCTGGGGAGTTTGCACGAAGCCCACCTCGGGGTCCGCGAAGTAGGGAACGGTGGCACTGAGAAACCCTGGATGCACCACGTAGTCGGAGTCGACGATCGCGATCACCTCGACTTCAGGGGGAAGCCGCCGCGTGGCCTCGTTCAGCGCGCCGGCCTTGAATCCCGGCCAAGGGTCCAGGTGAAGGAACTGGAAGCGGCTCCCGAGCCGTGCGCACAGGTCCTGGACGGGCATCCACACCGCCGGGTCCTTGGTGTTGTTGTCGACCACCTGCACGAGGTACTTGGGGTAATCGAGATGGGCCAGTGCCATCAGCGTCTCGCGCACGAGCTCGTAGGGTTCGTTGTACATCGGCACCTGGACCACGACCCAGGGCTGGTCGCCGCCGGTGGCGGGCGGAGCCGGGGTAGCGTCCCGGCGGCGGCGTCCCAGCACATCGAGTATCTCAAAGAGATAGGAGATGGCCAGGGACACGGCGGCCACCTCGCCCAGCAGGATGATGACGGACCCAGCGAGAACCCAGAGCACAAGGTGCCGTGATCCGGCGTGGTCCACGGTCACCCCGATCGAGTAGGCGATGTACAGGATGAAGGCGAGGGTGACCGACACCAGTTGCTGGGCTGCCAGCCAGGTCCAGCCTCGCGTTGTCCGGTGGGCGGCGACGGTGACCACGGCCAGCGCCAGGCACCCCGCCAGCGTGAAGCCGGGAGAGCGTGTGAGCAGGTCGGCGGCCCAGCCTGCGGCCGCGAGCCCCAGGCCTCCAAGGACCAGGCTCACCGGCGCTGGCGCTCGCAGCGCCCCTGGGACCATGGCGATGAGGGTGGCGGCAACTGAACCGGTGGCCGCTACCACGAGGAGGTCCAGGATCACCGGGATCCACCCCGCCCGCCGCGTCCCTCAGGACGGTCCCACCCCCAACTGGGAACTGTCAGTATCGTGCCACGGGCTGAGGGTGTCCGAGCAGGATAAGGCACATGCGGGCAGCTATCCAGGCCGCCGCTGTATAGACCACGATCGCGACCAGGACAGGCCAGTCGGCGGTGTGCCCCACCGTAGGCGGAGACGCACCCCGGACTATGCCGCTGAACGGTGACGCCAGTACCCCTCCCACCTCGGTCACCACATTCACGAACCCACCGCCGACGGAGCCGAGGGCCCGGAACAGGAAGTCCAGAGCCAGGAAGGCATCGACCACCCCGGCTGAGAGCCAGATGAACTCCCGGAGCCTGCCCCCGATCAGCGCCGGGGCTGGGACCGACGAGGTCGGGGCGACAGCGGCCGTCGGCCCGGACCTACTTGTAGGGGCCGCTACGCTCGGGGCGGCGTGTGTGGCGGTCGGCCCCACCGCGGCGGTCGCGCCGGAGGATGCCGAGCCTCGGGTGTACGTCGCGGGCCCCGCCGACGTCTCCCATCTCGTGGCTCGCCAGTCGGGAATCGTCCCCGATGTGGAGGGCTGCTTCTGGGTCGGCTCGGACGGTGCTGAGGCACCCCCTGTCCTGTGCAGATCCTCGTTGGCACTCATATCAATCCCTCCGTGTGGCGGGCTTGCCGCCGCCAACCCTCGTCCAGCAAGCCTTCTGACCCCAACCAACGCCGCAAGCCCCCAGGTGTTTCACGGTCCTCCTGGCAGCGCGGGGTTGAGGGCAGCGCGCTGCTCCCAGGGATGCGACCCAGGCCAAGGGGGGCTGGTGAGAGTCCAGGATGCGCATCCAGGACTCGGGGACGAAAGCCGGGCGAGGCCCAGGACCTTTTGGGCTCCCGGCCTCGCTGGAGGTATCTCGCCGCTGACAGCGGCGGCAGGCGACAACCAGGGGAGCCCATCACCTTCCCAGGCCCACGGCCCATCCGGTCAGCCGCCAGCGGGCCAGGAGGGCCGACGAGGCCCAACCCAGCACCGTGGAGGAGGTCACCAGGAGCGCCAGCGGCAGCAACGACTCGGGAAACGGCTCCTGCAGGGAAAGGGGCCGCGGCGCGACCTCCAGAAGGGGGCCGGAGGCAAGCAAAAACGCCGGATGGATGATGTACACACCCAGCGAATTGCGGGAGAGGGACCGGACGCTCCGCTCCACGGCGAGGCCTGCCCACTTTCGCAGATAGGACCCCAGTGCCCAGAGGTCGGCCAAGACCACGACCGTCAGGAGCAGCAGCGAGGGCCGCAAGAAGGCCCCGGTGCCCCCGACCCACGGGCCCCAGTGAGCGGCCACCCTCCCGGGCAATCCCGCCAGGAGCAGTATCGCCGCCGGGATCGTGAGCGCCGCGGCGACCCATCCCCGCCTGGCGAACGACCTCAGCCACTCGGGCCGGAGCCCTAGGACGACACCGATCGCAAAGTAACCCACCCAGAACGGAGCCTCTTCGAATCCGTAGTCGAGCATCAGGATCTGGCCCCATCCGCCGTGAAGGGGCAGGAGAACCCGAGCCAGCTGGGCCCCCAGTTGCACCCCGATGGCCACAACCATGGCGAGGGTCGCCCCGCGGGCGCTCTTGGGCCAGACCCAGTACAGCAGATAGAGCTGCGGAATCAAGAGGAGGAAGTAGAGGTGCCCCGCACCACCTGTCCACCAGCCCCAGCTCTGGGAGGGGAGGGGGGACATTCCCTGGAAGCGGACCGTCAGGACGAAGTAGATGCCGGCCCACGGGAGCCAGGGGAGCAAAGTCCGGCGCAATCTCCTGCCCCAGAATTGGCGAGCGGACGCGGTCGCGCGGGAAGAATGGGCCAGGAGAAGGCCGCTGAGGATGACGAACAGCGGCACCGATACCCTTGCCAGCAATCCCGCCTGGGGGTAGACCGAGTGCGCCAGCCCCTGGTTCTGGGCGGGCCACGGGAGGCAGTGGATCAGCACCACCAGAACCGCGGCCGCCGCGCGCACCAGGTCCGCCTCTGGTAGATGGGCCGCCGTCGCCACTCTGGGCCTCGGGATGGTACTGACACCGCTCTCGGCTCCGCGGGGCGGCGAGCTCGGCAGCGTGACCCGTGTCTCCATTCGCCGCCTCCTCCACTGACGCTTTCCGGGTCGCGTCCTCGACTCCCCGTCGAGTACGACCAGGGGCTGCCAGGAGCCGGGCAGTCAAGGGTCGAAGGGCTCTGCGCCGGTCCCCATCAGCCCGCGCCCCCTCCGAGGCCGGACCGGGCGGGGAAGGTTGAGGCCTTCCCCACCCCGGCCCACCTGCGAAGCTGCAAGCGCCCTACCAGTAGAACCACCGCCCGCCGCGCGGTCGGAACAGGAACCCCACCAGCCAAAGCACCAAGGCGACTACGGCAACGATCCAGAAGAGGTGGATGGCGGTCCCCAGTCCGAACAGGACCGCCACCAGTAGCAGAAAGAGCAAGAGTGCCAACACAGTTCAATACCCCCTTGACGGATGTGGGAATGTCAGCGCGAACCCTGCGCCCGCGGCCGCGGCGCCAGCGCAATGTTGACCAAGGCCACCACGATCCATGCCGCCATGGTGTAGACGACGATCCCTACCACGTCAGGCCAGTAGGCCACGTGAGCGCCTGCGGTTACGCTGGTCGCCAGGACGCCGCGGAACGGCGCGGAGAGCCCCGTGGCCATCCCGCCGATGAACGATACGAATCCCACTGAGCTGGCCCCGATCAGCTTGAACAGGAAGTCAAGGGCCAGAATGGCGTCGACCACGCCGGCGGCAAGCCAGACAAGCTGCCGCGCTCGAAACCCCGAGGTGGCCACCGGGGTCGATGAACGATAGGTGACCTCCTGTCGCTCGCCGGGCTCCTGCGAGACTTGGGTTACAGTCCTCTCTTCACGGGGCGCATTCTGGTCGATCACAATCGGTACCTCCTTTGGTGGTTGCGGACCCTCACAGGGCCCTTCGCCATCAGGCGCAGCGCTTAACGCCGGGTCCTCCCGTCCGTTTCGGTCCGGGAGGATCGCGAGCTTGAGAGCCAGGCTCAGGAGCGCTACCGCGCTGAGTGGATCGCCCGCGGGACTGGAGCATGGCTGCAACCCGCTTGCTAGAGAGATCGACGTTTGGGCCACTCGCAGCCGGGGAGGTCGCATTGAGCTGGGAACGCGTCCTTGCGGTCAAGACCGGGCACGGTCCTCCCCGATGCCCGAAGGTGAGCCCGGCCCCTACCACAGGATCTCGGAAGTCGCCCAACTCGCCGCGCCGCGCCGGCGATCAATCCTCCGGGCAGGGGTCGACCGGTCCAGAGTCGACCTCTCTCACCGGTGCAGGGCGGGAACGGGCCGGCCCTCTGTCGTGCCGGGCAGGTCATCCTCGATCGCCGTGAGCCTCACCACCGGCTGCGAAACAGGGCCGGAGTCCAGACGTTAGTCGGGCTGGCCGTGGCGTCCGGCCGCCAAGAAGTACAGGGCGCCAACCGATGGAGGCAAGGGGCATGTGCGCAAGTTGCGGGTGTGCGGAACCCAATGAAAGGCACGAAGCGCGCGACATCACGCTTGAGGACCTCGTGCAGGCGGGGACCCTCCACGGGCTGAACCCAGAGCAGGTCGCCGAGAACATTCTCAAGGCGGTTCAGCGCCAAGAGGAGCCGACCACGGCCTGACCCTGGTGTGCCGCCCGGGACGCCCCCCGGGCGGCACTTCGATCTTCCCTCAGGCGGCCCCACGCAGGCCATCACGCCCGGACCGGCGTCGGATCACCTGCCGCAAGCTCGGCACGGTCCACTCATCTTGCTCCTGGAGATCAGGGAACAACTCCCGCCGCCCGGGGACGAGCCGGTCGAATATCGTCGCCTGCCACTCGAGCAGAGCGGCGTGCAGGGCAAACGAGGTGCGGGCCGCAAGCACCTGATCCGGCGGCATGACCCTAAGTGGCCGTGTGATTCGGCCAACGAATTGCTGACATGTGCGGCGCCGCCTCAGATACTGCCCGGCCTCGTGCAGGTCCTCCAGATCACCGAGCAAGTCATCGATGATCCGAAGCAAGTGGCGGGCCGTTCGCGCCGCTGCCGGCTCGCGGTCGGTTGGCCCAGCCCGGCAGGGCCTGACGGTCTCCGCCGATGGTTGCAGAGCAGTCATATCTTCTCCAACTTGGCTCCAAGTCGTTGGTCCCGATCTGTTCGTCGCTATAGGAAACGCACAGAGATTCGATCTGTTTCGCGTGTGGAGGACGTGGCGCGACGAGGCGTGAATCCTTCGCGTGATGAACCTTTTGCCTATTGGTTGGTGCACATGTGAATTTGCTGGCGTGGCACATCATCTCACTGCAACACGGTTGCAGCCGCTAATCGCTAACCGCGTGGATGATCTACGACTCGTATAAAACACTAGTAGAAACTGGAGATTAGATGATGCAGGGGTTGCATGATACGGCACCTGCGTGCTATGGTGCGCCCCGCAGTTCGGTGGCACCACATTCCCGAGAGGAGGTACCAACATGAATGCAAGTGCTTTGCTGCAGGAGCATGCAGGGCTCGACATCGAGCAGGCGTACCGCGATCACTACGCCGCGGTTTGGCGCTACGTGCGTGCTCGCGTGGCCACCAGCGACATCGCGGAAGACTTGGTGGGTGACATCTTCTGCCACGCCGTCGCCGCTTCGCCCCGGTACCGTCGGCTGCGGGAGTCCCCGCTGCCTTGGCTCTACACCATCGCATCCAACCGGGTGGCTGACCACTACCGTCGGCGGCGCGAGACCCACAGCCTGGACGGGATCGTCGAGCTGGCGGGTACGGAGGTCGGACCTGCGGAAGTGGTGGAGCAGCGCCAGGACCTGGAGTTGATCTGGAAGTGCTCTCGAGCCCTGCCCGACTCCCAGCGGGTGGCTCTATGGCTGCGCTACGGCGAGGACCGGGACTTGAAGGAGATCGCGACTCGAATGGGGCGCAGTGTGGAAGCGGTGAAGCTGCTCCTCCATCGCGGAGTGCGCGGGGTCCGCAAGATGCTGGCCGCTGGCGATGCCGATCGTTCGGAGGCGCCGAAGCCGGCGAGGGCGGCCGCACCCGTGCCAGCGCACTTCTGGACAACCCGCCGCTTGCGTCCGGCGAGGGTAAGGGCGGGCGCCCGGCGAGAGGGGCCCTCGCGGCCCCCCGAGAGCCGGACGCCGGTCTCCCTCCGCGGGACGGTGTTCGTGTAGGCGCCAGGGGAGCAGAAGAAGCGCGGCCGGGCGGTCAGCGGCTGTGTCCCGCCGTTCCTCAGTCCGTGACAAGTGCGGCCGGGGCGTGAGGCGTCCTGGTGGAGCCAGGACGCCCCAGGGCGGTCCCTGGTGCCCCTGGTCCCGGCGAGCCGCCACCGGATTTCCGTGATCCTGCTCCGCGCTGTGTGCTTCATCGCCGGACTCGGCGGCTATGGGAGTCGCTGAGGGAGCCCAAGGAGTCCCCGCGATCCCGGCGGCCGTCGGGGGCACCACCGGGATCTGCGCCGGCCACATCGCCCACCAGTGGGGCCAGAAGGAGGTCAGTTGGCTCCGGCCATGAGGCGCCCTGGGCGCGGGATGAACGCGGGCGGGCCCGCAGGACTGTCCGAGGGCCCGGGGAATTTCAGTGATCCGCAACACCACGAAGAACTGGACGCTGGCGGCGAGGCTCACCTCCCCAGGCCGGCCCGACATCCTCGACCTCCGGCGGCTGGTGCGGTCCGCGCGGTAACCGGCTGGCCGACGCCGTGGACCACATGCCGACTCGGCCCCGGACCGGGACACTCGCCCACCTCGCGCGGTGGCTTGATCCGCTCCGGCTCCGCGCTGGGCGGGTAAGGGCGCCACCGCAGGTAGGCAGCGCTCCTAAGAAGCTGGGCCGTTCCTCTCCTGAGGGCGGCGAGGTCTCAGGGCGCCGCTTTCCATAAGGTTCAGGAGGCGCTCCTGGAGATCTCGATCGAGCTGGCTGAGGACGCTCGTCATCAGGTCGACCTGCGCACTGCGGATCAACTCGATCAAATCGTCGGCGGCCGAGGTGCGCACCACCACCCCGGCCCGGCCCCTCCGCTCGCGCCGTAGCAGCCCCCGGCGCGCCAGGCGGTTCACCGCCAAGCGGACCTCACCGGCGGAGGCGCGATGCTCTGTGGCAATGGCGCTAGCCGCCGCCCCCTCGTCGGGCAACTGGGTGATGATGTCCATCTCCAGAAGGCTGAGCAGTTGCTCCCGCCGGTTTGCGGCGCGCCCCACGGCGCGGAAGTACCGCCGCTCCAGAAGGAGCTGGGCTCGCATCCAGCGCTCCACGATGTCGGGGGGGGCGGTGACGGCTCGTGGCCCGTCACTTAGTTCGGTCTGGCTCACTTGGCTTCATCCTCTGCCTCGAGCACCCCAAGCACCTCTAGGAAGGTCTCAACTTGGTCCGCACTCAACCGCGTGAGTGTCTCAGCCATTGACTGACGCTGCCATTCCCGAAGTGTGCGAACCATGTCCAGGGCGGTCGCCGTTGGCGCCAGCCAAACCCGACGCCGGTCGTTCGAGTCGTGCCGCCGCACGGCCAGACCGCGCTTGACCATGCGGTTGGCGAGCGCGGTGGCCGCAGCCCCAGTGACCCCGACCGCATCGGCGAACCGCCTCATCGTGGTGCCGCCCTCGGGGAGACAGGCGAGCGCCTCGAGCTGATGGTAGGTCACGCTCCCCAGGCGCTCCAGAATCTCCGGCGGCAGGGCGGGGTCCAGCGCCCGCTGCACCCGGGGCTGAAGGTTCAGCATCCGCTCGATCAGCTCGGGGCGCGCATCCCCGCCACGGCGCTGCCCGGCCTCCAGATCCTTCACCGGTCGAAGTATTGTGGCGCGCCCACCAGACTGTCAAGGTCGGAGCCGGGCGCCGGAGTGACCCGGGGCTCCACGCATTTGGCGCCGCTCACCGCGTTCCAATCGCGGTGAGGGCGCCCGCCGGCCACCCCCGCCTCCACCGCGGCGCGGCCGCCCGACCGGGTCTGAGCTTCGGATCCACGGTCAGGCCCGGCGGCCAGAGGGCCGCTGCGGGCGACGGGTGAGAAAAGCTGACGGTTGGATCCCGCCCCTTGAAAGATGTCCGGTGACCTAGGTGTGCGCCCTCCGGAGCTACCGCCCAAGGCCATGTCCGCCTCTCCACGGCTCCGCCATGAGCGATCACGGGCGCCGTGAAGGCTGCCGCCACGATCGCTGCCGCCCGGCGGCGACGGCTGCGCCGCCCCCGAGAGCGCGGCGGATGGGCTGGCCGGAGGCCGAGCCCGGGTGCCCGCGGGCAGGCCGTCGGCTCCGGCTCAAGGGCGCCATGCGTGGGACCGCGCCCTGCGTAGCGGCGGGTGGCGGGAGGTCCAGCTCCGGATGCGAGTCCGGCCGGCTTGCCGCCTCCCGCGGTCTCGCTCGGGGCGACTCAGGCGGTGTACCTAGGCCGGGATGGCTAGGATCTGGTCTAGGTCGATCCGTAGGAGGAGCGGGAGTTGGTGCGAGCTGTGGCCGCGGTGGCCCGCGAACGCGGAGGACCACTCTCTCTGGAGGAGATTGAGCTCGACGACCCTCGAGACGATGAGATCCTGATCAGGATGGCGGCCTGTGGCGTGTGCCACACGGACGCCAAGGCTCGCGACGGCTATGGGTCGGTCGTCTTCCCCATCGTTCTCGGCCACGAGGGGGCCGGCACGATCGTCGAGGTCGGTCGCACGGTGCGCGGTCTGGTACCGGGGGACCGCGTGCTCTTGGTGTCTGACTTCTGTGGTCGCTGTGACCGCTGCCGAGCTGGTCGGACCTCCTACTGCGAGGAGGGCCCCCGGCGGACCTTCGGAGCGGTCCGCCCCGATGGCTCGACGCGGGCGCGAATGGGCAGCGAAGACATCCGGGCTTCGTTCTTCGGGCAGTCGGCCTTCGCGACCTATGCGCTGGCCAGCGAGCGCCAAGCGCTCAGGGTGGGTGACGACGTCCCTCTCCAGCTGTTCGCCGCCACCACCTGTGGCATGGTCACCGGAGTCGGGGCTGTTCTCCAGGTCCTCCCGGTCGGCCCAGGGCGCAGCCTGGCGGTGATGGGGACGGGCACGGTGGGGCTGGCAGCGGTCATGGCCGCCCGGGCGGCGGGAGCGAGCACCATCGTCGCCGTCGACAAGAATGGGGCGCGGCTCGAGCACGCGAGAGCGCTCGGGGCGACCCATCTCGTCGACACCGACTTCACCCCCGACCTGGCCCACACCCTGCGCGCCATCAGCGACGGCGGGTGCGATGCGATTCTCGACACCACTGGCTCGGGCGAACTGCAGCTGGCCGCGGTAGCGGCACTCGCCGTGCTCGGCCAGCTGGGAGTCGCCGGTGGGGGCGGAGAGCCTGGTGTGCCCCTCGGGTCACTCATGGTGGGTGGCAAGTCCGTCCGAGGGATCATCCAGGGAGACTCCTCGGGGACCCTGGGGCTCCAGCGACTGCTCAAGTTGCACGAGGCAGGGAGCTTTCCCTTCGAGCGCCTGGTGCGCCACTATCCCTTCGAAAAGGTCAATGAGGCGATCGAGGATTCGCTGCGTGGCGATACTGTGAAGCCGGTTCTGCTGTTCCCCGGCGGATAGCGGACTTCGAGCGCACGGTGGTCCCGGCCAATCGCGTCCCGGCGCTCCCCCAGATCCCCTTTCAATTGGCGTCCGGTGCGCGACCGGCCGGAAGCACTAGTCGGCGCCCTTCCATGGCCCTCCTTTCCCCGGGCTCGACCAGCTACGGCTCGGATCTGGCCCACAGCTCCCGGTCCAGAAACCACAGAGCGCCTTCCGGTCGGGGCGTGACCAGTTTCCAGTGTCCGTCGGAGATGACCTCGACGGTGCCGTCCGCGACCCTGGTCGCCGTCTCATCATCAATGAGGTAGGACGGCTGCGGCATCTTGGAGGCCCACTTCTCCGCCTTCGCCATGCAGTTGTCGGGAAGCATCTCGTGGTCCAGGTGCGGGAAAATAGAGAAGTCGACGAGCCCGAGCGTCCTGTCGCCACCTGGGGGCGAGTGCCAGCCGACGAAGTCCTCCCCAATGCTGGGCGTCATGACCATGCTTCTGGCGCTCAGACCCACCCACACGGCACCGAGTGTTGGCAGGAGGTCGGCCAGCCCCGACCGCCGGGTCCAGTAGCAGAGGTAGGCCGCATCGCCTGCGTTCACCAGCAGGACGTCGGCCGCGCGCAGCAGAGGGACCCACCTGTCTTCGTCGATGATCGGCAGCGCGGTAAGCTCCAGCACCCCGAGGGATTCCCCACCCAACCCGGTCAGCGGGCAGTTGGGCTGACTCCCACTCACGAAGCGCCAAGCGGAAGCAGGGGCGCCCTGTGGCTGCCCGTATCCTGCGGTGGGGATGCAGAGGCGCTGGACTCGGCGATCGGCTTGCCCAAGAGGTCGACAAGCGCCCTGAGGATGCTCGGGTTCCGGATTCCCGCTGAGGTGAGCAGAAGCCTCACAGTGACCTCGACCTCTTTGGGCAGGGCTCCCCTCCCACGCCCGAGTGGCTGGCGCTGACGTGACCTCCCGCGCGCCCCATCCTCGGTGCTGTCGGATCCGGACCGCATCCGGCTCGAGGCCGGCCTCGGTCGACCTCGGTCCCTTTCCGCCCCGCCGCGGGCAGATGCCTAGTCCGCCTGAGCCGCCCTGAGTTTCTTCGCCAGGGACTGAAGCAGCTTCCAGGCGATGACCCCACTCCCCTCCACCAGCGGTCGGAACTCCCAGAAGGTGAGCCCGTAGCAGAGCAGGTCGCTGGCAGCCGTGATCGTCGCCGAACGTCTGCCCTCGTCGATCAGCGCGATCTCACCGAAGTAATCACCGGCTTGGAGGGGCGGGCGCTGGGCGTCACCGACCGCCACCGTGGCCTCCCCGGCGGCGATGACGAAGAAGGCGGCGCCTCCCGACCCCTCCATGACCACCGTCTCGCCCCGCGAGAAGCGGCGCTCCTTGAAGAGCCGGGCCACCTGCTCCAGCTCGCCGCGATCCAGCTCCGCGAACAGGGGCACCCGCTGCAGGAGCTCGATCGGAGCGCCGGCCATCGCCCTGGACCTAGCGCCCTGACCGGGTGACCGCTCGGCACTGCAGCAGAGACAGGGTCCCGTCGGCGATGGCCCATTCGATGTCGCGGGCCGGCCCGTACACCTGCTCACACCGAAGCGCCAGCTCGCTCAGCATCTTCAGCTGGCCGTCGTTAAGGCAGAGCCGCTCGACATCGCCGGCCGGGACCGCCTCCTCAACAGTACCGCCGCCCGGGAGGGCGCGGATCGCCACCTGCTTAAACCCGGGAATGCGCTCCAGCGTCCGGCCCTCCCGGTCGACGCGAAAGTGGTCTGGGATCACAGTCCCGGCGACCACGGCCTCGCCGAGCCCCCAACTGCCTTCGATGACCCGCTCATCCGCTCCGTTCATGGGGTTCTGGGTGAACATGACTCCGGCGACGTCCGGGTTGAGCAGCGACTGCACCACGACTCCCACGCTGGGTCGGGTGAAGAGGCCGACCCGCTGTCGGTAGGTTATCGCGGAGTCCGAGTTGGCCGACCACCAGATGTCCCGCACCGCCGAGGGCAGCTCGGAAGGGGATGGGACATTGAGGAGGGTCAGGTGTTGGCCAGCGAAGCTGGCCTGGGCGCCGTCCTCGTCCGCGGCGGAGGAACGGACGGCGAGTGGGAGCGGCAGGTGCTCCGCCAACCGCACCACAGTGGCCACCGCCTCCTCCTCCCCGCTGGCCACGGCCTCTACAATCAGGCCGGAGAGGGCGATGCCGGGAGGGACCGGCAGGCCGGCCCGGGTGGCCTCGCCCAGCCCCACGGCCTTGGAGCCGAAGACCGTGGGGTCGCGCGCCTCGCCAAGGGGCAGGACCTCGTTCACGCGAGGACGGTCACCTCACCGCGGTCCCCGTCGACCCGCACCCTGGTCCCGTCGGTGATGCGTCTGGTCGCCTCGCGGGTGCCCACGACCCCGGGAATGCCGTACTCGCGAGCCACGATGGCGGAGTGGGAGAGCAGTCCCCCATGGTCGGTCACGATCGCTCCCAGGAGCGGTAGAAGGATGTTGAAGGCCTCGGAGGTCGACTCGGTGACCAGGACGTCCCCCTGGGCGATCCGGTTGAACTCCTGGGGCCCCGCCACGCATCTGGCTGGACCCTCGTAGACCCCCTGGCTGGCCGCCAGCCCCCGGAGGAGGAATTCGTCGTGCTCAGCCGTCGAGCCTCCGAAGATCTCGCCCATGGCAAAACCGGTGGCGCGCATGAGGCGGGCCATTGCGGGTGGAAGGCCAGAGGGGTCGGGAGGAGCTGACGGCGGATCCCCCAGGAACGGGGGCGCATCGTTGGGGCCGTGGGTGGTGCGGTACTCCCGGCGCCGCCTCAGTTCGTCCCCTGATGGGCCGTCCGAATTGGTGAGGAGCGAGCACATCTCCTCGAAGCCGGCGTCGATAAGGTCGACGGGGTCGTTGATGCGCCCCCGGGCAGCCAGCCGGCGACCGCCCGCCAGAACCGCCCGGCGCATCAGCCCCGATGCCCAGATGTCGCTGTAGATCCCGCGCTCGTCCCGCAGCCGGTAGGTCAGCCGCGCCTCTCCCAGCAGCTCGTCGAACTCGGTGCGATGCTCCTCGGGGACCCGGTCCCGGACCTCCGAGACCTTCTTATCGAGGTCCGTCCCCTCCCGGGGCCCGGCCTCCACGGCCAACCGGATCGCTCGCAGCAGGGCGTCGGGCATTTCCAACGCAAATGGCTCGCAGATGTCGAAGCCGTCCAGGAGCCGGAAGCCGACCAGATCCAGGTAGTCGGAAGCCGCGGCTCCGGCTGGTCCGGGGAGGCCCCTCAGCGCCGCCAGCACCCGAGCCGGGTCATCGCCGGAGCGGAGGAGCTCCCGGGCTGCGGGGTCCGCGGCGAGGGTGGAGGTGAGCCGCTCCAGCTCGGCGGATCCCCCGGCGGAGACCTCCGCCGACCCTCGGAGCAGACCCAGCAGTTGGGCGGTTGGAAGCCCGGTCCACTCTGCGGCATGCACCAGGAAGTCCCCGGTGGGCAGCATCGCCGCCCCGGTGAAGCTCATGTGCTGGGAAAGCATGGCCGCATGGTGGTCGCGGCAACGGGTCAGGTGCGCGACCAGCTCCAGGTCCGAGAGGGCGTCGGGATCGACCGCCTGCAGCTCCCGATCAGTGGCGATTGAGGCGGGCTTCCTGACCTCGTCCCACTCCCGCAGCTGCTCTCGCCAGAGCCGGTTTTGGAACACCTCCTCGGCTCGTTGGAAGCGCCGGGGGACCTCTCCGTCGTCCAGCGGCTGGGTGCGGTTGTAGGCGTAACCGTTCACGTACGCCGCCTCCATGCCGTCGAACAGCATCCCGTAGTAGCTGGTGAAAGAGCGTGTCCCGGAGCGCATGGAGGCGGGATGGGTCTCCGCCCAGTAGCGCGTCGCGGGGCGGGGAAAGTGAACGGGATCCCGTCCCCAGGATCCCGGGCCCGGCGGTTCAAAGCGAAGGTCGGTAGTTTCGGAATTCGTCACTGGGTGGGTCCCCTTCGCTTCGACTGAGGTGCTCCTGCGGCACTGGGGCGGGATTATGGGTCCTTGGCAGGCGAACCGCAAGGCGGCCCGGCCTATAGGACGCGCCCCTGCACCCGGTCGGCCTCGTCTGCTCCGCTGGCGTGGCAGGCGCCCTGCGCAAGAGTACGCCCACCCGGCGCATTCATGAGGAGCTCGGCCCGCGGTCGGCAGCGGTGGCCTGGTTCCCGGAGAGGGTGGCTGCTGAGTCCCGCCGGCCGGGGCCAGGGGGGCAGCCGGGCTGGACTGGTGGGGGGCTGGGCGGTCCGCGGTGGGCCCGAAGCCCCGCGGTTTCCAATCAGTCCAGGCCTTGGGATCCAGCTGCCGTCACGAGGCTTGCGTCTCCGGCTACCCCGAGTGCCTCGTGCTGCCAGCCGGAGGCGCCTAGATCCTGGAAGGTGGCCGCCGCCGCGGCCGAAAGGGGGGCCGCGCCGCCGTCACCGAGGGCGGCGAGCACCCGGGCCCGGTCGAGCTGGGCACGGGCCCGCCAGTACGGGTAGCCCAGCTTCTCAAAGCCCTCGGCCGCACGGGCGAGAAGGGAATCTGCCTCACGGTATTCCTTGCTTTCCGCCGCGCTGATGCCGCCCAGCCGGGCCAGCTGGCTGGTCAGGTAGGGCGGTACCAGCCCCGGCGGACGGCTCGCCATCTCCGCGAGCCAGCGGCCGGCCAGCTCGTGAGAGCCGCACCGGAGCGCCGCCTCCACCGCGTCCGTCCAGAGCTGGCGAACTGCCTGATGGCTGATCCCGAGAGCGTTGATGTGGGAGGCGAGCACCGGCTCCGCGACCGCCAGCGCGTCCCGCGGCCTGCCCTGCGCCAGCTTGATGCCGCAGTCGATCCCGTCCGCCTCCGCCTTCAGCTGGATCTCGATCCCGGAGGGAAGTGGCATGGCGGCCGAGAGCTGCTGCGCCGCCATCTCGACGTCCCCGCGCCAAAGCGGGATGAACGCCACGCTCAGGAGCAGGACGGCGCGGTCCACCACCGGGGACAGGTCCGCCAGCAGCTCGGAGGCGAGCTGCTCCGCCTCCCGCCATCTTCCGGTGAGGCCCCAGACCCAGGCCAGGTTGGACACGGCGGTGGGGAGGAGGTCACGAGCGCCGGCCCGGCGGCAGAGGGCGGCGGCGGACTCGAAGTGCCCCATGGCTCCTGGGCGGTCGTACTGGGCCTCAAGGTCCCCCACATTCATGATCACCCGCGCCTGATCGCGCAGGGACCCATGGGTGGTGATCAGCCGAGCGCACCACTCCAGGTGCAACAGCGCTTCCTCGACCCGACCATCTACTGCCAGGACCCACCCCTTCGCCTCGGCCCCCCGGGCCACCGCGAGGGGGACCTGGAAGGCCTGGCCCTCGGCAAGGGCGAGCTCGGCCTCAGCGTCGGCGGACTCCAACTGGCCGGCGCTGAAGAGAAGCGAGGCGAACTCACCGTGCAAACGCGCCGACTGTTCGTCGGGGTCGAGCCCCGCTCTCGCCTGCAGAGCTCGCCGCAGCTCCTCGACCGCCTCGTCGATGCGCCCCTGACGGGTGAGCGCTCGAGTCCGGAGGATGGCGAGGCTCGTGCCCTCGGGGGAGGTGGGGTCGAGCAGGGCCGCCGGGCTGGCAGCCTCCTCGAGAGCCGCCCCATAGTCGCCACTGTCGGCGGCGGCTTCCGCGGCCTGGATCTGCCAGGTGATCGCATCCCGGCTCTCCGGGGCCAGCCGGCGCGCTCGCTGGTAGGAGCGCTGGGACGACGCCGGGGCCCCCACAGCACGCGCTCTGGCACCGGCCCTGGCGAACGCCTCGGCTGCCGACGCCCGCAGGGAAGTGGCATCATCGCCGGCTGCCGTGGCCTCGAGCGCAGCCTCGAGGTGCATGGCGACGGCCTCGGCCACCTCGAGGCCGGAGTCCGGAAGGGAGCTCTGCAGGTACCTGGCGGCGTCGAGGTGGGCCGCCCGCCGCTCCCCCCGGCCCAGCCGGTCGTAGGCGGCCGTCCGCAGCAGACCCTGGGTGAAGACGAACTGGCCCCGGTCGGCGGCCAGGGCGTCGGTCCGGACCGCCAGCACCTCCGCGCGGCGAAGCTCGGCCAGGCTCGCTTCCATCTCCGCCTCAGGCATCCCCGCGACCTCCCGAGCCGCCGCCGGGGGGATCGCCCCGGCGAACACCGAGAGCCTGCTCGCCAGCGCTCGCGACCTCGGGCTCAGGGTGTCCAGGCGAGCGGCCAGGAGCGCGGTTAGGGAGGCGGGTACAGGCAGCTCCCCGACCTCTCCGACCAGCGCGTAGCGCTCCCCGCGGCGGGCGAGGCTGCCGCGCTCCGCCAGCGCCCGGACGAGCTCCACGGCATACAGGGGGATGCCTTCGGCCGCCCCCACGATCCTGGCGATCGTCGGGGCGGGCAGTCCCGGCACCAGGCCCTCCAGCAGCTCCGACATCTCTTCTGGGGCCAGCGGCTCGAGCGCCAGCGCGGTGGCGGTGGGCCGTCCCGTCCCCCACCCGGGGTGACGTTCGCCGAGCTCGGGGCGGGCCAGGGTGATTATCAGCAGGGGAGCGTTGGCCGACCAGTCCAGGAGCGACTCCACGAATTCGAGGAGTCCGCTGTCCGCCCACTGACAGTCGTCGATGACCATGACCACCGTGCCGCGCTCTCCCAGCAATTCGAAGATTCGCCGCCAACTCGCGAACAGCTGGGCGCGCTCCACCTCGGCTCCCTCCAGTCCCAGGAGCACAGCCAGCGCCTCCCTGAGTTCGGGAAGTTCCCCGGCGGGCAGGGCCAGCGCCGCCAGCCCGCGATCGATCCCGGCTCCCAACCCCTCGCGGGATAGGTTCTCCTCGTCCTGCAGCCCGAGGCGGGTGCGCATCATCTCAGCCAGTGGCCAGAAGGCCACGCCGTCGCCGTAGGCCAGACAGCGCCCGCGGTGCCAGAAGGTGTCCGACTGGAGTCCGTCCAGGTACTTCTCCAGCTCCCAGGTGAGGCGGGACTTGCCCACCCCGGCCTGGCCGGTGATCGAGAGCAGCCGCGCCCGGCGGCGGTCGGAGACATCGTGGAACAGGTCCTTGCACCAGGCCAGCTCGCGAGCTCGCCCGACGAAGGGAGCTTCCCAGCCGCCGGAGCGGCCGGCGCCACCACGCCGCGCCAGAACCCTGACCGCCCGCCACAGATTCACGGGCTCGGATATCCCCTTGAGCGAGTGCGTCCCCGCGGCCAGGTACTCGAGGCCGGCCTGGCTGACCTCCCGGGTGGCGCCGTCCACGAACACCGTCCCGGGATCGGCCGCCGCCTGCACCCGGCTGGCCAGGTTCACCCGGTCTCCCACCACCAGTCCCTCCCCGGGCCGAGACCAGGTCGCCACGGCACCGGTCGCCACTCCCACCCTGGTGCTGAGTCCTGATCTCCCGCGCTGCTCCCCGTAGGCGGCCACCTCGGTCACCAGCTCCAGCCCGGCGCGGACCGCCTGCTCGGCATCGTCCTGCTGGGCGGTGGTGGCCCCCCACACCGCCATCACCGCATCCCCGATGAATTTCTCGACCACCCCGCCGGTTCGGGTGATAACCGTCCGGGCCAGATCGAAGTAACCGCTGAGGAACTCCCGCAGGACCTCGGGGTCCTCGCCCTCGGCGAGGGGCGTGAAACCCACCAGATCCGCGAAGAGCACAGTCACCACCCGCCGTCCTGCCGCATCCTTCTCTCGGACCGGCGGGCTGACGACCTCCTCCTGGGCCCGGGGCGGTTCGGCTGGGAGCGGAGCCCCGCAGGAGCTGCAGAAGCGGGCCTGAGTGCCGGTCAGCACTCCGCAGGCGGGACAGGTCCGTCCCAATTCCACCCCGCACTGGGGACAGAAACGGCTGCTCGCGGGGATGTCCTCCCCGCAGGAGACGCACAGGACCCGGCTGGATCCGGCCCCGGGATTGGCAGCGCTCATCCCCGCGAACGGTATCACCGGGTCCGGGGATCACGCCAGTTCAGCGCCGAAGTCAGGACGGCCGACACCGGATGTCGGTGACACGATCGGAGCGAAAAGCGACAAGCTCCCGGCGTGGCCGTGCGGTCGACTCCCCGAGGCACACTGCCGTTCGACATGGCGCACCTCCGATCGGGCATGGGACGGCCCCCCTCTCACGCCCCACTCCCACCTTCGCGTGGTCTTTCGTTCCCCAGCCCGGAGGTCCGGACCGCTACGGGTTCCCGGGAGAGTTCCGGCGAGGGGAGCTCAGGGCGGGCCGGGTTCAGGAGCACTGCTATGGATGCGGGAGACCCGTGACCTGTCAGCTATTCCGTGCGCAGCCGCCTCGTGCCGGGGACGGTCCGTGGCCGGTCCGGGCAGCTCTCACGGATGGCCGCTCTCAGTCGCTCTCGTCACCTTCGAACCCGATGAGCCAGTGGAGACCATAACGGTCGATGACTTGACCGTCGGATGCGCCCCAGGGCCGCTTCTGCAAGTCGTCCACGACCCGGCCACCTTCACTCAGCCGGGCAAACCAGGTGCGCAGAGTGGAGGGAGCAGCCGTACCAAGCAGGGCCAGCATCATGCCTTCCGATCGGAGTGGGCGCTCGTCCCCGGACACGTCAGAGCCGGACAGCGCCACGGGTCCCCCGGTTAGGCCGCCGTGGGCGATGGCATCGGCCGGACCGTCTGACCGGTTGAACTCCGCGAAGGTGTGCAACTGAACTCGACAGCCGAAGAGGTCACCGTAGAACGTCAGGGCCTCACGAGCGGTGCCGGGGAAATGCACGTACGGGGTCGGGTCGGCCATAGAACAAATCGTACTCGGGAAGCAGGTGCGCCAGGACGCCGGCCTTCCGCATTTGGGGGACCTCGAGGGGGCGTGGTCGGGGCCCAGTCGAAGTGGGGAAGGGTGGGGTGGCGGTTTCCGGAGCGGATCGCATAGCTGCCAGGGACGTGGTCCCTCACACTTCGCACCCAAGGCAAGGTGGTGTGGGCTTCTCCCGTCTACCTGCGGACCACCGCGTCCCGCCTCGGTGACGGTTCCAGGGCCCCCTACCTGCAAGTAGCCCACGACCACCTGGAGTGGAAGCTGGGCCGGGTGGTAGGGGCGGGCGACACCGGGTTGTGCTCGAAGGAGAACCGGCGCCACCTGCAGCGGGCCGGGGGGGCGCTACATCCTGGGCGAGACGCTGCGGGACAATGACCAGGAGGCACTGGCGGCCCTGTCTCGCCAGGGCGCCACCTGAAGGTGCGCGACACCTTGGAGACCCAGGACGTTGTGCGGGAGCAAGTCACGATGCGGGTCCGGTCAGTGAGCTGCCGCCACCCCGAAGAGGCCGTTCGGGACTGAGCGGGCCGCGAGCGGCCCCTCCAGCCGCCGGAGGAGCTGAACGTCCCGGGCGATCGGCTGACGCCGAGCAATCGCTCCGAGCCGCTGGGACAGCTGCGAACGAAGCCCGGGAGGGCACGGTCGGTGCGCCGACCCCCCCAGGGTTTGCTGCAGATCGACCAGGGCACGGTGTTCGTCGACCGGCATCTCGGACGGCCAGTACCTCCTGCACAGCTCGGTCCCCACCCTGAGCGCCGAGGATCTGGCCTTGGGCCGCCGGCGGCTCCTGGTCGCGCTACCGGCGACTCGGAACCAAGGCCTCGGTGCAGCCGGCGGAGTCCGTCCGAATAGTCAGCTGCCGCCGGGTCAGTTGAGGACCGTCACCGGGGTGATGGCCGCTCTGGAACACCGCCGGCATGGCGGCGAAGGCCGAGTCCGGCAGCTGCAGGTGGTCCTTCAGCCCGCGGGGAGGACCACGTCGCCACCCAGGCGATAATCTGCCGCCGGTCCGTGAGGGGAGTGCACCGGGGGCGGCCTGAGCCGGGGCCCTCGCGGAGGAGGGGCGGGCTCAAATCCAGCCCCGACTACCCTCGGATCCGAGGGATCAGCGATGATTTCGGCTCCTGGCGGCGTCTTGGATGACAGGATCGGAACCAGGAGAGGAGGAGACACCATGCAACCGGTCGCATCAGAGGGGCCCCGGATCCTCGGAGCCTTGAGTTCGGCGGACGGGAGGGGGGTGGTGCGCCTACAGGAGCGCCTGGCAGCCTCGATCGATGAAGTCTGGTCGGCGATCACCGACCCCAGCCGCCTCGCGCGGTGGCACTCCCAGGTGGCGGGCGACCTGCGCCCGGGAGGGGAGTTTCGGATCTTCGTCGAGGCGGACGACTGGGAGGGCACCGGCCGGGTCATGCGGTGCGAGCCGCCCCAGCGGCTCTCTGTGACGTCCCGGGAGTCGGAGGAGTCCTGGCGGCGGGGGAGGGGGGCCGCCCCCTTCGATTCGCTCCTTGAGGTTCGGCTGGAGGCGGATGGAGACGGGACCACCACCATGGTGGAGGTACGAGGTCTTCCGCTGGAGGCGCTCGCCGCCTACGGAGCCGGCTGGCAGATCCACGTGGAGAACCTCGCGGGCCACCTGGCGGGGAGGGCTCGCGGCGACACCGAAGCGCGATGGGGGGTCCTCATCCCCGCCTACGAGGCACTGGCCGCCAGCCTCGGGTAGGGCCCCATCGACAGGGGCTGGGCGCGGCGGGCGGCTCGGTCAGCGGCGCCTGCCCACCCACCTCTCCCGGGAGATCCGGAACAAGAGGTGCGGGGCGAGGGGGTGGCCCGGCGGCACCAGGGGATGCTGGAAGTCGTCTCCGGGATCGTGGGTCATCCCCAGCCGGCGCATCACCGCCTGGGAGCGGATGTTGCCGACGCTGGTGAATGAGACCACCTCCTCCAGCCCGGCTGATCCGAACCCGAAGTCCAGGGCGGCGGTGGCCGCTTCGGTGGCCAGCCCCTGGCCCCAGGCGCTGCGCCGGAGCCGCCAGCCGATCTCCACAGCGGGGCTGAAGGGGGCTGCGAAGCGGGGGATTGAGAGCCCGGTGAACCCGAGGAGCTGGCCCTCCGCGGCCCCGACCAGTGCCCAGAGACCGAAGCCGTGGGCGGCGAAGCCGGAGTTGATGCGGTCTATCAGCCGGTCGCTGTCCTCCCGGGAGAGGGGCGCGAGGAAGTGCTCCATGACCTCCGGGTCGGCGTTTATCCTGGCGAACGGCTCCCGGTCCTCCTGCCGAAAGGGCCGCATGGTCAGTCGCGGGGTGCGCAGAACTGGGGGAGGCGCCGCCATCTCCGCCGCAGACTACCAGCCGCGGCTGCGTCCCCCTGGGCAGCTCCCACCCCGATCAGCCCGGACGGATTAGGATCCAAAGGTGCAGGTTCAGCTCTCGGAGAGTCCGTACCCCCTTTCGGCGGAGGAGCTGGAGGCGCATCGCCCCGGCCTCACCGCCCTCTGCTACCGGATGCTGGGCTCGGTCTTCGACGCCGAGGACGCCGTGCAGGAGACCCTGGCCCGGGCCTGGAGGGCGCGCGCCGGCTTCGAGGGCCGGTCCTCGGTCCGCTCCTGGCTCTACCGGATCGCCACCAACATCTGCCTGGATTTGCTGCGCAGCCAGCCCCGCAGGGCCCGTCCGGTGGACCTCGGGCCATCCTCGCCCCCGGAGATCTCCTACCTCGGCGAGATGATGACCGACTTCCCCTGGGTGCAGCCGGTGCCCGACTCCCTCCTGCTCACCGGCCAGGAGGACCCGGCCGAGATGGTGGTTTACCGGGAGACGGTCCGGCTGGCCTTCATCGCCGCCGTGCAGCAGCTGGCCCCGCTGCAGCGGGCGGTGCTGATCCTCCGCGACGTCCTCGGCTGGCGCTCTCGGGAGATCGCGACCCTTCTGGACTCCTCGGTACCGGCGGTGAACAGCGCCCTGCAGCGCGCCCGAGCCAAGCTGGCAGCGCAGCCCGCCCTGGAGGGCAGGCCCGTCTCGGCGGCGGACCGCCAGCTGGCGGAAAGCTATCTGCGCGCCTTCGAGGCCTACGACATCGACGCCCTGGTCCAGCTCATGCACGACGATGCCATCCAGATGATGCCGCCCTTCGCCCTCTGGCTCCGCGGCTCGGCGGACATCGCCAGGTGGATGCTGGGCCCGGGCGCGGAGTGCCGGGGCTCCAGGATGCTGCCCACCTCGGCCAACGGCTGCCCCGCCTTCGGCCAGTACCGGGTTGATCCAGAGGGGGGCCACCGGCCCTGGGGATTGCACGTCCTGGAGCTGTCCGGTGGGAAGGTCGCGGTCCTGCACGTGTTCCTGGGCGAGGCCATCTTCCGAGCCTTCGGACTGCCAGCGCACCTGGACTCCTGACCCGGGACGCGGCGGCAGGGCGAAGGGTCACCGGGTCCGCCCCTGAGACGCAGCGGGCGGGAGACCCGGAGGCCAGCGGGGCGCCTCAGCCCCCCGAGACCGCCGGGATCACGTAGAGCCGCGAGCCGGCTCCCACCATGGTGTCCAGCCCCTGCAGGTCCTCGATGTCCGAGCTCCCCAGATAGAGGCGGATGTGGGGCCGCACCCGCCCCTGCTCGTCGCGCACCCGGCGCTCGAGCAGGGGCATGGTGCCGGCCAGCAGATCCAGCGCCGAGCGCACCGTGCCCTCGGCGATCTCCAGCTCCGGGGCGCCGCCGGCCGCCTCTCGAAGGGCGGTGGGGAGTACCAGGGTGGCAGTCACCTCCGCCTCAGCTGAGCTGCACGGCGCGCACGGAGAGCACATCCGGGAGGTGCTCCGCGATCTTCTCGAAGTGGTCGCCTCCATCCGGGCTGCCGTAGACCTCGCCTGCCCTGGTGCCGAAGTAGATCCCCGCGGGTTCGCCCCCGTCCGTGCACATGGCGTCGCGGAGGACCGCCGCCCGGTAATCGCCCTCGGGGAGCCCGTGATGCAGCGCGGTCCAGCTCTTTCCGCCATCCTGGCTGCGATAGACCTCGCACCGGCCGGTGGCCGGGAAGCGGTGCGAGTCCGCCTTGAGCGGGAAGACGTAGATGGTCTCCGGCTCCTGGGGATGGACGACCATGGGGAACCCGAAGGTGGAGGGCAGGCCGCTCTCGATCGGCTCCCAGCTGGTGCCGTAGTTCTCCGAGCGGTAGACCCCGAAGTGGTTCTGGGCGTAGAGGCGATCGGGGAAGCTGGGGTGGGAGGCCACCTTGTGGACGCACTGGCCGAACTCAGGAAAGCGCTGGTCCTCGGGCATCCAGTAGGACTGGATCCCCCGGTTGGCGGCCTCCCAGGTGGTGCCGCCGTCGCTGGTCCGGTAGACGCCCCCCGCGGAGAGGGCCACCAGCACCCGCTCAGGGTCGGTGGGATGGGGGACCACGGTGTGCAGGCAGGCGCCCCCGTTGCCCGGGACCCACTCACTCCGGTGGGGGTGGTTGTAGAGCCCCTCCACCAGGGAGAAGGTGAGACCCCCGTCCTCGGATCGGAACAGGGCGTGGGGCTCCACCCCGGCGTACACGACTCCCGGAGCCGACTCGGCGGCTGCCTGGATCTGCCAGATGCGGATGAGAGTGGTCCCCGTCTCCTTGGGGAAGGCCACGGGTGCCTCCCCGGGCTCCGCCCAGGTCCGGCCCAGGTCGTCGGAGTGGAACAGGGTGGGCCCCCAATGGGGGCTGTCAGCGGCGGCGAAGAGCCGGGGGCTGGCGCCCCGGGCGTCGATCCCGGTTCCGTAGACCTCGGACATCGGGAGCTCCAGCGGCCCCAGCTCCCACGCCGCTCCGGGGCGCGGACGGCGGGCCACCAGCGCCCCCTTGCGGGTACCGATCAACAGCGTGGTTTCAGTCATGAAACTCCTCCACGGGCCGGACCGGCCCGAAAACCGAGTTGAGCAAGGCTACATCAAGGTTGGGTCCCCGTGCCGCAGCCGCCGGCTCCGACCGCCGACTCCGGCCAACCGCGCCGCCGGACACCGGGAGCCGGATCGGCGCAAGCGAGAAGAGGCGCACGAACCCTAAGACGCCTGAAAGGCGCCCAACTCATCGGTCTTCACGAGACGGCTTCTGGGCCGGAGCCAGCCATTCCGGGCCGCGCGCCGTGGCCGGGCCCATACGTGCTGCCCGCACCAGGTCGCGGGGGGCCAACCGACACCTCCCTCAGGTCGCTGCCCGCGTAGGCTGCCCGGAAGAGGCACCGGACGAGCTTTGCCGGCCCGAGTGGGGCGCGGGGAAGCCCGTCCGGGGCAAGGTCGCACCGCTCACCGCCCCCGCCGAAGCCCCGCCGCTGCAGCGGGCGCACCTTGCCCACCCCGAGCGGCCCGGGGCTCGTCCCACATCCTGGCCCCGACCTGGGCGCACACCCTCCGCTCGGAGTCAAGGAGCTGGACGCAGCCGTTGGCATCAGCACCGTGCCCGAGGGCCGCTGGCTGCACCTTCGCTGGGCCAGGTTCCCCCGGTGCTCCAAATGAGTCGTCCCCGTGATGCCCGGGGCGGTCCGGCTGTGGTCACCTTTGCCCGATCCCCCTGCCCGTAGCAGGCGGAATCCCGCAGGTTGTGCGCCGCCCGCGCCGATAACCTGCAGGGTGGTGCCGCAGGGGGGAGAGGCCATGGCGAGAGGGGATCAGGGGGGCGACGGGGGGAGCATCGCTCGCAGCGGACGGGATCTGCTGGGAACTCCGGGGCTCAACCGGGACGCCGCCTTCACGGCGGCTGAGCGGCAGCAGCTGCGCCTCAGGGGCCTCCTGCCCTGGCGGGTGGTCTCCATTCAGGAGCAGGCGGAGCTGGAGCTGGAGCACCTGCGCCGGAAGGGCGACGACCTGGAGCGCTACATCGGGCTGGCCGCGCTCCAGGAGCGCAACCAGACGCTCTTCTACCGGGTGCTCATCGACCACCTCGAGGAGCTGGCCCCGATCGTCTACACCCCCACCGTCGGCCAGGCCTGCCGGGAGTTCAGCCACGTGGTCCGCCGCCCCCACGGCCTCTGGGTGACCCCGGACGACGTGGGCCACATCCCGGAGCTGCTGCGCAACGCCGCCGAGGGCGAGGTGAGGCTGCTGGTGGTCACCGACAACGAGCGGATCCTGGGACTGGGGGACCAGGGCGCCGGGGGGATGGGGATCCCAGTGGGCAAGCTGGCGCTCTACACCGCCGGGGCGGGGATCCATCCCAGCCACACCCTGCCGGTGTCCCTGGACTGCGGCACGGACAACCAGGAGCTCCTCGCCGATTCCCATTACCTAGGGTACCCCCGGCCGCGTCTGCGCGGGCCGGAGTATGACGCCTTCATCGAGGGCTTCGTGGAGGCGGTCCTGGAGGTCTTCCCTCGGGCCCTGCTCCAGTGGGAGGACTTCAAGCAGCACAACGCCATCCGCCTCCTGGACCGCTACCGCCGCCGCGTCGCCAGCTTCAACGACGACGTTCAGGGCACCGCGGCCGTGGTTCTCGGAGGAATCCTGGCCGAGCTCCGCCACCGCGGCGAGCGGCTCTCCGACCAGCGCCTGGTCTTCCTCGGTGCCGGGGCTGCCGGAACCGGGATCGCCCGGATGGCCGAGGCATTCATGGAGCGGGAGGGGACGGACCCCCTGGAGCGTCGCCGCCGGGTCATGGTGCTGGACTCGCGGGGGCTGGTGTTCGAGGGACGGGATGCGCTCAAGGACGACACCCTGCCGTTCGCGGTGCCGGCCCAGCTCCTTTCCGAGCTTCGGATGGCCACCGGCCCGCGGCACGACCTGGAGGAGGTGGTGGAGAAGGTCTCCCCGACGATCCTGGTGGGGGTCAGCGGGGTGGCGGGGAGCTTCACCGAGCGGGCCGTCCGGGCGATGGCCAGGGGATGCCCTAGCCCGATAGTCATGCCGCTCTCCAACCCCACGCTCAACTCCGAGGCCACGCCCGAGGAGATCATGCGCTGGACAGGCGGCCGGGCTGTGGTCGCGACCGGCAGCCCCTTCGACCCGGTCCGGGTGGAGGGCCGGGACCGGGTGGTGGGACAGGCCAACAACGTGTTCGTGTTCCCCGGGATCGGGCTGGGCGCGATCCTCGCCCGGGCGCGGGAGGTCACGGACGGGATGCTCCTGGCGGCGGCGCAGACCCTATCTCGGTTGGTGAGCCAGGAGAGGCTTGAGGCGGGAGCGATGTACCCCAACCTTCAAGAGCTCCGCCTAATCTCCCGCGAGATCGCGCTGGCCGTCGCCCGGCAGGCGCGCTCCGAGGGGGTGGGACAGCTCTGCTCGAACGAGGCCCTGGAGAGAGCAGTGGACCTGGAGATGTGGGAGCCCGGGTACCTTCCCCTGGCGTGAGCGCCGGTCGCGGGGGCGCTCCTCCGCCGCACCTCGGCCTCAGGCCCCGCAGGCGACCGCCGGTCCCGGCCGGGCGAGGGAGTTGACCGCCCGAAGGTTGCGCCGGGTGACCTGGGTGAGGCGCCGCTCGCCGTCCGGCGACAGCCGGTCGCAGATCCAGTCCCAGTGCAGCGAGACGCTGTCGCCCGGCTCCAGCCGGCCCGAGAGTGCCATCCCCTCTTGGCTCCAGCTGACCTCCTCGAGCTTCTCCTCCCCGATCAGCAGACGCCCCCCCCGGAAGGTGAGCCCGCGACTGCGCACCACGGCCCGCTCACCCGAGATGGCGACCACCTGCCCAGGGCGGATTCGGCAGCGATCCATCACCTCCAGGGGAGCCCCTTCCATCCCCCGGCGGAGGAGGCCCAGCCAGGGGTAGATGGCGAACACGTGAAACGAGTGGTGGGGGGTCCCGCCTGCCAGAACGGCGCTCGCGATGGAGGCGAAGTCCTCCCGGGCCCGGCGCCCGAAGCGCTGGTCCAGGGAGCTGAGGAGGAGGGCTGCCGGGATGCGCTCCAGGAGAGGGCTTCCCAGCCAGTAGGCGGCGACCACCCGCGCATCCAGCGGGTCGTCCACCCCGGTGGCCGCGGCGATCAGCTGGAGGTAGGGCCAGGCCCCCTCGAACTGGGGCGCCAGCGATCTCAGCTCCCGCAGGTCGCCCCCCCGGGTGGCGGCGCCCAGCAGCCCGTCCGGATCCCCCGGGCCGCAGTAGCCCAGGGCGTTGGGCGGGTAGGCGTAGCGGGCGAACAGAACGGCTCCCGGCACGGGACCCGCCGGCCTGGGATCGTCCTTGGGCCCGGGGACCGGGGTCACGCGGCCGCCTCGCGGGGGCCCATGCGGGCCACCAAAACCACCCCCGCGGCCACCAGCACCAGCCCGGCTCCCTCGGTGGCGAGCCCACCCACTCCGAAGGCGGCCGAGAGCAGAGTGGTCACCAGGACCGAGCCCACCAGGACGGAGGTGACGTCCACGGCCCGGGCCCGGGCCAGCGCCCCCATCCAGGTGCCCACGTAGGCGGCCAGGAGGAGGCCGGTGACCAGCGCCCACGACCACTGGCCGGGCGCCAGGGTGAGGAGCCCTCCAAAGGACCCGGTGAAGCCCAGATAGGCCAGGAGCACCGCCACCCCAACCCCCATCCGGGTGACCGCCACCCGGCCCGGCGAGAGGGTGCCCAGCAGGCGCTTGGCCACCACCGTCTCCAGCGCCCAGAGCAGGGTCGCCCCCAGCACCAGCCCCGCCCCGGGGCCCATGCTGAGCTGGCCTGTGCCCCCGGCGACCGCCACCTCTCCGGCGACCAGTAGCCCGATCGCCAGCAGGTTCCAGCCGGAGACGCGTTCGCGCAGGAACGGCCAGGCCAGCACGGCCACCCAGACCACCAGGGTGTCGTGCAGGAAGGCGGCCGGCTGGGCCGAACTCTGGGCCAGGCCGGAGAAGAACATGATGAAGGCCACCCCGCCCCCGACAACCCCTACGTAGGCCAGGCCCAGGCGCCGGCCCCAGCTGTTCCGCCGCGCCTCGGGGGAGGGGGGCGCACCGGGCACCGACCGGGCTCCCCGCGTCCCGTGCCAGAGGGTCACCGCCAGCAGCAGGACGGCCGCGGCCACCAGGTTCTTGGCGGTGGTGTACACCGCGGCGTCGGGGACCGACCGGACCCCGTAGCTGTTGAGGTACACCGACACCCCGCTGATCACGGCGGTCCCGGCCGCCAACGCCAGCCCTGGAATCGGGCCCCCACCGCCAAAGCTCAACTGCCGACTCCAAACCCTCACCGACCGCGCCCTCCTCTCATCCCTGGCCGCTGGGTGGCAGACCCGCCCGCCGCAGCTCGTCAACTGTCGCCTGCGCCTCCCGGCCGTCGACCCGGTGCAGGACGAAGCCGGTGTGCACCACCACCCAGTCGCCTGGTCCGGGCGTCGGGCCCTCCAGGGCCAGGAGCGAGGCCCGAACCCTGCGGCCGGTGGCGTCCTCCAGGCTCAGCTCGCCGGGCCCCGCTGGGCCGAGCACCCGGTGGAGCCGACTCAGGCACACGGGAGCAGCTCCTCCAGCAGCTCCCAGACCCGGCCGGCCGCCGGGCCCACGGCCCTCTCCACCTCGGGGCTGAGCCCAACGCCGTGGCCGAACTCAGCGCCCTCTATGCCCACCAGGAGAACCCTGTCCGGTGCCCTCCCCAGAAGCTGAGCCAGCAGCAGGGCCTCGGCAACCCCCAGGCCATGGGTGCTCCCGCCCCGCGTCCAGGGGGGCGGGGAGGAGCCGATGTCGATCGAGTGGACGGTGCCCGGCGGGGCGCCGGTCCGGACGGCGTCCACCACCAGGCAAGAACAGCTCCTCTCCCAGAGGTCCAGGAGCTCCAGCGCCTCCGGGACCTCCAGGAACCGGGGGGACCCGGAGCGCGGCTCCACGCGCAGCGCCGCCCGCCGCACCACCTCCGGTCCCGCCCCGTCGTCCCGGCGGTCCCGGTTGCCCACCCCAGCGACCAGGATCCCGCTCAAGCCAGCCGCTCCACGGAGACCTCGAGGAAGTGGGCGGCGCAGGAGATGCAGGGGTCGTAGTTGCGCACCGCCTGCTCGCACCTCCAGGTCAGCTCGGGGTCGGGCAGCTGCAGCCCGTCCTCCACCACCCGGCGGAGATCCGCCTCGATGCTGAGCTGGTTCTGGGAGGTGGGCGGCACCAGCCGAGCGGCGCGGATGATCCCCTCCGCGTCGATCTCGTAACGGTGGAGCAGCAATCCCCGCGGGGCCTCGGATCCCCCGGTCCCGGCGCCGGCCCGAGCCGACACCTCCACCGCCGGGGGGTCCGGAGGCTGGTACCCGTCGATGAGGCGCAGCGCCTCCTGGCAGGCGTACAGCAGCTCCACCGCCCGCACCACGATGCTCTGGAACGGGTTGCGGCACACCGCGCCGAGGCCGGCGGCGCCGGCCGCCCGACGCACCTCCTCCGGCAGCCGCTCGCTGTTCAGGGCATAGCGGGCGAGCGGCCCGGTGAGGTAGGGATCCCGGCCCTCCAGGCGAGCGTGCAGCGCGGTGGAGCGCTCGACGTGGTCCTCGATCACCAGTGGCTCGAACTCCTCCACGGCGAGGTCCCAACCGTGGGAGGTCCCCACTCGGCCGCTCTCGATCGGATAGCGACCGTCGCCGACCAGGGAGACGAAGAGGTAGTCCTGCTCCACATCGGGGAAGTCGAACTTCGCGACCCAGCTTATGGTCGCGGCGGCGTCCTCCACCGCCTGCTCCAGGTGAGGGCGGAGGGCCTCCAGCTCAGCTCGGCCAGGGGCCCGGTGGAACCCCCCCAGCCTAACGTTCACCGGGTGGATCGCCCTTCCCCCCACGGTCTCCATGAGGAGGTTGCCGGTGCGCTTGAGGCGGAGGCCACGCTCCACCGCGGCGCGGTCGAACTGAGCCAGCCCGACCGCATCCTGGCACCCCAGGAAGTCGGGGGCGTGCAGCAGGTGGATGTGCAGGGCGTGGCTCTGAATCCACTCCGCGCAGTACAGGAGCCGACGGAGCGCGGCGATCTGCCCCTCGACCCGGACCCCACAGGCCTGCTCCATGGCGGCACAGGCGCTGGTCTGGTAGGCGACCGGGCAGATCCCGCACACCCGGGCGGTGATGTCGGGGGCCTCGTCATGGCGGCGGCCCCGCAGCAGGGCCTCGAAGAAGCGCGGTGGTTCGAAGATGCTGAGCGCCACCTCCGCCACCTGGCCCCCCCGGACCACCACCCGCAGTGCTCCCTCCCCCTCCACCCGGGCGAGGCCATGGACCTCGAGGAGCCGCTCGCTATCGCTGGCGCTGTGGGTCATGGCGGAGGCTCTCCTTGCTGAAGGCGGGGGCCGCGGAGTTGAAGGTCCGGAACCAGCGCGTGACATCGGCCGGGGCCATCCCCCCGGCCAGGAGGCGATCCCCCAAAGCTCTCGGGTTGGCCGCCTCGGCCGGCCCATAGCAGCCGTAGCAGCCCCTCCCCACGGCCGGGCAGATGGCGCCGCAGCCGGCCTGGGTGACCGGCCCCAGGCAGGGGGTGCCCCCGGCGACCAGGACGCAGGTGGTGCCCCGCTGCTTGCACTCGGCGCAGACGCTGTGGTGGGGCACAGCCGGGCGGCGGCCGGCCAGCGCCGCGGTGATGACCTCCAGGAGCTGGTGCCGGTTGATCGGGCAGCCCCTGAGCTCGAAGTCGACCCGGACGTGCTCGGCGATCGGGGTCGAGGTGGCCAGGGTCCTGATGAACTCCGGCCGAGGGTAGACCGCCGCGGTGTACTCCTGGACGTCGGCGAAGTTGCGCAGCGCCTGGATCCCTCCGGCGGTGGCGCAGGCCCCGATGGTGATGAGGGCGGTGGAGGTGGCCCGGATCCGCTCCAGCCGCTCCAGGTCGGCGGATGTGGTGATCGAGCCCTCCACGAAGGCGATGTCGTAGGGTCCCTCGATGGTCGCCCGCGACATCTCCTGGAAGTTGGCTATCCGCACCGCCCCCGCCAGGGCCAGGAGCTCGTCCTCGCAGTCCAGAAGGCTCAGTTGGCAGCCGTCACAGGAGGCGAACTTGAAGACCGCGATCGTGGGGTGGAAGCCGGTGGACATGCTGTTCATCGGTGCGGCGAGGCGAGGATTCCCTCGGCCCTCAAGTCGTAGGTGAAGACCGGGCCATCCCGGCAGGTCAGCCAGGGGCCGAGTTGGCAGTGCCCGCACAGCCCGACCCCGCATTGCATGTTGCGTTCCAGGGAGATCCGGATGTGATCCCGAGGCATGCCCAGGTCGACCAGGGCGCGGGCGGTGTAGCGGATCATCACCTCCGGTCCGCACACCAGCGCCACCGCGTTGGAGAAGTCGGCGGGCACCCTGGCCAGCTGGTCGGTGACGACGCCAACCGGACCGCTCCACCCCGGGCGCGCGGTGTCCACGGTCACCTGGAGGTGCGCCCCAGCTCGCTGCCAGGCCAGCATCTCCTCCTCGAACAGGAGCTGGGAGGGGTTGCGCGCCCCCACCACCACCGACAGCAGGTGCCCCTTCCCGGAGGGTCGGCGCCGCTCCAGCAGGGCCCTGATCGCCCCTCGCAGGGGGGCCAGACCGATCCCCCCGGCCACCACGATGGTGTCGGTCTGGCTCAGCTCCGCCACTCCCCAATCGGTGCCGAAGGGGCCGCGCACCCCGATCACCCCCTCGGGCGGCGTCTGGCAGAGGGCCGAGCTCACCGCTCCCACCGCCCGGATGGTGTGCTCCAGCGGCTCCTCCGCGGCCGGGTCGTTGCTGATCGATATCGCGATCTCGCCCACCCCGAACCCGGTCAGCATGTTGAACTGCCCGGGTCTGGTCAGCGCGATCGGCCGATCCACGGGGAGCAGGCTCAGCGTCACCGTGTCCTCCGTCTCCCGCCTCTTCCCCACCACCCGGTAGCGGAGGGGGGTGAGCGGGTGCCGGACCTCCGACCCGGCCTCAGCTGCCAGCGCCATCACCGTACAGGTCCAGGAGGCGCAACCGGGTGGCCAGCAGCCGCTGCAGCATGATGGCGGCGAATCGCCGCATCAGGACGTAGCCGAGTGCACGGTCGGCGTCCGCCTTGCCCCGGAGACAGCTGCCGTCGATGGCCACCGCCCCCAGGGTGGCGGTCACCCGGCCGGTCAGGGTCCAGCGGTAGGGGGGGAAGAGCCAGGACCAGCCCACGACGCTCCCGTCGCCGACCGTCTCGATGACCAGCGGCTCCCGGCCCGGGGCGTGAATCTCGAGCGAGACCTGGCCGCGCCGGATGAGGTACAGCGTGGTGGCGGGGTCTCCCTCCCGGAAGAGGATCTCGCCCATCTCGGCCACGATGTTGTGGGAGCACCCCGCCACCTGCTCCACGTCCTCTGGAGAGAGGCCCTCCAGGACCGGGTGCCGCCCGATGAGCTCCGCGATCGACTCCGCCATCTCATCCCCCTCCTGATCTCGGTCCCGCCGCCCGGAGCCCGTCGCCGGCCCGGATCGCCGAGACCTCCTCTCGCAGGTCGATTCCCACCGGGCACCAGGCGATGCAGCGGCCGCAGCCGACACATCCGGAGGTCCCGAACTGGGCGTGCCAGGTTCCCAGCTTGTGGGTGGCCCACTGGCGGTAGCGGGACCGGGTGGTGGGGCGCACGGGCCCTCCGTGAATGTATGAGTGCCCCACCTCGAAGCAGGATGCCCAGCGCCGCCGGCGCTCGACCGTCCCGCCAAGGTCGGTCGTGTCCTCCACCGAGACGCAGAAGCAGGTGGGGCAGACCTGGGTGCAGTTGCCGCAGGAGAGGCAGCGCGACGCGACCTGGTCCCAGCGGGGATGCTCCAGGTTGCGTTCCAGGAGCTCGGGCAGGCCGTCGGTCACCAACCTGAGTCCCATCTGGGACTCGGCCCGGTCCAGAACCTCCTGGCGGGCCGCCTCATCCTGGGGCGTGGCCGGCCGGCTCTCCACCTCGTTGAGGACCATGGCTCCGCGGTCCGAGCCCACCCGGACCAGGTACCGGGGCTCCTCATCCTCCAGGATCTCCGTAATGGCGAGGTCAAAGCCCGACTCGGCTCCCGGACCCGTGCCCATGGAGGTGCAGAAACAGGTGCTGGCCGGGGAGCCGCACTCCACGGTGCAGACGAACAGGTCCTGCCGACGGGCCGCGTACCGGGGATCGGCAACCTGCCCTCCTCCCAGCACCCGATCCAGAATCCTGAGCGCTGCCACCTCGCACGGCCTCACTCCCACCAGGGCCAGCGGTACCGACTCGGCCGGCCCTTCCTCCCTCGGGAGCCGGTCGGAGGCACCGGCCCGCCAGACCACCTCGCGCGGGGGTAGAAGCTGGCGCTTCACCGAGTCCGCCCCGACCGCCCAGCCGAAGATCTCGCGGTCGGTGCCCCGTGTCAGGCGGTAGCTTCCAGGGGACTGGGAGTCGTGCCATCCCCGGGGCAGGTCGGCCACGCCGCTGATCTCGGCGAGCGAGATGGCCCGGTCCCGGACCGCCGGGCCCACGGTCCGGTAGCCCCGGCCCCGCAAGCCCCTGATGACGGCATCCAGGCCGGCTCCGTCCACGATCCGAGCCGCACCGGCCGCGGCCCCGCGATCGTCCCCCGGCTGCGGAAATTGGTCGGCCACGCACTCCCTGGGCCGAGACCGGATCAGATCGGATGCGAGCCGGTCCCTCCGCCGCTGAGTCTAGCGGTCCCGGTCCGGCTGCGCCCTGCGGATGGGCGCCCCCCGGGTCGCTCCGTCCCCCGCCTCAGCCCTCGGCCTGGAGGACCCCGGTGGGGCAGGCGACACCCGTCCCGCCCAGCCCGCAGTAGCCGGAGGGGTTCTTGGCCAGGTACTGCTGGTGGTACTCCTCCGCGTAGTAGAAAGATCCCAGCTCCTCGATGGTGGTGGTGATCCGCCCCAGGCCGGCCCGCTCCAGCTCGACCTGGTAGGCCGCCCGGGAAGCCTCCGCGATCTCGGCCTGGCCCTCGTCGGTCCAGAGCACGATGGAACGGTACTGGGTCCCTACGTCGTTGCCCTGGCGCATCCCCTGGGTGGGGTCGTGCCCCTCCCAGAAAAGCTGAAGCAGCCCGTCATAGCTCAGCTGGGCGGGGTCGAAGACCACTAGGACCACCTCAGCATGACCGGTGAGGCCGGTGCAGACCTCCTTGTAGGTGGGGTTGGGGGTCGTCCCCCCGGCGTACCCGGCAGCTGTGGCGCGGACTCCGGGAACCCTCCAGAAGAGGCGCTCTGCCCCCCAGAAGCACCCCATCCCGAAGGCCGCGCGCCCCAGCTCCTCAGGGAATGGGGGGAGGATCGGGGTTCCCAGCACGAAATGGGTGTCGGCCGTGGGGATGGGCTGGGGGCGCCCGGAAAGCGCCTCCTGCGGGCTGGGCAGCTGGTGGCGGCGCGCCAAGGGGTTCAATTGCGGCTCTCCTGAGGTGGCGAGCTCACCGTACCACGTCCTGAGAGCTCACTCCCAGCGGAAGAGGAGGGAGGCGGACCCGGCCAGGACCACGGTCCAGAGCGCCAGCAGGAGGACCGTGGACCCGGTCTGGGCGGTGGAGCCCAGCGCCGCCCTGAGGGCGGAGCTGAGAAGGGCTGGGGGCAGTGCGCCCGCCACCGGCTGGAGCCAGCCCGGAAGGTGGTCGATGGGCAGGACCACCCCACCCACCACCAGGAAGAGGAGGTAGAGGCCGTTGGCCCCACCCAGGGTCAGCTCGGCGCGGAGTGCCCCGGCCAGCGTGAGCCCCAGGCCGGCGAAGCAGACCGAGCCCAGGAGCATCAGGGGGAGGGCCCCCAGGACCTCGCCGCTCCAGCCGAAGAACAGCCGGCCGATGACCAGCAGCAGCGCCACCTGCCCGACCTCCACCAGGAGAACCGCGCCCGCCTTGGCCAGCACCAGGACGAAGGTCGGGAGCGGGGATCCTCCCAGCCGCTTCAGGACCCGGTAGTAGCGCTGATAGGCGGTGGAGATGCCCAGGGTCACCATGCCGGTGGACATGAGGGCCACGGTGATCACTCCCGGGATGAGGAAGTCTGCCGGTCGCCCGGCGCCGGCCGGGAAGATCCGGGCCCCGGCGAAGAGGGCGAGGAGCAGGACCGGCAGCACCAGGATCACGAGGAGGTTCTCCGGCTGGCGCAGCAGAAGGAGAAGCTCGACCCGGAGCTGGGCCCGGAGGGACCGGGGCCAGGGCGCCACCAGCTGGGGCTCCCTCACTCGCTGCCCCCGGTGAGCTCCAGGAAGACCTCCTCCAGCGAGCCGCCGCCCACCTGGAGCCGCAGCACCGGGGGCCCCTCGTCCCGCAGCAGCGAGGCGATCTCCACCAGCGCCTGGGGTGGGCTGGCGGTCCTCACCAGGTATCGCCCCGGAGCCACCTCCCGGGACCTCTCCACCGAAGCCAGGGCGAGGAGCCGCGCCTCGCCCTCGGGAGTGAGGGCCTCGATAGTCTCCAGCTCCACCACCCCACCTCCACCGGCCCCGATCAGCGCCGATGGTGTGTCCAGGGCCACGAGCCGGCCCTGGTTGATGATGGCCACCCGGTCCGCCAGCCGCTCCGCCTCCTCCATGGAGTGGGTCGTCAGCAGCACCGTGACCCCCCTCCGGCGCTGTTCCCGCACGGCCTCCCATGTGAGGAGGCGCGCCCTGGGATCCATCCCCGCGGTGGGCTCGTCCAGGAACAGCACCCGGGGGCGGCCCACCAGAGCCAGTGCCAGCGAGAGCCGCTGCCGCTCCCCCCCCGAGAGGGTGCGGTAGCGGGAGCGGGCCCGGTCGCTGAGCCCGACCAGCTGCAGGAGCTCTTCGGGGGGCACCGGGTTCGCAAAGTAGGCGGCGAACAGCCGCACCGCCTCGCCCACCGCGAGGCTGGGGTAGACCCCGCCCTCCTGGAGCATGATTCCCAGTTGGGGGATGCAGCGTCGGCGGTCGCGAACCGGATCGAGCCCCAGGACCCGCACCGTGCCCCGGTCCGGGCGGCGGTATCCCTCCATGATCTCCAAGCTTGTGGTCTTGCCAGCCCCGTTGGGGCCGAGGACGGCCAGCAGCTCGCCCTCGGCCACCTCCAGGTCGAGGTCCATCACCCCCCTTCGAGGTCCGTAGGACTTGGTCACCCCCCGCAGCGACACCACCGGACTTGGGCTCACCGCCGCAGGTGCACCCCCGGCGCCAGGTCGACCCGGTACCCGACCCCGAAGACGGTGGTGATCCGGAAGGGAAGGGTGGGGAAGGCCTCGAACTTCTCCCGCAGCCAGCGGATGTGGACGGCCACCGTCTTGCTGTCGCCCCGGAAGCTCGGGCCCCAGACCGAGCGCAGCAGCGCCTCTCGGGTCTGGACCCGTCCCGGGGAGCTCAGCAGCTGGTACAGCAGGTTGAACTCCTTGGGGCTCATGCGCACCTCCTGGTCTGCGACGGTCACCCGCCGGGACTCGGAGTCCACCACGACGTCCCCGGCCCGGAGCAGGGTCGCCCTGGGGGCCTCCCGGGCGGGGCGCTGGGCCCGCCGCAGAACCGCGTCGACCCGGGCCAGGAACTCCTGCACCCCGAAGGGCTTGGTCATGTAGTCGTCGGCGCCGAGGTCCAGCCCCCGCACCTTCTCGCTCTCGGTGGTGCGGGCGGTGAGCATCAGGATGGGCACTTCGGACTCGGCGCGCAGCCGGCGACACACCTCCTCGCCGGAGAGGCCGGGGAGCATCAGATCCAGGACCACGAGGTCCGGGTTGCGGGACCGGGCCATCTCCAGCCCCTCGGTGCCGGACTCGGCCTCCAGGACCACGTAGCCGCGCGCCGCGAGGTTGTAGCGCAGGGTCATCCGCACCGATTCCTCGTCCTCCACCACCAGGACCAGCCGGGACCGGGGGGGAGCGTCGGGTTCGGTGGCCACCTAGCCGAGCTCCACCAGCTGTCCGGTGGCCATGAAGACCAGGTCCTCGGCGATGTTGGTCACCCGGTCGGCGATCCGCTCCAGGTTGTGGGCGATGAGGAGCAGATTGGTGCAGGCGTAGGCCCAGTCGGGCCGTTCCCGCATGGTCTCCACCATGTCGTCGAAGACCCGGTGGTAGATGCGGTCGATGCGGTCGTCCCGCTCGGCGATGTCCCGGGCCCGGCGGGAGTCGCTGCCGGCGACAGCGGAGAGGATGTCGGACACCTGCTCCTCCACATAGTGGCCAAGGCTCAGGATCGAATCCAGCCGGGGCCGGGAGCTGAGCTCGATGAGCGGGAGGGCGTAGCGGGCGCAGCTCTTGGCGTGGTCCCCCATCCGCTCCAGCTCCGAGGCGATGAGGAGCAGGCCGAAGACCTCATGCAGCAGGTCGCCGACCGGGTGCTGGGTGGCGAGGATGGAGATTCCCAGCTCCCGCTCCTGCCGGTGGCGCTCGTTGATCTCCAGATCTCGGGCCACCACCCGGCGGAGCCGGTCGCCGTCCCGGTCGGCCAGCCCCTCCATGGCGGCCGCCACCGCTTCGGCCACCATCTGGCCCTGCACCCGCGCGCCGTCGCGCAGGGCGGAGATCTCGTAGCTTCCCGGGTCTGGCTCAGACAACGTTGCGATGGTAGATGACCTCTCAGCCGCCGGGGGGCGGCGCGCTCCGCAGCGAGATCACCACCTCGGTCCCCTCACCGGGGGTGCTGGAGACCTCGATCCCCCCCCCCTGGAGCTCGACCGCCTCCTTGGCGATAGTCAGCCCCAGCCCGCTGCCCGGCACCGAGCGAGAGCGGTCGCCGCTGTAGAAGCGGTCGAAGATGCGGGCCATGGTCGCCGCCGAGATCCCTCGCCCCTGGTCGCGGACCGCGATCCGGGGCCCCCCGTCACCCGGCCCCACCTCCAGCCGCACCACGCCCCCGTGATGGCTGAACTTGATGGCGTTGTCCAGGACGCTGGAGAGGGCTCGCGAGAGCCGGGGCTGGTCGGCGCTGGCGGCCACGGCCGAGCCCTGGATCTCCACCCGCACCTGGCGGCGCTCGGCCTGGGGCGAGAGCGCGGCCACCACCTCTCGGCAGAGCTCCAGGAGGTCGACCTCGGTCAGGGTGGGCTCCTCGACCCCGGCCTCGATCCGGGCCAGGTCGAGGATCCCAGCCACGAGCCCGTGCAGGCGGTCGGCCTCGGCCGCGATCCTCCCGGCGAAGAGCCGGGTGGCCTCGGGATCGTCCCGGGCGGCGCCGTTCAGGGTCTCCGCCAGGAGCGTCAGGCTGGCCAGTGGAGTGCGCAGGTCATGGGAGAGGTTGGCGATCAGGTCCTGGTGGGCGCGGCCGAGCCGGCGCTCATGGGTGATGTCGGAGAGGATCACCACCGCCAGCCTTTGGTGATCGGCCTCGGGCAGGGGAGCCACCACCGTGCGCAGCACCCGCCGCCACCCCTGGTGGCCGATCTCCCCGCGCTGGACCGTCTCCTCTGCGAGCGCCCTCCCCACCAGCTCTCCGGCCCGGGGGTCCTGGAGCACCTGGCTGAGGGCCCTTCCATGGAGCGGCTCTGTGGGGGAACCTTCGGGCCCGAGGATCCGGGCGGCGTTGGGGCTGGCCCAGACCACCTTGCGGTCGGGCCCCACGACCAGGGTGGCATCCGAGCCCAGCTCGGTCAGGAGCCGGAGGACCTGACCCTGCAGGGTGGGCCCCGGGGTCGCCGGTCCGGTCACTCCGCCCGCCAGCTCAGCTGTTGCGGGTCCAGCCGCCCGAGGTAAAGCGGGCTGGCCCACTCAGCGCCATCCCCGTCCACCTCCAACCGCCAAACCCCGCCCTTGGGACAGCGAGGCGAGCGCCCTCCGGCAGCTTCCACGAAGGCCAGCATGAGGTTGCCGTGGGTGCAGATGGCGAGCGGCCCCGGCCCCTTCCCCAGGAGCTGGACGAGCCGCTCACGCGCCTCCTTGGGGCCGGATGGCTCCTGGTCCTCGAACAGCCCTGGCTCGTCCTCTATCTCCAGGGCGGCGGCGTGGGCGGCCGGGATCAACGTGTCACGGCAGCGCACCGAGGGGCTGGAAAGGTACCTCCTCACCCCGACCGGGACCAGGACGTCCACCACGGCGAGCGCCTGGCGCCAGCCGGTGACGGTCAGGGGCCGCAGTGGGTCCGGCCCGGCGAAGGCGCCCCGCTCGCCGGCCACGGCATGCCGGACCAGGTAGATGGCTCGCTGGCCGCTCATCGCCCGGCCGGCATAGGAAGCGAACCGCGGAACCCTCTCCGGCGGGGCGGGAGGGGGGCTGGCTGTCGGCGTCGTACGCTCCGCACTGCGGTTCCAGGGTACACGGCCGGAGCGGGCGGGCCGCCGGCCTGGCGGCGCAAACTTGGGACGTGATCGGCAGTGCCAGCTGGCCTGGCTGAGGTTTGCGGGTGGCCCGGGCGGACCGGCTGGCGGCCATCGACGTGGGCAGCAACACCGTGCACCTGCTGGTGGCAGCCGCCCCCGAGGGCGCCCATCCCCGGCCCCTCTTCCGTCGCCGAGCCTTCGTCCAGCTGGGGTTGGACGTGGCTGCCAGCGGCAGGGTGGGGCCGGAGCGGCTCGAGCTGGCGGGGAGGGTGCTCGCCGCCCAGGTGCAGGAGGCCCGGCGCCACGGGGCTCGTCTGATCGCGGTTGGGGCCACCCAGGCGCTGCGCTCCGCCTCCAACGGAGAGGAGGTGGCGGCGCAGCTCGCCCAGCGCGCGGGGGTGGACCGGCTCCACATCCTCCCCCCCGAGCTCGAGGCCCAGCTGGCCTTCGACGGCGCCACCCTGGGGGTGACCCCGAGGGCGGAGTGCATGGTGCTGGACATCGGTGGAGCCTCGACGCAGGTGGCCAGCGGGCCCGCCGGGGGGATCTGCCGGGATCGCTCGATCAAGGTCGGGTCGGGGACGCTGCTGGCCGCTGTGGGCGGCGATCCGCCGACCAGCGCCGAATGGCGGAGCATGGAGCGGCTGGTGGCGAGCCGAGTGCACCGGGACCTCGAGCCGGCTACCGGGCACCTCGTCCTGGGCACCGGTGGGACCATCACCAACCTCCCGCGCCTGCTGGGAAAGGCCAAGGGATCCTCGCTCCGTCCGCGCGAGGTCGAGCTGCTGCTGGAGCTCTTCCGGGTCGGACCCGCCACCGACCTTGCCCGCCGCAGCGGGGTTGACCTGGAGCGGGTGCGGCTCTGCCGTGGGGGGGCGGTCATCCTCGCCCAGCTCATGGACCTGCTGCAGCTGCGGTCGGTGCGGGCCTCCGAGCGGGGGCTGAGGGACGGCATGATCCTGGCGCTTTTGCGCCGCGGGGAGGGCTGGTGGCGGGCCGAGGAGCGGCTGGTCGAGGTGGCGGTGGGAGCCGGTGCCTGAGCGGGTCTCGGCGGGGGAGCTGGCTCGCCTCACCCTTGCCGACCGCTCGGATCAGCTGCGCTGGGCGGCCGCCCGCCTTCCCCTGGCGGCGGACCTCGAGGCGGTCCCCGACTGCCGGATGGCGTCGCGCCGCCTGCGGGAGCTCTGGATGGCGCTCGCGGACCAGCTGGAGCCGCACTCGAGGGGGCCCCGGCGACGGCTTCGCCAGCTTTCCGCCGAGCTCCGCCCCCTGGAGCGCGCCGGGGCTAGGATCCGGCTACTCATGGAGCTCCTGGGGCCGGTCGGGCCGCCGGGGGGAACCCTCCAGGGGCCGAGCACCCCCGGGTGGCGAGGCCGGGAGCCGGAGGCGCTGCGCTCCCTTCTGGAATCCGCCCGCCTCGAGGAGGCCACCCTCCGGGAGCAGATCCTTAGCCGCCGCCTCATCTCCGAGCTCGAGGCAGCGGCCAACTTCGGCGCGGTCGTCCGGCGGGATGGCTCCGCCACCGAGGCGGTGCAGCTCGCCCGGGTCCGGCTTCCCGTGCTGTTCGAGGCCGCCTCCCGGACCGGCCGCCCACTCGAGCCCTCCCGCCGGCGCCGGGTCCAGCGCCTGCTGCACGGGCTGGAGCTCTTCTCACCGGCGCTGGCGCGCGAGCACCAGGTGGTGATCGCGGAGCTCACAAGCGTCCTGGGTCTGCTGGGGCCCCTTCGGGAGTGGCGGGAGCTGGTGGAGTGGGTGGACCGGGCCGCCAAGCAGGGGCCGGCGGATCTGCGCCCGGCCCTGCGCCGCATCGTGGTCCGGGCGGAGCTGGAGACGGAGGCGGCCCAGGAGTCTGCCGAGATCGAGCTCGCCCGACTGGACCAGGGGGGCTGGTGGCGCACCGCGGCTCAGGCCTGCCTTCCGGAGAGGCGGCGCTCCTCCCGTGCCGGGGGGAGCTGATCCCGGTTTCTCGCCCCGATATCCTGGGAACATGGGAGACGCTCCGCTCGACTGCCTGGTGATCGGCGCTGGCGTGATCGGGATGGCGGTGGCCCGGGAGGTCGCCAGGACCGGCCGCTCCGTGGCGCTCTTGGAGCGGAGGTCAGAGCCGGGGGCCGAGGCGACCGCGGCCGCCGCCGGGATGCTGGCCGCGGCCGCCGAGGCCCACTCCCCGGGCCCCTTCTTCGACCTCGCCAGGCGCAGCGCCGGCCTCTGGCCGGGGTGGGCGGAGCAGCTCCGGGAGGAGTCGGGCGTCGACGTGGAGTACCAGGGTTCCGGGCTGCTGCGGGTCACCACCAGCTCGGAAGTGGTCGGGGACCTGGAGATCCGCCGGGCATGGCAGCTGGCCCAGGGGCTGGAGGTGTCCGAGCTGCTGAGTCTCGAGCAGCTGCGCCAGGAGGTGCCGCAGCTGGGCCCCGAGGTGGTCGCCGGGCTTCACTACGCTGGCGTCGCTCATGTCCACAGCCACCGGTTGGCTGAGGCCCTGGCCCTGGCCGGGACCCGGGCCGGGGTGCAGCTCCGACTCTCGGCCGAGGTGACCAGGGTGCGTCCCCGCGGCGACCTCCTGGAGGTGAGCGTGGGCGCGGAACGCCAGCTCGTGCAGCGGGTGGTGATGGCCACCGGGAGCTGGGGGGAACAGCTACTCCGGGGGCTCGGGGTGAGCCTGCGCCCCGAGCCCGTGCGCGGTCAGATGCTGGCCCTGCGCCCTCGCGGCCGGCCCCTGCCGGAGATCGTCTTCGGGGACTTCGGCTACGTCCTCCAGAAACGTTCCGGACTGGTCCTGGCCGGGGCCACCGAGGAGCGGGTCGGGTACCTGGCCGAGACGACCCTGGAGGGCGTGGCCCGGCTGGCGGCGATGGCCCGGTCGTTGATCCCCGACCTGGGCCAGGCCGCGTTCTCCGGGGCTTGGGCGGGACTGCGGCCCTTCCTGGAGTCGGGCCCGGTGATCGGGCCGCTGCCCCAGGACCCCAGGGTGATCCTGGCACTGGGCCACTTCCGCAATGGGATCCTGCTGGCGCCCGTCACGGCCCAGCTGGTGGGGGAGTTGTTGGCCGTAGGGCGCGAGCCGGCCGGGCTCTTGGCCTTCAGCCCGCGGCACATCCTCGGAGGGTGACGGTCAGGCCGTCCGAGGCCAGGAGCGCTCCGGGGAGCGGCCGGCGCTCGTTGAGGTGGGTGAGGATCAGCCGGAGCGACGGCACCTCCCGCATCAGAGCCGCCACCTCCTCCCCCCAGAGATGGGTCGGCTGCGGGGCGCTGAAGGAGGTGCACTCGCAGAGCAGGTGGTCCACCGATCTCGCCAGCCGCAGGAGGCCCGGGCAGTAGGTGGTGTCGCCGGTGTAGCCGAGGCTCACCCCGGGGATGGCCACCCGGAATCCCAGGCACTCCAGCTCCGCGGAGTGGATCACCGAGAACGCCTCTACCTGATAGCCGGCCACCTCGCCGGCGCGGCCGTCCTCCCACTCCTCGACCCCGGCCCAGAGGGGCCCGTCCTCGGACTCGATTCGGGACCAGAGTCCGGCCCCGAAGGCGGCCTCCCCGAGCATCGCCAGGTGGCGGAGCAACCCCGGCGGCCCGATGAGGCGCAGCGGCGGTGCCTCCGGATGCTGCAGGCGGCGCGCCACCAGAAGGGTGGGGAGGTGAATGACGTGGTCCCCGTGGAAGTGGCTGATCAGGATCGCCTCCAGCTCGCCCACCGAGCGCCCGAGGCCGGGGAGCAGGCTGGTCACCGGTGCCCCGCAGTCCAGGAGCAGTTTCCGGTCCACCAGGTGCGCGGAGTTGTGCCCGATCTCGGAGAAGGCGGCCCCGCTGCCGAGGATGCTCAGCCGCAGCTCCCCTGTCATCTCCGGGCCCGCGCTCTGGCGACCGCCACCTGGCGCACCGGGGCCAGCCGGGGCCCGCGGCCCCGGGCCCGCACGGCGGCCCAGAGAAGGCGGGGGTAGGCGCCACGCACCTCGCTCCAGCCGGCGACCAGTTCCGACCGCGCTCGCTCTCGGAAGCGGCCGAAGGCCATCTCGTCCCCCGCGACGGCCACCTTCTTGAGCCCGGCCCGGAGGGGTGGGTCACGCCTCAGCGAGGCGCAGAGCTCGGCCAGCTCCATGAGGGTGCGGCCCTCCGGCCGTCGCTCCCCGGCCAGCCGCAGCGGCAGCTCCAGCCGCCGCCTAATGGCCTGGGGCGAGGTCACCCGGCGCCACCAGGCCCCGACGAGGAGAAGGAGAAGGATCAAAGCGGCGCCGCCGGTTCCGGCGGCGAGGGCGGGCACGAGCTGCCGCGGGCGGTGGGTCACCCGGGCCCCGCGGCCGCTGGCAGGGGGGACGGTCCGGACCCCCGGGTGGGGCGCCCGGACCAAGGGGGGCGGAGCCGGCAGCGGGGCCACCCTGGCGGCCGCCCCGGTGGGCTGGTAGAAGCCGTCCGGGGTCGGTTCGAAGTTGACCCAGCCGTAATGTGGGAAGTAGACCTGCACCCAGGTGTGGGCGTCCGCCTGGGTGATCAGCCACTGCCCGTTCTTGAGCTGGCCCTCCTGGCCGGGACCGAAGCCGTTCACCAGCCGGGCGGGGATTCCCAGGGCCCGCAGCATCGCCCCCATGGCGGAGGCGAAGTACTGGCAGTAGCCGCGGTGCGACTGGTCCAGGAAGTAGAGGATCGGCCACACCCCGCTGGGCGGAGTGGGCGGGTCCAGGGTGTAGATCTCGTCCTGCCGTAGGGAGTTCTGGATATTGATGGCGGCGAGGTAGGGATTGGAGGCTCCCCCGGACATCGCCAGGGCATCCGCGGCCAGCTGGCTCTCGTCCAGGAAGTCCGCCAGCTCCGGGAGGGTGGCGTCCGGCAGGACCCAGCTGGGGTAGTTCTGGCCGGCGGCCTCGAGCTGGGAGGGGGTCGCGGTCGACACCGTCCCCACCGTGGTCACCTCCTGGCTGGAGGGCAGGATCTGCGACGAGCCACCCTCGGCCGCGACCGAGTCCACGGTGAGGAACTGCCCGGAGGTGGCGAGGCCGGACAGGCGGTAGCGGCCGCTCAGGTACGGCGTCTCGATCGGGCTTCCGGGGTAGAGCAGGTCCGGGACCTCCTGAGCGCCGGTGCCGAGGTAGGTCACCTGGAGGGAGACGGCCTTGCGGTCGAGCTGGATGGCGCTGGTGTCGTTGGCCGCGCGCTCACTGTACGGGAGCTGCGTCCCCTTCCCGACCACCAGGGACTGCTGGGGCCCCGGGTACCAGTTGCCGTTGTCGAACTGGCTGAGGGCGATGCCGCTGAGGTAGGTCGTGCCCCCGGGGGCCGAGGTCGAGTAGCTGAGGACCGGGGTCCGCTCCTGCCGGATCGGGCCGCCGGGGACCACCTCGGTGGCGTATCCGGAGATGGGGGAGATCAGCTGGCTGTGGGACCCGGCGGGCACCACCGGTCCGGAGTGGAAGAACCGGGAGCTGAAGTTGTGGCGGTTGAGCGGCGGGACCAGAAGGCTCACCCCGGAGAGGGCCAGGGCGGAGATGAGCGCCAGGCCGAGGCCGGAACGGGGGAGGGCCGATGTGCTCGCCAGCCGCTGCCAGCGCCGGGCCTGACGCTCCTGGTGGGTCCAGCCGATCAGGGCCAGCCCGCATACCAGCGCGCCCAGCACGGGCCAGAAGGTCAGCCCTACGAGGTCCTTGGGGACATTGACAAGGTCCGCGGTGAGGACCACCAGGGGGACGGCGCAGGCCAGCACCCCAGAACGCTCCCGCAGGCCCAGCCATCCCACCCACGCCCCGGTGCCCCAGGAGACCAGCAGCAGCGCCAGTGGCGCGAAGCCGGCGGGGCTCAGGTGGTGCAGCTGGGCCTGCACCAGGGTCCAGGGCTGGGGGCTGCCTCCGTAGGCCCGGGCCACCGCCGCGCCGGCCACGACGGCCACCGCAACGGTGGCCCCTGCGAGCAGCGCCAGTCCGAGGGCCCGCCACCGGAGCCAGCGGCCGGCGCCGGCTGCCAGCAGGGTGCCGGAGGTGGCGGCGAGGAGGGCGCCCCCGCCCAGGTGGGCGAGGGCCGTCAGCGAGAGGGCGCCGGCGCACTCCAACGCCAGGGCAACTGCCAGGCCCACCCCCAGCCACCGCCCCAGGGTGCGCTGGATCCCCTCGCCCACTTTGAGGTCGTGGACCAGGTCCGGCGCCAGCGCTCCTCCCCCGAAGATGGCCAGGGCGGCGAGCAGGGGGACCAGGAGCTCAGCCAACGGCGCGCCGGAACGAGGGATCCACCCGGGCGAGATCGTCGCCCTGGCGGATGACCCAGAAGTCGAGCACCAGCCGCCACTGGGCGGGGATCCGGGTGAGGGTGGGCTGGGGGGCGAAGCTCATGGGGTCCACGAAAATGGCCACCGCGCGCCTTCCCGGCTGCGAGCCGGCGGCTACCGCCTCCACCCACTCCCCGGAGGGGTCTGAGGTCACCACCACCACGCTGCCCCGGGAACGCCACTCCGGCAGGTGGCGGGGAAGGATCTGCCCCAGGGGCACCTGCCCGTCGGCCTGGCAGAGGGCCAGCTTCTCCAGCAGCAACTGGTCCTGGGCATCCCCCCTGGCGGCGGGCAGCCAGGTGAGGGACCTCCCCGTTCCCAGGAAAGCCACCGCCCGGCCCCGCCGCAGGGCCGCATGGGCCAACGAGGCCGCCATGGTCACCGCGTACTCCAGAGAGCTCTCTGGCCCGGTGCCCGCCTGGACCCCGCGGCGGAGGTCCAGGACCACCAGGAGGTCAGCTCCCTCCTCGGCGTCAAAGGTCCGGCTCATCAGCCTTCCCTGGCGGGCGGTGGAGATCCAGTGGATGCGGTTGATCCCATCGGCCGGGTCATGCTCCCTGACCCCCGAGGCGCTCGGGGGCAGGTCGCGCGGGCGCCCGCCCCGCTCACTCTCCAATCCCGCCCGCGCCCCCACGAGGGCCAGGTCGGAGAGGGGGTAGAGGAGCGGGAAAACCAGCACTGAGCCGGTGGCCGGGAAGTTCACCGTGCGGGGGAAGAGCCCGAAGGGGTCGGAGACCCGCACCTCCGTCGGCCCCAGGCGGTACTGGCCCCTGGTCGTGAGCCGGAGCTCCTGGCCCCACGAGGCCTGCTGGTGGGGGCCGAGGGAGGCCGCCACTGCCTCCTCGCCCCCGGGCAGCCCGGAGCGGTCCACCACCTCGGCCATGGCGATCGGCAGCCAGGAGGTGTTGCGCAGCGTGAACTGCTGGGGGAACAGCTCGCCGACCATGTGGTGGCGGTCGGGGGCCGTCCGCGAGAGCCTCAGGTGGCGCTCCGCCCACCAGCTCCAGGCGAGCGAGAGGGGGACCACCAGGGCGGCCCCATACACCGGGACGAAAGCCAGCGCCACCCCGTTGATGAAGGCGAAGAAGCCACACACGACCACCACCGCCAGGAGCGCAGCTCGGGCCACCCGCCCAACCTCAGAGGGGGCGCCGGCGGGCGGCCACCGCGTCAGCTGGCGGCGCGCCGCCCCGTCACCGGGACCGGCTCGCTCTGCAGGATCTCCTCGAGGATGGCCTCGGCGGTCACCCCGCGGAGCTCGGCGCTGGCCCGCACCACCAGCCGGTGGGTGAGCACCGAGGGGGCCAGGACCTTGACGTCGTCCGGGCTCATGTAGTCCCGTCCCCGCAGAAGGGCGTACGCCTGACCGGCTCGAAGGAGCCCAAGGCTGGCCCGGGCACTGGCTCCGAGGGCGAGGTCGGGGTGCTGGCGGGTCCGCTGCACCAGCCGCACCAGATAGGACTTGAGCTCCGGGTCCACGTGGACCTCCGCGACCGCCGCCCGCAAGGCCGGCAGCTCGTCGGGGGAGGTGGCGGGCTCCAGACCTGCCAGCGGCGAGGAGAGGCCGAAGCGGTCGAGGATCTCCAGCTCGCCCTCTAGGTCCGCGTACCCCAGGGAGACTCGCACCAGGAAGCGGTCGATCTGGGCCTCGGGGAGCGGGAAGGTGCCCTGGTACTCGATGGGGTTCTGGGTCGCCAGCACCACGAAGGGGTCGGGGAGCTGGTGGGTCGTTCCGTCGATGGTGACCTGGCGCTCCTCCATCGCCTCCAGCAGCGCCGCCTGGGTCTTGGGGGTGGCGCGGTTGATCTCATCGGCAAGGAGGACCTGGGTGAAGACCGGCCCCCTGCGGAACTCGAAGGTGCCCTGTGAGGGGAGGTAGATGTTGGCCCCGGTGATGTCCCCCGGCAGGAGGTCGGGGGTGAACTGCACCCGGTCGAAGTCGCAGCCTGTGGCCCGGGCCAGCGCCTTGGCCAACATGGTCTTCCCCACCCCGGGCACGTCCTCGATCAGCACGTGTCCCCCGACCAGCCAGGCCACCGTGCACAGCTCGATCTGCAAACGGTTGCCGACGATCACGGTGCTGACGGCGTCCGCCAGGCGGCGAACAGTGGCGGTGGCGCTGCCTTCCATCCGGTGCTCCCATGACGGGGTGGCGGCCGTTGGGCCGGGATCAGGCGGCAGTATACGTCCGAGGCGCGGGTCGGGCGCTCCGGCTCAGAGGCGCTCCACCCGGCCGAGGTCCAGGACGAACACCGTGGCGCGCCCGATCTCGACCTCCACGTCGGCGCCCTCGGTGCCTCCGCCGGCCCCCAGCTGTTCGTGTCGGGGCCGGCAGACCGTCCTTAGGGTGCGCACCGCCTCGTCCACCAGGCTGTCATCGGTCCCCAGCAGGAGGATCGAGTTGCGGCGCTCCAGGAATCCCCCCTCACTGTTCAGGCGGGTGACGGAGAAGCCCTGCTGCCCCAGCGCCTCGATGGCCCGAGCAGCATCCTGCTCGTGAACCACCGCCACCACCAGCTTCAAGCGTTCCTCCTCGTCCCCAGGCGAGCGCGGGCCAGCTCCAGGCACTCCAGTGCCACCTCATCCGCCTCGCGCGTCGCCGACACCACCACGACCCGCTCAGGGAAGTGTCGGGCGATCTCCAGGTAGCCCCTCCTGACCTTTTCATGGTACGCGGTTGGGGATGCCTCCAGCCGGTCCAGGGTGAGGCGGTCCGCACGCCGGGCGCGTGCCACCTCGGCCTCCAGGTCCAGGATGAGGGTGAGGTCGGGAGTCACGTCCACGCCGCAGATTCGGTGGAGCTCAAGGATGGCCTCCCAAGGGACTCCCCGCGCTCCCTGGTACACCAGGCTGGAGTCCAGGAAGCGGTCCGCGATCACCACCTTCCCGGTCGCCAGCGCCGGGGACACCACCTCCGCCGCCAGCTGCACCCGCCCGGCGAGGAAGAGCGCCACCTCCGCTAGGGGCTCCAGCCTCCAGTCCGCCGAGGGCTCCAGGAGGAGGCTGCGCAACCGCTCCCCGAGGGCGGTGGTGCCGGGGTCCCGGACCACCTGGACCTGGTGGCCGTCGTGGCTCAGAGCCTCGGCGAGCCGCCCCACGTGGGTCGTCTTGCCCGACCCGTCCATCCCCTCCACGGTGATGAAGAAGCCACCGCGACCCTCCGGCGCCACCCCTTGGTCCCCAGCCTCAGGAGGCCTGGCTCGATGGGTAGATCCGCAGCCTCCGGCGCGGCTCCTTGCCCGTGCTCCGGGCCACCAGCTCGCTCTCCTCCACCAGCTGGTGCTGCAGCCGGCGGATGTAGGCGTTCTGGGGGGAGAGCTCCACCGCGGTGCCCTGGCGGGCCCTCTCGATCCCGTCGCGGGCCTCGGCCAGGGCGGCGTCGGTGGGGTCCGCCGGCTCCAGGTTGTAGAGCTGGGCCAGGAAGGTGCGAACCTGGGCCACCGTGTTGCTGCGGAGGATGGAGATGGGGATCCCCTCGGCCTCGGCCGCCCGCAGCGGGGAGTCCCGGCGCCGGTAGTAGTTCTTGAGGGTGAGGACCAGGTCGGCGTCGTCCACGTGGTGCTGGATCCGGACCGGGACCCGGAGCTCCCGCACCGCCTGCTCCAGGTAAACGCGGGAGACCCCGTAGGGGAAGACCGAGGTGCCAGCGGTGGAATCCCGTCCGCTCTGAACTCGGAGCTGGCGCAACCCCGGGCGGGGCTCCGCCAGCTGTCCCTCGAAGAGCTCACGGGAGCCGCGATCGTCGAAGGGGGTGGGCTCCACCAGGCGGGTGGTCAGCCCCTGCCCGGCTCTCATCTCTCGAAGCTGGGCGGGGTGTGGCCGCCCCCGCAGGGCATCGTCCACCACGTCCGCGAGAGGCATGTGCACGGTGACCCGGTGCCGGTCCACGATCTCCACCAGCGCGTCGAAGGTCGGAGGCGACTTGCGCTCCAGCACCGACTTCTGAGTCCCCCGGCGGCGCGCCTCCTCATCCGAGAGGGTCACCGTCTGGATACCTCCCAGAAGGTCGTTGAGGGTGGGATTGATCAGGAGGTTGTCCAGGGTGTTGCCGTGGGCCGTCCCCACCAGTTGGACCCCCCGCTCGGCGATGGTCCGGGCGGCGGCCGCCTCCAGCTCGGTCCCGATCTCGTCGATCACAATCACCTCGGGCATGTGGTTCTCCACCGCCTCGATCATCACGGCGTGCTGCAGCTCGGGGCGCGCGACCTGCATTCTCCGGGCCCGCCCGATCCCGGGGTGGGGGATGTCCCCGTCCCCGGCGATCTCGTTGGAGGTGTCCACCACCACCACCCGCTTTCGACTCTCGTCCGCCAGGATCCGGGCCACCTCCCGCAGCATGGTGGTCTTGCCCACCCCAGGCTTGCCCAGCAGCAGCAGGCTCTGTCCCCCCACCACGATGTCCCGGATGATCTCCACCCGACCGGTCACGGCCCGCCCCACCCGGCAGGTCAGGCCGACCACCTCCCCCTTGCGGTTGCGGATGGCGGAGATCCGGTGCAGGGTCCGGGCGATCCCCGCCCGGTTGTCCCCTCCGAACGCGCCCACCCGCTCGGTCACGTACTCGATGTCAGCGCGGGACACCGGATCCTGGGAGAGCAGCACCTCGCGGCCGTCGAAGCGGGCTTCCGGCTCCCTGCCCAGGTCCAGGACGATCTCCAGGAGGTCCTCCAGCCCCTCGGGAAGTGCCGCGAGGGCATCGCGGATGGGCTCGGGCAGCGTCCCGATCAGCAGCGCCAGCTCCTCGGGGAAGCTGGGGGTCACCAAGCCCTCGCCGGCGTTCAGGCGTGCCCCCTCAGCGCGACGGCCCAAAGCCGGAGCCAGCTCCGCCGACCACCCCTACCCCTGGCCCGGCCGAGCGCCCTGTCACGGCTGGAATATAGCGCACCCAGCTGCCACCTCTCAGGTCTGGGCCGCTCCCCGCGCCTGGGCCACCGGGAGCGCCCCGGCCAGCGCCCGCTTGGCCTCCAGCGGCCGCCGGGCCCGCACCTTGAGGGGAAGGTCCTTGACCATCAGGAGCTGGGTGGCCACCGGCTCGAAGCCGCGGGCCGCGACGGCGCGGGCCAGCTCGCCGTCGTAGTGGCGGAGAAGGCAGATGGTCGGGCCTGCCGGGATGTGGCCCAGGATTCCGTGGACCGCCTCCACCGCCAGTTGGCCCTGCTGCGGATCCAGCATCAGGCTCATCTGGGTCGGCCGGGCCCGGGAGGGGCTGCGCACCCCCGCCCAGGCCACCACCTCGGAGTTGCGCTCGATGACGTAGTGGCGGGAGTCGCCGCTGCGGGAGTCCATCCGGCTCAACCACCCCAGCTGGAAGGTTGTGCGCCACTGCTTGAAGCTGGGGGCCTCGACCGCGGCCACCGAATGGGGAGCGGTCCTGAGGTACAGGAGGTGCACGCCGGCCAGGTGGTCGCGCCGGGCCGGGATCCAGGGGCTGGAGGGGCGACCAGGGGGCCGAGGAAGCTCCCGGAAGCGGATCTGCTCCGAGGCATAGGGCTGGAAGCCCTGCTCCCGGAGCAGTCCCGTCAGCGGGTGGCCGTCCGGGATCCGGACCAGGAAGCGGGTGACCCCGCGCTCCAGCCCCTCGTCGAAGAGGTGCTGGAGCAGCGGCACCCCGGCGAAGTGGCCTTCGGCGCTGGGGTCGAGGCAGAGGTTCAGCACCTGCCAGGCCCGGCCGCCGGCGGCCGGCTCCGCCTGCACGAAGCCGGTGATCCGCCCGTGCTCCTCGGCCACGTACAGCTGATCCCCCACGTCCGCGAGGGGCATGAGTGCCGAGAGGCTCTTGGTGAGGATCGACCACGCCCGGGCCAGAGCGGCACCGGGCACGGGGCTCTGCGGCCCGGCCGCCGCCAGCTGCCGGGTGAGCTCCTCCTCCACCACCATGGTGGTCCGGTAGAGGTATTCCACCTGGCTCAGGTCCCGGTAGCTGGCGGATCGCACCTGCATGAGTTAAGTGTGCTACGGCCGCGCAGGGTTCAGGCGCCTTGGGATCCCGGCTGTGTCCACAGGTGGAGGGCGGCCCAGGCCCGAAACGGCCGCCAGGCAGTCGCGACCTGCTCCACCTCCGAGGGGCGCGGCGGCTCGCCCCCAGCGGTGCCCAGCGCCCGCCTGAGCCCGAGATCGGAGGCCGGGAAGGCGTCCGGCTCGCCCAGGCGCAGCGCCAGGTAGTGCGCGGTCCACGGGCCGAGCCCGGGGACTTCGGTGATCTCGCCCACCAGCCCCTCAAGCGGAGCCCTTCGCTCCAGATGGAGGCGGTGTTCGGCGACCGCGGCCGCGAAGTTCCGGATGGCCGCCACCCGGGTCGCGGGCATGCCGATGCCGTCCATCTCCGCGCCCGCCAGCGCCTCAGGCCCGGGGAAGAGACGCGAGAGCCCGAGGGGGGCCAGACCCTCCACCTCGGTGCCGTACCGGGCCACGATCCGGCCGATGATCGTGGTTGCGCCCCGGACGCTCACCTGCTGGCCCACGATCGCCCTCACCCCGACCTCGAATCCGTCCCAGGTCCCCGGCGGGCGCATGCCCGGGCGCCTCGCCACCAGCGGTCCGAGCCGGGGGTCCGCCGAGAGCAGCTCGTTGGCCGCGGCCACCTCCCCGTCGAGGTTGAAGATGCGCCGGGCCCTCCGGACCACGTCGAAAAGGCCCTCCCAGTGGGGGAGATGGGCCCGCAGCAGGAGGGTCTCCGGATCCAGCTGGTCGATCTCGATGACGCCCGGGTCCCCGTCGATGGCCACGGTGCGCCGGTAGGTTCCCTCGGTGACCGCCTCCACCCCGGGGATGGCCCGGGTCCGGAGAAAGCCGAGCATCTCCCGGAACGCCAGCGGCCCGGACAGCGGCAGTCTGATCGGTAGCCCCCCGTCGGCCGCCAGGCGGTCGGCGGCCCGACGGCGGGCCCGCAGGCTGGTGGGAGTTGCGCGGAAGATCTCCAGGAAGGAGCGGTTGAGCTGGCGCACGCTGCCGAACCCCGAGGCCAGAGCGACCTCCGTGACGCTGAGGTCGGTGTCGTCCAGGAGGCGGCGGGCGAAGTGAGCCCGGCGGGAGCCGGCCAGCCGAGCCGGGCTCACCCCGAGGTGGGAGAGGAACAGCCGCCGCAGATGCCGGGCGGACACCCCGATCTCGGCCCCCAGGCGCTCCTCGGTACCGGTGTCCAGCGCTCCCTCCAGCACCAACCGGAGTGCGCGGCGCACCACCTGGGGTGGACCCTCGCTCGGCGGTGGCTCCCAGCGGTACGGGCGGCACCGGAGGCAGGCGCGGAAGCCCGCAGCCTCGGCCGCTGCGGCGAGGGGGAAGTTGAGGACGTTCACCTCCAGCGGCCGGGCGGAACAGCCGGGGCGGCAGTAGATGCCGGTCGTCACCACCGCGCGATAGGGACCCACGGCCCGCATGGTAGGGCCGCGGCCGGGGCTGCGCCGGACGGATTCGGACAGGATTCGGCTCTGTCCGGATCTGTCTAGACGGGGCCTTTCGCCGGTGTCATGCTCGGCTCATGAAGTCGCTGCCCCACTCGGCGAGCCCGGCCACCTACTACGACCTGGTCGACAGCCCGCTCGGCTCCCTCCTACTCGTGGGGGACGGGAAGAGCCTCACCGGGCTGCACTTCGCCGGCCACGACCACGCACCTCGGATCGGGGACGGCTGGATCCGGGACGACAAGGCGCTGGCCCCAGCCGGGCGCCAGCTGGCCGAGTACTTCGCAGGCCAGCGTTCGTCCTTCGACCTCACCCTCGACCTCCGGGGCACTCCCTTCCAGCTGCGGGTGTGGGAGGCACTCCTCAGGATCCCCTGGGGTGAGACGCGCTCGTATAGGGACGTGGCGCTGGAGCTGGGGCGGCCAGGCGCCTTCAGGGCGGTGGGGGGTGCGGTGGGGAGCAACCCCGTTTCCATCGTCGTGCCCTGTCACCGGGTGATCGGTGCGGGCGGTCACCTTGTGGGGTACGGGTGGGGGCTGGACCGGAAGCGATGGCTGCTGGCTCATGAGGGAGCTCATCCGAAATCGGGGGCTGACCAGCCGTCCGAGATCGCCCCGGGGACCAGGATCTCGGGCCGCCAGGGGCTTACAGGCCGGAGAGGAACAGCCGGTGAAGCCGGGGGTCCCCGGTGATCTCGGGGTGGAAGGTGAGCGCCAGGTGCCGGCCCTGGCGTACCGCGGCGGGCTCGTCTCGGTAGGAGGCCAGGACCTCGACGCCTGGCCCCACCTCCTCGATGGCGGGGGCCCGGATGAAGGCCACCGGAACGGGCTCGCTCCCGACCGCGGGGACTTCCAGCAGCACCTCTGCCGACTCCCGCTGGCGGCCGAAGGCGTTGCGCCGGACGACGATGTCCAGGAGCTCCAGCCTCACCTGGTCGGGGAGGCCGTCCCGGATCTCGCGGGCCGCCAGGATGGTGCCGGCGCAGGTTGTCAGCGCCGCCAGGCCGCCGGCGAACGCCTCCTGAAGCGGCCCCAGGAGGTCGAAGCGCTGGATCAGCCGGCTCATGGTGGTGCTCTCGCCCCCGGGGATGACGAGGCCGCTGAGCCCCTCCAGCTCCGCGGCCAGCCGCACCTGCCGAACCTCCACCCCCAGGGACTCCAGCACCTGCCGGTGCTCGCGCACGTCCCCCTGGAGGGCGAGGATCCCTACCTTGACAGCACTCAACTGTTCGGGCCGGAAGCTCTCAGACGCCCCTTCCCGCCAGCAGCTCCTCAGGGCGCAGGCTGCGCGTGCTGATCCCCACCATCGGCTCGCCCAGCCCCTCGCTGACCTCGGCCAGGATCTCCGGCTTGTCGAAGTAGGTGGTGGCCTGGACGATCGCCTTGGCCCGGCGCAGCGGGTCCCCGCTCTTGAAGATGCCGCTGCCGACGAAGTTGCCGTCGCAACCCAGCTGCATCATGAGGGCGGCGTCCGCGGGGGTCGCGATCCCCCCGGCGGAGAAGTTGACCACCGGCAGCTTGCCCGTGGTGGCCACCTCGCGGACCAGCTCCAGAGACGCCCCCAACTCCTTGGCCGCGGAGGCCAGCTCATCTCCCCGCAGCCCCTGCAACCGGCGGATCCCCTGGCTCACCGAGCGCATGTGGCGCACTGCCTCCACCACGTCGCCGGTGCCGGCCTCGCCCTTGGTGCGGACCATGGCCGCCCCCTCGGAGATGCGGCGCAGCGCCTCACCGAGGTTGCGGGCTCCGCAGACGAAGGGGATCTTGAACTGCCACTTGTCGACGTGGTTCTCCTCGTCTGCCGGGGTCAGGACTTCGGACTCGTCGATGTAGTCGATCCCCAGCGCCTCCAGGATCTGGGCCTCCACGAAGTGCCCGATCCGGCACTTGGCCATCACCGGAATAGACACCGCGCCCATGATCGCCTTGACCAGCGAGGGGTCGCTCATCCGCGCCACCCCGCCCTGGGCCCGGATGTCGGCTGGCACCCGCTCAAGGGCCATGACCGCAACGGCCCCGGCCTCCTGGGCGATCTCCGCCTGGTCCGGGGTGACGACGTCCATGATCACCCCGCCCTTGAGCATCTCGGCCAGGCCCCGCTTGACCCGCGCCGTGCCCGTCTCGACGTGTCCGTTCTGGCTCATATCACCATCCCCGAGCCGGACCTCCGGCCCGGTCCTCAAATCGGCTCCCGTTACCAGTGAATTCTAGTCTTCCGACTGCGGGCGAGAGCCCGGGTGTGACCGTGGGTTGGGCGTCGGCTGCGCTACGCTCCCCCTGAGCCGCCATGGCGCAGTGGTAGCGCAGGGGCCTTTTAAGCCCAGGGTCGCAGGTTCGAATCCTGCTGGCGGCACCACATTTCCGATCTCAGAGCGGACGTCGGTAATTGTGCCAAGGCGGGCTCTGCGACCCGTTGACGGCAACCTTCACGGCAAGCGCGGGCGGCCCTCGTCGAACGCTGGCCCTCGGCGGTGGCCGCTTCAGAAATTGGCTACGGGTAGTTGATCGGGCTGCCCAGGCCGGTGGCCAGATCGTAGCCTGGGCCCGCGGTGCAGTCGGTCCCGCAGCTGCCGTTGGTGCCGCTGGTGATGTCCCTCAGGTTGGTGGAGTAGCCGCCGGAGTAGATGGCGGAGGCGCCCTGCAGCGCGGTGGCTCCGGTGGACGCTCCCGCCGCCAGGATGCCGGCCCAGTCGGGAGCGCCCACACTGGTCCCCCCGATCGTGAACCAGCCCGCCTGTCCCTGGTAGCGGGTGCTGTCGTAGACGGATACCCCGGTGTTCGGGTTGGCCTCGAAGGAGACATCGGGGATGCCCCGCGCCCCGCTTGTGAGGGCGGTGATGGTGGTGGCTCCGTAAACCGCTCCGGAGTAATCCGACTGGTAGCCCGGGATGGACTCCACCGAGGAGGCGCCGCCGCCGGATCCTGACCACGCGGTCTCAGTGGAGAAGTGGGCACAGGAGGTGCCGGAGCAGCCGTTGAGCGTGGTCCCGCCGACCGCGATCACGTTCGGTGACGCGGCTGGGTACTCGGTGCCGTGCCCGCTGTCACCGGCCGATGCTGTGTAGAAGGTACCTGCGTTTAGGAAGTAGCTGTCGTAGCTGGTCTCACCGCTGTACTCGCTGCTGCCGAAGCTCATGGAGACCTCGGTCGCCCCCAGATTGTTCGCGTACTGGACCGCCCCGAAGAGGTCGGCGTTAGAGTTGCTGGCCGCCTGCACCAGGACGATCTTGGCCCCGGGCGCCTCGGCGTGCGCCCACTCGATGTCCAGCGACTCCTCCAGCACCCAGCCGCTGTTCACCTTGGGGATCCCCTGCGGGTCCACCTGCTCGAAGCAGGGGAGCTTCTGAGTGAGGCTCTTGCAGGTGCTCAGCTTCGGATAGCCGTATTCCGCGTTCCAGGTGTTTAGGTCACTGAGCGCGTTGGGATCCCGGTAGGCGTCAATCAGGGCGATGATCTGACCGCTCCCATCTGACGATGTGCTGGAAAGCCCAGAGAGGTTGTACACGCCCTGGATCGCCGACGGGGAAAGCCCGGTCGGTGAGGGGGAGGTCAGTTTGGGCTTGCCGTTGGGGAGGTATCCCAGCACTTTCACCCGAAACGGCGGGCTGGCGAAGTGCTGGCCCGAGCTTGTGCGGGCAGCCTGGACCGGGATGCTGAGAAGCCCCGCTGTCAGGGCCGTGGCGACCAAGACCGGTGCCCAAGCTCTCATGAGACCTCCCCGCAGCCGCGGACGCTGCCTGATATGTGGTCCAGATCATGAGGCGCCCTGGAGGCGGTGTCAACGCCTCTCCCGGCTGTTGTGACCGTTTCGTGCATCCCGCGGTGGCGGTCACGATCTTGCCCACAGTGGCCCGCGCTCTCGCGTCACCGTGGACTTGGGGCCGCCCCCGCGCCCCAGCCGGCCGGCGTCAGGCAGACCCCCCGTCCTGCCGAAGTTCGGCCGCACATGAGGCGGCTAGCCCCGGGAGGTAGAAGTTGGCTGTCCCGATCTGGATCGCCCGGGCCCCCAGCCCCAGGAACTCGCGCGCGTCATCGGCGCTGGCGATGCCCCCGATCCCGATCACCGGGATCCTGAGGGCGGCCACCAGCCGGGCCACCGCGGCCAGCGCCAGCGGCTTGATGGCCGGACCGCTGAGGCCCGCCATCCCAGACCCCGGAAGGACGGGTGTCCCCCGGACGCGAGACCACTTCAGCCCGAGATAGGTGTTCACCGCCGAGACCGCGTCCGCCCCGCCGTCCTGGACCGCGCGTCCGATCTCCGCGATGTCGGTGACGTTGGGCGTCAGCTTCACGATCACCGCCTTGTTGGTGGCCGCCCGGACCGCCCTGGTGCAGGCGGCCGCGGCGTGGGGGTCCACCCCCAGGTCGAGCCCGTGGGCGATGTTGGGGCAGGAGATGTTCAGCTCGACCCCCGCAACCTCGGCAACCTGGTCCAGCCGCGTGCACACCCGCACGTAGTCTTCGATCGTGGCTCCGGCCACATTGACGATCACCTTGGGGGCCCACCCCCGCCAGCGGGGCGCGTACTCGGCGGCCACCACCTCGACTCCCGGGTTCTGCAGCCCGATCGAGTTGAGCATCCCCTCCGGGACCTCGGCGATCCGGGGAGGCGTGTTGCCCGGTCTGGGGTCGGGAGTGGTGCCCTTGGTGAAGATGGCTCCCAACCCCGCGAGGTTGCCCATGCGCTCCGCTTCGAAGCCGTAGCCGAAGGTGCCGGACGCCGCCCCCACCGGGCTGGTGAGCGTGAGGCCCCGGCCGATGACCACCTCGGCACCCATGCCCCTACTCCAGGTGGGCGGGCTGCTGGCGCAGCCCCTCCCAGTCCACCTGGCCCGCCTCCAGAACCGGTCCCTGGCGGCAGCAGAGCCCCGGCACCCGGACGCCCTGGGCCAGGAGAGGGATGGAGCAGCCGAGGCAGGTTCCGAAGCCGCACCCCATGGGGGCCTCGATCGAGACCTCGACCAGCGCCTCGGGCCGAAGTCGGGACACCATCTCGGCCACCGCTTGGAGCATGGGATTGGGGCCGCAGGCATAGACGCGGTCCACCGCGCCCAGCAGCTCGGGGAGGGCGTCAGTGACCAGCCCTCGCCTCCCCGAGCAGCCGTCAAAGGTGACCTGCACCGATCCGGCCAGGCCCCCGGGCATGAGGCGAAGGGGAAGCAGCTGGGCGGAGCCGGCGGCCCCGTTGAGCCAGTGGACGCGCTCCCCTCGGGCCAGCAGCTGGGCGGCGAGGTGGGGGAAGGGCGCTGCCCCCACTCCCCCGGCGACCAGGAGGGATGTCCCCGGGGTCTCCGGCAGGGTGAAGCCTCTCCCCAGCGGCCCCAGGAGCCGGAGGCAGGACCCCGGGGTGAGATGCGCCAGCCGCCGCGTCCCCTCGCCGTAGACCCGCAGGTAGAAGGAGACCGTGCCCTGGCCGGGATCGACAGCGCAGAAGGAGAAGGGCCGGCGAAGGAGCGGGCCCGCCGCCACCTGGAGCTGGGCGAACTCTCCGGGCAGGGCAGCCCGGGACGCAGCCGGCGCCTCCAGGGTCAGCAGATGGAGGTCCGGTCCCAGCTCGTCCACCCCGAGACAGGTGGCGGCCTCGTCGTGAGCCCGGCTGAGGTCGCTCTCCGGGAGCTGGACCGGGCTCAACTGGCGGCGGACGCAAGGCGGCGCTCGCGGTGCTCGGTGATGGTGGCGGAGTGGCCGGGAAGCCCCGCCTGCCATACCTCCAGAGCCTGGACCAGCGCCGCCGCGGTGTCCAGGGATGTGAGGCAGGGGATGCCCCGCTGGACCGCCGCCTGGCGGATCCGGAAGCCGTCCCTGACCGGCCGTCCTCCGGCCTCCTCGCCATCCATCTCGTCGGTGGCGACCCGGGAGATGGTGTTGATCACCAGCTGAACCTGGCCGCCCACGGTGATGTCGACGACGTCGGGCCGGCCCCGGTGGAGCTTGGCCACCTCGCGAACCGACACCCCGGCGGCCCGGAGCGCCGCCGCCGTGCCCGGAGTGGCGTAGAGGTGGAAGCCCAGCTCCGCCAGCCGGGCCGCCACCGCGAGCCCCTCGGGCTTGTCCTGGTCGGCGATGCTGACCAGTGCGCCCCCGGAGCGCGGCACCGAGCCGAGGGCGGCCAGGAAGGCCTTGCCCAGCGCCGCGGGCAGGTCGCGGTCGACCCCGATCACCTCGCCGGTGGAGCTCATCTCCGGGCCCAGTACCGTGTCCACCAGGTCCAGCTTGCGCGAGGAGAAGACCGGCGCCTTCACCGCCACCAGCGGCGGCACCGGGGACAGGCCCGGGGTCCGGCCCTGCTCCGCCAGCGACTCTCCCAGCATGGCCCGCACCGCAGCCTCCACCATCGGGACCCCGGTGACCTTGCTGAGAAAGGGGACGGTGCGGCTGGAACGGGGGTTGACCTCGATGACCAGGATCCGGCCCCGGTGGATCACGTACTGGACGTTGATCAGCCCCAGGGTTCCGGTGGCCAGCGCCAGCCGGGAGGTGGTCTGCACCAGCTCTGAGACCAGCTCCGGGCCCAGCCTCTGGGGCGGGTAGACCGCCATCGAGTCGCCGGAGTGCACCCCGGCGCGCTCCACATGCTCCATGACCCCGGGGACCAGGACTGCCGCACCATCGCAGATGGCGTCCACCTCGACCTCCAGGCCCAGGAGGTACTTGTCGATGAGGACCTCTTCCCCGCCCGAGGCCCGCAGTGCCTCCTTGAGGTAGCGGCGCAGGTCCTCCTCGCCGTGGGTCACGTCCATCGCCCGGCCCCCCAGGACGTAGGAGGGTCGGACCAGGACCGGGTAGCCCACCCGGGCGGCGATCCGGGCGGCCTCGTCCGGGTCGGTGGTGGAACCCCCCGCGGGCCGGGCGATTCCCAGCTCCCCGAGGAGGGCGTCGAAGAGGCCACGGTCCTCCGCCACCTGGATCGAGCGCCCCGGGGACCCGAGGAGGGGGATGCCCTCGCGTTCCAGGCGGGGGGCGAGGTTGACCGCGGTCTGTCCGCCGAACTGGACCACCACCCCCCGCGGTCGCTCCACCCGGCAGACCTCCAGAACCGACTCCAGGTCCAGGGGCTCGAAGTAAAGGCGAGTGCTGCAGTCGTAGTCGGTGGAGACGGTCTCCGGGTTGCTGTTGACCATCACCGC
>JAJYET010000009.1 GCA_021785655.1 bacterium | reverse complement strand
ACGAGATCTACGGCTCGGTCCACGGCCTCCTGCTGGACCTGGACTCCATGAAGGAGATCCTCACCGACCCCAAGACCACCACCGTGCGCATCGTCCTCAACCTGGAGAAGATGGTGATCAAGGAGGCCCAGCGGGCCTTCACCTACCTCAACCTGTACGACTATCTGGTGGACGCGGTGCTGGTCAACCGGGTCCTGCCCAAGGACGCGGGGGGGCAGTACTTCAGTGACTGGCGAAAGGCGCAGGCCCGGTACTCCACCCAGGTGCAGGAGACCTTCTCGCCCCTCCCCATCCTGGAGTCCCGACTCTTCGACCATGAGATCGTGGGGCTGGAGCAGCTCTCCGAGCTGGGGGCCTTCCTCTACCAGGACTCGGCTCCGGAGGCCATCATGTACGCCACCAAGCCTCAGTCGTTGCGCAAGGAGGGGGACGAGTACGTGCTCTCCCTGCAGCTGCCGTTCGTGAGCCGGGACCAGGTGGAGCTGGCCCAGAATCAGGAGGAACTTTACGTGAGCGTGGGACCGTACAAGAGGGAGATCTCACTGCCGCGGGTCTTGCGCGGCAAGGTGACCCGTTCCGCCCATCTGGAGGGTGGCGAGCTGGCGATCCGCTTCGGTCGGGCCGGGTGATGGACCGCCGGGACGCGCGCGCGGCGGCTCAGCTGGCGGCGCAGATGGCCATCGGGGCGGCCCACCTGGCGGAGCGCCGGCTGGAGGAGATCGTCCCCCTGGAGACTCGCCTGCACCTCGTCCGGGCCCAGCGCGAGCTGGTGCTGGCGGCGGTGGCGGCGCTGGAGGCGAGGGAGCGGCGGGGGCCGGCGCAGAGGGGGCCGAGGGTCCACAAGATCCCTCTGGACTGACGCCGGGTGCTGGGGACCGGGATCGAGTTCTACCTGGTCCTCGTCGTCTTCGCGATCCCCGGGATCGTGCTCGGATTCACCGTCCACGAGTACTGCCACGCCGCCGTGGCCACGGGATACGGTGACCCTCTGCCGCGCCGCCAGGGCCGGCTCAGCCTGAACCCCGGGGCCCAGGTGGACCCCCTGGGACTGGTGCTTCTCCTCACCGTGGGGTTCGGGTTCGCCCGTCCGGTGGTCTACAACCCCATGTACGTGCGCCGGGGCGGGCAGCGGGCCTGGCTGGCGGCCGCCGGCCCCCTCAGCAACCTGGTGCTGGCCGTGGCGCTCGGCCTTCTGGCCAAGGTTGTGATCTTGACCAACCCCTGGGTCCAGACCTGCTCCAATCCCAGCTTCGCCCTCCCGGTGATGGGGATCGTCTACTGGGTCTTGGTATCCGCCGTCTACGTCAACCTGGTCCTCTTCATCTTCAACCTGCTGCCCATCCCCCCCCTGGACGGCTTCGGGGTTGCCGAAGGGTTCTTCCGGGGCCGGCACCCCGCTCCCTTCCTGTGGGTGGAGATGCACCGCACCGAGATCTATGTCGGCCTGATCCTGGTGGTGCTGGTGCTTCCGCAGCTCCTCGGCGGCCTCAGCCCGCTCTCGCTCCCGGCGGGGCTGGCCTTCAACTGGCTCTGGTCCCACCTGGCCACCGGGGCGGCGCCCCCGATCTACTTCCCCAACATCGCCTACCTCTTCCTCGCCGGCGGCCAGGGCCTCGCCAGCTACCTCCTCCACCCCTGCCTCGTCACCTGATGACCAGGGTGGTCGGCGCCCAGGCGGTGATCCTGGACCCGGACGGCCGGGTGTTGCTCCAGTTCCGCAGCTGGCCGCCCGGATGGGAGCCCCCCGGGGGGCACGTGGGAGCGGGTGAGGACCCTGCGGCGACCGTCGTCCGGGAGACCCAGGAGGAGTGCGGGCTGGAGGTGGAGATCGTGCGCGCGGTGGGGACCTACCACTTCCGGGGGATCCGGGTGGGCCAGGACGCCGTCTTCCTCGCCCGACCGGTTGGGGGGCGGCCCCGGCGCAGCCGGGAGGCGCTCCGGCTGACCTGGGCGGATCCCCTACGGCTGCCCGCGGCGACCTTCCCCTGGTTCCACCAGCGGATCCGAGACGCCCTGGCGGGCGGCCCCCCCGTGGAGCGCTGGCAGGAGGTCAACCTGGTGGACGTGCTCCGCCACGGCGCAGCTCTCCTGGCCGAGCCGCTCCGGGCGGGACGGGGCGGCCCCTGAGGTGGGAGCCTGGGCGGAGCTGGTCCTGGGGATGGGGCTCATGCTGGCCGCCGCCTTCCTGTTCACCAACGCCATGGAGTGGGCCGGCGGCCGGATGGGCCTCGGGCACGCGGCCACCGGCGGGGTCCTGGCGGCGATCGGGACGGCGCTTCCGGAGAGCGTGGTCCCCGTCGTGGCCCTGATCCACGGCGGCAGCGCCGCCAACCGCACCGCCATCGGAGCCATCCTGGGGGCGCCCTTCATGCTGGCCACCCTGGGCCTGGCCATGACCGCCCTCTTCGCCCTCCTCTCCGGCCGCAGCCACTTGCGGGTGGAGGGGCCGCGAGCCCGAGGTCCGCTCTACACCTTCCTGGCCAGCTACGTCCTGCTCATGCTGGGGGCCTTCGCCCCCCGCCCCGTGCGCATCCTCGACGCCATCCTGCTGGTCGGGCTCTACCTCGTGTATGTCCGCCGCAGCCTCCTGCGACCACCGGGGGAGGGGGAGTCCGAGGCGCCCCGCCTGCTGCTGGCGCGCCGCGGCGGTGGGGGCGCGGGAGTCGGCGTCGGCCAAGGGCTGCTGGGGGTGGCCGGGCTGGCGGTCGCCAGCGAGCTCTTCGTCTCCGGCCTTCAGGGGTCGGCCCCGGCTCTCCACCTCTCCGCCCTGGCGCTGGCCCTCATCCTGGTCCCGGTGGCGACCGAGCTGCCGGAGCTGGTGGCCGGCGGCCTCTGGGTGCTGCACGGACGGGACGCCCTGGCCCTGGGGAACGTGACCGGAGCCATGGTCTTCCAGGCCACGGTGCCGGCCGTGGTCGGCCTCTGCTTCACCTCCTGGAACCCGGAGGGGGTTGGCTTCCTGGCGGCGGCCGTGACCCTCAGCGCCGCCCTCCTGGCTCTCGCCGCCAGCACCAAGGCCGGAGTGCGCGCCTTGATCCTGCTCCCCTCCGGAGCGGGGCTGTATGCCCTCTACGTGCTGGCGGTGGCCCTCGGCCGCTCCTGACTCCGCCCGGGCGCCCGGTTAGCGGAGAATTGGGGGGGGAGGAGGTTCACCCCAAGGGGAGGCGTTTGGTTGCGATCTGGTCGCCGGTTGGCCCGGTGGGGGGCGCTCCCGGCCCTGGCCACCACCGGCCTGCTCTGCTCCTGCGGGGCCGCGACCCCCAGCGCGGCGCACCTTCTCCAGGAGGCCGGGCGCACCATGGCCACCTCCTCCTACCAGCTCACGGGCGGAGATAGGGCGGGCCAGGCGCGGGTGAGTTTCTCCCTCCGCGAAGTGCCCTCCGGGGCCTTCTCGGGAGCGGTCCAGTTCTCGGTCCCACCCTCCCCCGTGCTCAGCACCGAGGTGGTGAGCCTCGGACCCCGGGTATGGGTGCTCTCGGCCGCCGCTCTGGCCCAGCTGGGCATCACCTCCCTGCCCGGCCACCTCAACCCCGCGACCACCTGGGTCCTGCAGCCCTCCGGGGTGGGGGTGAGGTACCGGCAGAGCGTGGCGCCGTTCGTGGGGGCGGGGCTGGAGACCACCCTGGAGAAGCTCTCGGCGGGGCGGCCCTTGGTGTCGGCCGCAGAGTTCTCCGGAGCGGCGGCTTGGCGGCTGCAGGAGAGGGGCAGGGGGGGGGAGAGCCTCACCATCTACCTCCAGCGCCAGCCGGTGCTGGTGCTCCAGCTCCAGGTCAGCGGGCCGGACGGCTTCGAGATCCGCTACTCGGACTTCGGGCAGATCACCGAGGTCACCCCGCCTCCGCCGGCCGAGGTGTACGTCCCGCCCACCCCGGCGCCAGGGACCTGAGGCTTTGCACATCGGGGCCCACGTCTCCACCCGAGGCGGGATCCTCACCGCCTTCGACCGGGCCCAGGAGCTGGGCGCGGAGGCGGTGCAGGTCCACCCCACTGCACCCCAGACCTGGCGTCGCCTCCACCTGCAGGACGAGGAGGTCCAGCAGTTCCGCAGCCGGCTCGCCGCCACCGGCCTTGCGGACTTCTTCTTCCACGCCGTGTACCTCATCAACCTCGGCACTCCCCGGCCGGAGCTCCTGGCCAGCTCGGAGGCCTCGCTGGCCCACTACCTGCAGCTGGCCAACGAGCTGGGAGCGGCCGGGGTGATCTTCCACCCCGGCTCCCACCTGGGCCGGGGCTTCGACCAGGTGCTGGAGCAGATCGGCAGCACCATGCGCCGGGCCCTGGAGGCGGCCCCTGGCGACGCCCGCCTGCTGGTGGAGAACAGCGCCGGGGCGGGGGCCAACCTCGGCGCCACGCTCCCGGAGATCCGGCGCATGTTGGAGGCGGTGGACTCCCCCCGGGTGGGTCTCTGCCTGGACACCGCCCACGCCTTCACCTCGGGCTGGCAGCTGACCACCGAGGAAGGTCTGGCGGCCGCCCTGGCCGAGCTCGAGGCGGAGATCGGTTGGGACCGGCTGTGGGCCGTCCACGCCAACGACTCCAAGGCGCCCTTCGGGAGCAATCGCGACCGCCATGAGAACATCGGCGAGGGCGAGATCGGGGCAGAGGCCTTCGCCCGCATGCTGGCCGACCCCCGCCTCCGCCGCCCCCCCTGGATCCTGGAGGTCCCGGGCGAGGAGCGGCAGGGTCCCGACCGGGCCAATGTGGATCGCCTCCGCCGGCTGGCTGGCCTCTCCCCCCTGGAGCCACATTGAACGAGGCAGAGGGGGCGATGCCGGTGGTGGCGGTGGACTTGGGGGGAACCTGGCTGCGGGTGGCCCCCTTCGACAGGTTCGGGGGGATGGGGAGGACGGTCCGGGTGCCGACCCCGCCCGCGCACGGCCCCACCCGGGTGGTGGAGGCGATCTGCGACCTGGCGACCGCGGCCGCCCCCGGCGGACGACCCCGGCTGGTCATCGGCGTGCCGGGCCCGGTCGACCCGGCCAAGGGGGTGGTCCACGGCGCCCCCAACCTCCCCGGATGGAGGGAGGTCGCCCTCCGCGACCTGATCCAGGAGCGGCTGGGGTGGGAGTGCCGCGTCGAGCACGATGCCGGGCTGGCCGCCCTGGGTGAACACCGCCGCGGCGCCGGGCGAGGATCCACCAACTTCGCCTACGTCACGGTGAGCACCGGGATCGGGGCCGGCCTGATCCTGGGCCGCCGGCTCTACCGCGGGTCGCAAGGGACGGCGGGGGAGTTCGGCCACGTGGTGGTGGAGCCGGACGGGCCGCGCTGCCGCTGCGGGAACCGGGGCTGCCTGGAGGCGATGGCCTCCGGGACCGCCATCGCCGAGAGGGCGGGCATGGCCAGCGGCGCCGAGGTGTCCCGGGCCGCGGCCGCCGGCGACCTCGCGGCCCAGGAGGTCCTGGACCGGGCCGCGGACCACCTGGGCCGGGCACTGGGCGGGCTGCTCAATCTGCTCAACCTGGACGCCGTGGCGCTGGGCGGCGGAGTCTTCAACTCCGGCCCCCAGTTCTGGGAGCGGATGGTGGAGGCGGTGGCCCAGGGCAGCTTCCCCGGCCCCCGGCGCCACGCCCGGCTGGCTCCGGCCGAGCTGATGGGAGACGCCGGCCTCCTGGGGGCGTACGAGCTGGCCCAGGGGGATTGGGCCGCGGACTGAGTTCAGCCGGGGATCAACCCGCCCTGGCCACCGGGTCGCGGAGCCGGGACTCGAGCTTGCCCGCCTGCACCACGAGGAGCCGGCCCAGCGCCTGCTCCAGCTTCTGGGTGTAGCGGGCCTCGGGGATGGCGAACCCCAGTGCCCCACCCGGGCGGCAGTCCACCCCCCGGAAGGGGACGGCCAGCTCCACGCAGCCCTCCTCCCGGGCGCCCCGCACCGTGGCGAAGCCCCGCTCCCGGACCCTCTGCAGCGCCTCCGCCAGCTCCGAGCCGGAGGGAGGGTTCTCGCTCTCCGAGAACGCCGCCACCAGGGCCGTCGGCTCCAGGAGGGACAGGACCGCGAGGCCGGCCGCCGTGGAGGTCAGGGGCAGCCAGTGGTACAGCCGGCTCCGAGCCTGGAGGCGGCGGTTGGGGACCACCTCGGAGAGGAACAGCACGGCCAGCTCCAGCGCCCCGTAGACCGCCAGCTGGCTGGTCTCCTCACCCGCCCGGGTGGCCTCCTCGAGGAGCGGGGTGGCCAGCTCGACCAGGGGGGCCCGGCGGGCGCCGCGCAGCGCCAGCCGGTAGAAGCCGAGGCTGAGGCGGTAGCGCCCGTTCTTGGGGTCGGAGGCCACGAGACCCTCCTCCTCCAGCGCCCCTAGGGAGCGGTGGGTGGTGCTGGGGGCCATGTCCACCGCCGCCGCCAGCTCCCTCACCCCGAAGTCCTGGACGTCGTGCTCGGCCATCCAGGTCAGGAGGCGGACGGTCCGCCCCAGCGGGTTGCGCTCCCGGCTCTGGATCTCAGGCATCGGCGCCTGCCGCCGCTCGCATCCCGGCATCATAGCAGCGCGTTCCGCTCTGCTGAACGCGTCCGTGAGCGGCGGTCCCCGCCTGGCGGAGGGGGGCGCCGGGAGGCGAAGATGACCCGGTGCGCGGCAATGACGGCCTGATCTCCGGCCGGGGCGAAGGCGCTCCCCCACCGCGGGGTGAGCCCCCGGTGCCCTCGGCGAGGGCGCTCCGGGCCGCGCTGGCCGCGCTGGAGGCGGCGCTGGGGAGCCCGGCGTGGATCGTGGGGGGGTATGTGCGCGACCTGCTGCTGGGCCGCCCCGAGGCGTCCGATGTGGACCTGGTCCTGGAGTCCGCCCCGGCAGCCGAGGCCGGCGAGTGGCTGCGGCGGCACTGGGGGCGGCGGGAGCCCGTGGTGGCCTTCGAGCGCTTCGGGACCGCCCAGGTGTCCTTCCTGGTGGGGCCGGGCGAGCGCTTCACCGTGGAGCTGGTCCGGGCGCGCCGGGAGGCCTACCTGAGGCACAGCCGCAAGCCCGAGGTCGAGGCGGCCAGCCTGGAGGAGGACGCCAGCCGCCGAGACTTCACCGTCAACACCCTGCTGCTGGGGTCCCGCGGCCAGGTGGTGGACCCCACCGGAAAGGGGCTCGAGGATCTGCGCCTAGGGGTCCTGCGCACCCCCCTGGAGCCCGCCGCCACCTTCTCCGAGGACCCGCTCCGGATGCTGCGGGCGGCCCGCTTCGCCGCCCAGCTGGGCTTCCGCCTCGACCCGTCGGTGGAGGAGGGCCTGCGGGAGTCGGCGGCGCGGATCAGGATCGTCTCCGTGGAGCGGGTGCGCGACGAGCTGCTCAAGCTGCTGCTGGCTCCGGGCGCCGCGGCCGGGCTCCACCTGCTCCTGGACACGGGCCTGCTGGCGCAGGTGGCCCCTGAGGTGGCCCAGATGGCCGGGGTGGAGCAGGGCGGGTACCACCTGGGAGACGTGTTCCTGCACTCCGCCCTGGCCGTGGAGAGGTCCCCCGGGGCCCGGGTGGTGCGTCTGGCGGCCCTCCTCCACGATGTCGGCAAGCCGGGGACGGCCAGGGTCTCGCCCTCCGGACCCACCTTCCACCGGCACCAGCAGGTGGGTGCCGAGATCGCCCGCCAGCTGCTCCGCCGGCTCCGGCTGCCCAACTCCGAAGTGGAGCGGGTGGCCCGGCTGGTGGAGTTGCACATGCACCCCATCCAGTACCGCAGCGAGTGGGCGGACAGCGCGGTGCGTCGGCTCTGGCACCGGGCCGGGGACCTGCTGCCCGAGCTGCTCCAGCTGGCCAGGGCCGACACCCTGGCCTCGGGATACCCGGGGACCGGCCAGCTGGACGAGCTGGAGCGTCGGCTGGAGGTCGTAGCCAGGGAGAACCCGGGTGGCCTGAAGCCGGCGCTGGGAGGCGCCCAGCTCAAGGCCTGGAAGGGCTGGCCCGACGGCCCCTGGATCGGGCGCGCCCAGCGCCTCCTTCTGGAGGCCGCAGTTCAGGGAGAGCTCCGCCCAGGTGATGATGACGCGGAGGAGGCCGCTCGCGCCCATCTCCAGCGGCGCCTTGCGGAGTGGCGGCCCCGGTCGGGGGAGAGGGGGATGCCCAGCGCTTAGACTGGGGCTCTAGCAGACCCAAGGAGAGAGGATCGCCATGCCCACAGCCCGGCTCAAGCGGATCCGATCCCTGCTCCTGGAGCTGCCCCAGCAGCTCCGTCTCGCCTACTGCCTGGCTCGCGACCCCAGGACCCCGGCGGCCTCCAAGGCGGCCCTGGGAGGCGCTCTGGCGGTGATCCTTAATCCGCTGGTGGACCTTCCCATGTGGATCCCGGTGGTCGGCCAGATGGACACCGTGGGGCTGGCCCTGCTGGCGGTCCGGACCTTCAACCTCCAGGTGGACCCCGAGATCCGGGCCGAGGTCGAGCAGCAGATCCGCCTGCGCCAGAGCGTCTTCGACCGCGACCTGGCCCAGGGGGTGGCCGCGGCGCGCCGGCTGGCCCGGCTCCTGAAGCGCGCTCCCGGGGCCGAGGAGCTGCCCCCGGCCCCACCCCCGGCCCCAGCCTGGTACCGTTCCGGGTCGGGGGTTGGGGAGGAGGACGCCCCCATCGCCGCCGGGGCGGCAGCTGAGGAGTAGAGCCGTTGAAGGTCATATTGAATCGGGATGTGGAGGGGACCGGGAAGGCCGGCGACGTCCGCGAGGTCGCCGGAGGATTCGCTCGCAACTACCTATTGCCGCGCCAGCTGGCCCAGCCGGCCCGATCCCGCGCGGTGGCCCAGGTCCAGGCCCAGCGGGACCGGCAGCGGCACCGGTTGGAGGCTGAGGTGGTGGCGGCCCGGGCTCTGGCCGAGCGGCTGAGTGCCCAGGTGGTGGAGATCGCAGCCCGGGCGGGGGACACCGGGAAGCTCTACGGGGCGGTGGTCAACATCGACGTGGCCGAGACCCTCGAGGCCCAGCTGGGAGTTCAGCTGGACCGCCGCAAGATCGAGTTCGAGCCGGCCCACGAGCTGGGCGAGTACGAGGCCGTGGTCAGGCTGCACCCCGAGGTCGAGGCCCGGGTCAAGGTCCGGGTCGTAGGCGCGTGAGCGCCCGGCCGGAGCTCCGGCCGGCCGCGCAGCTGAGGGTTCCCCCCCACAACCTGGACGCCGAGCGCTCGGTCCTCGGCGCTCTCCTCCTCGACAAAGACCAGATCGGGCAGGTGGTGGGAAGCCTCGAGGCCGACGAGTTCTACCACGACGCCCACGCCGCCATCTTCCGGGCCATGCTGAGCCTCTTCTCCCAGGGCACCCCCCTGGACACCCTCACCCTGGCCGACGAGCTGGAGCGGCAGTCGGCCCTGGAGGCGGTGGGGGGGCTGGACCTTCTCACCTCGCTGGCGGCGGCGGTACCCACCGCCGCCAACGTCGCCTACTACGCCCGCATCGTCCACGGCCACGCCATCAAGCGGCGGCTGATCCAGGCGGGGGGACAGCTGGCGGAGCTGGGCTTCGACGAGGCCCTGGACCCTCAGCAGGCCATCGAGGAGGCCGAGCGGACCGTGTTCGCGGTGGCCGATCGCGGCCGCCCCAAGGCCGACTTCCAGCCCCTGGGCAAGCAGCTGGTGGCCACCTGGGAGGCCCTCAGCCACGCCTATCAGCAGGGCGAGGTGCGGTCGGTGACCGGGGTGGCGAGCGGCTTCGGCGAGCTGGACGCCGTCACCTCGGGCTTCCAGCGCTCCGAGCTGGTGGTGCTGGCGGCCCGCCCGGGAGTGGGGAAGACCTCCTTCGCCCTCAACATCGCCCGCAACGCCGCGGTGAGGCGCCAGCACGGGGTCGCCCTCTTCAGCCTGGAGATGAGCCGCGACACCCTGGTCCAGCGGCTCCTCTGCAGCGAGGCCGGGGTTGACGCCTACCGGCTGCGCACCGGGCAGCTGGGCAGCGACGCCTGGCCCAAGATCGCCGAGGCCATGGACACCCTGAGCCGGGCCCAGATCTTCATCGACGACACCCCCGGGCTGTCAGTGATGGAGATGCGGGCCAAGGCCAGGCGCCTCCGGGCGGCGTCCAAGGTCGACCTCTTCATCGTCGACTACCTGCAGCTGATGCGTTCCCACGGTCGCTCGGACTCCCGGGCCCAGGAGGTCTCGGAGATCTCGGGCGGGCTGAAGAGCCTGGCCCGCGAGCTGGACGTCCCGGTGATTGCCCTCTCCCAGCTGAACCGGGAGTCGGAGCGCCGCACCGACCGGCGTCCCCAGCTCTCCGACCTGCGGGACTCCGGAAGCATCGAGCAGGACTCGGACATCGTCATGTTCCTCTACCGGCCGGGGATGCACGAGGAGGGGAAGGACCCCGGGCTCACCGAGCTGGACATCGCCAAGAACCGCAACGGGCCGATCCGCCGGTTGCAGCTCTACTTCAATGCCGGCCAGACCGCCTTCCGCGATCTGGACCGGGTCCACCAGGAGACCGCCTAGTGTTTCGGGGCCGCCCATGGGCGTGACCGTCTGCGTCGGGGGGCAGTGGGGCGACGAGGGCAAGGGGAAGGTGGTGGACCTCCTCTGCGAGTCCGCCCAGATGGTGATCCGCAGCCAGGGCGGCAACAACGCCGGCCACACGGTGGTCGCCCGGGGCCGCACCTTCAAGTTCAACCTGGTCCCCTCGGGGATCCTCCATCCCGACACCGTCTGCGTCATCGGCAACGGGGTGGTGCTGGACCCCAGGGTGGTGCTGACCGAGGTGGAGCAGCTGGAGGCGGCGGGCGCCGACCTCCGCAACCTGGTCATCAGCGAGCGGGCCCACATGATCATGCCCTACCACCCGGTGCTGGACCGCCTCGAGGAGGCGGCCCGCGGGGACGACCGGCTGGGCACCACCTTTCGGGGTGTGGGACCGGCCTACAGCGACAAGGTGCGGCGCATCGGGTTTCGGGTCGGCGACCTGCAGAAGCTGCGCTTTCTGGAGAAGAAGCTGGACTTCGTGCTGCCCCTCAAGAACGAGGTGCTGGTCAAGCTCTACGGCGCCCCGCCCTTCACCGCCTCGGCCATCCTCGAGGAATACACCGACTACGCGAACCGGCTGGAGCGCTTCATCCGGGACCCCTTCCCGGTGGTCCAGGGGGCTCTGGCGCGGGGGGAGCGGGTGATCCTGGAGGGCGCCCAGGGGACCATGCTGGACCTCGACCTCGGCACCTATCCCTACGTCACGAGCTCCTACCCATCGTCCGGCGGGGCGCTGGCAGGGGCGGGGATCGGGCCCCGCGAGGTCACCTCCACCGTGGGGGTTTTCAAGGCCTACGCCACCCGGGTGGGGTACGGCCCCTTCCCCACCGAGCTGGAGGGGGAGCTGGCGGAGTACCTGAGGGAGCGGGGGGTCGAGTACGGGACCACCACCGGGAGGCCCCGCCGGGTGGGCTGGTTCGACGTGCCGGTGGCCCGGTACGCGGTGGGGGTCAACGGGATCGACTCCCTCGCCATCACCAAGCTGGACGTCCTGGACGAGCTGGAGACGGTGCGGATCTGCACCGGGTATCGCAGCAAGGGGAACGACGAGGACCACCCCATGGCCAACATCTCCCACCTGAAGCACGTGGAGTGCCAGTACCTGGAGCTGCCGGGCTGGCGCACCCCCACCCGAGAGGCCCGCAGCTGGGGGGAGCTCCCGCCTCAGGCCCGGGCCTACCTGGAGCGCATCTCGGAGCTGGTCGGGGCCCCGGTCGGCCTGGTCTCGGTGGGCCCAGAGCGGGAACAGACGGTGTGGATCGGCGCGTGAGGCGCTTGATCCTGGCGGTGGCTCTGGCCGCCTTGGCCAGCCTCGGCCTCGCCACCTCGGCCCTCGCCCAGTCCCCGGCCTGGACCCCCCTGCCCGGTCCCCAGATCACGGGAAAGGGGCCGGCCGAGGTCTGGGGGCTGGCGGCCAATCCCTCCGACCCCCAGCAGCTTCTGGCCGCCACCAGCCGCGGGGTGTACAGCAGCCAGGACGGGGGTCAGAGCTGGTCCGCCACCCCGGTTCGGAGCTGGACCTGGCAGGTGGCCTACGCCCAGGGACAGGCCATCGCCGCCACCGAGACCCAGGGGATCTACCGGAACTCCGGCTCCGGTTGGGTCCAGGACAACCTCGGGCTGGGCAGCCTGGACGTCCGCGCCATCGCCACCTCGCCCACCGCGGTCGTGGTGGGGACCAACTCCGGGGTGTACGTGAGCGGGACGGGCCTGGGATGGGAGCCGGCCGGACTCCAGGGGGTGAGCATCAGCTCGGTGGCGATCACGTCGGCCAGCCCGCTCTCGGTGCTGGCCGGGTCCGACAGCCAGATGTCCTCGACCAACCTCTACATGAACGGAGCGGCGGCCACCTCCAAGGCCTGGCAGGCGGTGACCGGCGCCGACCCCCAGGGGGCGCCGGTGTTCGCCATCGGGGTGGGGCCGCTGGCCCGGGGCGCCTCGGCCGCCCCCGTCCTGGTGGGCACCCTGAAGGGGCTCTTCTCCACCACCGATGGGGGAGCGAACTGGCAGCAGCTGAGCCTGGCGGACGGGGCCCTGTGGGCGGTCAACACCATCGCCTTCGATCCCCTCAACCCCAGCGTGGTGTACGTGGGCGGGGACAACGGAGGGAGCAGCGGGGGCGGGATGCAGCGCAGCGTCAACGGCGGTTCCAGCTGGGCGCCGTACCAGCTTGGCCTGCCGGCCACGGACGTCACCGGGCTCCTGGCCGAGCCCACCACCCCGGTCACCGTGCTCGCGGCCGTCTGGCGGCCCCTCGCGCAGTCCGGGGCGGCCGCCAAGCTGGTGGACACCTCGGCGCCCGGCCCGGTGCCCCTCCAGCCCTCCTCCGCCACCAGCCCCATCCCCATCAGCCCTCCGCCCACCCCGGCGGCCACCCCCACCCCGGCGCCGCACCCGCAGAACCTGGGTCCCTCACTGCAGGTCCCCGCCTGGGCGCCCCCGGCGGCCGCGGCCGTGGTGGTGGTGCTGATCGTGGCTACAGTTATGGCCCTGAGGCGCCGCCGGGAGCGCCTGGACGCGGAGGCTCCACCCTGATGCCCGAACGGGAAACGCCGCGCCGGCGGCTCTCCGCCCTGGGGCTCGTGCTCCCCGAGGCGCCCCAGCCAGTGGCCAGCTACCGGCCGTACGTGCTCTCCGATGGGCTGCTGGTCACCTCCGGGGTGCTCCCGCGCCGTGACGGGCGGGTGATCACCGGCCGGCTCGGGGAGTCGACCACCGTGGACCAGGGGGTGGCGGCGGCCCGCGAGGGAGCCCTGGGGCTGCTGGCCGCCCTGGAGGCGGCGGTGGGGCTGGACCGGGTGCGGCAGCTCCTCTTGCTGACGGTCTTCGTGCGCTGCGCCCCGGACTTCGCCCGCCAGCCGGAGGTGGCGGACGGCGCCTCCAAGCTGCTGTCCGAGGTCCTGGGGCCCTCCGGCGACCACGCCAGGGTGGCGGTGGGGGTGGCGGAGCTGCCGCTAGAGGCCTGCCTGGAGCTCCAGCTCACAGCCCGGGTCTGACCCCGGCCCCGGGACGCGGGACGCACATCCATTCGCTATACTCGGGCACCTTGTCTCCAACCGCTCTGCCCACCGGCACCCCGGCGGTGGAGGTCTCCGGCCTTCGCCGCACCTACCGCACCACGGTGGGCACGGTCCGCCGTCGGCGGCTTGAGGTGGAGGCGGTCCGCGGTATCGACCTGGCGATCGCCCCGGGCGAGCTCTTCGGCCTCCTGGGCCCCAACGGGGCCGGGAAGACCACCACCATCCGGGTGCTCTGCACCCTGCTGCTGCCCACCTCCGGATCGGTCAGGGTCTTGGGCCTCGATGTGGTCAGGGACGCCCGGGAGGTCCGGCGCCGGATCGGCTACGTCTTCGGCGGGGACCGGGGCCTGTACGACCGCCTCAGCGCCTACGACAACCTGCGCTACTTCGCCGAGCTGTACGCCCTGGAGCCACGTCGCATCCGGGCCCGCATCGGGGAGGTGCTGGAGACCGTCGGGCTCGCGGGCCGGGAGCGCGAGCGGGTGGAGGGGTACTCCCGGGGCATGCGGCAGCGGCTCCACCTGGCGCGGGGGCTGCTCCACGATCCCGAGGTGCTCTTCTTCGACGAGCCCACCATCGGGGTGGACCCCCTGGGGGCCCGGGAGGTGCGCCAGATGATCTCCAACCTGCACGAGCTGGGCAAGACCATGCTGCTGACCACCCACTACATGTTCGAGGCCGACAGTCTCTGCCAGCGGATCGCGGTGATCGCCCAGGGGCAGATCGTGGCCAGCGGAAGCCCCCGGGACCTGAAGCGTCTGGTGGCCGACCGCACGGTGGTCGAGATCGAGGCCTACGGGGTCCCGGACGCCGCCCTGGCCCGGATGCGGGAGCTGGAGGGCGTGGAGTCGGTGACCGTGGAGACCAAGGAGCAGGCCCAGGTGGTGTCGGTTCAGGCCCGGGAGGGGGAGCAGCTCACCTCCAGCCTGATGGAGCTGCTGACCGAGGTCCGCGTCGAGCGGATCGGGACCCGAGAGCCGACGCTGGAGGACGCCTACGTCGCCCTGGTGACCTCGGCGTGAGCGGCCCGGGTGTGAGGGAGGCGCTGAGCTGGCCCCGGGTCGTGGCCTGGGGGTGGTTCTACCAGCTCAAGATGCAGGCTCAGTCCGGGTTCATGCTCATGACGGCGGTGATCCAGCCGCTGATCTTCGCCTCCATCGCCATGGCCGACCAGCAGGCGGGGAACCACGGCCTGCCCATCCTCTACTACGCTCTGGGGGCCGGGATCATGGGGATCTGGTCGACGGTGGTGTTCGGCTGCGGGGGGGCCCTCTCCTGGCAGCGCCACCAGGGGACGCTGGAACCGCTGGTCATGGTGCCCGCGCCCTTCGTGCTGGTGCTGCTGGGCATCAGCCTGGGGACGGCCACCGTGGGCCTCTACTCCATGGCGGCCACACTCCTGTGGGCGGCCGTGGTCTTCCGGGCCCACGTGCAGATGGCCGACCCCTACCTCTTCACCCTGGGGGCCGTGGTGACCGTCGTGAGCCTCGGGCTGCTGGGCCTGGTGATGGGCTCCAGCTTCGTCCTCTACCGCAACGCCAACGCCATCTCCAACATGATCGAGTACCCGGTCTGGCTGGTGACCGGGCTCCTGGTGCCGCTCTCCCTGCTGCCCGGGTGGAGCCACCCGCTGGCATACGCCCTGGCGCCCACCTGGGGGGTGGAGGCGCTGCGCGCCGCGGCCTTCGGCGGGCAGCCCCTGCCGGCGATCGGCTGGTGCCTTCTGGCCTCCCTCGGGTACCTGGCCCTGGGGGTGTGGCTGGTGGGGGTGGTCGAGCGGCGCGCCCGCAAGTCCGCCACCCTCAACTTCCAGTGAGCGCCGCTGGGGAGGTGGCTGCCCCCGCCCAACCGGGAAGGCACTTCTGGCGAGTCTTCCTGATCGGGGGGCTCATCTCCTATCGGGCGCTGTTCTACTGGATCACCCCCTGGCAGTACATCCCGACGATGCTGGCCGCACCCACCTTCCAGATCCTCTTCTTCGTGTACCTGGGGCGGGCGGCGGGGGTGGGTTCGACCGCCTTCTTCGTGGTCGGCAACTGCATCCAGATCTGCAGCATGTCGGGCATCTACGGGATGACCATGGCCATCTCCAACGAGCGCTTCTTCCAGACGCTGAGTCCGATCCTGGCCACCCCCAGCGACCGCCTGGCCGTGTTCCTGGGCCGGGGGCTCCCGGTCCTGATCTCCGGCTTCCAGACCTGCTGCTTCGGCTTCCTGGTCTCGGCTCTCATCCTGGGCTTCCGGCCCGCCCCGGCGGAGCTGCCCCAGCTGTTGCTGGCGGTGCTGGTGACCTCCGCCTCCTGCACCGGCTTCGGGATGGCGCTGGGCTCCATCGGGCTCCGGGTCCGCGACGTCTTCCTCATCGCCAACATCGCCTACTTCATGGTCCTTCTGGTCTGCGGGGTGGAGGTGCCGCTGCACCAGCTCCCGCTCCCCCTGAGAGCTTTGGCCCAGATCCTCCCCCTCACCCACGGGATCGCGGCGGGGCGGCTCCTGGCGGCCGGGCGCGCAGGGGCAGCGCCGCTGCTGGACATCCTCCTGGAGGGCTTGGTCGGCGTCTGCTGGGCCACCGCCGCCTACCTCCTCTTCCGCTACTTCGAGCGCTCGGGCCGGCGCTCGGGTGCCTTTGACCGGCTCTGACCCGGGATGCCGCGATCCCGGCTGCGGGTGGAGCTGGTCGATCGACTCGAGGCGATAGACCGGGCCTCGTTCGAGGAGCTCGCCGCTGGGCGGAGCCTCATGGTCAGCCGGCCCTACCTCCTCGCGGTCGAGGCGGACCCGAGCCTGGAGGCCCGGTACCTCCTGGCGGTGGAGGGCGACTCCAGGCTGGTTGGAGTTCTTCCCTGTTACCGCTGGGACGGCCACCCGGTGCCGGCGATGGACACCTACGACCCGGCGGCGATGGGGGGAGGCTGGCTCCTCGGCGACCGCAGCCACAGCTCGGAGTGGCGGCCCACCCTGTTCATCGGGACCCGTTCTGGGTACGTGAACGAGTGGCTCGTGCACCCGCGGGAGGGGGACAGGACGGCCCGGGTGCTGCGCCCCACGCTGACGGCCGCGGTGAAGATGGCCCGCCGGGGCGGGTGCACGAGTTGGGCCGCGATGTGGATGACCTCGAAGGCGGCCGCTCAGGTCGCCGAAGCCCTGGGGCCGGCGGCTCATCTCATGCTCGGCTCCGGCAGCGCCTCCCTGGACGCCGATTTCCCGAGCTTCGAGGCCTATCTGGCGTCCCTCAGCTCGTCCCGCAGGCACGCCGTGCGGCGCGAGAGGGCACGCTTCGCGGCCAGCCACCTCCAGGTCACCGAGGCCCGACTCTCGGACTGCGTGAGGGCCCTGGCGCAGCTGGCAGCCCCACTGCAGGCCCGATACGGGCACCCGCACTCGGTCGCCCAACTCGAGGAGGAGTTCAGCCGCCAGGCCCGGCGGCTCGACTCCTGTAGCTGGGTGCTGATCTGCCGGCGTGAGGGGCGGCCGGTGGGTTTCACCCTCTTCTACCGGTGGGGGGACACGCTCTACGGCCGGGCGGCCGGGTTCGACTACCAGGAGGTGGCCGGCACGGCCGCCTACTTCAACCTCGCCTTCTACCTGCCTCTGGAGCACGCCATGCGCACCGGGGCCCGAACGCTGCACCTGGGCCTGGCCAGCTGGCAGGCCAAGGTCGTCCGCGGTGCCCGCCTGGAACCCAGCTGGCTCTGGATCACACCGCCTCGGCGCTGGCGCTCGCGCTGGCCGGAGTTGGTCCGGGATCAGCCCCGGGGAGTCCGGGCCTGGCTGCAGCAGCAGGTCGGCGGCGCCCTCGGTGGACTCGACCAGCCTGGGTGGGAGAGCCCGGTCCCGTGACAGCGGCGACGGGCCGGGCCCGAAGCCGCCAGCCTTTCCCAGACTCGCGCCACTCCGATGGCTACCGAAAGGGGAGGAAGGCCGAATCCGCTCCATGGGTCCTCTGCGCCTGGGAGTGCCGGAAGGCGCACCGGGCGTCCGGGAGATTACTCATCAGCGGCAGTACCATCGAGAGGTGCCCTCCGCTGGTCCGGAACCCCAGCTGCTGGACCTTCGCGGGGTCCGCTGCCCGCTGAATTTCGTGCGCGCCAAAATGGCTCTGGGGCGGCTGAGGATGGGGGAGGAGCTGGAGCTGGTCCTGGACGCCGGCGAGCCGGCGGACTCGGTGCCCCGGGCGCTGCGCGACCTGGGCCAGGCGGTCCTTGAGGAGCGGGTCCAGCCGGACTCGGGAGTGGTGCGGGTCCTGGTGAGACGGGCGGTCTGAGGCAGTCCCTCAGGGTCGCGGCGGGACCCACCCGCCGGCCCTGGCGGCGGGGAGGAGGACCTTGAAGGTGGCGCCGCCCGAGGGCCCCGGGCCGGCGCTGACCTGCCCCCCCTGGGCCTCCACCAGCGACCTGACGATCGCCAGCCCCAGCCCGCTGCCGCCGGCGTCGCGGGAACGGGACTCACCGGCCCGGTAGAAGCGCTCGAAGATGTGGGGCAGGTCATCGGCGGAGATCCCCGGTCCCTGGTCCGAGCAGCTGAATCCCACCGTCTCGTCCTCCCGGAGGAGGGTCCAGGCGACCCCCCTGCCCTCACCGTGGCGCTCCGCGTTGCCCTGCAGGTTGGAGATCACCGTCAGCAGTGCCTCGGGGTCCGCCTGGGCCAGGAGCGGCCCCGGGGGTCCGGTGGCCGGGTCCGCGCCCCTCTCCTCGAGGAAGTCCTGGAGCAGCTCTCTGAGGTCCACCGGTCGAAGGTCCAGCGGCCTTGCGGAGTCGGCTCGGGCCAGGGCCAGGAGGTCGGTGACCAGCCGGCGCATCCGCTCCGCCTCCTGGGACATCACCTGGAGGGCGCGCGCCAGTGCCTTGGGGTCGTCGGCGGCACCTCTCTCCAGCACCTCCAGGTAGCCCTTGATGGCGGTGAGCGGGGTGCGCAGCTCGTGGGAGGCGTCGGCGATGAACCTGCGCATCTGCCGGGTCGCCTCCTCGCGCACGGCGACGGTCTTCTCCACCGCCTCCGCCATCTGGTCGAATACCCCGGCCAGGACCGCGACCTCGTCCCCTCCGGGCGGGAGACCGGAGCGGGCGGAGAGCTCGCCGCCCCCGAGCCGCCGGGCCGCGTCGGTGAGCAGCTCCAGCCGGCGCAGCGACCGGGAGGTGACCCAGAGTCCTACCAGGAGCGCCAGCACCAGGACCGCGAGGGTGCCGAGGCCAAGCACCAGCCGTGCCCTCCCCAGCTCCTGCTGGATGGCGGCCGCGGACTGCACCACCTCGACCAGGCCCAGGGGGCCGCCCGCGGCGCCGTCCACGGCGAAGGCCATGGCCAGCCGCTCGTCGGGCCCGTGACCCAGCAGGGTCGGCTGTCCGCGGGTTCCCGAGCGGAGCACGGAGGCCAGCTGGGCCGGTGGCAGAAGGGGCACGGTGACGCCGGTGACCGGCTGGGCGTGGGCGGAGCCTCCCGGCGCGGCCGAGGCCACCACGGTGAGGCCGGGGGAGAGCGCGACCGCCGAGAACTGGCCGGCGGCGATGGCGCCCACCAGCTCCGCCGCCTGCTGCCGCTGGGTCAGCGGGAGCCGGCCGGTGCGGACTCGCAGCCGGTCCTGGCGGGCCACCAGCCCCCGGGCGTCGCTGAAGGCCACCCGCATCGCCTGGCCCCGGGAGGAGATGACTGCGCCCCGGAGAAGCGAGTACTCGGCCCCCCCGGCGAGCACCAGGAGCACCGCTAGCAGGCCCATCAGGGTGAGGGTGAGCCGCCAGCGCAGGCTCCGGTACCACCGGAGCCGGGGGCTCCCCTCGCCCTCAGCCGGCGGCAAGCCGGTAGCCGACCCCGCGGACGGTCTGGATGAGGCGGCGGTCGTCGTCGCCCAGCTTGCGGCGCAGGTAGCGCACGTACACCTCGAGGTTGTTCTCGTCCCCGTAGAAGGAGACCCCCCAGACGGCGTTCAGCAGCCGGTCGCGCTCCAGGACCCGGCCGCGATGGCGGGCCAGGTAGTAGAGGAGGTCGAACTCCCGGGGGGAGAGCTCCACCGGCTCCCCGCGGTAGGTGGCCGCCCGGCGGCCCCGGTCCAGCACCAGGTCTCCCGACTGCAGCACCTCGGCCTGGTCAGGCTGACGGCGGCGCAGGACCGACCGGATGCGGGCCAGCAGCTCCGCGAACTCAAACGGCTTGACGAGGTAGTCGTCGGCCCCCAGCTCCAGCCCGACTATCCGATCCCGGGTCTCGTCCCGGGCGCTCAGGATGATCAGGCCGCGCCGGGGATCCCCCGCCAGCTCCCGGGTCAGGGAGAGGCCGTCCATCCGCGGCATCATCACGTCCACGATGACGAGGTCGGGCTGGAACTGGTCGACCGCGGGCAGCGCCGCTCGCCCATCCGGGGCGGTGCGCACCGTGAACCCCTCGCGGCTGAGGCCCATCTCGATGAAGTCGCGGATGGAAGCCTCGTCGTCCACCACGAGGACCCGGGCGGGGCGGGGGTCCTGCTCCTGGTCCGGGGGTGCCATGGCTGGCGGGATTATAGGCGGGCCCACAATCTCATCTGAGCACGGCCGACAGCTCCGCGGCTGAGACAACCCTTAGACTCGGGACAGATGCCGCCCGTCCGGCCCTCCCTAACCCGGACCGAGGGGTCCGTGGGGGACCAGCACGTCTCCTTCCTGGAGCGCCCGGGAGCGGACCCACCGGTGCTCCTGCTGCATGGCTGGGGCGCCAGCGCGGTCACCTTCACCCCCCTCCTGGAGGGGATGGCGACGCCAAGGCGGCTGCTGGCTCCGGACCTGCCGGGCTTCGGCGAGTCCCCGGTGGGGCGGGGCGGATGGACCACTGCCGCCTACGCCGATCTGCTCTCGGCCTGGCTGGGCGGCCTCCGGGTCCAGAGGTACAGCCTTCTGGGGCACTCCTACGGCGGCGCCCTCGCCATCCGCCTCTCCGCGGGGGACTTCCCTCCGGACCGCCTCCTGCTCTGCGCTCCCTCGGGGATCCGGCCGGAGGCCGCCGCCTCCCCCAGCCTGAGGGTCAGGGCGTACAAGGGGCTGAGAGGGGCGGCGGGGGCCCTCCCGCCCGGCCCCAGGAGGAGGTTTCGGTCCTGGCTGGCCGCCCGGATGGGGTCAAGGGACTACCGGGCAGCCTCCCTCGAGCTGCGGCCGACCCTGGTCGCCGCGGTGCGCGAGGACCTGAGCCCTCTGGCGCGTCGGATCACCCTGCCCACCCTCATCGTCTGGGGCTCGAACGACCCGGAGCTGCCCCTCCGGCCGCATGCTGAGCGCCTCCGCGCGCTTCTCCCCGGGTCGGAGCTGGTGGTGTTCGAGGGAAGTGGCCACTTCCCTTTCCTGGACCAGGCGGCGCGTTTCGCCGCGGTCGCCGACGCCCTCATGGACGCGGAGCTCTGAGGTGGGGCCCCTCCCACTCTGGCAGGCGGCGGCGCTGGGGGTCGTGGGATTCCTCGCCCTCCTCCCTCGGCTGCTGGGTTGGACCTACGTGTTCCAGCTGGACGAATACCTGCCGCCCCGCCTTTTCGCCAGCCTCCGGCGCCGGCTCCAGACGCGACCCTGGCAGACGGCCGCGCTGCTGCTGGCGGCGGCGCTCCTGCTCCTCCTGGCGGCGCTTCTGCCGACGGAGCTGCGACCACTTCCGCTCCTCCTGGCGGCGCTGCTTCCCCTGGCGCTGCGCCCAAGCTTTGCCCGCCGCTCCCGGCTGAACTGGACCCAGCGCGCCCGGCGGCTGTTCGCCGCCGCCGCCGGGGCGAGCCTGGTCCTCCTCATCCTGGGCTTCTGGAGCGGCCCCGAGGGGGCGCTGCTGCCCGGCCTCGCCGACCCCGTCTCGGTGCTGGCACTCAGCCTGGCCGCCATCGCCTGGAGCCCTTACGAGAGCGGGAGGCGGCGGGCCTTCATGAGGCAGGCCGAGCACCGGCTGGGCGAGGCCCATCCCTTGGTGGTGGGCATCACCGGAAGCTATGGCAAGACCACCACCAAGGTGCTGCTGGCCCAACTCCTGGACGTCCCTGAGGGAAGCTGCTTTGCCACCCCCGCCAGTTACAACACCACCCTCGGCGTCTGCCGGGCGGTCAACGAGGGGCTCCGCCCGCACCACCGGGTTGCCGTCCTGGAGATGGGTGCCTACCGCCCCGGGGAGATCGCCGAGATCTGCTCCTTCAGCCATCCCCGGGTGGGGGTGGTGACGGCGGTCGGCCCGATGCACCTGGAGCGGTTCGGCACCGTGGAGCGGGTGGCCCGGGCCAAGTCCGAGCTCCTGGCCGCGCTGCCCCAGGACGGCTTCGCCGTGGTCCCCTCGGACATTCGCGAGCGAGAGAGCCTCCTGGCCCCGCTCTCGGCCCGGCTGGTGGAGGTGGGCCGCCCCGGCGACCGGTGGTGGCTGGACGGGGTGGAGGTAGCGGGTGAGGCCACCCGCTGCCGCCTCTTGGGGCGCGACGGGGAGGAGCTGGAGCTGGAGGTGAGACTTTTCGGCCGCCACCTGCTCCAGGACCTCCTCTGCGCCCTGGCGGTGGCGGCGGAGCTGGGCCGTCCCCTGCCGGAGCTGGCGGAGCGGGCCCGGGGGCTTCGGGGCGCTCCCCACCGGCTCGAGGTGACTCGCCGGGGAGGGGTCACCATCATCGATGACGCCTACAATTCCAACCCCGAGGGCGCCCGGGAGGCGCTGCAACTTCTGGGTCAGCTGCCGGGCCGGCGCCGGGTGCTGGTCACCCCGGGATACATCGAACTCGGGGAGGAGGAGGAGGAGAGCATGGCCGAGCTCGGCCGGCAGGCGGCGGCCGTCTGCACCCATGTGATCCTGGTCGGTCCGCGTCACACCGAGCCGGTGTACCGCGGCCTCGCAGGGGCGGGCTTCCCCCCTGCCCAGGTCAGTGTGGTGGCGGATCTGGAGGAGGCCCAGACGGTGCTCCCCAAGGTGGCCGGTGACGGAAGCGTGGTGCTGTTCGAGAACGACCTCCCCGACCAGTACCGGGAGCAGCCGTGAGCCTGGCCGGCCTCCGGGTGGGGGTGGTATTCGGTTCGCGCTCCCCTGAGCATGAGATCAGCATCATCACCGCCTGCCAGGTCATGCCCGTCCTGCGGGAGCTGGGGGCCGTGGTCCTGCCGCTCTACCTGACCAAGGCGGGGCGCCTGCTCACCGATCCCTCGTTCGCCGAGCTCTCCGCCTTCCGTGGCGAGCTGCCCGTCGAGGGAACGGAGGTGGCGGTGGAGCTGGGGAGGGGCCGGCTGCGCGCACCTGGTGCGGGGGTCCTGGGTCGGAGCCGGGAGCTTCCCCTGGACCTCATCTTCCCCCTGGTGCACGGCAGCCACGGTGAGGACGGGACGCTGGCCGCCCTCGCCGACCTCCTGCGCCTGCCCCAGGTCGGCTCGGGGACCATGGGCGCGGCTCTGGCCATGGACAAATACCGGTCCAAGCAGCTGCTGGCCGCGGCGGGCCTTCCCGTGGTGCCGGGGCGGCTGGTGGGCACCCCGGACGGGGCCGCCGGGGCGGCGCTTCCGGTGGTGGTCAAGCCCAACCGAAGCGGGTCCAGCATCGGGGTGAGCCTGGTGGAGGAGGGGGCCGGGCTGGCACCGGCTTTGGAGTTGGCGCTGCAGTTCGACTCCGAGGCCGTCGTTGAGCCGGCGGTGCAGGGGGCGGAGGACCTCAACTGCGCGGTCAAGCGGCGGGGGGAGAGAGCCTCCGAGGTGGAGCGCCCGCGCAAGCAGCGGGGGCCCCTCTCCTACCAGGACAAGTACGTGGGTGGACCCAAGGGTGGGGCCAAGGGGACGGCCGACCCCCGGCGCGAGCTTCCCGCGGCCATCTCCGCCGAGCTGCGCGCCAGAGTCCGGGAGCTGGCGGTCCTGGCCTTCGATGCCCTGGACCTTGGGGGCACGGCCCGGGTCGACTTCCTGCTCTCGGAGTCGGGAGAGCTCTACGTCAACGAGGTCAACACCATCCCCGGATCGCTGGCCTTCTACCTCTGGGAGGCCAGCGGCGTGGGTTTCGCCCCCCTCTTGGAGGAGCTGGTGACCGAGGCCGTGGAGCTGGGTCCGGGCCGGGATCCGAGCCTGCCGGGCAACCTCCTGGCGGCCGGAGAGCTGCTCGGGAAGTGAGGCGTCAGGCCCGCTGCCAGACCCGCTTCATGAGGACCTGGGCCAGCTTGTCCGGGTCGTGGTGGGTGGTCAGCCGGGGGTTGGCGAGGTCGGCGAGCACGAACTTGGGCCGGCCCCCGTACTGGGCCAGCCGCCGCCGGTCGAAGGCGACCCGGCGAATCCCGGCCTCGACGGCGGCTGGGGAGAGGGGCAGGGCCAGATTGCTGTTGGCCACCACGTAGTCGAACAGCCCCGGCCCCACGTACTGGTCCAGGACCTCCAGGTGGTCGTGGACGGTGAAGTTGACGGTCTCGCCGGCCTGGGTGGCGACGTTGCAGACATACACCTTGAGGGCCGGTGACCGGCGCAGGGTCTCCACCATCCCGTCCACCAGCAGGTTGGGAAGCAGGCTGGTGTACAGGCTTCCCGGTCCCACCACCACCATCTCGGCGTTGAGCAGCGCCAGCTCCGCCTCGGGGTTGAGCGGGGGATGCTCGGGCACCAGGAAGACCTGGCTGATCGGCCCCTTGGCGGTGGGCACGGAGGACTCGCCCACCAGCACCTCCTCCCCGGAGAGGGCGCAGAGGGTGACGCTCTCCAGGGTCGAGGGCACGATCTGCCCGCGCACGGCCAGCACCCGGCCGGACTCCCGCAGCGCGTGCTCGAAGTCCCCGGTGATGGCGGTCATGGCCATGATGAAGAGGTTGCCGAAGGAGTGCCCCTGCAGGGAGCCCTCCTCGAAGCGGTACTGGAAGAGTTCGGCCATGAGGGGCTCGACGTCTGCCAGGGCGGTGAGGCACTGGCGGAAGTCCCCCGGGGGAAGGACCTGGTACTCGGCCCGGAGACGGCCGGAGCTGCCCCCGTCATCGGCGACCGTCACCAGGGCGGTCACGTTGCCACTGTGGCGCTTGATTCCCCGCAGCAGGGTGGAGAGGCCGGTGCCACCCCCGATGGCGACTATCCTCGGGCCCTTGCGCAGCCGGCGGAAGTCGTACAGCCGCTCCACCAGCGCCTTGTTCCCCCCGGGGAAGGGGCTGAGCAGGGACTTGGTGAGCTTGTAGAGACCGAGCCCCAGGATGAGGAGGCCGACGGAGATGAAGAGGATCGCCCGGACCCAGCGGGGCCAGAACTGCAGGGTGAGGCCGTAGGTGAACGCGGGCAGCCGGGCGTGGAGGTAGAACTCCCTCAGGGCGTAGCTGATCCCCAGGCTGATCGCCACGACCGCGAAGACGGTCACCCCCAGCCACCGCTTGACGTGCAGGCCAGGCACCAGCCAGCGCGTCACGCCCAGATTGAGCCGCGGCGTTCGCATGATGTGGCGGGATCGTACCACCGGCCGATCCCGCCGCCCGGGGCCTGCGGCCCCGCCGAGCTATATTGGCCCGGCAGTCGGTGGCGCCGTTGCGGGAGGAAGCCATGGAGGTTCTGGAGACGGCCAGCGTGAAGGCTGAGGCGCCGGCCCGGCAGGCCGACCAGCCCTTCGACCGGGAGACGGCGGTCGTCTACTTCCAGGGGAGGATGCGGCGCTACGGGGAGTGCCGCCTCGGTCCCATGACCCACGCCCTCCACTACGGCACCGCCTGCTTCGAGGGGATTCGCGCCCACTGGAACCCGGCCCAGGAGCAGCTCTTCCTCTTCCGGGCCCGGGAACATTACGAGCGCCTGGCCCAGTCCGCGCACATCCTCAACATGAGCCTCCCCCTGGATCCGCCGCGGCTCTGCGAGCTCACCCGCGAGCTGCTGGCGGCCAACGGGTTCCGCCAGGACGTCTATGTCCGGCCCCTGGTCTACAAGTCGTCCGAGGAGATCGGGGTGCGCCTCCACGGCCTGGAGCACGACCTCCTCATCTACGCGCAGCCGTTCGGTCGCTACATCGAAGCGACCACGGGCGTCCGCTGCATGGTCTCCTCCTGGCGGCGGGTGGATGACAACTCCGCCCCGGCCCGGGCCAAGATCACCGGGACCTACGTCAACGCCGCCCTGGCCAAGTCCGAGGCCGTCGAGAACGGCTACGACGAGGCCATCGTCCTGGGGCAGGACGGCCATGTCAGCGAGGGCTCGGCGGAGAACCTCTTCATCATCCGCAAGGGGACCTTGATCACCCCTCCGGTGACCGACAATATCCTCGAGGGGATCACCCGAGACACCCTGATGCGGCTCTGGAGCGAGGACCTCGGCCTTCCGGTCCTGGAAAGATCGGTCGACCGCACCGAGCTCTACATCGCCGACGAGGTCTTCCTCTGCGGCACCGGGGCCCAGTTCTCCCCGGTGGTGGAGGTGGACCACCGCCAGGTGGGGACCGGCAAGGTCGGCCCCTACAGCCAGGCGCTGGGAGAGCTCTACGCCAAGGTGGTCCGAGCCGAGGTGGAGAAGTACCGGGAGTGGTGCCTCCCGGTCTACTGAGGGCCCGGGCGGAGGGCCCTCGCCCCCGCGGCAAACTCCCCGCAGGCAACGTGGACGGCCTGCTCCAACTGGGCGGCAGGGGGATGCCCCGGCTCACCGTAGAGGTGGAGGGCCGCACCCATCCCCCGCAGGCGGTGGGCGGCCGCGGGGTCGGCGGACCCCGCCAAGACCAGGCAGGGGAGTCCCCTCCGGCGGGCCCGGCGCACCACCTCGCCCACCACCTTGCCGGAGAAGCTCTGCAGGTCCAGCCGCCCCTCCCCGGTCACCACAAGTTCGGCTCCGGCCAGCTCCGAGTCCAGCCCGACCAGCTCCGCCACCAACTCCGCCCCCGGGACCAGCCGGGCCCCGCAGAACGCCACCAGGCCGAAGCCTGCGCCGCCGGCGGCGCCCGCCCCCGGGATGTCGGCGGCCTCGACCAGGAGGTCGCGGGCGACCACCCGCCGGAGCCGCTCCAGCCCCGCCTCCAGCTCGGCCACCGTGGTCGGGTCGGCCCCCTTCTGGGGGCCGAACACGCGGGCGGCGCCCGACGGGCCCAGCAGGGGGGCGGAGACGTCGCACGCCCCGGAGACCTCCACCTCCGCTGGCGGTCCCTGCGGGGGAACCAGGATCCGGTCCAGCCGACCCAGGGCGGATCCCCCGGGCGGCAGATCCCGCCCCACTCGGTCCAGCAGGCGGTAGCCCAGCCGCCGGGCCAGGCCGGCCCCGCCATCCGTGGAGGCGCTGCCGCCAAGTCCGACCAGAAGCCGTCGGGGACGGGAGGCCAGGGCCGCGGCCAGCAGGGCTCCCAGCCCCTCCGTTCCCGAGGTGGCGGCGGAGCGGGGGGTGGCGGGCGGAAGTCCGGCGATCCCCACCGCCCTGGCCAGCTCCACCACCGCCAGCCGGCCGCCCTCCAAGGACCCCCAGGGGACCGGGTGGCGGCGTCCCAGAGCGTCTTCGCCCTCGGTCCAGACGAGTCGGCGGCCCCGCCCGCGGAGGACCGCATCCAAGAAGCCGTCTCCACCGTCGGACAGGGGGAGGAGGTGGAGGTCGGCGTCCGGCCAGGCGCGCGCCACCCCCAGGGCCATGGCGCGCGCCGCCGCCCGCGGAGACAGGGTTCCCTTGAAGGCCGTGGGAGCGATCAGGATCCGCCCGCCAAAGGCGCTTGCCACCCCGACATGTTCCCGCAGGCGCCGCCCGGCCCGATCCGGTCGTAGGATGGGAGTCCGGTTGGAGCCACAGGAGATCCGGAGGTGAGCGCAGGCGGGCGCGGGGGGAGGGGATGGTGGGCCCTGCCTGGACGCTGGGCCAACCAGCACTGGCAGCGCCTCACGATTCGGGGGCGCATCCTCACGGCCATGCTCGCGGTGTCGGTCATCCCTCTGGCGGTGGTCAGCGCGGCCGGGATCGCCGCCCTCCAGGAGCTGAACTCAGGTGCGCTGCAGTCCGCCAACCAGCGGCTCGTGGCCGCCCAGGGCGCCCACCTCCAGGAGCTGGTGACCAGCAAGGCCGCGGGGGTCGACGACGAGCTGGCGGCGATCGAGAGCCAGGTGACCCTGGTGGGCAAGGCGGCCCAGGCCGAGCTCTCCTCGCCGGGGCCGGGGCTGGGAACCCTGGGCAACGCCTCGACCTACGCGGTCCTGGGCGCGGTCGGTTCACGGTCGGCGGCGCTCACGGCGGGCCTCAGCGACCTCGCGGGTCTCCTGACTGAGATCCCCGCCCTGCACCGCGAGGTGGCCGAGGCCTGGATCAACCTTCCCCAGTACGGGATGGTCGAGGTCACTCCCGCGAGGGCGGTGAGCTCAGCCGACCGCTCCCGGTTCGAGCAGCTGCTGCCGTCGCCGAGCGTGTATCAGGCGGGACTCGCCGAGGCCGCCGCCGCCGACCAGCTCCAGTCCTCCGCTTGGCGCCAGCTGATCGCCCAGTCGCCTCAGACCGCGGTGTGGACCCCGGTGTACAACAACCCGCTGGCCGGCGGGCCCACGGTGACCGTAGCCACCCAGGGGGCCACCGCCGCCGGGACCCAGTTCCAGGTCGGGGCCAACATCACGGTGAGCAGCCTGGTGTCCGCATTCCTGGCCGGGCCCCCGGGCAGCGCCCAGGGCAGCTACGGCTTCCTGCTGAGCCCAGAGGGCAACGTGATCTCCGTGGGCGCTGGAGGCACCTCGGCGCTGGGGCTGCTGCCCCATCGCCGGCCCACGCAACCGGTGAGCCTGACCCAGAAAGGAAACCCCTGGCTGCCGGTCGCGACCCAGATGCGCCTCGGGCTCCAGGGGTCCGGGCAGATCACCCTCGATGGAAACCCCGTAGACGTGTTCTACAGCCCGCTCCCGGCCAGCCAGTGGAGCTACGGGGTGGCGCTCCCGGTCTCCGGGCTGGACGCCAGCGTGGTCGGCTTCTCCCAGGAGATCAGCCACGGGCTGGCCGGGGCAATCGCCGTCCTGATCCCCATCCTGCTGCTCTTGGGGGGGCTGGTGCTGATCTTCACCAACCTTCTGAGCCGCCGGCTGCTGGACCCGCTGGCGCGGCTGCGCTCCGCCTCCGAGCGGCTGGCGAAGGGGGATCTGGACACAGCGGTCGCGGTCTCCCCCGGGCCGGTGGACGAGATCGTCGGCCTGGAGCTCAGCCTGGACGGCCTGCGCCGCCGCCTGGCGGCCCAGCGGACCCAGATCGAAAGCGCCCGGGAGGAGCTGGAGCGGCGGGTCCGGGAACGGACCGCCGAGCTCACCCAGCGCAATCAGGAGCTCGCCACCCTGAACACCCTGACCTCGGCCCTGGGGCGGTCGCTGGTGGTGAGCGAGCTGGCGACCGCCGCCGCGGCCCAGCTCCAGGCGGTCTGGGACCTCCCCGGGGTCTGGATCTACGTCACCGACGGGCTGGACCCTAGCGGCCTCCGGCTGGTGGGGCGCGCCGGGCCGGAGTCCGGGGATCCACCGCCCGCGCCCGCCGAGGGCCCGACCGCCCCTGCCGAGATGCTGCTCCTCCCCCTGACCGCCGCCGGGGGTGAAGTCGGGCTGCTGGTCCTGCGCGGTCGGGGAGCCTTCAACCACCGCCAGCGCGAGCTGCTGGAGGTGGTGGGGGGCCAGCTCGGTCTGGCCCTGCGCAACGCCCAGCTCTTCGTGGACACCCAGGAGCTGGCCACGATCAACGAGCGCAACCGCATCGCCCGTGAGATCCACGACACCCTCGCCCAGGGCCTGGCCGGGATCATCGTCCAGCTCCAGGCCGCCGACGCCTGGATGGGACGGGAGTCGGAGCGGTCCCGCGGGGCTCTGCACCAGGCCACTGAGCTGGCCCGCTCCAGCCTCCAGGAGGCCCGGCGTTCCGTCTGGGACCTGCGCCCCGAGGGGCTGCAGCGCGCGGGCCTGGCCGGGGCGATCCGGGACGAACTCGCCCGGGTGAGGGAGCGCTCGGGGATCCGCACCAGCCTGCGCCTCCGAGGGCTGCGAGGGGTGTCGCTGCCGGCCCAGCTGGAGGTGACGGTGTTCCGGATCGTCCGGGAGGGAGTGGCCAACGCCGTGCGCCATGGATCTCCCACCGAGGTCACGGTGGAGCTCAGTTGGCGCCAGGGCCGGCTGCAGGTGGTGGTGGCCGACGACGGCCGAGGCTTCGACCCCTCGGGTCCCTCCCGGCAGGGCAGCTTCGGGGTCACCTCGATGCGGGAGCGCGCCTCCGGTGCCGGCGGTGAGCTGGCCCTGGACAGCCGGCCCGGAGGCGGGACCAGAGTGGTCCTGTCGGTGCCCTGTCCCAAGGCCGAGGTGGCGAGGTGATCCGGGTGCTGGTCGCCGACGACCACCCGGTGGTCCGCCAGGGGCTGTGCGCCATGCTGGAGGCGGAGCCTGACCTCTCCGTGGTGGCGGACGTCGGGGACGGTGCCGCCGCGGTGGCCTCCACCCTCGACCTCCGGCCCGACGTGGTCCTGATGGATGTCCAGATGCCCGGGATGGACGGCATCCAAGCGCTGCGCGAGATCCTCGGGCGCAGCCCCAGCACCCGGGTGGTGATGCTGACCACCTTCGGCCACGAGAACTACGTGGTCCCCAGCTTCCGGGCCGGGGCGGTGGGCTACCTGCTCAAGGACGTCTCCCGCCAGGAGCTGGCGGACTCGATCCGGCGGGTCGCGGGGGGTGAGTCCCTCCTGGAGCGCCCGGCGCCCCTACCGGAGACGGCGGCCATCTCCGATCGGGAGCTGGAGGTGCTGGGCCTGATGGCCAGGGAGATGACCAACCGGGAGATCGCCCAGCGGCTCTTCCTCAGCGAGCACACGGTCAAGACCCACGTCAGCCACATCCTCGCCAAGCTGGGGGCGGTGGATCGGGCCGGGGCGGTCCTGCGCGCCTGGCGTCAGGGGCTGGTGCCGGTGGAGCAGGAGCCCACCCACGGCGCAAATCAGCCTAATGGGGGATGACGCCGGTGCCCTGGGTTGCCTAAGATCTCTCCACCGCGTGGGTAAGGGCCCCGCGTGCAATGCCGCCCTTGGCGGCGAGAAGGATCAGGGCACAGGAGGGTTAAGACCGAAGTGAGACACATTCCCAAGCTCTCGTTCTGGCGCATGGCGGGGGTGGCCGCGGTGGCCGCCCTCTTCGTGGCCGCCTGCGGGAGCACCACCACGACCCCGAAGACCACTTCGGGCGGCACGGTGACCTTTGCCGAGGGGCCGAGCGCGCCCCCCAGCTATATCTTCCCGATGGCGAGCGGCACCTACTTCAGCGTCACCAACCTCTCGGACTTCTCGCAGCTGATGTACGTCCCGCTCTTCTGGTTCGGCAACACCAGCTCGCAGCCGGTGTTCAACGCCGCTCTCAGCATCGGCAACCAGCCGACCTTCACCGACAACAACACGGTGGTGGACATCACCCTCAAGCACTGGCAGTGGTCCAACGGCCAGCCCATCACCTCGAGGGACGTGATTTTCTGGATGAACATGCTGTCGGCCGCGACCGACCCCAACGCTCCGGCGGTGGGCAGTAGCAGCGCCCCCGGACCCGGATGGGGCGCTGCCGTTCCAGGAGCCTTCCCGCAGAACGTGGTCAGCTACAGCGCCACCGGCACCTACTCGCTGACCATGAAGCTCAACTCCTCGTACAACCCGACCTGGTTCCTCTACAACGAGTTGAGCCAGATCACCCCGCTCCCCCAGGCGTCCTGGGATGAGCTGTCCGCCTCCGGCCCGGTCGGCAACTACGACGCCTCGGCCGAGGCGCGCACCGCGCTGCCGAACACCTCGCCCACTGAGTACGTGCCGTCCGTCCCCGGAACCGGGTCCACCGGCGCACTGGGCGTGGCCCAGTTCCTCAACAGCCAGTCGCAGTCCCTGGGCACCTATCAGGGCAACCCGCTCTGGCAAGTGGTCAGCGGGCCCTTCGTCCTCAAGAGCTACACCACGGCCGGCTACGTGAAGATGGTTCCCAACAAGAACTACTCGGGGAGCCCCAAGCCGACCATCTCGGCCTTCGTGGAGGAGCCCTTCACCACCGACACCGCGGAGTTCAACGCCCTCAAGGCGGGAAGCCTGACGATCGGGTACATCCCGACCCAGGACATCACCCAGAAGGCGCTCTTGGAGAAGAGCGGCTACACCTTCAACCCCTGGTACGACTTCGGGTTCGTCTACTTCCCCTACAACTTCACCGAGCCCACCACGGGCCCGATCATGCAGCAGCTGTACTTCCGGCAGGCCTTCCAGTCCCTGGTCAACCAGGAGCAGTACATCAAGGACTTCCTGGCGGGCTACGGGGTGCCTGGCAACGGGCCGGTCCCGACGTACCCGCCGGGGAACCCTGACGCCAGCCCGCTGGAGAGCAAGGGTCAGGTATACCCCTACGACGCCAGCAAGGCGGTGAGCCTGCTCAAGGCCCACGGCTGGGCCGTGAACCCTGGTGGCATCTCCACCTGCACCAAGCCTGGCACTGCGGCTGACGAGTGCGGAAAGGGCATCGCCGCGGGGGCACAGCTGAGCTTCCGTCTCCTGTACGCGCAGGGTGCCGTGTCTCTCACCAACGAGATGGAGGCGCTCCAGTCCACCGCCGAGCAGGTGGCGGGCATCAAGCTCACCCTCTCGACCGCTCCCTTCCAGCAGGTGATCGGCACGGCCTTCAACGGCTGCACCTTCTCGACCCCCTGCAACGGCTGGGACATGGCCAACTGGGGTGGCGGCTGGGTCTACTCCCCGGACTACTTCCCGACCGGTGGGGAGATCCTGGGAACCGGCGCCTCCAGCAACGCTGGGGACTACAGCGTCCCCACCAACGACCACAACATCCAGGCGACCCACACGGCTCCCAACAACACCGCCGAGCTCAAGGCCCTCTTCACCTACGAGGACTACCTGGCCCAGCAGCTCCCGGTCGTGTACATGCCGTCGGGCCCCTACCAGCTCACCATGTACAAGAGCAATCTCAACGGGCTCACCCACCAGGGGATCTTCGACGAGCTGTACCCCCAGTACTACTCGTTCTCCTGATCTGAGCTAGCGGCGGCGCCAACCTGGACCGCAGGGGTTCAGGACGGGGCCCGGCCCACTGGGCCGGGCCCCACGGCGTCCTCCCGCACACCTTAGGAAGAGGCGCAAGGGAGTAAGACGAAAGTGATCGGATACATGATCCGGAGGGTCGGTCAGGCGATCGTGGTCCTCATCGGGGTCACGGTCATCACCTTCATCCTGCTCCACCTGCTCCCCGGGAGCCCGGTGCGGGCCATCCTCGGCACCCGGGCCAGCCCCCAGACCATAAAGCAGCTCAATGCCGAGCTGGGCTTCAACAAGCCGCTGTACGTGCAGTACGGGCTCTGGGTCTGGAACCTCGCCCACCTCAACCTCGGCTTCTCGTACAAGCTGAACCAGCCGGTGATGGCGCTGATCGGGCAGAGGCTGCCCAAGACCCTGTTCCTGGTGGGCTCCTCCCTGGTGCTGGCGGTGATCATTGCCGTGCCGCTGGGGATCTGGTCCGCGGTGCATCGCAACCGGGCCGATGACTACGTGCTCACCGGGCTCAGCTTCATCTTCTACTCGATGCCCACCTTCCTTCTGGGCATCCTCCTGATCATCCTCTTCAACCAGACGCTGGGCTGGCTGCCCTTCGAGGCGCCGCAGAACCAGACCTACCCCTGGACCGACCTCAACGGGATGGTGCTTCCCGTGATGACCCTCACCGCGGTGACGGTGGCGCTCTTCAGCCGCTACATGCGCTCCTCGATGTTGGAGCAGTTGATCCAGGACTACGTGCGCACCGCCAGGGCCAAGGGGGTCTCCAACCAGGCCATCCTGATGATCCACGTGCTTCGCAACGCGCTCATCCCGGTGATCACGCTGGTCGGGCTGTCGATCGGAGGGATCGTGAGCGGCGCGGTGGTGACCGAGGACGTCTTCAACTACCCGGGAATGGGGCTCCTGTACTACAACGCCGCGGTCAGTGACGACTTCCCCACCCTGCTCGGCTTCGTGGTGGTGGTTGCCCTGGCCACCGTGGTCGGCAACCTGATCGCCGACATCCTGTACGCCGTGGCTGACCCGAGGATCCGCTATGTCTAGCCGGGCCGGGACGGCACCATCCGGGTTCTGTGAGGGAAGGGAATGAGCGCCGCTGACCCGACTGCCAACCTCCCCGTAGCCGGGGCGCTGCCGGAGGGTGGGGAGGGCTACCGCTCCGGGTCCATGTGGCGCCTCATCCTAGCGGTCTTTTTCGAGAACCGGCTGGCGATCGTGGGCCTTGGGATCATCCTCTTCATGGTCCTCTTCAGCTTCGTGGGGCCACTCATCTACCGCACCCAGCAGGTCTTCAACAATCCCAACATCGCCCACCTCGCACCCAGCCTGGCCCATCCCCTCGGCACCGATCAGGTCGGGTACGACAACCTCGGGCGGCTGATGCTCGGGGGGCAGAGCTCCCTTGAGGTCGGCTTCGCGGCCGCCATCATCGCGGTGCTGGTGGGGGTCATCTGGGGAGCCGTCTCCGGTCTCGCCGGGGGGCTCATCGACACGATCATGATGAGGATCGTGGACGCCATGCTGGCGATCCCCTTCCTGGTCGCCCTCATCCTCCTGGGAGCCATCTTCACCACCTCCACCCTGGAGCTGATCGTGGTCATCGGGCTGGTGGCCTGGCTGGTGCCGGCCCGGTTGGTGCGAGGTGAGACCCTCAGCCTTCGCGTGCGCGAGTACGTCCAGGCGGTCAGGGTGATGGGGGGCAGCACCCGCCGGGTGCTCTTCCGCCACATCATCCCCAACACGGTGGGCGTGATCGTGGTCAACGCCACCTTCCAAGTGGCCGACGCGATCATCGCCGTCGCCACCCTGAGCTTCCTCGGGATCGGGGTCCCACCTCCGGCCACCAACTGGGGCGGCGAGCTCAGCAACGGGCTCAGCTACATCTACGCCGGCTACTGGTGGCTGATCTACCCGGCGGGGCTGGCGATTGTGCTCACGGTGGTGGCCTTCAACTTCGTCGGCGACGCCCTCAGGGACGCCCTGGAGGTGCGGCTGCAGCGGCGCTGACTCTGCCGCAGTTATGACGATGCCCGGGCTGGCGAGCCACTCGCCGGCCCGGGCCGACGTTCTCTCCGCTCCCTCTACGGGCCGGCGCTACCGGGGGCAAGCAGCCGGACCCCGGGCCCTCCGGGCCCAGTGCCGCAGATGGCAAGGACTCCAGGGCCCGTCAGGCGCGCCTGAATAGGGTCCTTCGGTGATCGGGGATGGGACTGGCGCTGATCGGTGCCAGCCCAGCTTCGGCCTGGAGAGGGTCCCTGAACTTTGGGTGGCACCAAAAGCGCCCAGATCAGGACAGGGCGTCGCCGACCGCACGGTGGCTGCCGAGGAGCCCGGGCACCAGGAGCAGGAAGAGCACGGGCACCACGGCGCCCAGGGCCCCGGCCAGGATCAGCACCTGCCGCGCCCCGATGGCCGCTGCCAGGGGGCCGGTCACGGCACTGGAGAGCGGCGTGAGGCTGAAGGAGACCATCATGTCCAGGCTGGCCACCCGTCCCAGGATGTGCCCGGGAACCTCCACCCCCATCCGAGAGAACCAGATCACGTTGCCGAGGGCGATGCCGCTCACCGTCACGAAGGAGAGCGGCAGCAGTTCCCAGGCCGCTCCCGCCAGTCCCATGGGCACCAGGGCGGCGGTGCCGATGGTCCAGCTCAGGAATATCCAGTTGACGTCCCTGCGGGGGACGCCCCGCCAGCCGACATAGATCGCGGTCAGGATGGCGCCCAGGCCGCCGCAGGCTCCGAACAGCCCGAGGGTCTCCGGCCCCGCGTGGAGTCGGTACTTGATGAGGTAGGGGATCAGGACCGTCAGGGGGCCGGTCAGGGCGATGTTGGCGATCCCCGCCGCACAGAGCCCGGCCCAGATCCAGGGCAGGCCCCGGACGAAGCGGAGCCCCTCCCGGATCTCACTCAGGACGGCGAACCGGCCGGATGCTGCGACAGCGTCCGCCGCAGCCGGATCCGGCTGCGAGGAGGCCATCGCCGCCAGCGCGGCGCCGGCCACCAGGAACGTGCCGGCGTCGAGGAGGAAGGCCAGGCCGGTGCCTCCCGCGGCGATCAGGACGCCCCCCACGGCTGGCCCCAGAAGGCCCGAGGTCAGGGGCTCGACGAACTGCTCCACCGCCATCGCCGGGGCCACCAGCTCCGGGCGGATGAGGCTGGGAACGATTGCCCGGGAGGCGGGGAGGAAGAACGCCTGGCTGATCCCATAGACCGCGACCAGCACCACGATCTCCCAGAGCCTCAGCTGATGCAGCAGGACGAGGGTGCCGAGGCCGGCGATCATGACCCCGCTCACCACGTTGCCCAGCAACATCACAAGGCGGCGGTCGAGCCGGTCGCTCAGAACGCCGCCCAGAAGCAAGAGCAGGACCTGGGGGAGGCCGAAGGCTGCGGAGACCACCCCCAGAGCGGTGGGAGCGTTGGAGAGCCGGTACACCTCCCAGGCGATGGTCACGAAGTAGATCCCATCGCCGAAGAGGGAGACCGTGCCACCAGACCAGAGCAGGACGAAGTCCCGGACAGAGAGCAGCTCCCTCAGGTTCTGAGGCACCAAGCGACGCATGTCCGTCTTCCTCTTCATGACGCGCGAGCGGCGGAGGGCCACTCCCAGAACGCGAGTGCTGATGGCAACCCGGTGAGCGCTGCCAGTCGCTTCCCCCACAATCTGTGGTTCGAGACGGCCCCCCGGGCGGAGGTCAAATTGTAGCGGCGTCGCGCTCCGCCGACTTCCCCTGGAGTGCTGAACACTCCTACCGCGCCGGGGTTGGGGGTCGCGTCAACGATCGTGGTGTACCAAGCCCCCGGGGTTGGGCGTTGCTGGATGCTGTCAGTTGCCACAAGCATGGGACCACCCATGGCGTGGGTTAGCCAATAACTGAGGTTCCCTTGGGGGGCCAGGTGGATTCATCCGTGGCCAAGGGCGCCGCCCTCGGGACAACCGAGTTGCCGACTCTTGCCACTCCGCTGCAACCGGTCGAACCGATGATGGCTGGGCAGACTCGGACTCGCGACGTCGACCGGGGCCGCTGGGCTGACCGCATCCGGAGTCCCGCAGTGACCGCGGCGGCGACCGCCTCCGGATCGGAGCAGCCCACGACCCCCTCGTCCTGACCCGCGTAGCCGATATACTACGGACGTGACCCAGATTCCGCTTCGAGAGCTACGTGCCACAACCTCCGCCATCCTCCGACGGGTGGAGGCCGGAGAGAGCATCGTCGTAACGGTTGACCGTCGCCCGGTGGCAACTCTGGTGCCGTTTGAGCGCCGACTGGCTTGGGTGCCGGCCCAACAGGTGTGGGCCCGGATCCTGGCGACCGCGGCGGACGCTGGGTTGACAGCGGAGTTGGATCGCCTGATCCCAGATCGAGTGGCCGACCTGTGAACATCGTCCTCGACACCTCAGTGTTCATCGCTCGCGAGAGCGGACGGCGCCTCGCCGCGCTTCCCGACGAGGCGGCCACTGCCATCTCCGTGATCACTGTGGCGGAGCTCCGGCTGGGGGTCTTGGTGGCCGGCGACCCCGGCATCAGGGCGACGCGGCTGGCCACCCTGGAGGTCGCAACCCGCCACCACATGCCCCTCCCGGTCGATGAGCAGGTTGCGGATCAGTTCGCTCGCCTCGTCGCCCAGCTGCGGATGGCTGGTCGCAATCCGCGCGTTTTGGACACCCTGATCGCGGCCACCGCGCTGGCTCACGAGGCTGCTGTGGCAACCCAGGATGACGACTTCGACGAGCTGCCGGGCCTGACTGTTCTGAAGGTCTGACCGAGACTGTTGCAGGGTGGGCGCTGGCCCATCCGGGCGGTCAGCGGTGGGGCCGGAGAGCACGGCGGTTCCGGATGCTGGTCAGCCCACCGCCGCAAAAAAAAACCTTCGGGCCCAGTGGACATGGGCGCGGGCCGCTGCCCGTCGCTTGCCCCGGAGCAGGGCCCAGCATGTTCACGCGCCCTAGGGACCACCTGGCCCCTGAGATCGAATGACGTGGCCATGGGGCGCGTCGGGGTCCTCGGCCCATACGGGTACTCAGCAGCCGTAGGCGCTGGGGGGTGTGGAGGGGCCGCAGGGCTCTCCGAGGACGTGCGGAAGCCGCGACCGGGTACTGCCCCCGGTCCGCCAGTTCCCCAGCGCCAGGGGTGGTAGGCGGCCGGCGGCGCCCCGCACTGATCCCACCCACCTGCCAGTTGGACGCCAGTGCTCAGAATCTCTTCGGCGCTGCCACTTTCCCAGGCCAGCGGCCGCCACAACAGCCGCGACCCCTGGCGCGGGCAGCCTGCCTGCCTACCCTCGCGTCCGGGCCGACAAAAGGCGCAGTGCTATCATGTCGCACATGCGGGTCGGAGTCCGGGAGCTGCGCAACCGCACCAGTCAGGTGATTGAGGCTGTCCGCAGCGGCGAGCGGGTTACGCTCACCGTCCGCGGTGATCCGGTGGCCGATATCGTCCCCCACGGCGAGCGCTACCGCTGGCTGGCTGGTGATCGGCTGCGAACCGAGCTGAAACGGCTGGCAGCGGACCCGGGACTGCAGACCGACCTCGACGAGGCCGTGGCTCAGACCCTGGGGGACCTTTGAGCGCCGAGAGGGCCGGCCTTTTGGACACCTCGGTCTTCATTGCCCGGGAGTCCGGGCGACCCCTGGGGGCCCTACCGGAGCGGGTGGCAGTGTCGGTGGTGACCATCGGCGAGCTGCAGCTGGGCGTCCTCAGCGCTAAAGATTCGGCGGCTCGGAGGCGCCGGGCGGCCACGCTGGCGCTGGCTCGAACCGCCGATCCCCTGCCGGTCAGCGAGGCAATCATGGTCAGCTGGGCGCGCCTGGTGGCGGATTGTCGGACCGCCGGAATTCAAAAGACGGTCAAGCTCACGGACTCTCTCATCGCCGCCACTGCCGTGGAGCATGGTCTCCCGATAGTGACCCAGGACTCCGACTACGACCAGATCTCGAGGGCCCACCCGGCCTTGTCCGTCGTGAAGGTGTAGCCGGACCGGCAGTACTGCCGCCTTTCCAGAGCTCGACCCCGTGCTGGAGACCGACGCCGCGGGGATCCCCTCTTCGGCCACCAGGCCCGTGCGGCTGCCCGGAGGCCCCTTCCGGAGGCTTCGTGGCAGCTTGTCCCCTGGCATTCGCTCGGGGGGGGGGGCGTACCCGTTCCGTCTGCGCGAGGAGGCGCCCATCCCCGGAGTCCCGGGCGGCGTGACCCGAGCCATAGGGCTCGGCCGAGGTCAGGCGGCGGTGGGTTGCTGCAGCGGGAAGTGGCAGGCGGCGAGGTGCCGGTCTCCGAAGGGGCGCAGAGGGGGCTCCTCCTCGGCACAGATATCCTGGGCCCGGGGACAGCGGGTGCGGAACCGGCATCCCGACGGCGGGTTGAGGGCCGAGGGCAGCTCGCCGGTGATCGGCTGGATCTGCTTGGAGCGCTCCCGCTTGGGATCTGGCTCCGGGATGGCGTTGATCAGCCCCAGGGTGTAGGGATGGACCGGCCGCTCGTAGATCTCCTCGCTGGGGGAGATCTCCACCAGCTTGCCGAGGTACATGACCCCGATCCGGTCCGAGAGGTACTTGACCACCGACAGGTCATGCGAGATCACCAGGTAGGTGAGCCCGTGGGTCTCCTGGAGGCTGTTCATGAGGTTCAGGATCTGCGACCGGATGGAGACGTCCAGGGCCGAGACCGGCTCGTCCGCCACGATCAGCTTGGGGTTGAGGGCCAGCGCCCGGGCCAGGCCGATCCGCTGGCGCTGGCCGCCGGAGAACTCGTGGGGATAGAGCTCCACCGACTTCGGGCTGAGCCCCACCTCCTGCAGCAGCTGCCGCACCCGGGAGTCCTGTTCCTCCCGGTCCCCGATCTTCTGGATGGTGAGCGGCTCGCGGATGATCCCTCCGACCCGCATCCGGGGATCCAGGGAGGCGTAGGGGTCCTGGAACATCAGCTGCATGTCCCGGCGCATCCGCCGGAAATCAGCCCCCCTGAGCCGGGAGATCTCCTGGTCCTCGAACCAGATCTCCCCCGCGGTCAGCTTCTCCAGGCCCACGATCAGGCGGCCGATGGTGGTCTTGCCGCAGCCGGACTCCCCCACCAGGCCGAAGGTCTCCCCCTGCTCGATGCTGAAGGAAACGTCCGACACCGCCTTCACGCTCCCCACCCGCCGTTGCAGCACGGCCCCCGCCGTGACCGGGAACTCCTTGACCACATGGCGGAGCTCCAGGAAAGCGGGACGGCGCTGCGCGGTCTCGGAGGTGGCGGCGGAACTGGTTGCGGTCATGGGCTCAGATCCTCAAAGTTGGGATGCGGACCGGGCCGGACCAATCTTCACTGGGCCATCGCCGGCTGGGGCCGGGCGCCCGCCCTGCCCACCGGGTTGAAGCAGGCGTACAGGTGCTCCGGGGTCTCCCCGGTGAGCTCCGGCTCCTCCTCGCGGCACCTCGCCGTGGCGTAGCGGCAGCGGGGCTGGAAGCGGCACCAGGTGGGCGGGTGGGAGAGGTCCGGAGGCAGTCCGGGGATGCTGTACAGGCGGGTGTCGGCACGCTGGTCCAGCCGTGGGATCGAAGCCAGCAGCGCCTCGGTGTAGGGGTGATGCATGGACTCGAAGAGGTCCACGGTGGGCGCCGCCTCGACGATCTTGCCGGCGTACATCACGTTGACCCGGTCGGCTCGGCCGGCGATCACCCCCATGTCGTGAGTGATCAGCAACACCGCCATCTTGAGGCGCTGCTTGAGGTTGTACAGGAGCTCCAGGATCTGCAGCTGGATGGTGACATCCAGGGCGGTGGTCGGCTCGTCGGCGATCAGCAGCTTGGGATCGCAGGAAAGTGCCATGGCGATCATGACCCGCTGGCGCAGCCCCCCGGAGAGCTGGTGAGGGTAATCCTTGAGCCGCTCCCTGGGGTTGGGCATGCCCACTAGGCTCAGGACCTCGGCGGCGCGGTCGAGAGCCTCTTCCTGCTTCACCTGGCGGTGGATGCGGACCATCTCCGCGATCTGCTTGCCGATGGTCATCGTGGGATTGAGCGAGGTCATGGGGTCCTGGAAGATCACCGCCACGTCGTTGCCCCGCACCTTGCGGAGATCCCGCTCGGGCATCCCGGCCAGCTCCTTGCCGTCCAGGACGATGCTGCCCCCGGCGATGTAGCCTCCCGGGGGCAGGAGCCGCATGATCGACATCCCGGTCATGGTCTTGCCACAGCCGGACTCGCCCACCAGGCCCAGGGTCTCCCCCTCCTCGATGTAGAGGCTGACCCCGTCCACAGCTCGGACCTCGCCCTTGCGCTGGCGGATGTAGGTCTTGAGGTCGTGGATCTCGAGAAGCGCTGACACGGCTTCACACCTGAGTTGGCTGGAGGTGGACTAGCCACCGGATCGCCCGGAGTATACCGACCCCGATCCTCCTGCGGGGAAGCCGGGACCGCAATTCCGACCTCGCCTTGGGTATTCTGAGAACGTGCCAGCTGCAAGCGTCAGTCCCAGGTGGCCGCGGCGGATCACGCGCCGGCTCCTGCCCGCCCTGGTCAGCGTGACGATCCTGGCTCTCGTGGTGCTGTACGTGCGGCCCCAGCAGTTGGGCACCGCTCTCTCCCACTTCCACCTGGCGTACCTGCCCCTGATCGTCCTCCTGGCCATGGGCTACTACGTCCTCAAGGGCTGGCAGTGGCACCTCTTCCTCAAGCCGCTGCAGCTGGACCACGGCGCCCTGGAGACGGTGCTGATTTACCTTGCTGGCCAGCCCACCTCGATCCTGCCCCTCGGAGAGCTCAGCCGGGCCTTCATCCTCCGCCGCCACGCCAAGGTGAACCTCGGTGAGGCGTCGGCCACCGTGGTGGTGCAGGAACTGCTCTATCCGGTCGGCCTGATCGCCGCCGCCATCCCCGGTGCCTCCCAGGTGCCGGGGGCCCAGGAGGCGGTGGTGACGGCGCTGGTGGGGATCCTGGCGATCTCGGTGGTCCTGCTCTGGCCGAGGGCCTTCGCGGTGGCCATGAGGGTCGCCGAGCGCCTGCCGCTGGTCTCCCGCTACGCTCCCGACATCCGGGCCCTGCAGAAGGACGTGAGCTTCATCGCCAGCCGGCCGGCCACTCTGGCGCCGGCGCTCTTGGGGCCGGTGGCGGCGGCGGTGGCGATCGCGGTCTTCTACCTCACCATGCGCAGCGTGGGGGTGGACCTCGGCCTCTACCAGGCGGCCTTCGTGTACGCCGTCGCCCACCTGGCCGGCGGGATCAGCCTGCTGCCCGGGGGGATCGGCGCCTACGAGGGCACCATGACCTTCCTGCTGATCGCCTTCGGTGTGGCGGGGGCGGCAGCGGCGGCCATCGCCATTCTCAACCGGGCTTTCGACCGTGGCCTGGTCACCCTGGTGGGCGCCATCGTGTACCTCTTGATCCGCCGACCGCTCGACCTCGTGGAGATCTCGTTCGCCCCCGACTGAGGGCCGTCGCGAAGGCGGCCAGGAGGAGCCCGTGAAAGCGATCGTCACCACCCCCGGCGTCAAGGGCAGTGTTCACCTCGGGGAGATCGAGAACCCCTCCGGCTGGCAGGACGTGCAGGCGGCCGACGGCCATCCGGCCGAGGGGGCCCTGGTCGAGGTGGTGGAGGTGGGGGTCTGCGGCACTGACCAGGAGATCGCCAACGAGGGCTACGGGGCCGCTCCCCGCGGACGCGATCAGCTGGTCATGGGCCATGAGAACCTCGGGCGGGTGGTCTCCGCTCCCGAGGGCTCCGCGCTCAAGGCGGGGGAGCTGGTGGTGGCGACCGTGCGCCGTCCCTGCCCGGAGCGCTGCCTCCCCTGCGCCGCGGGGCAGAGCGACAACTGCCTCACCGGCCACTACACCGAGCGGGGGATCAAGGGACGCGACGGATACATGGCCGCCCGCTACGTCGAGCATCCCGACTACCTCGTACCCCTGCCCGCCACCCTGGCCCGCATCGGGGTCCTCATGGAGCCCAGCTCGATCGTCGAGAAGGGACTGATCCAGGCCTTCTCCATCCAGCGGAGCCGGATGCCCTGGGAGCCGCGCCAGGCGCTGGTGTGCGGCGCGGGCGCCATCGGGCTCCTCGCTGCCGTCTTCCTGAGGCTGCGGGACCTGGAGGTGGCCATCGTGGCCAAGGCGGGAGCGCAGTCCGCCTCCGCGCGGGTGGCGCAGGCCATCGGCGCCCAGCTCTTGGACGCCGACCAGCACCCGGTGGCGGAGATCGCCACGGAGCTGGGCAACCTGGACCTGGTGTTCGAGGCCACCGGGGTGTCGGCGGTGGCCATGGCCGCCATCTCGGCCACCGGGCACGACGGCGTCTGCTGTCTCAGCTCGGTGACCGCGGGAGCGCGCACCGTGAGCGTGGACACCGACGCCCTCAACCTGGACATGGTCCTGGGCAACAAGCTGGTCTTCGGAACCGTGAACGCCAACCGCAGGCACTTCGAGGCGGCGGCCCGGATGCTGGGGGCGGCCAGCCGGCGCTGGCCCGGCGCCCTGGATCAGATCGTGACCCGCAGGGTCCCGGCCGAGAGCTTCCAGGACGCCTTCCAGCGGCAGCCGGACGACATCAAGACCACCATCACCTTCGGCTGAGGTCGCGCCGGGGGCCGCCGGGGATCATTCGCGCGTTCCCGGCAGGCCCATGGTGAGCCCCGGACTCGCCACCAGCACCGGTCGGCCGAACTCCAGGGACGCCTCCTGGGCGACCTTCGAGGCGGGTATGGTCGGCCACCTGTGGGTGATCAGCAGCGCCCTGGAACCCGCCTCCCGCGCCATGGCGGCCGCCTGGCGTCCGCTCAGGTGCTGGGCCCGTCCCTCCTCGGCGGCCGTCCAGGTCGCCTCGCAGAGCGCCAGGTCCAGCCCCTCGCCCAGCTCCCCCAGCGACCAGCCGGGACCGGTGTCGGCGGAGTACCCGAGGGAGACCCCGGCGGCATCCACCCGAACGGCCAGGGTCTCCGGCCCGTGGTCGGTGCGGGAGAAACGAAGGCGCATCCCCGCCACCTCGAGCTGGTCCCGATCGGCGACCTCGACCCACTGCAGCTCCTCCCACTCTCTGAAGTACATGAGGTCCCGGACGCCTTTGGGGGCCAGGACGGGGATCCTGCGGGGACGCTCGGCGAAGTGGAGAGCGACCGCCAGCCCCTCCAGGTCCTGGCGGTGGTCCGGGTGCTCGTGGGTGATCACCACGCCGTCCAGCTCTTCCACGCCCACCGCCTGCTGCAGGCGGGAGAGGCAGCCCGGCCCCAGGTCCAAGAGGAGGTTGCGGCCGCCCGCCTGAACCAGGTACCCGCTGCCTGCCCCACCTGGACCCGGATAGCCCCCGTCACAGCCCAGCACCGTGAGGGAGAGGGTCACTGTCGCCCGGCCTCCCGGACCCTGAGGTGGGAGGTGTCGTTGAAGGAGCGGACCCTCCAGCTTCCTTCGGACTCCAGGACCAGCTCGGAGATCGAACCGTGATCGGAGGAGGCGAAGGCGAAGGAGCTGGCACGGGCCGCGAGGGCCAGGGCGGCGGCGATCACCCCGTCGTGGGTGAAGACCGCCACCACCTGCCCTCGGAACTCCTCCCTCACCTCCAGGAGGGCCCTGGACACCCGGCTGTGCAGCTCCTCGTTGGTCTCCGCCCCGGGAATCGCATCCCACCGCTCCGTCTCCAGCACCCGGGCCCAGGCCGGGTCCTTCTCCCGGACCCGCTGGTGCACGGTCCCGCCCTCCCACTCGCCCAGCCCCACCTCGCGCAGCCCCTCCACGACCCTGGGCCGCAGCTCCAGAAGGTGAGCCAGCGGCTCGGCGGTCTCCCGGGCCCGGCGGGCGGGGCTGGTGCAGATCGCGCTGACTCCCGCCTCCGCCAGCCGGGCCGCCAGCCGCTGGGCCTGGCGCTGGCCACCCGGGGCGAGGGGGGGGTCACCCTGGTGCGTGGAGTCCTCATGGGGACGGTAGGCGGCCTGGAGGCCGTGGCGGATCAGGAGCGCCCGGGTCGCCCCCGCCGGGGGCCGGTACCGCGTGGGGCGGAACTCCGCGCTGGCGACGCCAGCTCCCGGGAGCTGGCGGTTATGTGGGTCCACGGCTACCGCGGCGGCTCGTAGCGGCCGTCGATGGCGGTCCAGCCGCCGTCCACCGTGAGCACCGACCCGGTCACGTAGGTGGAGGCGTCCCCGGCCAGGTAGACCACGGCGCCCGCCAGCTCCGAGGGGCCGGCCCAGCGCCGGAGTGCGGTCTTGTCGGCGTAGGCCCGATCCCACTCGGGCACCGCCTGGATCTGGGCCGTGAGCGGGGTCCGGACCACCCCGGGGGCGATGGCGTTGACCCGCACTCCGCTGGGGCCGAGCTCCGCCGCCGCGGTGCGGAGCAACTGCACCAGGCCCGCCTTGGTGGCGGCGTACACCCCCTGCCCAGGTTCGACCGTCACCCAGCGGATGGAGGTGAATCCCACGATGCTGCCGCGGCCGCGCCCGGACATCACCGCGCCGAAGGCCTGGATCAGGTGGAAGGCGCTGCGCAGGTTGAGGTCCACGACCCGCCGGAACTCGGCCTCGGTGTAGTCGAGCAGACGCTTGCGCACGTTGGCGCCCACGGTGAAGACCAGGATCTCAACCTCAGCGTTGCCCTGCGCCGCCTGGCGCACCGCCTCCGGGTCGAGGGCGTCGAGCTGGATCCAGGACGCGCCCGCGAGGCCCGCCGACTCCGCCGCCGTCGCCGGGTCGATGTCGGCGCACACGACCTCGGCACCCTGGGCCGCCAGAGCCAGGGCTGCCTCCCGACCCAGGCCGCCGCCGGCTCCCACCACCATCGCCCGCCTGCCGTCCAGACGGAAGAGGTCGGGGTACCGCTCGCGTCCGATGCCGGTCACCCGGCAACCTCCGGCCAGCCGGGCCGAATGATCGCCATCCTGGTCACAGTGAGCTCCTCCACCGCGAACCTGGGCCCCTCCCGCCCGATGCCCGAGTCCTTGACCCCGCCGTAGGGCATGTTGTCCGCCCGGAAACCGGGCACCTCGTTTATCACCACCCCCCCCACCTTCAGCCGGTTCAGCGCGGCCACGGCGGTCGCCAGGGACGAGGTGAAGACGCTGGCGTGCAGGCCGTACCGGGAGCGGTTCACCTCCTCCAGCGCTTCCCGGTGGTCCGCCACCGTCCGGATGCAGACCACCGGTCCGAACACCTCCTCGTCCCAGAGCGGGATCCCGGCCGGAACATCCGCCAGGGCGGTGGGGGCGATGATCCCGCCGGAGACCCCTCCACCCGCCAGCAGGCGGGCGCCGCCGGCGAGCGCCTCATCGACCCAGGCCCCGACGCGCACCGCCGCCGGCTCGTCGATCAGCGCCGAGACGCGGGTGGACTCCTGGCGCGGATCGCCGACCGCCACCCGTGCCAGTCGTGTGGCCAGCAGCTCCAGGAATCGGTCCCTGACCGACTCCACCACCAGCACCCTCTGGACCGAGATGCAGGCCTGACCCGAGGCGTAGTACCCGCCCCGGATCACGGCGTCCGCGGCCCGCTCCAGGTCGGCGTCTGCGCAGACCACCAGAGCGGAGTTCGATCCCAGTTCCAGGATGACCTTGGTGGGGGCGGCGTCCCGGGCGATCTGGTGCCCGACCCGGGCCGACCCGGTGAACGAGACCGCGCCGATCCTGCGGTCGGTGGCCAGGGTTCGGCCCACCTCGGCGTCCCCGGTGACCAGCTGCACCGCCTCCCCTGGCGCTCCCGCCCGCCGGAGTGCGGTCCGGAACAGGTGGACCAGCCAGAGGGTCGCGAGCGGGGTCTGCGGTGCCGGCTTGACCACCACCGGGCAGCCGGCCGCCACCGCGGGGGCCAGCTTGTGGCAGGAGAGGAGGAGGGGGTAGTTGAACCCGGCGATCCCGATCACCACCCCGATGGGCTTGCGGACCCAGAACCCCAGCAGGCCCTCGCCCTGGGGGCTCAGGTCCAGGGGCACGGTCTCGCCGTGAAGCCTCCCCGCCTCCTCCGCCGCCACTTCCAGGGTGACCAGGGAGCGCTCCACCTCGGTGCGGCAGTCGACCAGCGGCTTGCCGGTCTCGAGCACCAGCAGGCTCTCGAATTCACCACGCCTGGCCGCCAGCTCCGAGTGCACCTCCTTGAGGACCGCCCGGCGCACGTGGCTGGGGAGCTCCTCCACCTCTGGGGCCGCCCGGAGGGCGAACTCCAGCGCCCGGGCCGCCATCTCGGCCGAACCCCAGGGGGCGAGCGCCACCTCAGTCCGGTCGTAGGGGAAGACCACCGCCCGCCGGTCGGGGGCGGGGAGCCAGTCCGGGCCGATGGGAAGCCCCTCAGGGTACGGGGGCTCGAACATGCTCATCTCGTCCTAGTCTCCAATGCCGCTGTTGCCGGCGGGCTGGGGGAGGTGGAGCTCCCGGTAGGAGCGCCACCTCCCTGCCGGCGTGGTGGTGCTGGTGGCGGCCAGCACGGCGTGGCCGACCGCCCGGGAGAAGCAGTCGGCAGCGGCGGCCAGCAGGTCGTTGAGTTCGGATGGGGAGGTCGCCTCCCCGGAGTCCGCGGTGGAGAGGCCGAACACGGTGTCGCCGTCGAACATGGTGTGGCAGGGACGGATGGCCCGCGCCATCCCATCCTGGCCGGCCTCGGCCAGCTTGCGGCACTGGGCCTTGGTGAGCGGTGCGTCCGTGGCCACCACCCCGACCGTGGTGTTGAGTCCCGGTGCCCGGACCGGGATCGGTTCTGTCGGAGCCGGGTGGGCACCCTGCAGTGCGGCGGTGAGCCCGGGGTCCCCGGCCGCCGCCCACAGCAGGCCGGTGGCCGGGTCCACGGTGGAGCCCATGGCGTTGACCACCGCCAGCGCCCCCACCGTGGGCCCGCCGGCGAGTTGGATGCTGGCCGTGCCCACCCCTCCCTTGAGGCCACCGGCCACGGCTCCCGTGCCGGCGCCCACGCATCCCTGCGCGATGGGGCCATCTCCCTGCCGCGCCCTGGCGTACGCCTCCAAGCCGAGCTCCGGGCCCGGGTGGTGGCGGAACTCCCCGCCGCGGCCCAGGTCGAAGATGATGGCCGCCGGGACGATGGGGACCACCTGTCCCGGCCCCACCACCAGGCCCAGGCCGTCGTCGGCCAGGCCGCGCACCACTCCGTCGGCGCTGGAGAGGCCATAGGCGCTGCCGCCACTGAGGACCACCGCCTGAACCCGCTCCACCAGGTTGCGGGGGTCCAGGAGGTCGGTCTCCCTGGTCCCGGGTCCGCCCCCCCGCACGTCGACCCCGGCGACCGCTCCGGGAACCCCCGCCAGGATCACGGTGGTGCCCGTCAGCCAGCCGTCGCCGAAGCGCTGGGCTTGTCCCACCCGGAGCCCGCGGACGTCCTGCAGGGAGTCCGTGGGGCCGGAGGCTGGGATTCCGCTCATGATGCCGCCCCTCCCAGAAAGATCTGGGCGGCACGCGCATAGGTGTCGGAGTACCTCGGGATCTCGTCCACCTCGACGAACTCATCCGCCTGGTGGGCGATCCACTTCCCGCCAGGACCGTAGACCACTGTCGGGATGCCGGTGTCCCGGGTGATGATGGTGCCGTCAGTGGTGCCGGGCACCCCCCCGAGCGGGGCCGAGTGGCCCCAGAGCTCAGCGTGGGCTAGCCCCAGGGCCAGCACCAGGGGGTCCTCCGCCGGGACCTCCACCGGGGGGCGGTCGTCGATGACCGTGACCTCGATCGCCACCTCGTGGGTCTGGGCCAGCCGGTCACAGCGGGAGCGGAGGTCGGCCAGCAGCCGGGGGTGGTCCACTCCCGGGACGGTGCGGACGTCCACGGCCAGCACCGCCCGCGCCGGCGTGACGTTCATCTGGTCCAGGGACCCCGCGGCCACCACGGTGGGCGTGAGGTAGGTGAGGCCCAGGGTGGGGTGGGGGCCTGGGTCCCGCTGGAGGGCGGTCTGCGCCGCCGCCAGCTCCTGGACCAGCAGGCCCGCCACCGGGATCGGGCTCCGGGCCAGCTCCGGCATGGCGCCGTGGGACATCCGGCCCAGCAGGTCGAAGCGCAGCCGCAGAGCTCCCTTGGAGCTGGGGCAGATCTCGCCTCCCTCCGGCTCGCAGATGATGACCCCCGAGACGCCGTCCAGGTGGCCATCTTTGACCGCCCGCTTGGCCCCCAGCATCATCCCTTCCTCGTCGGCGAGGGCCAGGAGCCGGAGGCGCCCGGGGAACGGGCCGCTTCTCTGCAGGGCACGGGCGCCGTGGAGCATGGCCGCTACCCCCGCCTTCATGTCGGCGGCTCCGCGACCGTACAGGCGGCCGTCATGGATCTCCGCCCCGAACGGATCCACCGTCCACGCCGAGAGGTCGCCCTCCGTCACCACGTCCAGATGGCCCTCCAGGGCCAGAGTCGGCCCCGGGCCGCCGCCGCCGTCCACGGTGGCGACAACGTTGGTTCGCCCCGGGGCGACCTCGGTCAGCTCGGGGTGCCAGCCGAAGCCGCTCATGGTCTTGGCCACCAGGTCGGCGGCCGCCCGCTCCCCGCCGTCTCGCCCGGCGACGCTCGGGATCCGGATCAACTCCCGGGCGAGCTCCACCACGGCCTTCGCGTCCACGGGGGGGATGGGGTTCTCGGTCAAGCGCGGCTGCCCTCCCCCGCCTGCACCCAGGCCAGGACCGAGGAAGCCAGCTGGGCGGTGGTCGCCGCCCCACCGAGGTCCGGGGTCCTCAGCTCGGGTTGCTGGAGGGCGCCAGCCAGCGCGGAGCGGATCTCGTCCGCGGCCGCTCCCGCCTCCAGGTGGTCGAACATCATCGCCGCCGAGAGGAGATAGCCGCTGGGGTTGGCGATCCCGCGGCCGGCGATGTCGGGGGCGGAGCCGTGCACCGGCTCGAAGACTCCCAGCCGCTGGCCGGGCCGGATGTTGGCGCTGGGGGCCATCCCCAACCCTCCCACCAGCGCTGCGGCGAGGTCGGACAGGATGTCGCCGAACAGGTTGCTGCAGAGCACGACGTCCAGCTCTCCCGGGCGCTGCACCAACCGGGCGGCCATGGCGTCCACCAGCACCCGCTCCCAGCTGACGTCGGGGTAGTCCCCCGCCACCTCCGCCACCGCCTCATCCCAGAGCACGTAGCCGTAGCGCATGGCGTTGGACTTGGTGACCAGGTGGAGCCGCCGCCGCCGCCGCCGGGCCGCCTCGAAGGCGAAACGCGCCGCCTCGGAGATCGCCGCCCGGGAGTGGATGGCCACCTCGACCGCCACCTCCGAAGGGTTGCCGTTCCGCAGCCGGCCCCCCGCCCCGGCGTACTCGCCCTCGGTGTTCTCCCGCACCACGAGCAGGTCTATGGCGGCACCGTTGTGGAGGGGGCTGGGAACTCCCTGAAAGGTGAGTGCCGGTCTGAGGTTGACGGACAGGCCGAGCTCCTGGCGCAGTCGGATGATCAGGCCCCAGATCAGCTCGTGGTCGGGCACGTCCGGGCGTCCCACGGCGCCGAAGAGGGCCGCATCGAAGGTGCGCAGGATGGCGGGCCCGTCCTCGGGCATGGGCGCGCCGAGACGCAGGTGGCGTTCGCCTCCCCAGTCCAGCTGGGCCATCTCAACTTGGACCTCGGCCCGGGACGCGGCCGCCTCGATCACCGGCTGGCAGGTCTCGGAGATCTCCGGGCCCACCCCGTCCCCCGGGATGACCGCAACTCGCAGGGTGCGCACCATGCCTCCTCAGGCCTTTTCCTCCCCTGGATCGTAAGGCAGCGGTTCCAGCGGCTACAATCTCGTGCCATCCGGGCCGGACCCCGGGAGCGAGTTGGGTGTCCCAGTGGGGGGAGAACGCATGGGCTTCGAGAGGGCAGGTTGGCGCTTCGTCCGGGCGGGGGCTCTGCTGGTGGCCGGGGCTTTGGTGCTGGCCGCGTGCAGCTCCAGCCCTTCCCCCAAGACCCAGCCGCTGAAGACCCTCACGATCGGGTCCTCCAACGTCTTCCCCCCGACCCTGGACCTCACCGCGAACGCCTCGCAGGCCATCGACGAGGTCATCGACTACAACGTCCTCCAGCACCTGGTGGAGCTCGCTCCCAACGGCAAGATCGTGCCGGTGCTGGCCACCTCGTGGACGTCCTCCCCGAGCTACGGCGCCCCCTCCTCGTACACCTTCACCATCCGCAAGGGGGTGAAGTTCTCCAACGGGGATCCGCTGACCCCGGCCGACGTGGTCTTCAGCCTGAAGCGCGTCTTCGCCCCGGGCTCGACCTACCCGTACACCAAGATCTTCGATGCCTCCTCGGTCACCCAGGTCGGTTCTGATCAGGTGAAGGTCACTCTGCAAAGTCCCAGTTGGGAGTGGCTGTACAACCTCGCCGCCTACTCCAACGGGGTGATCCTGGATCCCTCCGCCATCTCCAGCATGGCCACCGATCCTGTCGGGACAGGGCCCTTCAAGGTCACGGGCGAGACCACCAACTACAGCGTCACCCTGGCCCGCAACAACCTCTACTGGGGCTACAAGCCCAACGTGGCTGGGGTGGTGTTCCGCTACTTCACCAACCCCAATGACCTCAACTCGGCGCTCCAGAGTGGCCAGATCAACATGATCGACAACCTCTCGACCCCCCAGGATCTCGGGCTCTTCAAGTCCAATCCCGCGTATCGGGTGATCGCCGGGCTCACCAATGGGAAGGTCCAGATGACCCTGAACAACGCCTACGGCCCCCTGCAGAACAAGCTGGTCCGCCAGGCCATCCTCTATGCCACCGACAAGAAGGCGATCATCCAGGCGGCGTCGGGAGGCTACGGGCTGGCCGCCGGGAGTGACACGGTCCCCGCCGACCCCTTCTACGTCAACCTGAGCAACGCCTACCCGTACAACCCGACCAAGGCGAAGCAGCTGCTGACCGAGGCCGGGTACCCCAACGGCTTCTCCCTGGCCCTCACTCTCCCCCCGTACTTCTACGCCCAGCTGGCCGCCCCCCTGATCGTCTCGGAGCTCGGGGCGGTGGGCATCAAGGTCACCGTCAGCACCATCGATTTCCCGCTCTGGATCTCGCAGGTCTTCGAGGGGGGTGCCTATCAGGCCACCATCATCGATCACGCCGAGGGCCGGGACATCGGCAACTACGGCACCACGGGCTACTACTGGCACTACGCCAAGACCAGCCAGGTGGCCCAGGAGCTGACGGCGGCCAATGCGGCGCCCACCGAGGCCCAGTGGATCTCCGGCTACCAGAAGGTCCTGAGGCAGATCACGGCCGATGCCGTCAACGACTGGATCTACATCATCCCCGACCTCACGGTGGCCCAGAAGGACATCGTGGGCCTCTCGTCCACCGCCTACACCGAGTCCTTCAACCTCACCTACGTCGGCATCGGCGGCACGGTCCCGGCCTCCGCCAGGGCCCTGGGGTACACCTCCTGAGACGCTGATGGTCCGGCCAGAGGACGGTGGCGCACCCCCGGGCCGGGGGTAGGGGCCATCGAGGTGCCAGCCTTGGCCGGCAGTCCGCTGCTGCCGGCCGAGGATGCCCCAGACCGCCGAGACCTGGCTTTCCTGCGCTTCTTGGCGCGCCGGCTGGTGGCCATGGTCCTGACCCTCTTCGGCGCCTCGGTCCTGGTCTTCACGGTCCTCAACATCCTGCCGGGGAGCCCCGCCCAGGTGATCCTCGGCACCCAGGCGACCCCGGCGTCGGTGAGGGAGCTGACCATCAAGCTGGGGCTGAACCAGCCGCTCCCCCTGCAGTACCTGCACTGGATCGCCGGCCTCCTCTCCCTGCACCTCGGCAACTCCTACATCTCGGGCCAGCCGATCGCTCCCGAGCTGGAAGCGGCGCTGGCGGTGACCGGACCGCTGGTGGCCCTGGGGTTGCTGTTCGGGCTGGCCATCGCCGTGCCCACCGGGATCCTGAGCGCCCTCCGGCACCGGCGCGCCTCCGGGGCCTGGCTGGCCGCCGCCACCCAGGTGGGCATCGCCATCCCCAACTTCGTCCTGGGGATCCTGCTCATCATCGTGGTCGCGGTGGACTGGCGGCTGCTCCCGGCCAGCGGCTTCATCCCCTGGTCCCAGAGCGTGGGGGGGGCGCTGCGCTCCCTGGTCCTGCCGGCGATCTCCCTCGGCCTGGTGGAGGGGGCCATCCTCTCCCGCTACGTCCGCACCGCCATCCTCGGGGTGATGCGGGCCGACTATCTGCGCACCGCCCGCGCCAAGGGCCTCCCCGCCGGCCGGGCCCTGGTTCGCCACGGGGTCCGCAACGCCTCGGTCCCGGTGCTGACGGTCCTGGGGCTGGAACTGTCCGGCCTCATCATCGGCGCCGTGGTCATCGAGGCGGTGTTCACCCTGCCGGGGGTGGGCAGCCTGCTCCTCTCCTCCGTGGCCAACCGTGACCTGATCACCGTTCAGGACATCGTGATGCTGGTGGCCACGGTGGTGGTGGTGGCCAACCTCGTCGTGGACCTGCTCTACCGCATCGTGGACCCGCGGCTGGAGGTGGGCGGGTGAGCCTGGAGTTGGGGCTGCACGCGGCCGCCACCCGGAGCACGGTCCGCCGGCTGGTCGGCGGCAGCCCCAGCGCGCTGTTCGGGGGCCTCGTGGTGGGGGTGATCCTGCTGGTCGCAGTCGTGGCCGTCTTCTGGACCCCCTACGGGCCGCTCACCGTCTCCACGGGCAAGGAGCTGCTTCCGCCCAGCGCAGCTCACCTCATGGGCACCGACGAGTACGGTCGCGACGTCCTCTCCCGGCTGATGTCCGGGACCGACCTCACCCTTCTCTCGAGCCTGGGCGCGGTGCTAATAGCCGGCCTGGTGGGGGTCCCCGCGGGGCTGCTGGCCGCCTCCCGTCGGGGGGCGGTGGGGGAGACGATCATGCGCCTGGCCGACCTGGTCTACTCCTTTCCCGCCCTGCTGGCGGCGATCACCCTGGTGGCCGCCTTCGGCGCCTCCACGGTCACCGCCACGGTCGCCATCGGGGTCGCCTCCATCCCCTCGTTCGCCCGGGTGACCAGGAGCGCCGCCCTGCCCATCCTGGCCAGCGAGTATGTCCAGGCCGCGCGCGCCTACGGGCGCTCGCCGCTGGCGATCCTGCGCCGCCACGTCCTGCCCAACGTGGCCCCCTTCATCATCGTGCAGGTCTCGCTCCTGCTGTCGGTCACCGTGCTGGCGGTGGCCGCCCTCTCCTACCTCGGTCTCGGGACCCCTCCCCCGACCGCCACCTGGGGCGGGATGCTGGAGAACGCCCAGAGCTACCTCTACCAGGATCCTCTTCTGGCGGTCTGGCCAGGGCTGGCCATCGCCGTGAGCGTCCTCGGATTCAACGCCCTGGGCGACGGCCTGCGCGACCTCCTCGATCCCACCCTTCGGGGCCGGTCGTGACGCTGCTCCGGGTGACGGGGCTGAAGGTGGAGACGGGAGGTCTGCCCGTCCTGCGGGGGGTGGACTTCGAGGTGTCGGCTGGCGAGCGTGTTGGGCTGATCGGGGAGTCCGGCTCGGGCAAGACGGTCGCCGCCCTGGCCATCATGGGACTCCAGCCGGAGGGCTTTGCGGTGCAGGGCTCGGTCGAGTTCGAGGGCGGCCAGCTGGTCGGTCTCTCGGACCGCGAGTTCTCGGCGATCCGGGGCGCCCGGATGGCGATGGTGTTCCAGGAGCCGATGACCGCCTTGGACCCACTCATGAGGGTGGGCCAGCAGATCGTCGACGCCGTTCGGGCCCACCGGCGGCTGTCCCGCTCCGGGGCCCGCCGGCGGATGCTGGAGCTGATGTCCCGGGTCGGCTTCCCCTCCCCCGAGGAACAGTCGCGCCGCTTTCCCCACCAGCTCTCGGGGGGTCAGCGGCAGCGGGTCGTGATCGCCATCGCCCTGGCCTGCGATCCCGCCCTGATCCTCGCCGACGAGCCCACCACCGCCCTGGACGTGACCGTGCAGGCCCAGGTGCTGGCGCTGCTGCAGAGGCTGGTGGCGGAGGAGGGCTCGGCCCTGCTCCTCATCAGCCACGACCTGGCGGTGGTCTCCTCGGTCTGCCGGCGGGTCCTGGTGATGTACGGCGGCACCCTGGTGGAGGCTGCCAGCACCGAGGAGATCCTGGAGGCGCCCCGACACCCTTACACGGCGGCCCTGCTCGAGACTTCGGCGGGGATCGGAGCCAGGAGCCAGCTCGCGGCCGGCCGTCTCCCCACGATTCCCGGTTCCGTCCCCTCGCTGGGTGGATTCCCGGAAGGCTGCGTCTTCCGGGGCCGCTGCCCGCGGGAGCAGGCCCGCTGCCAGGAGGCTCCGCCGCTGGTCGGGGACGGCCACCAGTTCGCCTGCTGGTTCCCGCTCCATCCCGGTTCGGCATCGCTGGGGCGGTCCTACATTGGCCGCTGAGCCGCTCCTGGAGGCGGTGGAGGTCAGCCGCACCTACGGCTCCAGAGGCCGCACCGTCCACGCCCTCTCCAGGGTCTCCCTGCGGCTGGGGGAGGGTGAGCGGCTGGGGGTCGTGGGGGAGTCGGGGTCCGGCAAGTCGACGCTGGCCCGGATCCTGGTGGCCCTGGAGCGCCCCGACCGGGGGGAGGTCCGCTTTCAGGGGCGCTCCATCCTGGGCGGGCGACGCCAGGACCTCGTCCCGCTGCGCCAGGGGGTCCAGATCATCTTCCAGGACCCGTTCGGCTCCCTGGACCCCCGGTTGCGCGTGGGCCGGGCGGTGGCCGAGCCGCTCCGGGCCCTACGGGTCCCGGGGGACCACGGCCAGCGGGTCCAGCAGCTGCTGGAGGCGGTGGGGCTGCCGTCCGGGTCGGAGCGGCTCTACCCCCACCAGCTCTCGGGGGGGCAGCGACAGCGGGTGGCGATCGCCCGGGCCCTCGCTCCGGAGCCCACGGCGCTGATAGCCGACGAGGCGGTGAGCGCGCTGGACGTCTCGGTGCGAGCCCAGGTGCTGAACCTGATCGCGGACCTGGTGGACCGCCTGGGGCTGAGCCTCATCTTCATCTCCCACGACATGGCGGTCATCCGGCACGTCTGCACCCGGGTCCTGGTCCTCTACCGGGGAGAGGTGGTGGAGGAGGGCCCGGTGGACCAGATCTTCGAGGCACCCCGGCACCCCTACACGTCGGCCCTCATCCGGTCGGTGCCCGTCCTGGGGGGCCGGATCGAGGGCCTCTGGCCATGACCCGGCGGCGGTTGCCAGGGGGCTGCCGTCCGCGCCCGGACCCGCCTTTCCCGGGCCGGTGCTCTCCGGCCCCACTCTGGCAGACTTGCCGGGTGGGCTCCGGCCCGGAGCCGATGCCAGGAGGTAGCTGATGTTCCCACAGTCCCGCGGTACCTTCAGCCGGCAGGCCCACTGCGATCTGCCCGACGGCACGATCGAGGAGGAGTTCGCCCGCCAGGGCTTCTTCGGGCCCGCCTCCCACCTCTACCACGCCCACGCTCCCACCGAGTGGCTGCGCATCGAGGGCCCGCTCCGGCCCCGCGCCTACGACCTCCGCCAGGTGGCGGCGGCGGACCTGGGTGACCCGGCCGCCCCGGTGGCCCCGGTGCTGGGGAATGAGGACGTCCGCATCTCCGTCTCCCGGCGCCTTCAGGCAATGCCCTACTGCTACCGCAACGCCGACGTAGACCTCATCTACTTCGTCCACCGCGGCGCGGGCACCCTCCTCACCGACTTCGGGGTCCTCGCCTACCAGCAGGGGGACTACCTGGTGCTGCCGAGGGGCACCACCCATCGCCTGTTCCCCACCGGGAAGGAGAGCTTCCTCTTGGTGATCGCCTCCGCGGAGATGCCCCAGCTGCCGGGCGCGGACCGGATGGGCCAGCACTCGCCCTTCGACCGGGCGGTCCTCCGCCTCCCCGAGCTGCCCCTGCCGGGGACTCCTCCCAACGCCAACTCGGAGTGGGAGATGGTGATCGAGCGCGAGGGGCGGTGGACCCGGGTCTTCTACCCCTTCGACCCCCTGGACACCGTGGGCTGGAAGGGAGACCTCTCCGCCTTCGCCCTCAACGTCTCGGACATCCGCCCGGTGACCTCGGGGCGGTTCCACCTCCCGCCGTCCGTGCACACCACCCTCAAGACCTCGGGGTTCGTGCTCTGCACCTTCGCCCCCCGGCGGGTGGAGGGGATAGACGACCCGGGAGCGGTGCGCCTGCCCTTCTACCACCGCAATATCGACTACGACGAGGTGCTCTTCTACCACGCTGGGACGTTCATGAGCCGGGCCGGGATCGACGCCGGGATGATGACCTGGCATCCCCAGGGGATCCATCACGGGCCCCAGCCCAAGGCCATCGAGCGGGACCGCCAGGGCACCAAGACCCACCATGACGAGGTGGCGGTGATGATCGACGCGCTCCGGCCCCTGCACCCGCTGGAGGCGGCCGGGCCCTCCGAGATCGTCGAATACGCCGAGTCCTGGATGCCCCACATCGACGACTGAGGTTCCATATGCGCCTCGCCACGGTGGAGATCGACACCCCGCTCGGGCCGGTGCCGCGGGTGGTCGCCTTCCAGGCCGATCCGCGCCAGGGCACACCCCACCTCGTCGACGTCACCGCCGCCGGGGAGCTGTGGTGGGAGCGCCAGGGATCCGCCTCGGCCTCCGAGTGGGCGGGGGCCACGTTCCCGCCGGACCTCACCCGCCTGCTGCGGGGAGGGCGGCGGGGGTTGGAGATGGTCCGGGAGGCGGTGGAGCTGGCCCTCTCGGAGGGAGCGTCCGGCCCGGCGCCCTCCGGGGCTCCCCTGTCGTGGTCCGAGGACCAGGTCCGCCGCCTGCCGCTGCTGCGAGCTCCGCTGCTGCGGGACTTCTACGCCTTCGAGGGGCACGTCCGGGCCGGGGCGCAGCGCCGACAGGAGGCGGTGCCGGCCCCCTGGTACACCCGGCCCGCCTACTACAAGGGCAATCCGGCCACCCTCCTGCCCCCCGGGGCGGAGGTTCCCTGGCCGGCCTACACTGACGCCCTCGACTACGAGCTGGAATTCGCCTGCGTGGTCTTCGCCGCCGGCCCGGACCTGCGCCCGGACGAGGCCCAGGACGCCATCTGCGGCTACTCCCTCCTGTGCGACTTCTCGGCTCGGGACTTGCAGCGCGAGGAGATGCAGGTCCGGCTGGGTCCGGCGAAGGCCAAGGACTTCGCCACCGGGCTGGGGCCGTGGCTCATCACCTCCGACGAGATCCCCGACCCCTCGCGGCTGGAGGCCCGGGCCTACGTGAACGGGGTGGAGGCGGCGTCCGGCCGGATGGGGGAGGCCAGATGGTCCTTCGCCGAGATGGTGGCCCACGCCTCCGCGGCGGAGCCGCTGGCCGCCGGGGAGGTCATGGGCAGCGGCACCGTGGAGGGGGGGAGCGGCCAGGAGCGGGGCCGGCTGCTCCAGGAGGGCGACCGCGTGGACCTGGAACTGCTGGGCTTCGGCACCTTGAGCCATGTCGTGGGCCCGAGGCATGGCGGTGGGGGGCGGCTCATGGCCCGGGCTGCCCCCTCCTGACAGGAAGTACAATCACCCAACCTGGGCGGTGCCCACCGGCCCGGAATCTGGAGGTGACACTTGGCAAGACGTTCGATGGGATCCCGCCCCCGCCGCGGGCCGAGCCGTCCCCGCACGGCGCGCACCACCCCGGTCGAGGAGCGGAAGGAGGAGACCATCGAGCTGGAGGGGACGGTGGTTGAGCCGCTGCCCAACGCCGTCTTCAAGGTGGAGCTGCAGACCGGACAGACGGTTCTCGCCTACATCTCAGGGAAGATGCGCAAGCACTATATCCGCACCTTGATCGGGGACAAGGTGAAGGTGGAGCTCAGCCCCTACGACCTGACCCGGGGCCGGATCACCTTCCGCTACAAGTAGGACCCCGCGCCGGCGGCTGGCTCAGCTGCCCTCCGGAGGCCTCCTGCCGCCCTGCTCCGTGTCGAGGCGGGCCAGGAGCCCCGAGGAACGCTCCTCCGGCTCGGAGATGGCCGCCCGGCTCCGCCGGGCCATGATCTCCGCCAGGCGCGCCCGCTCCCGGTCCCTCGGATCGTCTCCGGCACGGTCCTGCGGCCTGCGGGTGTCCCAGTGGCGGACGTAGAAGGCGGCCTTCAGGGCGGTGTAGGGGATGGCCAGGGTGCGGTGATCGCGGGTGCCGGCCTCCACCACGTCCCAGACGGCGCCGTACCGCTGCAGCGCCGCGGGGGTGAGGACGTGGGCCCGGAAGACCTGGCCATCCTGGAAGTGAAGCGCGACTCGGGGAAGCGCGTCCACCTCCACCTCCGGGCTGAGCCCCGGGACCTGGACCTGGTCCACCTGGCGGAGCGACGCCGCCGGTACCAGCGCCTGGCGGTTGTTGCCGTCCAGGCCGTGGAGCTCGACCTCCAGGAAGGGGTCGTCGAGCTGCAGCGCCGAGACCGCCCCGTGCATGAGCTCGCCGTCCAGGAAGGCGAGCACGACCTCGGTCATGGCGCGGCCCCGAGCGCTGGCGCCACCTTGAGCTTCGCCTCCGCGATGTCATCGGAAAGTTTGGTCGGTGTCACCCCATCGCTACCCCAGGTTCGCCTACTCGCGCCCGTCGCTGGCTACGGTGGGGAATCATAGGCTTAGGCCGCGTATCCCCGGCCCGCCCGCAGGCGATCGGCCCTGCCGGCAACTTCGCCGGGTGGGCCGTTGATGGGAAGTTGAGTTGGCCAACCGGACCGGGGTCAGCCGCCGCCGGCGGAGGGCTTCCTTCACCCTCCGCTACGCCCTGACCCTCCTCGTGGTGGGGCTGGCGACCGCCGGCGCCGCCGGGGCGGTGGCCTGGTTCGCCACCGCCGGCGCGTCCACCCGACAACTGGTGTCCCAGGCCTCGGGCATGGCCCTCCTGGGCGGTCGGCTGCTGCAGCTGGACTCCTCAGGCGCCAGCACCTCCTACGCCTGTCAGCTGGCCGCCGCGCCACCTCTGGTCCAGGCGGCCGCCCAACCCGGCTCCCACCTCTCGGACCTGGTGCAGGCCTACGCGAAGGCCGCCAAAGGGGACACCGTGATGGTCTTCAGTCCGGCGGGGGCTCTTCTCGCCCAGTACCCGGTCAACTTCTCCGCGGCCCAGCTGCGCTCCCTGGAGCTTCCCTCCAGCGGCTGCGCCCGCCGGACCGGGGGATCGTTCTGGGCGCCGGGCGGTGCCGAGATCGTGGGCCTGGGCCGGGCCCCGATCCGGGCGGGGGGTCGGCTGGTGGCCACCGTGGTGGTGGCGACCCCGGTAACCTCCTCCACCCTGCAGTTCGCCCAGCAGCTGGTGCGGGCCTCCCAGCCATCGGCCCTGCTGGTCGTGGAGCAGGGCGGGCGGGCGCTCCTGGGAGCCCAGGGGCGTGGCCTCTCGGTGCCGTCCGGGGAACGCCTGCCGAGGGCGCTCGCCAGGCTGCTGGGGTGGCGGGAGGAGCGGGGGCTGGTTGAGCTCTCCGGGACCCAGTACGCCGCCGCCGCGGTGGCCCTGCCCGGGGTGGGCGCGGCTTCCGTGGCCCAGCTCCTCACGGTGGTCCCGACGACCCCCATCGGCCCCACCGCAGCCCAGCTCGCCGCCCCGCTGGCCCTGGCGGTGGCGGCGGTCCTCCTCCTCGGGATGATCGTGGCGCTTCTCGTGGCGGAGCGCTACCTCAACCGCCCCCTTCGCCGCCTCAACCAGGCGGTGGGAGAGCTGGGGAACAACGCCTACGCCAAACCCATCGAGGTCAGCGGGGCGGACGAGGTGGCCCGGCTGGCGGCCAACTTCGAGCTGATGCGCCGCCAGCTCCACCGCCAGCTGCTCACGGCGACAGGCAGGTCGGTGATCGCCGCCACCCTCAGCAGCCGCGTCCCCTTGGAGCAGGCGCTGGGACAGGTGCTCAACAGCCTTCAAGAGCTGCTCGCGGTCCAGATGGCGATGATCCTGGTCCGGCCCCAGGCGACACAGGGGCCGGGGTACCTCCTGACCACCGGGGTGCCGGGGCCGGCCCTCGAATGGGCGGAGCTGGACTCCGGAGACGGCCTGCTCTCCCGGCTGCTGCGCGAGCCCCGCTACGTGGCCCGCTCCCTGGTGGCGCCGTCGGAGCGCGGGGCCCTGGAGGACCGCATCGGGCTGCGCGACTGCCTCTCGGTGCCCCTGCGCTCCGAGGGCCGCGAGCTGGGGATCCTCATCGTGGCCAACAAGCACGCCCCCTACGTCGAGGAGGACCACGCGGTCTGCGAGGGGGTGGCCACCCAGGTGGTGGCTGCGGTGGAGCGCAGCGTGCGCCTGGCGGTGACCCAGCGGGAGGCCACCACCGACGCCATGACCGGGCTCTACAACTACCGCTTCCTCATCGGCTATCTGGACCAGCAGGTCAACGTCGCCGACCGCGCCGGCTCCTCGCTGTCGGTGCTGATGCTCGACCTGGACCACTTCAAGAGGGTCAACGACACCCACGGCCACCAGGCTGGGGACCAGGTGTTGCGGGCCTTCGCCAGCATCATGGTGGAGACCATCCGCAAGTCCGACCTCGCGGCCCGGTACGGGGGGGAGGAGTTCGTGGTGGTGATGGCCAACACCGGCCGCGAGGAGGCCCAGCTGGTGGCGGAGAAGATCCGCACCGCGGTGGCCCACACCCCGGTCCAGCTGGACTCCGGGGAGAAGCTCTCCATCACCGTGAGCCTGGGAGGGGTCACCTTCCCCGAGGGGACGCGGGGCGCCCGGAACTTGCTCGACCTGGCCGACCGGGCGCTCTACGCGGCCAAGAGAGGCGGACGCGACCGGGTGGAGTTCCTGGACGTGGCCGCCGCGGAGTCACCCTCCCGAAGCTGAGTCCTCGCTAGCATGGTCGGGTGATCGACCTGCGCAGCGACACCGTGACCCGGCCCTCCGAGGGGATGCGGGCTGCCATGGCCGCGGCCGAGGTGGGGGACGACGTGTACGGTGAGGACCCCACCATCAACCGGCTGGAGGCCGAGGTGGCCCGGCTCCTGGGCAAGGAGGCCGCCCTCTTCTGCCCCAGCGGCACCATGTCCAACCTGATCGCCATCCTCACCGCCACCCACCCCGGGGAGGAGGTGCTGGTGGACCGGGAGGCCCACGTCCTGCACTACGAGCTGGCCGGCGCCGCGGTGATCGGCGGGGTGCAGCTGCGCAACTTCGATGCCCCCCATGCCGGCTGCCCCACGGGAGAGCAGCTCCGGGAGCTGGAGCGGCTCCAGGACCCCGGCCACGAGCCCCGCACGTCTCTCCTCTGCCTGGAGCAGACGCACAACCGCCGCGGGGGGACGGTGGCGGCCCCGGAGGAGCTCCGGGCCGCGGCCGGCACCGCCCGGGAGATGGGCATGCGGGTCCACCTGGACGGGGCCCGGCTGGGCAACGCCGCCGCTCGGCTGGGGATACCCCTGCGCGACCTGGCAGACTTTGCTGACAGCGTCAACTTCTCCCTCTCCAAGGGGCTGGGTTGCCCGGTGGGGTCGCTCTGGGTGGGAAGCCACGAGGCGCGGGAGCGGGCCCACGTCTGGCGCAAGCGGCTCGGCGGCGGGATGCGCCAGGCGGGTGTGCTGGCGGCGGCCGGCCTCTACGCGCTGGAGCACCAGTTGCCCCGGCTGGCGGACGACCACCAGAAGGCGCGGCGGTTGAGCTGGGCCCTGCAGGGTGCCCCGGGACTGGTTGTCGACGAGGAGGGGGTCCAGACCAACATCGTCCTGCTGCAGACCCGCCGCCGGGCCGACGAGGTGATCGAAAGGGCCGCCACCGAGGGGGTGCTCCTCACCGCCTTCGGGCAGCACACGGTGCGCTGCGTCACCCACCTGGACGTGTCGCTGGCCCAGATGGACGAGGCCGCCGCGACCATCGGCCGGGCGGCGGGCTGAGCGGGCGGGGGCGCGTCGCCCCCGCCCGCCCGCAGGTCAGGACTCGCTGGGCGCGCTCCCGGCGAGGGTGATGCGGCCGCGCCGGCGCGCCGCCGGCCTGGTCGCCGGCTGAGCCGGGGCCGCAGCCCGGCGGGTGCGGGCGGCCGGCTCAGCCGCGCTGCTGCGGCGGGCTCGGGTCCCGGTGCTCCTGGTGGTGGTCCTGGTGGGGGTGCGGCCGGCCGTGGCGCCGGCCGCTCGCCGGCCGCGGACACTCGTCCCGGTGCGGGTGCGGCCGTTGCTGGCGCCGGCCGCGGGCCGCCGCCCGCGGGGTGCCGCGGCCCGGGGAGTCGCAGTCCTGGTGGTGGCGGACCGAGGGGACGCAGCCCTGGTCGCGGCGGACCGGGGAGCCGCGGATCGCCTGGGGGTCCTCGATGCGGTCCTGGAGGCGCTGCCGCGCGGGGTCCGAGGACCTACGGATGCGGTCCTGGTCCTGGTTGCGGCGCGAGCCGTGGGCGTGCCCGCACGGCGCCCGCTGATCGCCGCGTCCAGCTTGCGCTCGATGTCGGCCAGGCGGCGCTCCAGCAGCTTGAGCTGTGCGGTCAGCGCACGGTTGATGGCGGCGGGACTCACCGCTGCCACCGCGCTGCGCGCGGTGCGACGCGGCGTGGTGGTGCGCCTCGCGGCAGCCGACCGGGGTGTGGTCGTGCGCCGCGCGGTGCGGGTTCCGGAGCGCGCTCCGGTGCGCGCGGCCGGGCGCCGCGTCGCGGGTTTCTTCGGGGTGCGGGGCATTTCTTGCCTCCTTACTGAACGCTCGCGACGGTGTTGCTCGCCGCGCTGCAGCAATCTGCAGTGTTGACATGGCCGGTGAACGCCTCAAGGGCGGCCAATGTAGGTGAGACGTCGAATGGGTTGCGCAACTGGCCTGACGATTGTGGCACATCCGTCCGCCCGCGCGCGCCATGCGAGGTGCGCGGCAGCGGGCTCCGGTACGCGCAGGCGTCACCGCGCGGCAGTGGATCAGTCTCCACTGTGCGCTCGCGAATCCCCCATGACGGTCCAGTTGGAGGGCCCGGACCGCGCCGGATCAAGAATCCGCGCAGGTCGCTCTGCGCCGCCTGACACGGGCGCGGACTCCCGGCGGCGGCGCGATGAACCTCCGTTCCTGTCCGTGGCGATCCGGCGCGTTCTGCACGTCGACGGCAGCGAAGCTGCCGGGCGCAGCGACGCTCTGCCCTTCGCGCGAGTGCAAAGGCGCCGAGTCGAGTCCGACGTGAGCCTGACACTTTCCGCAGCGAGTACGAATGTCCACCGCCAGGAGATGAATTGAGGGCGGACGTCGGGCAGTTTCACCCACGTCACCACCGAGTCGACGGTGGACCGCTGCAGGCGCCGGCGAGACGGCTCGCGGTTCTGTTCTCGCCCGGCTTGCCGCACCGGGTTGCGGGCATCGAACACCAGGTGCCCATTCGTTGGCCGGGCGGCGTGAGCCGCTCGGGAGGTGGACGCCCAGTCGTCTTCGTCCCGGGACACCTTGGAAAAAGCGCCGATCATGGCCACCAGGTCCACCAGGAGCGGCGGAATCATTCCCGCATTCCCGGGGGGCCGGCGCACTCCGCCCCCAGCCGGCAACGCCTTCCCCGTCGAGCGCGCAGTCGGGCCAGCGTGCCGGTTCCACAGGCGATTTCGAGCCTAGGCGGGCATCCGGCTCGGCGGCGACG
>JAJYET010000039.1 GCA_021785655.1 bacterium | reverse complement strand
CCGCGATGGCCGCCCTGGCCCTGGAGGCGGAGGGGGTCCTGCGCCGCTACCGCAACGGACGCGGGGTGGGGCCGGTAAGCCTTGGGCTCCGGGCCGGCGAGGTCTTGGCCCTTCTGGGACCGAACGGGAGCGGCAAGACCACCCTGCTTCGCTGCCTCGCCACCCGCAGCCGTCCCCGGGGCGGCGAGGTGCGATGGTTCGGCGACCCCGATCCCGCCCGCGCCCGCCCCCGGCTGGCGGTGGTCTTCGATGCCACCGCTCATGTGGAGGAGGTGAGCGGAGAGGAGAACCTGCGCTTCTTCGCCCGGGCGCGGAAAGTTCCGGACGAACCCCAGCTTCTGGTGGCCGCCGGCCTCGCTGAGGTGGGGGGCGAGGAGGTTGCAAACTACTCGTACGGCATGCGGCGGCGGCTGCTGATCGCCGAGGCGCTGGTCGGAGACCCCGCCCTCCTGGTTCTGGACGAGCCCACCCTGGGGCTGGATGTCGAGGGGCGGAACTGGTTGGAGCTGGTGCTGCGCGAGAGGCAGCGGCGAGGGTGGACCACCCTCCTTGGTACCAACGACACCTCGTTTGTGGAGGAAGTCGCCACCCGCGTGGGGTTCCTGGTGGACGGCCGACTGGTGGCGGACTCCCCCCTGGCGGACCTGCTGGCTTCGCTGGGAGGGCTGCGCGAGGTGACCCTACGCTTCCGGGGGGAGGTTGACCTGGGGCCCCTCCGGGACGTGGCGGGAGTGCGCCAGGTGGTCGCGTCACCCGAGGGCGCCCTGGTGCTGGCGGCCCGCCGGGATGGGCTGGTGGCTGACATCCTCGGTGCGGTGGGGGAGCTGGACCGCCGGCTCGTCGACCTCTCGATCCGTGAGCCCGGCCTCGCAGAGTGCTTCCTCCATCTGACCGGGAGGCCACTGGATGGCTGAGCGGGCGGCCGTGCGCCCCAGGAGCGCTCTTGGGCACGCTGGCCACCGGGGCCTCTGGTGGCTGGAGCTCCGGGCTACGCTGCGGCGCCGGCGGGCCCTGGCCATCAAGCTGGTGTTCCCCCTGGTGCTGGCGGTGCCCCTGGCGTTGACTGGTGCGCCGCAGTTTTTCGCCGCCATGCTGCTCACCGTGCTCATCGCCATGGTGGGGACGGTGGGCACCGGGGTGAGCCTGACCAGAGCCAGGGGTTCGGGTTGGCTGGACCGACTGGCGGTGCTGCCGATGGGCCGGTGGCGGGTGGGGCTGGAGCTGTTCCTGGCCGGGTGGGTGGTGGACTGCCTCCAGGCCACGCTTCTCGTCTTGGTGCTGGGGGCCGCGCAACGGCCGGACCCGCTCACCCTCTTCAGCACCTGGCTGCTCAGCCTGGCCACCCTGGCTTTCTCCGGCGCGCTGGGACTGGCGGTGGCCACCCTGACCGACAATCCCGGCGAGGCGATGCTGCTGCTGGCGGTGGTGCTGGCACCGATGCTGTTCCTGTCCGGCCTGTTCACCGGGGTGCCCGCCGCCGGCCCCCGCTACTGGATCGCCCAGCTCCTGCCCTTCAGCTACCTGCAGAACGCGTTCCAGCTGGTGCTGCACGGCAACCCGCCGTACGGCAGCGACCCCCAGTTCCTCTTGGCGGCGGCGGTCTTCCTGCTAGTGGGCGCAGGCGCGGCGGCGGCGCTGGGGAGGCCGCTGCTCTCCCAGGGATCCTGACCTGACCACGGCCGGAGCCTTGGGGCAAGGAGGGGGCGGTGCGGGAGCCCCGAGAGGAAGGGGCTGGCGCTGGGACACGACCGGGCTCCACGGCCCGGTCAAGTGGACCTACTACTGCCCCGGGTTCATGAACTGTTCATGGCGGTGGTGACAGGGCCGCACAAACCTACGCAGGCAGTGCTCTGCTGTGGATTTGAAGCTGAGCCAGTGGGCGCGCATCCAGCCCATCCATCCCCGGACCGCCATGCGGTGGAGCCGGCCGAGGTGGAGGACGACCTCGTGCGCGACTTGCCCGAGGTGCTGACCAGTTTCTGCGCCCGGCTCTACCACCGGGCTGGTGCGACCGCCTCGGCGGCTGATTGCTCGGGGTCGCGGATGAGGATGGGAGCCAGCCCGTTCTCCACGTGCCAGCCGACGTCGTAGGAAAGCATCCGCTGGAACATGTGGGTGAGGACCCGCTCCGCGGTGCGCTACCGGATGGGGCGGATGTCGGGGTCGGCGTTGCAGCCTCGGTGGACCCTCTCCGCATGTCGTCCTCCCCGGGTTCGTCGGTTCTCACGTAACGAACGCACCGGGTCTGGCTGGCCAAAGTGTCGCTCCCGCAGACCAGCGCCCCTTCCCAGGGGCGGGTGCGCTTTCGCCTAGCGTTTACACCGAATACTTAGGGGTGGTCTCGAGCCCTGCCCGACTCCCAGCGCGTTGCTCTCGAGCTGCGCTACGGAGAGGACCGGAACTTGGGGGAGACCGCGACCCGCATGGGACGGTGTGTGGAGACGGTGAAGCTGCTCCTCCGCCGCGGCGTGCGAGGGATCCGCAAGATCAGGACGCACCACCAAGTCCACCTTATTCGACCTCCCCTCCCGCATCCCCCTATCCACAACTACCCCTACAATGACCTCCTCACGGAAGGAGAGATTCCAAACTCAGGAATCTCCATCAAACCCAGGGCGGTCCAGAAGAGGGACGGAGCTGAGGTGAATCTTCGGCGGTCAGGCCCTGCGGTAATGAGTCTCCCGCCCGGCCGCAGGCGCCCGCTCCAGTCCAACTCTCGGGGCGAAGCGGAGCGACCGCCCGGTGCGGCCGGCACACGCTGTTCGGGCGGGATCCCGATCCCACAGCGCCCGCACCCATGGGCCACGGCTCATGAATCCCTCTCGATGCTCCGCTCGCGCCCAGTGCCGACCGGCGGAACCCGGCCGCGCCACGATCACCGCGCTCCGTGGCCCAAGCTACCCTGGAGGTCCGCCCATGTTTGAGCACATCCCGCCACCGATGCTCGAGCGCATGCAGGAACTCGAGCGGCTTGACGCCCAGGACCGCACCGACGGGACTCCGCGCCTCGATCGGCTGCGCCAGATCCCCCCTGAAACTGGCAAGTTCGTCGCGCTGTGGCTGGCGGCTTCCCCCCCCGGCTCATGCATCGAGATCGGCACCAGTGCTGGGTACTCGGCTCTGTGGCTCGCACTGGCATGCCGGGAGACGGGCCGGCGGCTAACCACTTTTGAGGTGCTGTCCACCAAGGTCCGAATCGCTCGGGAAACCTTCTCCGCGGCGGGAGTCGAGGACCTCGTTCGACTGGTCCACGGTGACTTCCTGGACCACAGTGCAGAGATCGGACCTGTCGGCTTCTGCTTCCTGGACGCAGAGAAGGAGGCTTACGCGGCCTGCTACGAAGCCGTGGTTCCACGGCTCGTGCCGGGGGGGATCCTGATCGCGGACAACGCCATCAACCACCGCGAGGTTCTGCAGCCGATGATCGATGCTGCGGTGGCCGACGCGCGCGTCGACGCCCTGGTGGTCCCCATCGGCAAGGGGGAGCTCGTCTGCCGCAAGGTCTAGGCTTGCGGCCAGGAGCACGGGCCGGGCTGCCAGCCATGGCTGCACTCTGGCGATGACACCGGACCCAGACGCCCATCAGATGGTGTGCCGTGGCTGGGGCCGCGAAGCCGGAAATGCGCACGCCGAGATCGACCCTGGCGGCCGGGGACATCCCATCGAACAAGGGCCCAGTGGCTTGGGCGCCGCAGCCTGCGAGCAAGGGTTCTGCCCTCCCGATTGCCCTCCCTTTCAACTTGGTGCAAGACCGGAGATCAACCTGAAAAGCGGAGTTCAGAGAGGCCGGAAGGAGAGAACCGGTCGTGGCCCCACCCTCATCGAAGTCGACCCCGCGGGCTGACCCTCGCGGCACCCTGCGATGGGCCATCCGCGACTCCGCCGGGTGCCTCTCACAACTCCTGGGCGACGCCGGCGCGGGATGTCCGACGCGGCTCGGCGGGTCAGCTCCCCCTGGCCGCATCCAGGAGCTGGGAGATGCGAGCCAGGCGGGCCGGGCGCTCCCTGGAGAAACGCTCCAGCGCCTCCAGGATGTGGGCCGCGTCGAGATGGGCCTCCTCCATCACCTCCTCCACGGTCCCTCCGGTGCGCCACCTCCGGTCCCAGTCAGGGAAGAGCGAGTACTCCTCGAAGAGCGGGTGGTCCGCCCAGTCCCGCATCATCCTCAGAGACCCGTTGGTGATGGCCATGGTGTCCAGCAGGTCCCCGGGGCCGAGCACCGAGGCCCGGTACTGCGGGGACTGCAGGTGGAAGAGCTGGGGGCTGATCGCCGCCACCACCTTGACGTTGATACCCAGACGATCTAGCTCAGAGAGCAGGCCAACCAGGGTGGCCGTGGTCACGGTGCCCCGGACCAGCACCGCACCCCCTCGAGGCAGCCCGGGTCGGTAGTCCCGGATGAGGTAGGCGCCCCGTGCCGCCTCCAGGTGCGAGGGCATCCCGAGCCGCTCCCGATCCGGGATTTCCACGGCCGGGCGGGTGAGGTGCAGCGCCACCACCGGGGCGGAGGCGGCCAGGGCTGCGGCCAGCACCACGGGCACCTCGTTGTACTCCCAGGGGTGCAGATCGATCACCTGGCCCTCGGGGAACATCTGGGTGACCCCGGGCTCGTAGATGCCGAAGTGGGTGCGCGAGTCCTCCGCGGTCTCGGGGCCGGAGTGCCCGGCCACCCAGAGGAGCTTTCCCACCCGCAGCTCGCAGTCCTGCGCCAGCTGGCTGAAGAGCCGGATCGGACCGTACTTGAGGTAGGAGAAGGAGCCGTAGGTGGAGCAGGCCCCCCAGAAGCCGTCGAAGCGGGAGAAGGGGTCGCCGGCGAGATTGACGGTCGCCAGCCCGGCCACCAGCCCGGCGTTGCCGAACTCGGTGATCTCGGTGGGGAGCAGTGCACCCCGGGGGTTGGACTCCCGCTCGTACCAGCCGGAACCGGGAAGGTCCCCGAAGCCAGCGGCGAAACCGGCGAGGTTGGTGGACTCCGCTAGGTCGGCCGAGGCGGCGATGAAGAGCGGCCTTCCGTAGTCGCGGCGGGAGAGGGAGTTGACATATGCCGCCCAGGCGCCCAGCGCCGCCCGGTTGGGCGCCTTCTCCCCGGGCTTCTTCCAGAGCTCACTCGGGTACTCGCCGACATCGAAGATGCGCTTGTCGGAGAAGACCTCTCCGGAACCCATTGGGGCGCCAGCGATCCGCTCCGGCACCCCCTCCCCGATGGCGCAGAGGCGGCCCGACAGCCACTCCACCAGCTGCTCATCGCGGGTCAGGACGCCGATCGCCGTCTGGAGGTTGGCCCTCGCCTGAGAGCGCACCTCCAGGGGGTCCTCGGGACCCGGCTGGTCCACCCCCTGGTACTCGACCCCGTACCGCTCCATGAACTGCTTGCGCACGGCCCAGAACTCCTTGGCGTTGAGCGGCCAGGGGGTCCCGTGGCTGGAGGCGTCGTACTTACCGTATCCCCGCCCCTTGCGGGTCTTGAACCAGGCCACGGTCGGTGTCGAGAGGGGGTTCTCCCCGACTGCCGCATCCAGCACCGCCCGGGTGACGTCGTCCCACTCCGAGCCGCGCTCCGCGCCCACGACTCGCCAGCCGTACGGGGCGAACCAGTCCGAGGGAGTGCCGTGCACCACGCTGGAGAGGGGGCGGGGGTCGATGCCGAAGTCGTTCCAGTCGAGCAGGAAGACCAGGTTGGAGAGCCCCAACCCGAACGCCGCGGCCCGGGCCTCGTGGCTGCCCCCCGGGGTCAGCCCGCCCTCGCCCTCCACGGCGAAGACCTTGACCTCCTCCGCCCCGGCCAGGCGCAGGGCGAGCGCCTCCCCCGACGCCGGCGCCGTGCCGTGCCCCGACGGCCCGGTGTTGAACTTGAGGAAGAGGGTGCGGCCGGACATCTCGGCGTGGCCGGGCAGGCCGCCGCGGTGGCGGAGCTCCAGGAGGTGCTCCCAGGTGAGGGCCCACCGCCCACCGTCAGGGAAGGCGTACCTCTCGTCGCCGGTCTGCCGGTGCCGCTCCCGGAGCCCCTCGTTCAGGAGTGCCAGCGTCGCATACACCAGCGGCACGGTGTGCCCGGCGGAGAGCACGAACCGGTCGGAGAAGCGCAGCCAGGGCCGGCGCAGGTCCCAGCGCATCGCGCCGGACAGCAGCAGCGCCAGCAAGAGGTGGACCTTGGAGCGGGAGCCCCCGGGATGGCCGCTCTGGCGGTAGTTGAGGGAGAGGTCGATCAGCTCATCGGTGAGGTCCTTCAGCACCTCGTACCGAGGGAAGTCGGTGCCGGCTGCGGTGAGGAGGCGGGTCACCTCCGCCTCGCCGGGCACCCCGGAGCGGACCGGCGGCTGGGGGAGCAGGAGGTCTGCCCCCGCGTCGCGCTGACCTCCCGACGCCATCGGCGACACCTCCGCCCACTCCCGACCGCCTACCGCCCCAGGATACCGCCCGACCATCAAGCCTCAGCGGCCACCCCCGCCGCGAATCGAGGTTGCCGAAAGGCGCTCAGAGGTGGGATCCGTGGCAGAGCGGCGGGGATCGGGGTCGACGAGGAGTGCCGGCGTCCGGCTCAGCAAGCCAGCCGCCTGCGCTCCCTCCTCCAGAGCCAGGAGCCCACCAGAATCGCCACCAGCCCCACCAGGACCAGTGCCCAGCTCAGGTACGCCGGCAGCTGGGCGCCGGTGCCCGGTGTGCTCGCCCCGCCCTGCTCGGTGCTGGCCCCGAGGACCGCCCCCGAGGCGGTGCCGGTGAGCACGGCCCCCAGGGTGACGGTGGCGCCACCGCCCTGATACTGGTTGCCGGCGGCCAGCGGCAGCGACCAGTGCACGGTGAAGGTGTCGCTGTACCCCCTTGGCTGGGAGGTGGCCACCTTCTGGTTCTGGTCCGAGCTCTGACAGTACGCCGCGTGGGGCGGGGCGGCCGAGGCGCTCGGCGGAGCGGATGCGTAGCAGGAGACCGTGCCGATGCCGTAGGTGCTGCCGGCGCTGTCAGTGACCGATACCTGCAGGCCCGTCGCCGTGCCGTCCAGGAGCGCCTCAGAGCCAACGCTAGGCCCCGAGGCCGAGCCGGCCGAGTGGGCCTGAGTGGACACGTCCAGGGCAACGTCAACGGGACCACTGTATGTGTTGGAGCCGGCCCAGGTGACCGTATACGTGCACGTGCCAGAGTCGCCGGGCTGAAGCGACAACCTTGAGCCGCAGATCGTAAGGCCAGAGGCGGACACGGCCGCCGCGGTAAGCGCGGCTACCGACCCGATCCCAACACTGAGCAGGCCCGCGCAGGCCACAGCAGCGGAAAGCAGTACTCGGTGATGAGCGGTGGGAAACTGACTAGGCCGCAGTCCCAGGCCGTCCCACACGCGCCGCCAGTCACTCGCCACGTTATTCCCTTCTCCACGTCCAATCGATTCGCTCTCGTACTAGCGCGACTTGGGGGCTGGCGGCCCCAGGCCGCCAGCCCCACTCGCACGTCGAGTCAGATCGTCGCGATGCCTAGCTCGCCGACGCGTAGGTGATCGTTGTGCTCAGCGGGCCGCCGGTAGGCGAAGTGATGCCGATCCACACCCACACCGGGGTGCTGGACGTCATGCCGCACTCACCACCCTGCAGGTTCGTAAGGCTAGCAGTGGTGCCAGCCGTGCACGAGCCCGACGCGTCGACCATGTAGAAGTTCGACGCCCCCGTGACTGTCAGGTTGCCACCTGAACTGCTCGGGCCGAGCCCGTAGTTGCTGCCCGCGGGCACGCTAACAAAACAGTTGGGGTTTCCCCCCGTCCAGTTGAAGTTCCCGAACCAGAGGTTGGACCCAAATCCCGACCCAGTGCCGGTGATGGTGTACCCACTGAAGCTGCCGAGCGTGCCGAGCGGCACGTAGAAGCCGTCGTCGGCGTAGGTGGTGCCGTTACTCGTAATAGAAAGGCTGATGCCTCCAGGGACAATGGCCTGCGAGTCCGTGCCACCGCCAACCACGCTTTCGGTCGAGGGGTTGGCGTACTGACAGAACCCCGTACCCCCACCGCCAATTACCGTGCTAGCCGTATACATGATGCTCGAGCTGCTGAGGATGTTGCCGGAGCTCAACGGAATCTGTGTCCAGGATGCCGGACCGGGTCCCGCGCACGACTCGTTGGCTGCGCTCCCGCCAGCCCAGTTGTTCGAGCACTGCACCGCGTAGAAGGTGACAGTGACGACAGCCGATGCCGCTTGGTAGGTGTTATCCGCATTGCTGGACAGCGTGTACGCCACCGTTGCGGTGTATGGGCCCCCGCCATCGCTGGGACTATTGCCTACGACGACCGGGCTCGAGCCCTGGGGAGTGCCGTTGATCGTGAACGACAACACGGGAGTCAGTGCGCCCGTGGCACTCGCCTCGGCTCCGATGTACGCGGGCAGGTTACCGTTGTAATCCACCTGGAAGCTGCAAGTCGCTGTGTCCCCAGGCTCCATGTTGCTTACATTTGCCGTGCATGTCTGTGTCGTGGGGTTGTACAGATTGACCGTGCCCGCGGTAAAGGTCTGGGGATTGCCAGTAGCGGTCGACGTAAAGAGGGCAAAGCTTGCCCCAATCGCCAGTGCAGCGATGGCGCCAACCCCCACTACGCCAGCCAGCACCAGCCCGAAGCGCTTGGTGAATAGATTCATCGTTGTCTTCCCTTCCTAGCGTTGGTCGTGTTCGCGTCCGTCAAATGTACGGACTCACCGCCGATTCTGGGCTGAGTTCTTCAGTGGTTGCCTCCTCCCTGATACCGCCTGTCTGCACGCATGTCTCGGTGTTGTTTGGCCGTCAGAGTCCACCCCCACGATCGGATTGGGCCTGCTTGCGCCGTCCGTCCTGCTCTCCGAGGGCAACCCACTTCTTCCGGATCAACTCCTCTGCCGCGTAGACCACGACGATCATGATCAGGAGCACGAAGGTGATCGGCTGGTGCAGTGTGCTGAGAACGTACCCGCCGAATGGGATGCGTTCTCCCTGGTACAGCCCCAAGACCGCTGTCGGCGCCACAAGTCCGACGTCGGGGGCGTTGTTGGCATCCCCCTTGGTGCGGTACTCGATGGTGGGAACTCCGTCGACGAGTCGCCCAGTCACCACCGAATAGATGCGATGAGTGATTACCAGGCCGCCCGAGGTGCCCACCGCGGGAGTCGCCTGGAAGGTGATGATCTGGCCCTTGCGCAGGTGCGCGGCGGCGGCCGCGGATATCGTGTTGTCGATGATGAGGTCGCCGGTGTTGAAAGTCGGGGCCATCGAACCGCTGTCCACCGAGTAGATGGGATGGCCGAACAAGGTGGTGGTGCCGTTGGCTCCGTGGCGTAGGGAGACCGCTAGGAAGAGCGCCAGCACCACGAGCGCGATCACGACCGCGGCTAGGACCCATTGGACCGCCTTCGCCACCGGGTGGCGGCGCTTGGCTGGCGTCCCCACATGCGCCGCCATCAGCTGGCGCTCGGGCTCGGTGAGGGGTTAGCCGATGGGCTGGGACTCGCCGTCGGACTCGGGGTCCCCGTGGAACTGGGGGTCGCCGTCGGGTTTGAAGTCGTGGTCGCACTGGGCGCCGCCAGGGCACCGGAGGTCGGGGCTGGCGCCGGGGTAGACCCCACCTTCGGGGCCACGGCCGCGCTCGACGTGGATATGGGTGGCGACTCTCTGAGGGTGACCTGCTGGGGAGCTGATGTAGAAGTGAAGAGCGAAGTGGTCGGACTCAGCGCCGAGTCGATTGCGATGATGGGAGCGGAGAGAAGGACCGCGACCGCCAGTAGTGGAAGCAGGGCACGGCGGAGGTCCCATCGGCGCCGCCGCGGTCCGGGGACAAAAGGGCGAGGAGTCCGCTCACCGAACGCGAGCACACTTTCCGACCGGCGCCAGGGATGGGGCGTCGGCGTTTCGGCGCCCAGCCTCTCTGGCGCACCTCGCGCCTCTACTTGGCCCAAACCATCCTCCACCAATGGAGGTCCGACACCCCTAGCCCATGGCCCTCCGTCCCCAGGGCCGTGTGTCAGCAGGCTTCTGGCCTCTCCTTCCAGCCACCGCTATTCTACTCGGTTCACAAGGTTCCGGAACGGGGATTGACGGTCTCGTCACATCGGGTCAGCGGCAGTTGGCGGCCGTCGAGGTGAGGAAGATGAGGGCCACGGCCACGGCGTTGAAGGAGGCGTGGAGCGCGATCCCCGGGTACAGCGAGCGGGTGCGCTCGTAGACAAGTGCCAGGGCCACCCCGGCGACGAAGAGGGAGGGCGCAAGCAGGACGATCGAGCCCCCCACCGAGAGGCTGTGGGCCACGGCGAACACCACAGAGCTGATCACCACCGCCCAGGTCACCCCCATCCGGGTGCGCAGTCCTCCATAGATGAAGCCACGGAAGGTGATCTCCTCGACCACGGGGGCGATCACCGCGATGGCCAGCACCCCGAGGAGGGGGTCGGTGCCGAACCCGGTGGAGATGTCGCAGCCCTGGGGGTTGCTCATCCCCCCGAGCAGCGGCGAGAGCACCGAGCTTATGACCCCCGTCAGCAGCTGCAGCGCCGCCGCGAAGGGGATCATGAGCGGAATAACCCAGAAGGAGGGCCTCACCAGTCCCAGCCGGGACCAAACCCCGCGCCCCCCTCCCCGGGCGGCGAACAGGAGCACCGCCCCGAGCATCGCCGCATAGAAGACGATGGTGGTGACGAAGTTGTAGATGGGGACGATCCGGTTCCAGCTGGGGCCGGAAAGGCTGCGGATCACCCCCGCCTGGTGGAGCCCCAGGGTCACGGCCACCACCAGGAAGGTGACGACCAGCACGGCGGCCGAGCCGACCACGATTCCCCAGAAGACGTCCCGGGGGCCCCACGAGGGAGTGGGACGGGCCGCCGGCTCCCGCCCTGTGCTCAGCTTCCCGCCCGCCGGCGGCGCTCAGGAGAACCGTCCGCCACGGTGGTGGCCGACCCCGCCGAGGGCGGTGGCGGGGCCCCGTGCGATTCCCACTGGAGCGGCGCCGGATCCTGCTGCACCGACCACCGGGGCGCCCTGGATGGGCCGCCAAGCCCCTCGTCCGAGGGTGCCGGGTGGCGCGCCAAGGGAGGAGCCGTCGGGACAGGCAGCAGTCGCCAGACGGCAGCCGCCAGGCCGGCCAGGAGTGCCAGGTAGGCCACCGTGAGGGGAAGCGTGGCTGTCAGGGCGCCCACCGCCAGGGCCGCCGGAACTTGGAGCAGCACCCCGAGGAGGGCGGATGGGCGGCCACCGGTGAGGCGCGTCCCCGGCCGGAGCACCCCAAGGCCCCCGCGGACCAGCAGGGCTGCGCCGCAAACCCCGAGCGCGGCGCCCAGCACCACGGGGAGGAAGTCCAGGGGGCCCTGAGGCACCCCGGCGTTGCCCAGGGCCCCCAGGTCCGCGCCCAGCGCCACGATTCCCGACACCGCCGAGACCGCCCCCACCAGAACCAGGGCGATGGCGAGGCGCCGCCCCCAGGCGGAGCGGATGGGGGCTGCGGGGAGTGCGTCGGCTGCCGCGGCCCCGGTGGCCGCGGAGCGTCTCTGGCGTCGCTCGACCATGTCCCTATGATGCGCCCGGAGCCCCAACCACCCCGACAGTTCAAGTTCGCATCCCGGGGTGAGCCGCCTTCGGCGCACCACCTCCGACGGCGGCCGTGATCTCGGGGCGGCCTATAATCCACCGCCATGGCGGTCCCAGCGGCGACACCTGTGCCCGGGCCGCGACGGCTGCTCGACCGGGTCAACTCGCCCGCCGACCTGAGGAGGCTGAGCCCCGAGGAGTGCCGCCAGCTGGCCCAGGAGATCCGTTCCTTCCTGGTGGAGAAGGTCTCCCGCACCGGCGGGCACCTGGGCCCCAACCTGGGGATGGTCGAGGTAACCATGGCCCTGCACCGGGTGTTCGACAGCCCCCAGGACCTCTTGGTGTTCGACACCGGCCATCAGGCCTACGTGCACAAGATCCTGACGGGCCGGCGCCGGGACTTCGACACCCTGCGCCAGGCCGGCGGTCTCTCCGGCTACCCCTCCCGGAGCGAGTCGCCGCACGACCTGGTGGAGAACAGCCATGCCTCCACCGGGCTGAGCTATGCCCTGGGGCTCGCCCAAGCCCGCCGACGCCATGGTGTCCAGGGCAAGGTGGCGGTGGTGGTGGGAGACGGCTCCCTCACCGGAGGCATGGCCTACGAGGCCCTCAACAACATTGGGACGCTGAGGCCCGACCTGGTGATCCTCCTCAACGACAACGGCCGCTCCTACGCCCCCACGGTGGGCGGTCTGGCCAACCATCTGGCCCGGATCCGGCTCAACCCCCGGTACGAGGCGGCGAAGAGTGGGATCGGTGACTTCCTGAGCTCGCTCCCCGCCGTCGGAGAGCCGGCCCACGAGATGGCGCGGAGGCTCAAGACCGGGATGAAGCAGCTGGTGACCGCCCACGTCTTCTTCGAGGACCTGGGGATCAAGTATTCCGGACCGATCGACGGCCACGATCTGGCCGCGGTCGAGACCGCCCTCAAGATGGCCAGCCGCCTTCCCGGCCCCGTGGTGGTCCACGTGGTGACCGACAAGGGGCGTGGCTTCTCCCCCGCTGAGGAGGACCTGATCGACAAGTTCCACGGGGTGGGGGCCTTCGACGTCACCACCGGCAAGATCAAGGGTTCCGGGCCCAGTTACACCGACGTCTTCGAAGAGGCACTGCTGGAGCTGGCCCAGGAGGACCCCAAGGTGGTGGCCATCACCGCGGCCATGGCCTCCTCGACCGGCCTGCTCAAATTCGCGGAGCGCTACCCCGACCGCTTCTACGACGTGGGCATCGCCGAGCAGCACGCGGTCACCTTCGCCGCCGGGCTGGCCATGGGCGGTCTCCACCCGGTGGTCTGCATCTACTCCGCCTTCCTGAAGCGGGCCTTCGACCAGGTCATGTACGACGTAGGACTGCACCGGCTGCCGGTGACCCTGGTCCTCGACCGCTCCGGGGTCACGGGGCCGGACGGGAGCTCCCATCACGGCATGTTCGACCTCAGCTACCTGCGACTGGTGCCCAACCTGGTGGTGGCCAGCCCCCGGGACGCCACCGAACTGGGACGGCTCCTGGCCACCGCCCTGCGACACGATGGCCCCTTCTCCATCCGGTACCCCAGGGGCACCGCAGGGCAGCACGAGCTCGACATCCGCCCCCTGCCCAGCCTGAGCTGGGAGATGCTGCGAGAGGGCGGTGACGATGTCCTCATCTGCGCCACCGGGAAGATGGTGGCGGTGGCCGAGAACAGCCTGCCCCTGCTGGAGGCCCAGGGGGTGGGGGCCACCCTGGTCAACGCCCGCTTCGTCAAGCCGCTTGACCCCCGCCTACCCGGCTGGGCCCGCGGCCACCGGGCGGTGGTCACGGTGGAGGACAACAGCGTCCGGGGGGGGCTGGGGGCGGCGGTCCTGGAGCAGCTGGCGGCCTCCGCTGTCGTCCGGCCGCTCCGCCAGGTGGGGCTGCCGGACCAGTTCCTCCCCCACGGCGCGCAGGTGGAGCTCCTCTCGGAGTACGGCCTCACCGCCGAGGGGGTGGCGGGAGCGGCGCTCCTGGCCCTGGAGGAAGGAGAGACGGGGGCCCGAGCCGACCTGGTCGGCTGAGCCGACCCAGACAGCCTTCCCGGTGACCTCCCAGCGCGGCCGGGCGGTGCTGATCCTGGCGGCCAGCAACTGCCTCTGGGCCGGGTCCTACGTGGCCGGGAAGGATGCCCTCGCCAACTGGCCGGTGGCGAGCCTCAACATGCTCCGCTTCACGATCGCTGGCGTGGCCCTCGCCCCCTACCTCTGGGCCAACCGCCGGCGGCTGCCCCGCGGCCGGGGCGACCGGGCGCGGCTCGCCGCCATGTGCCTTCTCGGCTTCATCGGGAACAAGGCGTTCGAGTACTGGGGCCTAAGCCTCTCCAACGCCACCGACATGGCCCTGTTGATCGCCGCCGAAGCCCTGGTCACGGTGCTGCTCAGCGTCCTCCTGCTGAAGGAGAGGGTGCGTGGGGTGCAGGCCGGGGGGCTACTGGCCGGGGGATTCGGAGTCTACCTCGTGGTCGTGGGGGGGCTGCGTCCTCCCTCAGCCTTCGGCGGTCATCAGGCCGTGGGCAACCTTCTGATCATCGTCTCCCTGGTGATGGAGGCCGGGTTCACCATCGTGGGAAAGACTGTCGCCGACCGCTATCCGCCCTTCCTCATCACCGCCGCGGTGGTCGTCGGAAGCTTGGTCGCCTGGTGGCCGGCCGGACTCCTCCAGCTGGGCAGCGCCGGATGGCCGGCGCCCACCTGGGCAGTCATAGGTGGTGGGCTGTACCTCGGGCTGATCACCACCGTCGTGGGGTACTGGGCGTGGTTCTACGGCCTGCAGCGGGTCATGCCCGGGGCGATGGCTCCCCTCCTCTTCATCCAGCCGCTGGTGGGGACCGCCCTGGCGGTGCTCCTCCGGGGAGAACGCCCCGGTGCGGCGACCCTGCTCGGCGGGGCGATAGTCCTCATGGGCGTGTTCCTGGTGGCTGTGGAGCGCCATCCGAGCCCCAAGGCCCCGCCCGCGGCCGCCGGTGGCGGCTAGTCCGATCTGACGGTTCGGTCACGGCGGTAGCGGTGTTGTGAATTGCCTCCCGCCACCTCTTCCCCGGCGGTACGGTGGGGACGCGCCGGCGGCCGCCTCCCATTGCGACCGCCAAGGCGGCGCTCTCTCCCTCCTTCCGTCGGCTCCCTACACCGGCGGACCCCGCCGCCCCGGGCCCTCCCGGGGCGGCGGCCGCGTCTTCGGGAGCCCTCAACGAGCGGCTCCCTCCCGCCGGTGGCCAGACGGCCCCGGCCGGGGATCAGCAGTCGGCGTAGAGCATGAACTCGTATGGGTGGGGGCGGAGCCGAACCGGGTCGACCTCGCGCTCCCGCTTGAGGTCAATCCAGGTCCTCACCAGGTCCTCGGTGAACACCCCTCCCTCGTAGAGGAACTCGTGGTCCACCTCCAGGGCCGCCAGCACCTCCTGCAGGCTTCCCGGCAGGTCCTTGACCCGCCCTGCGGCCTCCCCCTCCAGCTCGTAGAGGTCGGCCTCGATCGGGCTCGGGGGCTCGATCCGCCGCCGGATGCCGTCCAGCCCGGCCATCAGCATGGCGGAGAAGGCGAGGTAGGGGTTGGCGGTGGGGTCGGGTGAGCGGAACTCCAGACGGCGGAGCTGAGGACGCTCGCTGTAAGTGGGGATCCGGATGCAGGCCGAGCGGTTCCGGGCGCTGTAGGCGAGCTTGATCGGTGCCTCGTACCCCGGGACCAGCCGGCGGTAGCTGTTGGTGGTGGGCGCGGCGAAGGCCAGGAGCGCGGGAGCGTGGTGCAGCAAGCCACCGATGTACCACCGCGCCAGGTCGCTCAGCATGGCGTAACCGTCCCGGTCGTAGAAGAGCGGCTCGCCCTCCTTCCAGAGGGACTGGTGGGTGTGCATCCCGCTGCCGTTGTCGCCGAAGAGCGGCTTGGGCATGAAGGTCGCGGTCAGGCCCTCCCGCATGCACACGTTCTTGACCACGTACTTGAAGAGCAGCACCTTGTCGGCCATCGCCACCAGGCTGTCGTAGCGCATGTCGATCTCGGCCTGGCCCGCCGTCCCCACCTCGTGGTGATGGACCTCGACATCGATCCCGGCCTCCATCAGCGCCATGGTGATCCGGGAGCGCAGGTCCTGGAGCTTGTCCACCGGCGGCACCGGGAAGTAACCCTCCTTGAGGCGGGGGCGGAACCCGAGGTTAGGGGTGCCGTTGCGCCCCGAGTTCCAGATCCCCTCGTCCGAGTCGATGTGGTAGAAGCCCTCGTTCACCCCCTGGCCGAAGCGGATGGAGTTGAAGATGTAGAACTCCATCTCCGGCCCCCAGTAGCTGGTGTCGGCGATGCCCGAGGCTCTGAGATGGGCCTCGGCCTTGTGGGCGACATAGCGGGGGTCCCGGCTGTAACGGGCCCTGGTCACCGGATCCACGACGTCGCAGATCAGGGACAGGGTCGGAACCTCGAGGACCGGGTCCACGATCGCCGTCCGGGGGTCCGGGAAGAGCAGCATGTCGCTCTCGTAGATCTGCTGGAAGCCCTTGATGCTGCTGCCGTCAAAGCCGATCCCCTCTTGGAAGAGCGGCTCGGAGAGCTCGGACACCGGGATGCTGAAGTGCTGCCACTGGCCCAAGAGGTCGCTGAAGCGGAAGTCGACGATCTTGACGCCCTGGTCCCTGGCGAAGGCGATCACCGCCTTGGGGTCAGTCCCC
>JAJYET010000066.1 GCA_021785655.1 bacterium | reverse complement strand
CTTGGAAACCGGCAACCCGAAGTACGTCGCCCGCAGGGCCCGCAACATCGCCGTCGGTCGGACCCTGGCCCGTGCCGGTGTGTGGAGGGCTCTCTGGGGCAAGTGGTAGCCGGTCGCAGGGGTCGGCAGCCGCCAGGGTCCCGCGATCCGTCCGGACCTAGGGCAAGGCTTCGTCCCCGCCGGGGATGAAGCGGGTTGATCGCGGCGTGCTTCCAGCGGCTCCCAACTCTACCGGGATCACCGGTCGCGCCCAGGTGGAACTCCGTCCAACCCCGGAGCCGGGCGACCAGGCACTCAGATGCCCTGCAACCCAGTGATCAGCCGGTCCACGTCGGAGTGGTCGTTGTAGTGGGCGAGCCCGGCGCGGACCGCGCCCTGGGGTTGTAGACCCAGCTCCCGAGTTATCTCATAGGCATAGTTGTCACCGCTCCACACGTTGACGCCCTGTGCCGCCAGGAGGGACGCGACGTCGTCGGGGGTGTGCCCGGACACCGTGAAGTAGGCCGTGGGGGCGCGCCTGAGGGCACGGCCGAAGACGGAGATGCCCGGGATCTCCAGCAGGGCCCCGAGCAGGACCCTGAACAGGCGCTCCTCACTCGCCTCCACCGCAGACATGGCACGGAGGATCCGATCGCGGCGAGACTCAGAGCTCAGCCCGGCCAGCCCAGCCAGGTGTTCAACCGCGGCCGTGACCCCGGCGTAGTCGGCAAGCGGTGGAGTCCCCAGTTGGAACCGGTCGGGTACTCGATCGCTGGCGGGGAGCAGCTTCTCGGGCTGAAAGCGCTCGAGAAGGACAGGAGCAGCCACCAGAGCCGCCACATGGGGTCCGCACCACTTGTAGGCCGAAGTGACGTAGAAGTCGGCTCCCAGCCGCTGGACATCCACGGGCATATGGGGGGTGGCGTGCACCCCGTCCACGTAGGTGAGGGCCCCCTCGCGGTGGGCGATGGCGGCAATGCCGGCGACGTCGGGGCGGGTGCCGAGGACGTTGCTGGCGGCGGTCACCGCCACCAGCCGGGTCCGAGGGCCGACCAGGCTCTCGTACTGCCCAGTCGGGAGCTCCCCGGTGTCCGGGTCCACCTCGGCCACCCGCACCGTGGCCCCGGCCCTGAGGGCGGCCTGAATCCACGGGCGGAAGTTGCCATCGTGCTCCAACCGTGAGACCACGATCTCCTCGCCAGGCGACCACTCGCGGGCCAGCAGGCGGGAGAACTTGTAGGTGAGGGCGGTCATGCTGGGGCCCATGACGACACCTGTGGGGTCCCCTCCGACCAGGTCGGCGACGGCCCGCCGGCACTCGGCGATCAGGTCGTTGGCGTGCTGGCTGGAGGGGAAGAAGCCGTCGGTGTTGCTGAGGCCCTGCCGATAGGCGCCAGCGATCGCGGAGATCACCGACTCCGGGGTCTGGGTGCCGGCGGCAGCGTCCAGGTAGGCGCGGCCGTCCGCCAGAGCCGGGAACTCCGCCCGGATGGCGCGCGTGTCAAGCTCCAGCGTCTCGCTACTCATGTGCCTCCCCGGCATCCGTACGTCCGCTGGGTCCGATTCTAGGAGGGTGTTGTGGCGCCCTCGACCGCCGGATTGGCTCAGTGCGAGGGTGGGGTGGGGGCAGGTGGTACCAGGCCGAGCGGGGCCCCAGGGACAGCTGACACCTAGAATCCCTGGTGAAGGCACCATTCTGACGAGGGCGCGCCGACGGTGCCTGATCGCTCGCGGAGTTGGGAGTCAGACGTGGATTTGGAGCTGGACGAGGACCTGGATGGTGCACCCACCAGCGAAGGCGTGCGCGCCCTCAGCCCGGCGAAGTGGACGGAGCTGGAGGCCCACTCCGCCGCCATCCTGTCGGGCCTGGGGCTGGACCTCGACACGCCGGCGACGCGGGAGACGCCCCGACGCTTCCTGCGTGCCCTGTACGACGCCACCTCGGGGTACGACGGGGACCCCAAGCTGCTCACGGTGTTCCCCACGGAGTGCCGGGGCGGCGCGGACTGCCGCATCAGCCAGATCATCGAGGGTCCGGTCCCGTTCTTCGCGGTCTGCGAGCATCACGCGCTGCCCTTCCATGGGACGGCCCACGTGGCCTATATCGCCCACGAACACATCGTCGGCCTGTCCAAGCTGACACGCCTGGTGCAGGTGTACAGTCGCCGCTTCACCGTGCAGGAGCGGATCGGTCAGGAGATCGCTGACTGGATGGTGGAACATCTCCGTCCCCACGGAGTCGCGGTGCACCTGGAGGCGGCTCACCTGTGCACCCAGATGCGGGGAGTCCGAGATGACCGTACCCGTACCGCGACGACCTTCTGGCGCGGGGCTTATGAGACGGACCCGGAGCTGCGGAATGACTTCATGGGCACGGTGTGGCAGCACCATCAGACGCACCCCTGACGGTGGTGGGCGGCGGTACGGGGGCGCTGGGCCGAGCCGTGGCGCTGGAGCTCCACCGCAGGGGTCACCGGGTGGTGGCCGTGGGGCGCGCGGCCGCTGACGTCCCGGGCGCGAGCCGGACCTTGATGGCGGACCTGAGCACACGGGAGGGGGCGGAGGTGGCCTTCAGGGAGGTGGATGCCCTTGGAGAGGTGGGGGCCGTTGTGAACGTCGCCGGCGGATTCGCGCCCGGCTCGGTGGTCGCGGGGGCGGACACCGCACTTCGCGAGATGCTGGCGGCGAACCTTGAGACGGCCTGGTGGAGCTGCCGGGCCGCAGCGCCGCTCCTCGCCCGGCACGGAGGTGGGGCCATCGTCAACGTGGCGTCCAGGTCCGCGGTCGGCCCGGTCAGGGGCGCTGCCGCCTACGCCATCTCCAAGGCGGCCGTGCTGCGCCTTACCGAGGTGCTGGCGGCGGAGCTGGCGCCCTCCCGAGTGCGGGTGAACGCGATTCTTCCCGGCGTCATCGCCACCCCTGCGAACCGTGAGGCGTTGGCGCCCGACCGGCTTGCGGCCGCGGTTCCCCCCGAGGATATCGCCGCCGTGATCGCGTTCCTGATCTCGGATGCCGCATGGCCGATCAGTGGAGCCCTGATCCCGACATACGGCTGGAGCTGACCACTTGGGGCCCCTCGAGGTCCTCATGGAGACCGACGGCCACGGGCCGGCGGAGATGCCGAGCGGCCTCATGACGCTGTACGGCGGCGGGTTGGCGCTGCGGCCGCCGGTGGTGTTCGCCAACTTCGTCTCCTCGTTGGATGGGGTCGTGGACATTCCGGGAACCGGCAAGGTGGGGCGCATCCTGAGCGGCGACAGCGAGGGAGACCGGTTCGTGATGGGGTTGCTCCGAGCCTCCGCGGACGCGGTGCTCATCGGGGCCGGGACTCTTCGCGCCAGCCCCGCCTCCACCTGGTCACCCGAGCAAGCGTGCCCGGAGCAGGCGGCGGCGTTCCTGGAGCTGCGGCGCCGGACGGGGCTCTCCCCCAGCCCCCGGGTGGTGGTGGCGTCGGCGAGTGGGGAGCTGAACCCGGCCCACCCCGGCCTCCGGGGCGCTCTGGTCGTCACGGGAGAGGCG
>JAJYET010000065.1 GCA_021785655.1 bacterium | reverse complement strand
CGCTGCTTCGCCGACGATGTCGACTTCCAGGCGGTGGGGAGCGGGCTTCTGCACGTCCGTCTGGCCAAGTATCGACTGCGGTGACCGAGGCGGGGTTCCGCAGCAGCCCCACCCGCTACGACCGCGACCTGCAGCACCGCCTCTTCGAGGAATACCACCTCCACCACACCCCTGAGGTTCGGGAGCGGCTGGTGGAGCAGTACCAGGCGCTGGTGCGCTCCCTGGCCCGCCGCTTCGCGGGCCGCGGCGAGCCGCTGGAGGACCTGGAGCAGGTGGGCTTTCTGGGCCTGATCGCGGCCATAGAGCGCTTCGACCCCGATCTCGGGCTGGAGTTCACCACCTTCGCCACCCCCACCATCCTCGGGGAGATCAAGCGCTACTTCCGCGACAAGAGTTGGGCGGTGCGGGTCCCGCGCCGTCTCCAGGAGACCTACGCCAAGGTGGTGCGGGTGCAGCAGGAGATGGCCCAGCGGTTGGGCCGCAGTCCCACCGTGGCGGAGATCGCCCGTGAGCTGGAGCTGGAGCCGGACGAGGTGCTCCAGGCGCTGGAGGCGGGGCCAGCGCACCGCGCCGTCTCCCTGGACGCGCCCGCCCAGGGGGCGGACGAGGACCAGGAGGTGGGGGACAGGGTGGGCGTCGAGGACCAGAACCTCGACCGGATAGAGCTGCAGAACGTCCTGGGGACGGCGCTGCGCCACCTGACGCCGCGCGAGCAGGAGATCATGATTCTCCGATTCGTGGAACAGCTGCCTCAGACCGAGGTGGCCCGCCGGCTGGGCATCAGCCAGATGCACGTCAGCCGGCTGCAGCGCGCGGCTCTCGACCGGCTGCGGCGGGAGATGCCGGTGGAGAGTTGAGCCGGGGGCGGCTGTTAGAATCCAGCCGACCTGCCAGGGATGGGGACCACTTGCTCAGTTCGCAGATCCGCACGCGCTTTCTAGAGTACTTCCAGGCTCGGGGCCACCTCCTGGTGCCCAGCGCCTCGCTGGTGCCGGAGGACGATCCCAGCCTTCTTTTGGTGGGTGCTGGCATGGTGCCCTTCAAGCCGTATTTCCTCGGCCGAAAGCAGCCGCCTGCGCCCCAGCTCACCTCCTGTCAACGGGCCTTCCGGGCGGTGGACATAGAGGAGGTGGGCAACAGCACGCGGCACCACACCTTCTTCGAGATGCTGGGCAACTTCAGCTTCGGGTCCTATTTCAAGGAGGAGGCGATCCGATACGCCCACCAGTTCCTCACCGCGGAGCTGGGCCTTGACCCGGATCGGTTGCACTTCAGCATCCACCCCTCGGACACGGTGTCGGAGCGCCTCTGGCGGGAGGTGGCGGGGGTGGGCCCGGAGCGAATCGTCGCCCTTGAGGACAACTTCTGGCAGGCGGGGGCGACCGGCCCCTTCGGGGTTGACAGCGAGATCTACTACGACCTCGGTCAGGAGTATGGCGATGCCCCGGGCGAGACTCCGGGACGGGGTGACCGGTTCCTGGAGATCTGGAACCTCGTGTTCATGGACTCCGAGCGTCTGCCCGACGGCTCCGCCGTTCCCCTGTCCCGTCCCGGGGTGGACACCGGGATGGGGCTGGAGCGCATCACGAGGGTGCTGCAGGGTAAGTCGTCCAACTTTGAGACCGACCTCTTCGCCCCCCTGATCCAGGACCTCAGCCAAAGAGCTTCGGCCCTGGACCAGGTGGGGGAGGAGGGGGGGCGCCGCCACCTTTGGACCCTCGCCGACCACGCGCGGGGCGCCTGCGCCCTGATCTCGGACGGGGTGAGGCCCTCGAACGAGGGCCGCGGATATGTCCTGCGCCGCCTCATCCGCAGGGCGCTGGTGAGCGCCCAGATCCTGGAACTGACCGGAGGGCTGGCGCCGGCGGCCCGGGTGGTGGCCCAGATCCTGAAGGACCCCATGCCCCAGCTCGGTGGGCAGGTGGGCGAGATTCAGTCTGTCCTCCGGGAGGAGGAGGCCCGGTTCGCCGAGGTGCTGGATCGAGGGCTGGGGCTGTTTCTGCGCCTCGCGGCAGAGGGTTCCCCGATCACCGCTGAAGACGCCTTCCGCCTCCACGACACCTTCGGCTTCCCCATCGAATTGACCCGGGACCTGGCGGCGTCGCGCGGTCTGGAGGTCGACACCGCCGGATTCGAGAGACTCCTGGAGGAGCAGCGCCAGCGGGGGCGGGGCCCCGAGGGGGCCGAGCTGCCGGCGCTTCCGGCCAGCGAGTTCGTCGGCTACGAGCGGATGGAGATCGAGGCTCGGGTGGAGCTGGTGCTCTCCGCGGGGCGCCCGGCGGAGAGGCTGGGCCAGGGGGAGAGGGGAGAGGTGGTTCTGAGTCGGAGCCCCTTCTACCCCGAGGGCGGGGGACAGGTGGGAGACCGCGGCCGGCTCACCTGGCCGGGCGGCGCCGCGGAGGTGGAGGACACCCGCGCCGGGGGGCAGGGCTCGCAGCTCGTCGCCTGCCTGGTGACCCGCGGGCAGCTGGAGACCGGGCTAGCGGTGCAGGCGGAGGTCGACCCCGACCATCGCCTGGGCTGTGCCTCCCACCACTCTGCCACCCACCTACTCAACTCCGCCCTGAGGCTGGTGCTCGGGCCCGAGGTGGCCCAGCGCGGGTCGCTGGTGACTCCCGACCACGCCACTTTCGACTTCAGCTGGCCGCGTCCCCTCACCCCGGAGGAGGTGTTGGCGGTGGAGCGGCGGGTCAACGACGCCGTTCGCCAGGACCTGCCTCGGCAGGTGGAACTGCTCACCCTGGAGGAGGCCAGGAGCAGCGGGGCCGTCTCCCTCGAGGGGGAGACCTACCGGGAGCCCGTCCGGGTGGTGAGCTTCCGGAGCTTCTCCCGCGAGCTCTGTGGCGGCACCCATGTCGCGGCCAGTGGACAGCTGGGCGCGGTGGTGCTCACGGGGGAGAGAAGCGTGGGGCAGGGCCTGCGCCGCCTCGAGCTCCGAGCCGGAATCGCGGCCGAGCGCTGGTGGGAGACTCAGCGGGGGCTGGTCCAGCAGACCGCCCTGGCCTTGGGCAGCCCTCCGGCCGAGGTCGCCAGCCGCGCGGCCATCCTGCGCGACCGGGCGAGGGGGCTGGAGCGGGCCCTGCGGGACGCCTCCCAGCGCCGCGGTGGCGCCGAACTCTCCCTGAGCTTCCCCGGGGGGGAGCTGCCGGTCCACGACTCCCCGCTGCCCCTGGAACGCGCCGAGATGCGGCGACTGGGCGAGGGGCTGGCGGAGCGAGCGCCCGCCGGGAGCGCCGCGGTCCTGGCCGGCGGCACCCTGTTGCTTCTTTTCGGCGCCCAGCTTACCCGCCGGGGGTTGGCGGCGGGTGAGCTGGCCAAGCGGGTATGCTCTGCGCTCGGCGGTTCCGGCGGTGGGAGGCCTGAGCTCGGCCAGGGCACCTTGCCGCAGGGGGAGCACGCCGCCGCCATTCGGGAGTTGCGTAACATCCTGGAAAAGCTCCCGGAGGAAGCCTGAGATGCCGCCGTCGTCCGCCCCCACCGCCCGCCGCCAGCAGCGGTACCACGTCACCGCTCTGGACGTGGGTACCCAGGTGATCAAGGCTCTCGTTGTGAAGAAGGAGGCCGGGGAGGCCATCGTCCTCGGGGTTGGCCGGGCCGAGCAAGGCCCAGGCGACCTCGATCCGGCGGCACCGCCAGACCTGGAGTCGGTGGTGGAGGGATGTCACGCTGCACTGGAGGCG
>JAJYET010000008.1 GCA_021785655.1 bacterium | reverse complement strand
TCACCGCCAGTGCGGCGGAGACGCTAACTGCCTGTGGAGCCGACCGTAAGCCCGGGCCTCGCCCGGCAGGTGGCCGTGAAGCAGGAACCGGGACCGCCCCGGAGCCCACCGGCTCGACCGGTGGTCCGAGCACACGGACAGACGCGTGTCGCGTCCTGTCCGTTGCCTAGGAACGGGAAGAGAGGGGCGCGAGGTGATGGCGGTATGAGGTCGCGGTCCCCGGACCATGCGGGAGGTCTGGCCGCCGTGGGGTGGTTGGGAGCTGCGGACGCCACCCAGTTCGTGTGGGCGCGCCGGCACTCACTCTTCCAGGAGTCCCCAGGGCGCGCCGCGGGCTCGATGGCCGGCCTCGGGATGTGGCTGGCCTTGGGCGTAGCCGCCAGCGCCGCCCCGCTGAGCGGCCGCGCAAGGGGACTGGCCCGAGCGTGCGGAGCCGGGAACCTGGTCCTGTACGCGATCCATCTCAGGGTGGGAAAGGGGCGGGTGCGGGCCCTGCCGGGAGCCGTGCTGGGCGCGGCCGCCCTGCTGACCTCCCGCCGCTAGCAGGTCCGGAGGACTCGCGCCAACCGTTCTGGTGCGATTCCCCGCGGGCTGGCCACGCCGCCTCCGCCCGCCACCCCCCGCCCGCCGGCGGCGGCCTTCGACCTCACCTCCCGGCAGCGGCGCGGATGCTGACCTCCGGCTGGCAGAGCACCTCGAAGTTGACGGAACGGGCGATGAAACAGAGGCGGTGCGCCTTGCGGTGTAGCTCCCGCGCCAGGTCGAGGTCGCCGGGGGCGGCCAGCTCGACCCGGGGGTGCAGGGTCACGCGCCGGAACTCCCCGCTCCCGTCCGGGTGCTCTGTCATCTCGCCGAGCGCCTCATCCGTGTATGCGGTCACGTTGAGGCCCGAGGTGGCGCAGAGGTGGAGGTACCAGAGCATGTGGCAGGCGCTGACGGCCGAGACCAGGAGCTCCTCCGGCGAGTACCGCGACCCGTCGCCCCGAAAGTCTGGATCGGAGGAACCCAGGATCGGCGGCCGGTTGGGGGCGCGCACCTCGTGGTCCCGACTGTACGAACCGTAGGAAGTGGTTCCCGAGCCGGTGTTTCCAGTCCAGGTGACCGTGGCCTGGTAGTCGTGGATCCGCACGGCAGAAACCTATCAGCGCCAGCGGGTTGGATGGTGGCTGGACCATGATCGCCCCGGGCAAGCCCGAGAGCGCGACAGCGGGCGGCCGCCGGTACCGACTCTGCCCTACCCGCACGGGGAGTCGAACCCCGGTTACCACCTTGAAAGGGTGATGTCCTAACCGCTAGACGATGCGGGCTGGAATGGGCTGCTGCCTATACTCGCAGGGTGGCCGAGACAAGGAGCGGGCGCCGCCGGCCCGACCCCAGCAGATCGACTCCGGAGACCAACGCGCCCAGCGCCGCGGAGAGCGGACCCGCGGCCCTGCGGGCCAGGTACCCCAACCTGGGCACCGAGGGGGTGGCGGTGAGCAGTGACTCGCGCGCCGATGTGACCTTCAGCACCTCCCGGATGGAGGGCTGGCTGGTCGCCGGCGCACTGCTGCTGGCCAGCTGCCTGGCGATGGGCATCTACCTGGTCGTCCTGCACCATTGAGCGAGGGACCGGCGTCCCTGCCAACGGCCATCTCGCTTCCCGGCCGGCGGCGTCTGCGTTTCGCCCCCAGCCCCACCGGCGCGCTGCACATCGGCAACGTGCGCACCGCCCTGTTCAACTACTGCCTCGCCGGCCCCGAGGGGCGCTTCTTGCTGCGGATTGAGGACACCGACCGGGAGCGCTACCGCCCGGAGTCAGTCCTGGAGTACCAGGCGGAGCTGCGCTGGCTCGGCCTTCTTTGGGACGAGGGGCCGGAGGTGGGAGGGCCGTGCGCGCCCTACGTGGAGTCCGAGCGCCTGCCGCTGTACCGGAAGGCCGCCGACCGGCTGCTGGATGGGGGAGCCGCGTACCCCTGTTTCTGCAGCCGGGAGCGGCTCGAGGAGCTGCGCGCTGCGCAGCGGGCAAGCGGACTTCCCACCCGGTATGACCGCCGCTGCCTCCACCTCAGCTCGGACGAGGTCTCTCGGTTGCGGGCTGAGGGGCGACCCGAGGTTGTCCGGTTGCGGATGCCAGAGGGGGAGTCGGCATGGAACGACCTGGTCCTTGGTCCCCAGCGCTTCGACAACGCCGAAATCGACGATCAGGTGCTCCTGAAGTCCGACGGGTACCCCACCTACCACCTGGCCCACGTGGTCGACGACCATCTGATGGGAGTGACCCACGTGGTGCGGGCAGTGGAGTGGCTCCCCTCAACCCCCAAGCACCTGGTGCTCTACCGAGCGCTCGGGTGGAGTCCTCCCGAACTGGCCCATGTGCCTCTGGTGCTCGGCCCTGATCGCCAGAAGCTGGCCAAGCGGCACGGGGCCGCCGCCGTCTCGGAATACCGGGAGATGGGCTACCTCCCCGAGGCGGTGGTCAATTTCCTGGCCTTCCTAGGATGGTCCCCGGGGACCGAGGAGGAGGTCTTCGCCCTCTCCGACCTTCGCTCCAGGATGGCCTTCGAGCGGCTCCAGTCCAGCCCGGCGGTCTTCGATGGGCAGCGGCTCGACTACCTGAACGGTGTCTGGATCCGCCGGCTGAGCCCGGGCGAGCTGGGCCGGAGGCTGAGGCCGTTCCTGCCCCAGGCGTCTGCGGAGCAGCTGGAGCCGATCGCCGAGATGGTGCGGGAGCGGATCCGGAGGCTCGACGAGGTGCCGGGCCTGGTGGCCTTCGCCTGGGCTGACCCGGATCCAAGCGCCAGCCTCCTCCAGGGGTCACTCTCCCGAAGCGCCGCGCACGACTTCCTCCAGGGCGCCGTGCCGGTGTTCCAGGGAGGCTCGGCTCAGCTGATGGAGACGCTCCGGGCCCTGGCCAGTTCGGCAGCGGCGAGCTCGACGGACGGAGCCAAAGCTGAGGTCCGCCGGTTGATGCGGGTGGTGCGGATCGCACTGACCGGACAGGAGATCTCTCCTCCCCTCGATGCCTGTGCGCGCCTCCTCGGCCCCCAGGAGGTGGACCGAAGGCTGCGCAGCGCCCTCGGGAAGCTGCAGGGGCCCGGCTGATCTCCAAGCCGGGCAGGTAGTATCTGACCTGGGCGGCCTCAGCCGTCATTGGGGCGTGGCCAAGTGGTAAGGCGCCTGACTCTGGATCAGGAGATCGGAGGTTCGACCCCTCCCGCCCCAGCGCCTCACTTCAATAACAGCGCTTAAGTGACGGGTATGCGTCACAGAGCGGACCCCGGTGGGGAGCTGCTCCCAGTCAAGTCCCTTGGAGGAGGCTGTTGCCGAAGGCCAGCGCGCAGTCCCTCCGGAGGCTGAGAGCGAACAGATCGCACCCGAGCGCGGCGAATGGAGAGTTGACTGCTGCTCGACTTGGCGAACGGGCCAGTGCCCAGAGCCCACCGGGCGGCTGGCTTTGCCGGCTGTGTGACTTCTCCGGGTGCGGTAGGGACGACGGTGCCTGTCCTGTCGCTGAGGTCGTTCAACGAGCGCCGGACCACGACCCCACACAGTGAGAGGATCGCCATCAACCGGGCTTCCCCGCCACTTCCATCGCCGAGCAGCTCGTGGGCCCCGGGGAAACATCACAAGCGCCTCGAAGTTGGCACCTATGATGCCCCTCACCCTCGTCTTAGTGCCCCTGATCGTGGCATACGCTGAAGCACCGACACGACGCCCGGACCCCGATCCCTCGACCGCCAGCCCGCGAAAGGGGTGGCCCTGGACGCCCGCGGCAATCTCCCAGCGCCGCTCGGGGACGGGTCGTCGGCCGCCGCCAGCGGATGTCGCGTCCATCGACTTCCTCGGCCCGTCGATCGCTGCCGGGGTGACCCTGATCTCGGTTGCCTGCCCCTTGCCCAAATGCGCCGTCAGTGGCGTGGGGCTCGGGAGCGAGCCGGACCCCACCCGCCGCGCGATGACGAGGACGGGAGATGAGAGTTCGATGATGGAACGCCGAGAGTGGGCGGCCAGGTCTCGGGAGGCTGGTGCGTCCTCAGCCCATGCGCGACCGGTCGCCACCGGCACCTGGCAATACCGGGTATACTGGAGCCGTGGCCAAGGTCATGGTGTCGCTCCCCGACGATTTGCTGAGAGCCGTCGACGCGGAGGCCAGTCGCCGAGGAACAACGCGTAGCGGTCTCCTGCGGGAACTGGCTGAGAGCGCCATGCGAAGCCGCAGCCTCAAGCGGGCGGAACGCATGGCCCAGATCGAAAGTCTCGGTGGCCCTCCGAAGGGTCACGGGGGTCATGTGGCTGAGCTCGTCAAAGTGACCAGGCCGGAACCTTGACCCTCTGGCTGGTCGATGCCAGCGTCCTTCTCGCTCGGGAGGACTTGGATGACGCCAACCACAACCCGGCCGTCCGCCTGCTCGCGGGTCCCGACCCCCTTGCCACCCTGGATCTGGCGTTCTATGAGGTGACCAACGTCGCGGTTCGTTCCTGGCACGACGAATTGGTGGCGGGCCGATTGTGTGACCGAATCACTGCGGTGGCGGACGATGGCGGCCTGATCCGTGCCGACTCGCAGCTTCTCGCGAATGCCACGCTCATCGCTGCTGAGCACGGGATCTCGGCCTACGACGCCGCCTATGTGGCGGCCGCGCGGGGCGCCGGGGCCCGTCTGGTGAGCTGTGACGTGCGCGGCCTGGTGTCACACGGCTTGGCCTGCCTCCCGAGTGCCGCCATCTCCGGGCCGGGGAGTGTCGGAGATGCCAGCCCCGGGTAGCGGGTGCTCAACTGCCCTCCCCGAAACTCAAGCGAACGTGATCGGAAAGGGACTGTGACAAGCGCTATTCGGTAGCGCTTCCATTAGGTCAGGTGCTCCTATGCACTCGGCCACCGGCGCTTTGGTGAAGCGCCTGGCTCTGGATCAGGAGGTCGGAGGTTCGACCCCTCCCACCCCAGCCATCGGCTTCGGTGGCGGCGCTTTACCCCTGGCCGGCCCACCATTCGGGACGGCCAAAAGGTGCGCCCAGCCTAAGGTCGAGGGCGCCCGCCGCCCTTTCCCGGCCGGTCGCAGAGGCCCCGAGGGCCCCGCTGCCCCGCGGCCGGGCGTGGGCCACTTCGCCAGTTTCGCGGCAGTCCCCGTGCTTGGAGGCGCGCCAGGCCGTGGCGTGGGCGACCTCCACCCTCCAGTCCAACATCCGAAAGGCTCCGCGGGTGGCCCAGTGCTGATCAGGAGGAGGGGTGCGGAGGGCTGGGGCAAGCAACTCTTGGTCCCCGCGGAAGCGGCTGCCCATCCGCCTGGGCGTTGCTGCCCACCATATCAACCACCAGGCCCGACCCAGCGTTCACCACCACCAGGAAGAACGTCAAGACCCCGTCGTTCTGGTAGCAGGGCTGAGTTGGTCCGCTGCGGCCGGAGACGGCGTACAGTCCCCAAGGAGGAACCGCCTCGAAGACCCAGCACTGAGCGCAGGAAACGCCGCTCGACGCATCGTGATAGGCAGCCAGGACCCCACCCAAGAGCTTCCAGCCCCGCACTTGGGCGTGGCTCGCCCTCTCCGCGCTGGCCACGGAGTCGAGAGCTGGAGTGACACCCCGCGGGTTTTGCAGGTCCACGCCGGTGGCCACAAGCTGGGCCGAAGTCACGCCAGGAAGCGAGGGCGCGTTGCCGCTGCCATAGCTGACCAGCACGCCGCCCAAGCTGAGGACCAGAACGACCGCTACGCCGGCTCCCCAGAACGCGGCGCTCCTAGACGGATGAAATGCCGACCTTCCAACGCTCATCGCCGACCCCAATTTAGCTGTTGCGCGCCCGTGGGGCGGGGAACTGGAGGCGTCCGACGCGTCCTCGCCCCAACCGCGGCCTGAGCCTTGCCAGCAAGTGACGGGGTCGTGAGCCGTTCCGAGTCGGAGGAGTGTGGGGCCGGCTCACGCGCCGCGCGAGACTGCGCGCCAGCGCCCACGGAGGATCTCCAAATGACAAGCCACTCTGCATTGCGCGATCCGAGCTTCGAATCCTTCCCAGCTGGCTCATTTGCTGCGAGAGGCCCAGCCCGAAGCTTGCAGCCGGCCGGGGTGCCGAGCGGTCTAGGTGGTGGCCGGGGGTGTTACCACACAGAGTCGAACGGCCTGGCATAAGCGTGACACCCCGGACCGACCAGACCCGGAAAGGAGGCAACGCCTGCAGAGTGTTGTTCTCCTGGCGAACTCAGTTCTGACACCCTGGCGCGGTGCCCGGCATTTGGGGGGTCACTCCGCGGCAGAGCGTGGAGGCCGAGTGCGCACGCCGGGGCAGGCCGTCTTTCCGCGCCGGCTGCATCGACCTGCTCGAAGGACGGGGCGCCGACGACTTTCTGATCCTGGCACTCGGAGGTCCGCACGCAGAGCCCGTCCTGTCCGGCCGCGAGGGGGCCAGGGGTGGCTCTTGGCCGCGGGTGTGGGCGTGTCGCGGACTCCTGTACGCGTGCGACCAAATACCGGTGCCAGCCGTCGTACGGTCCACCGCAGATCCGGCTTGGCGGGTCCGCGAAATGGCAGCCAAGGTGATCGCGCAGCAGGGCCCTGAAGACGCCCTGAGCGCCGCGCTCAAGATGCTGGAAGGTCCCCTGCCGCGGGTGCGAGCGGCAGCCGAACGGGCCGAGGTGCGGCTCTACGAGCGCTCCGGCCCCTAAAGGCGCTCCCGGGCGCGACCGCTGCCGCTCAGCTGCGACCGACTACACGGCTCACGATCCAGGCGTGCTTTCCCACCTGGCGGACTCGGGTGAAGCCGTACTCCTCGAAGAGTTCGACGCTGGCGCTGAAGAGAAAGCGCCCCGGCGCCTCGCGGCCGGCGGTGATCTCGGGAATCGCCTCCACCAGACCGCCGCCGGAACGGGCGATCTGCTCGAGCGCTCCTTCCAGGGCTGCCCGCGCAATGCCCTGGCGGCGATGCCGCAGGTCGACGAAAAAGCAGGTGATCCGCCAGTCCGGGCGCGGCGGCGGGTCCTTGAAGTACTCGCGCGCGTGCTTGATGTTCGAGAGCTCCTCGGGGCTGCCGAACTGGCACCACCCCTGGGCCCGGCCATCCGTGTCGAACACCAGGGCGGCGTGGGCCCGGCCGCTCCGGACCCTTCCTTCCTTCGCCTCCCGGTAGTTGACGCCCCGCTGGCCGCACTCCGGGTGATACCCGATACACCAGCAGCCGCCGAAGATCCCGTGGTTGCGCTCCACCAGGTCCGCGAACGCGTCCCAGGTCGAGGAGTCCAGGGTACGGATCTGATAGGCCATGGGCGAAAACCTCCGGGGCGGAGCGGCGCGGGGGGCAGATGCCGGGGATGGGTCGCGGCACAGCGCGGGCGGCGATTCGCGTACGCAAGCACCCGGCGCCGCCCGCGTCAAGCGCCAGCCCCGCCGGCTTGGATTCGCCCTCCCCACCGGCTGGAGCGGAGCGCGCGGCGCCGCGCGTCCCCCTGCGTCTGGGCCGGTTAGCCCGGGCAACTGCCGGCCGAAGTGGCACCCCCCAAGCCGGTCGGGGGCGTCTGCTCCCGGGGGGAGGGGGCTGAAGAAGGGCTGGACTGTCTTCGCCCGCGGTCGGCGCCGGAGGTCAGCCGGAGCTGAACCGCGCGGAGTTCAGCATCGCCATCGCGAGGGAGGTCTGGCGGCTGAGGTGAGGACCGCGCATGCAGGCGACGAACTCCACGTAGTTGCCAGGGGCTTGGGGACGGGCCACCACCACCGAGATGGCACTGGTTGCTTCAAGCCCCGAGCAGGCGGGGAGGGCGCTGGCTCCCTGCTCCATCTTGGCCGGGAGCCCGTCGACCGAGATTGGCGATCCGGGCTGGTCGGCGAGCAGCCACCGCGGATCGCCGTTCTCCCACCACTCGACGAGCATCGCCGCCGGTTGCAGGCTGTCCAGTGGCTGGCCGCAACCGTAGACGTTGCCGTGGTGGAAGCAGGGGTTCCGAAGGCGCTGGTTGCTGATCGCGGCCACCATGAAGGTGAAGCTGCTCGGGAAGCTCGAACTCGCCGTCGACCATCCCGGGGGATAGGAGTAGGAAAGACCGGGTGCACGGCCCGGGACCATCAGCATCCTGGTGGCGATGGGAAGTGGCCGGGGAGCCGCCGCGCAGCCACTGATGATGACCACCAGGGCCGCCCACCGCCACCGTGCCACGCCCTGAGAACGCCGGCCGAACCGCCCCGGTTACGAGTGGGCGGCTCCCGTCGGACCGCGCGGGTCAAAGGTCCCGGGCCTGTCCCCACCCTCCCCCTCAGCCGCCGGCCGCAGCTCGCCGGAGAGCTCACGGACGGCGGCCAGGCTATTGGTGATGGTGCCGTACTTTCGGAGGTCGCGGTGGAGCAGCTGGCGCCGTTCATCCGGCTCCGGCGTCGTCACCTCCACCAGGTAGGCCGCGCGGATGACCCGGGGGTGCGTCCTGCCGTTCCAGCCGAACAGTGACCCGGACCCGCTGGAAGCGGGAACTGAGGATCCTGGAGATGCTTTCCAGGTTCCTGGACAGGCCGGCGGCCAGCGCCCCGGCCGGCAGGTCCGCCGGCCCCGGTAGCGGGAGATTGCCAAGTGCACACCGATCGAAGTCGGGCCCCCCTCGTCCATCTTCACCTGTGCTGAGCCGCCCGGCGAGATGCTGGCCCACGCCTGATGGTGGCGCGGCCGTGGTCATCTCCAGGCATGTGCGGTGAGGCAAGTGACCGGGAGAGGCCCCTGTCGGGGCCTGCTCCCGGTCCGGTCGCGAAGGGCGATGTCACCCCCCCTCGGGGCTCCTACACCCGTCCCCCCCGGGACGTCGTCAGCCGGCTACCGTCATGGTTCCGGTCATGTACCCGTCCTCCCCCATCGGGGCGCCCAGTCCGCTGTCGCCGGAGCCGCACGGATCCATGCACTGCCACTGGTAAACGCCAGGGTTGCCGGTCTTGATGTAGAAGGTGATCCTCGACTGGCCGGCCATGGGCACGTTGATCCCGAGACGGGGAATGGTGAGGGTATGGCCGACCAGGCCGGGAGCCAGATGGCTCATGGTCCTGGGTGCCCCCACGGTGGTGTTGGGGGCCACTGGGTTGATCCCCTGGACGGTCATCACGCCGCCCACGGTCCCGGTCACCTTGGCGTACTTGGTGAGTACCCCAGTCAGGGGCGTGGCGTTGTCGAAGTCGGTGACCGTCACCTTGACCGTGGAGTGGGCCGGCACGGTGAAGTCAGAAGGCACGTAGGCGGGGCCCTGGGCACCCTGCCCCATCATCTCCCCGGTGACGATCGTGAGGTTCAGAGTCGCCGATGTGGTGCCCGAGGTGATGCTGACCGGAACCGCCGTCTGGGTGACCTTCAGGTGGCCGCCAAAGCTGGTCGCGAAGCCCCCGATCAGGACCGCGGCCGCTGCCAGCGCCGCCACCATGAGGGCCCCAAGGACCCACATCCCCGGTTCCGCCGCTTCCCGCCGGTCCACTTTCGCCTTCATAAGTGCTCCCAACTTCCTTGGTCGGATGGCTGGGATCCATGTTGGCCCCGGTAGCCGGCGGCTCCCAGGGCGATTCCCGCGGCCCCGACTGCGGGTAATCACCTAGCAGGAGGGTCGCTGGCAGGGCCGGCGGTATCCTGCCCTGGAGGAAGTAGGGCAAGTGGGGAGTGAGGTCATGCGGCTGGGAATCCTGACCGGTGGCGGCGATGCTCCGGGGCTCAACGCGGCGATCCGCGCCGTGGTGCGCAGGGCCCAGGCGGACCACGGCGAGGTGGTCGGGGTGCGCAACGGGTGGGCGGGGCTGGTGGAACCTCATCAGACGCGCGTCGTCGACCCTCACGAGGTCTCCGGGATCCTGGCCGTCGGGGGCACCATGCTGGGCACCTCCCGGGTCAATCCCCTTAAGAGCCAGGGGAGCCTCGCCCAGGTCGCCTCCCGGATCGGCGAGCTCGAACTGGACGCGCTGGTGGCCATGGGGGGTGACGACACCCTGTCGGTGGCGGGAGCGCTCGCCGCCCAGGGGCTCCCGGTGGTCGGCGTGCCCAAGACCATGGACAACGACCTCCAGGTGACGGAGTACTGCATCGGGTTCGACAGCGCGGTGGCCATCGTCACCGAGGCCCTCGACCGCCTGCACACCACCGCTGCCGCGCACCATCGGGTGATGGTGGTCGAGGTCATGGGCCGTGACACGGGGTGGGTGGCGGTGATGGGCGGACTGGCGGGTGGGGCCGACATGATCATCATCCCCGAGTTCCCGGTCGAGCTCTCCCAGATCGCCCACCACCTGCGGGGCCGACGGACCCGAGGACGTGACTTCTCCATCGTGGTGGTGGCTGAGGGAGCCACCGTGGGCGGGCTGGCTGACTTCGAGGTCGCCCCGGAGGCACGAGACCAGTTCGGCCACGCCCTCCTCAGCCGACGCGGGATCGGAGCCCAGCTGGCGGAGGCGTTGGAGGGGGCCACGGGGTTCGAGGCCCGGGTGACGGTCCTCGGGTACACCCAGAGGGGCGGAGCCCCCACCGCGTACGACCGGATCTGGGCGACCCGGGTCGGCGCCGCGGCCTACGACCTGGCGGTCCAGGGCGCCTTCGGCAAGATTCCGGTGAAGCGAGGGGACGCCGTGGCCGTGGCGGAGATCGCCGCCGTGGTCGAGAGTCAGCGCCGAGTCCCCGAGGACCTCTACGAGCTCGCCAAGGTCTTCTACTGAGAGCCGGCCGCTCCCGGGTCCCGCCGACTTAGGATTGCGGGCCTGAGCGGCGGTTGACCGTGCCCTCCGCCGGGGGGCCACGCCGCGGAGGAGACCTCCGTGCCAGAAGACCAGGTCGGCACCAACAGCCAGTTCGACTCCCTGGCCAGCCTCGCGACTCCGGAGTCCCGCTTCGACCACATCCTGGGCTATGTCCCGCGGGTCCTCTCCAGTAAGGCCCACGTGATCTTCCTCATCGGCCTGGGGATCTACCTGGTGGTGCTCCCGCTTCTGGGCTTGGCCGTGAGCGCCAGGGCGGAGCTGATCGGCGGCAACTACACCAACGTCACCAGTGACGTCGGGGCCTGCATCGCCGCCGGAGGCACGCTCAACCTCATTCACCAGGGGCGACGCCGCCACCGGCTCGAGGAGGAGCGCCTCCAGCTGACCCGGCAGATGCACAAGCTCCTCTTCCGGGTGCACGCCGCCCAGGCCACCGACCTCGACGTGGAAGGCTGAGGCAGGCGCCCGGGCGGCCCGCCACAGAGGCGCCTTATCATGGCCGGGACAACCGAATAGCCCCCGAGGCGAATGGGAATCCGGTGCGGGATCCGTCCCAAGTCCGGAGCTGTCGCGCAACTGTGAGCGGGGAGTCCAGGTCCAGCGGCCACCGGGTGATCCCCGGGAAGGCGGACCCAGGACGCCGATCCGCAAGCCAGGAGACCGGCCCTGGGGGTGATGCGTACCCCCGCGCGCCACGGGAAGGACGGCCCTCGACGGCAGGCCCAGCTCTCGCGTTGGGGTCTTGATCTTGCCGTCGGGAGGAAGAGGCGATGCTCTCGTCTCGTTGGGCCAGCGCGACTCTGGTCCCGGTGTTTCTGGGGATCCTGGTGGCGGGATGTGGAGCCAGCTCCCGGACTGGCCCCAACCACACCGCCTGTGGCCGCACCGGGCAGGTGGACGTGGTGGTGGAGCTGCAGACCGGCAAGGTGGTGGACAGCTGCGTTCAGCTCCCCGGGGGAAGCCTCAGCGGCGAGGCACTGATGCGCCGGAGCGGAATCGAGTTCGCGCTCCAGCACTTCAGCTTCGGGGACGCCGTCTGCCAGGTCGATGAGGAGCCCCTCTCCTACACCTCCTGCTTCGCCTCGGGCCAGCCGTACTGGGCGCTCTACACCTGGACCGGGAAGGGGCCATGGAAGGTCGCCACCAAGGGAATCTCGGAACTCAGCTTCAAAGCCGGGCAGGCGATCGGCTGGCACTTCGGCACCGGGTCCCCCCCACCGCCACCTCGGCCGCCGCTCGCCGGCTGAGCCGGAATGCGCGCCCGCTCTCTCCTAGCCTGGGTGGCGGCGGTCCTGCTGCTCTCTCTGGGGACGGAGGATCCCCTGTACCGGCTTATGGTTCTGGCGGCGGTGACCGCCGTCTACCTGGCGCGGCGGAGGAGCGGTGCGCGCCGGCGCCGCCCCTACTGGCTCCTGGTGGCCGGCGGCACGGCGATTCTGCTCAACTTCGTCCTGAGCCACACCGGCGCCACGGTCCTGATCTCCGTCCCGCCGCTCCTCCCGGCCGTTGGCGGCCCCCTGACCCTGGAGGGGCTGGTGTACGGGGCCGACATCGCGGTGGGGTTGACGGCGGCGCTGCTGGCTGCGGCGGTGCTCAGCCACGGGCTTGAGGGGCAGGAGCTGCTGGACAGCCTCCCTCCCCAGCTGAGGCGCACCAGCGCCGCCCTCAGCGCCTCAGTCACCCTGCTCCCGCGCCTGGGCGACGCCTTCGCCCAGGTTCGGGAGGCGCAGGCGATGCGGGGATGGCGACCCCGAGGTCCCCGCTCCTGGCGGGCGGTTGCGGTCCCAGCCCTTCTCACCGCCATGGAGGGCTCGGTCCTCCTGGCGGAGGCGATGGAGGCGCGCGGGCTGGGCACCGGTCCCCGGACCCGGGTGGCACCGCTGGCCACCTCCCTCGGTGACCGGGTGACCCTGGCCGCCGCGGCCGTCTCCATCGGTCTGGCGGCCGTCTCTCTGGTGACCGGAACCCTGGGAGGTTGGCAGCCTTACCCCACTCTCCAGCCGCCCTCCATCGATCTGCTCCCCAGCCTGGCAGCGGCGGCCTTGCTGGTGCCGGCCGCCTTCCGATGACCGCCCTGGCCCACTTCCGGCAATTCGCCTACGCCTACCCGGACAGCCCAGGATGGGCGCTGGGTCCGGTCAGTCTGGAGATCCTGCCGGGTGTGACCCTGGTGACCGGCGCCTCCGGCAGCGGGAAGAGCACTCTGCTTCGTGCACTCAACGGGCTGGTGCCGCACTTCTACGGCGGCCGGGTCAGCGGCGAGGCGTCGATCCTGGGCAGCTCGCTGCGGGAGGCGCGCCCCCGGGACCTCTCGCGGCGGGTGGCGCTGCTGTTCCAGGAGCCCGAGCAGCAGCTGGTCATGCCGGTGGTGGCTCAGGAGGTGGCGTTCGGCCCGGCCGGGCTGGGCCTCACCCAGGAGGCGATGGGCCGCCGCGTGGAGTCCGCGCTGGAGGCGATGGGGGTGGCCCAGCTCCGGCAGCGGCAGCTGTCCGAGCTCTCGGGGGGCGAACGACAGCGGGTCGCACTGGCCGGCTGCCTGGCCATGGAGCCGGAGCTGCTGGTGCTGGACGAGCCCACATCCCAGCTGGACCCCCACGGGGTCGCCCTTCTCCTCAACCAGCTCGCCGACTTCCGGGGGTCCGCTCGGGCCGCGGTGGTGGCCGAGCAGCGACCCGAACGGGTGGCGGCGGCGGCCGGGCAGCACCTTGCTCTTGGCCCGGGCTCGGCGCTCACTGGCGGCTGGCCGCCGCGCACCACTGTCGGCGCCGGGGATGGCCCGGTGCGGCTGCGAGCTCTCGGCCTTGAGGTCGGACGCGGCCAGCGCCTCCTTCAGGTCGGCGACCTGGCGCTGCGCGGCGGCGAGGTCGTCGGATTGACCGGCGCCAACGGATCGGGGAAGACCACCCTCCTGCGCACCTTGGCAGGACTCTTGCCCCCGCTGGCGGGTGAAGTGCAGAGGAGCGCCTCACGCGTCGCCTACCTTCCCCAGGAGCCGGGCGCGCTGCTCCACCAGCGGACGGTCCGGCTGGAGGTGGAGCAGACCCGGCGCTGGCTGCGCCTCACAGCACCGGCGGCTCCGGTCCTGGAGCGCTTCAACCTGCAGACCCTTGGTGATCAGGACCCCCGGGACCTCAGCGCCGGGGAGCGCCAGCGAGCGGCGCTGGCAGCCATCCTGGTGGGAGATCCGGAGCTGGTCCTGCTGGACGAGCCCACCCGCGGAGCGGACGCGGCGGCCCGGAGAGCACTCTTCGCCGCTCTCGACCACCTTGGGGGCCGGGGCACGGCGGTGCTGGTCGCCACCAATGACCACGAATTCGCCGCAGCGGCAGCCGACCGGGTCCTGGAGCTGGCAGACGGTGAGGTGGCGGCGGGGCACCTTGGATGATCCTGCTCCTCATCTCTCTGGCCGGCCTCGGGCTCTTCCTCTGGCCCTTCCTGGGCTCGTCCCTGCCGGCGGCGACCCCGGCCCTGCTGGTCGCCTTCGGCTCGTTGGGAGCCCTGACCGCCTTCGAGCTGGGGGCACGGAGGCTGGACTCCCGGGGGCTGGCCCTGCTGGCGGCCCTCAGCGCCGCCGACGCGGCCCTTCGGGCCGCCCTGGTCACCGGGATCGGAGGGTTCAGCCCCATCTTCCTCTTGGTGCTGTGCGGTGGCTATGCCGTGGGGCCGGAGTTCGGCTTCCTGCTCGGGTCCGGCTCCCTGCTGACCTCGGCCCTGGTCACGGGAGGGCTGGGGCCCTGGCTCCCCTACGAGCTGTTCGCGCTGGGCTGGGTGGGACTGGGGGCCGGGCTGGTGGGCGGGGTGCGACGGGGCCGACGTCCGGGATGGCCCGACATCCTGCTCCTGGGCGCCTACGGGCTGGCGGCGGGCTACGCCTACGGCATGGTTATGGACGTTTGGAACTGGACCTTCTTCGCCGGCTCACCTCAGCTGGGCTGGCATCCCGGGCTGGCCCCGCTGGCAGCCCTCGGTCGCTTTGGGAGGTACTACCTCCTGACCTCCCTCGCCTACGACTCCTTCCGGGCCGGTGGCAACGCCCTCATGGTCGGCCTGCTGGGGATGCCCATCCTGGTCGGGCTCCGGCGGCTCGGTCGCCGCTTCCGAGTGGAGTGGGATGACCCCGGGCGCGGCCGGGGCTTTCCTGCCTCAGCGCGATCTGAGCACCAGGCTGCCGGCGATCTTGTCGTGCCAGCCCTGGCGGCGGCGGTCCACCGCAGCCCAAACGAAGCCGACGCCCGCAGTGGTCACGTCCAGAAGGTAGCCGGCGAGCCGGAGCAGGCTGCGCCGGAAGCCCAGCCGGCGTCCGTCCTCCTCGCGGACCACCCGGACCCCCGCGATCCACATGCCCGGGGTCCTGCCGGCTGACCCCCAGAAGCCCACGAAGTAAGCCACCGGAGACAACCAGACCAGGAAGCCGAGGTGGGCTCCGTCGGCGGGAATGCCCAGGGCTGCGGTTCCCGCACCCAGGGCCAAGGTGTCGAGCCAGAGTGCGCCCGCCCGGGCCCAGAAGCCCGCGAAGCGGGTCCCGGGGAAGGGGCCCGGCGGACGGGCCAGCCAGGGGATCACTTCGGGGCCAGCCCGGTGCCGGGGAAGGTCGGCGGTGACACGGTCCAGGTCCGCCCGGGTGCGGGCCGCGAGCGCCAGCTCGCAGCGCGTGCGCAGCTCCTCGCTGGTCAGGCGACCGGCGACGTGGTGGTCGGCGAGCTCCGCAGTGACCTGATCCCGCTCGGCGTCCCCCACCCTCTGGGCGCCCGGACGTCGGCTGAGTTGGGGCCAAACCGGCTCCCAGTCCCGCCGCGGTGGCTCGGTGGGCATGGATCAGCCGGCCACGGGCTCCTGGCCAGAGCCCGGGCGGATCCAGTCGCGCGCCAGAAGCCCCATGTAGAGCAGATCGTACGCGGACCCGCCGCGCCGGATCCGCTCCCGCTGCCGCCCCTCCACGACGAAGCCGGCCCTCCGGTACAGCCTCACCGCCGGCTCGTTGGGCTCGATCACGTCCAGGCTGAGCCGGTGCAGCTGGAGCTCGTCGAAGCAGAACCGCAAGGTGAGTTGGAGCGCATCCCACCCGTATCCCCGGCCGCGGTCCTGGGGATCCCCGACGCCCATGGCCATCCAGCCGTTGCCATTCGGCCACTCGACGGAGAAGACCGCGGTGAAGCCCACCAGCCGGTCACCCTCCAGGGTCCGGACGCGGAACTCGAAGTGGGTTCCGTCCCGGTCGTCGCTCGCATCCTGCTCCTCGAAGTACTGAGCCGGCAGGGGTCGGGGAGCATCCGTGTCCATCCGCCGCCGGTAGCCCGCGTCCTCGCTCCATCTGGATAGGATCTCCCCATCCCCGGGACGCGGCGCCGACAGCCGCACCAAGGTGCCGCGGAAGATGTCCTCCGCCCAGGGGGGCTCAGCACTGCTTCGGTGGTCCACGAAGGTTGGAGTATGCCAGAGGATTTCGCACCCGGCTGTCCGCGGCCCGCCCCCAACCCGCCGGCGAGGGCGTCGCGGCTCCGAAGCCTGGTGCCCGAGGCCGTGGGCATCCGGCTCTTCCGACGGTACCTGGCGGGGCTGGCGCCGCTCTCGCTGGGCACGTGGATGCAGCTGGTGGCTCTCGGCTATCTCACGCTGCGGGTCACGGGGTCGCCCACCGCGGTCGGACTGGTCGGGGCCGCCGACGGGATCCCGGCCATCGCCCTGGCCCTCCCCGCGGGCGCAGCCGGCGACAGGTGGCCACGGCCGGCGGTGCTGGCGGCCGCCAGCTCCGCCATGGGGCTCATCTCCCTGGGGCTCGCGGTGGCCGCGGGGACCGGACATGCCTCGCTTGCGGTCCTGGTCCCGGGAGCCATCCTCCTAGGGTCGGCCACCGCCTTTGACGCCCCCACCCGCCAAGCCATGGTGGCGGACATGGTGCCTCGCTCGCAGCTCCTGGGGGCGGTCGCGGTGACCGGCACCGTTGGCAGCCTGACCCGGATCCTGGGGCCGGCGATCGGGGGAGTGCTGCTGGGGACGGCCGGGGCCGCCGCCTGTTTCGCCGCCATGGCAGCCCTGGTGCTGCCGTACCTCGTGGTCCTGGCGCGCAACCGCTGGCCGGCTCCCGAACGGAGGGCTAGGACCGGTGGGGCGATGGCGGAGCTGCTGGGGGGGCTCACATGGGCGGTCCGCCACCGGACGGGGCGCTCCGTTCTGGCGGCGGGCTGGGTGCTGGGGGTCCTGGGGGTGGGCTACATGCCCTTCCTGCCCGTTTTCGCGCGTTACCACCTCCACGGTGGCGGCCAGGTCTTGGGGGTCATGTACAGCGTCGGCGGCTTCGGCGCCCTGGCCGGGGGGGTGACGATCGGCGTCCTCAGTCGGCGTCTCCGGCGCCACACCCTCCTCATCGCCGCCGCACCACTGTACGGGGCGAGCCTCTTCACCCTCACGCGGGTAACCTCTCTCCCCGAGGCGGTCCCCTGCCTGGCGGGGATCAGCCTGGGGTTCCTGGCTGCCAACAGCGCCATGCTCTCCACCCTGCAGGCGGAGGCGCCCCCTGAGTTGCGCAACCGCGTCCTGGCCCTCTACGCGCTCGGGTACTCCGGTGGCGGACCACTGGGCAGCCTGCTGTACGCGGCGCTGGCAGCGGAGACCTCTCTGTTCGGCGCCATCGCCGCGGGGTCGGTGATGGTGGGCGCCGCCCTGCTCTGGTGCGGGCTGGGCATGAGGCTCGGCCACGGACGGGAGGCGCCCCTGACCCCCTGACCCGGTGTTGCCCCCCTACCGCCTTTCCACTTCCAGTACCCGCCAGAGCCGCCAGGGAGAGGTCGTGGTGTCGACCTCGACCTCGAGCTCCCTTGTCTCTGCCGCGGCGGCGCTGAGTCCCTGCGGCCCGAGGTGGGTGGTCAGGTCCTCGAAGCGAACCCGGAACCATGCCCTGCCCTCACCGCCTGAGGTCCGGTCCGACGGAGCCCACCGGAGCCCCTGGCGAGCCGGCCTCCACCTCAGATCCCGGCTGGCGAGCTCCCCGCCGTGGGCGCTGAGCCGGGCCAGGAGGGCTGGCGCGACCACTCGAGCCAGGGCCAGCTCGTCCCGCTCGAAGGCGGCGGACTCGAGCTCATCCACCAGTTGGCGCAGTCGAAAGGTCACCAGCTCCACCCCCCTCTGGCGCTCCGATGAGGTCTTGTCCAGGCGGCGGAGCAGGGCCGCTGCCCTACTCAGGGCCGTCACCCGAGACCGACACGGCGCCCAGGGTCTTGTCGAGCGCGCTCAGGACCTTCTGGTCCACCTCGGCCAGGGGTCGGTGGCGGCGGGCCGCCAGCTGGGCCGAAGTCGGAACCCAGGGCCGCCTTAGGCGGACGGCTGCAAGACGCTCGACCCGGCGGAGGGCAGGGTCACCCCCGGTCCCGGCCACCGCCGAGACCACGACCGCGACCTGGTGCCGGCCGGGGACCGCCAGCACCTGCTCCAGCAGCCAGAGACAGCTCCGCAGGCAGGTGTCTCCCGCGTGAGTGGCCACCACCACCCAGTCGGCGATGGAGAGGTAGAAGCGGGTGGAGGTGGACAGCTCCCGCCCCACCGCGCCGCCATCCACCACGATGGTCCGGAAGCTGGGGCCGAGGTGATAGCGGTAGAGATAGTCGAGGTGTTCCACCCCGATCTGGCCCGACCCCCGCGGCGGGGTCTGGCCGAGAAGGGCCCGGAGTCCCTCCGACGGTGCGCTCCAGAGCAGCCGCTCGAGGTTGGCGGCGCCGCTGGCCAGGTCGGAAAGTCGCAGCAGGACGTGGTCCAATCGCGCCGAGGGCCAGAGATCCTCCTCCATGGTGGAAGCTCCGAGCAGGAGGTCGAGGGCGGGTCGCTCCTCGTCCGCGTCGATCAGCAGTACTGGGTGCTCGTGGGTGCCGGCAGCACGCCAAGCGAGATCCAAGGCGAGGGTGGAGGCTCCCACGCCGCCCCTGGCCCCCAGGACCAGAACCAACTTGGGGAGCCGCCCGGGATGCCCGGATCCCGGCCCCAGGGGGCCGGGCCGGGAGTGCCCTCCGGCGCGGATCCCACCCAGCGCCCGACTGAGTGCGGCTACGCGGCCGGGGGAGCGCTCCGGGGTCACCGGCGGTGGATCCGAGATCACCAGCAATGGGTGAAGTGGCGGGGTGGGAGGGGCGGGCCGCCCCGAACTCCAGGGCAGGGTCGTGGGGGGGGAATATTCCGGTGGCGGCGGCAGCTCGGCCGCGGCCAAAGTGGGGCGGGGCCCGGGGTTCAGCATCGGGGCAGCACCGGCGGCCTCGATGTTGCCCCGATTCCGTGGGCGAGCCATGAAGTGGCCTCCGCTCGCAGGTGGATGGCGCCCAGCGGGCCGAGGCCGGCCAGAGGGATCACCGCGGGAGCCCAGATCGCCACCTCGACTCCGAGCGGAGGTCCGCCCGCCCCGCAGGGGGAGAGAACCACCAGGTAGCACCCGCTGCCACCGGGGGCCGGGACCGGCATTGCGGGAACCTGGACGCATTGGGTGACCCCCGCCGCGCCGGAGGATCCCACCACTTCGTTCACCACCTCCAGGACGTTCCCGACCCCGTTGCCGCACTCCGGACCTCCGTCCGCGGTGGTGCACAGCTGGAAGGTTCCACTCCGGGAGAGAGCGGTCTGGTCCACGGCCTGGGAACCCGCCTCGGCGGCGGCCTGGGCCTCCCCGACCAGCTCCGCGTGGCGGCTCAGGATCAGCCCTCCGTCCACGGCTAGGGCCGCCACCGGCAGGAGCAGCATCACGAGGAGGAGGGCGAACAGGGGCAGGATCTGGCCTCGCTCTCGGGCCGCGGGGTCAGCAGTTGTCACCGGTGGGGTCCTGGCTCGGATCGCGGCTGCGGAAGGGGTCGACCTTCTGCACCGATTGGGCGCGGAGCTCTGGGCTCAGCCAGCTGCCCACCAGCGGCAGCCAGGAGAGGTTGGGGCGGTAGGTGAGAGAGATCACGACGTCACCGTCCGTCAGGGAGCCGCGGACCGGCGTCCCCCGCCGGCAGAAGGTGTCTTGGGCCCCACCCAGCCCGAGCCAAATGAAGTACGAGTTCGGAGCGGCGGCTCCGGCGGGCGGCAGGGGTCCGGCGCACCGTCCGGAAAAGCGGTCGGCCAGGGTGGTGGGGATCAGGCCGCCGCTGTCGGAGACAGAGGTCTCCAGCTGCAGCCGGGAATCAGTGCAGGCGGCCGTGGCATCGGGAGCGCGGGCCGCCACCAGTGCAGCGGCGGAAGCGGCGGCGGCCATAGCCAGCTGGGTTCTGGCCACCTGCACTATGGCGGCGGCGGCCAGCCCCAGAAGCAGCAGGACGGGAAGGACCAGGGCCAGCTCCACCAGAGCCTGGCCCCGGACCGAACCCTGCGCTCTCAAGCCAGCCCCTCGACCTGCAAGCGGAGCCTGGCGCTCACGGTCTGCAGGTCAATACCTGCCTCGCTGAACCACGGCAGAAGGGTGCGCACAGTCCCCGTGATCCAGACGTCGACGGCCCGGGGAGGCCAGGAGGTGTAGGCGACGCAGACCCTGAGGCGGCCCGGCGGGCCGGGCTGGGCGCAGGGGCGCATCGAAAGGGAGGCGCCGAAGCACCCGGGGGAGCCGCAGTGGGGGTTCTGGGAGCCGTCCAGGTCGCGTGGTGCCGGCCCAAAGCCCACGGCGGAGTTGGCGGCACCGCAGGGCTCCTGGGTCCCGGCAACGGCGCGGCCACCGAGGTAGAGGACGCAGTCCACCCCGACCCCGCAGCCCGAGGCCCCACCGCCGGGGCAGGACAGGAGCTCGTCCATCCCCAGCCTGGTTGTGGCCAGCGCCGCCAGGGCCGCGGACTGCCCTTCCTGCAGCCGCTGCAGCGGGTCACCGGCCAGTAGGGCCGCGGAAGCGGCCCGGGCGCCGCTGAGGGCCGCGCTCTGGATCCCCTCCTGGCTCAGGGCGGAGACCCCAAGCTGGGCCGCCCCAAGGACCGCCAGAAGGAAGATGCCGGTTCCGATGGCCATCTCCACCATGGCCTGGCCGGAACTCCGGGTCCGTCGCCCGGAGTTCATGAGAACGCCTTACCGAACTGGGAGATGGCCGGGAACAGGACGATGAGGATGAAGGGCAAGAGGATGCAGGCCGCCACCGGCAGAAGCATGGCGACCAGGGCCCGACGACCCTCTTCGGTGACGCGATCGCGCTGGCGGTCCCGCAGCCCGCGAGCCAAGTTGCCCAGCGGGGCACCGGTGGCGATCCCCTCGGAGCGCTGGATCCTCACCACAGCCGCCAGGGCCGCGAGCGCCGCGACCCGACAGTTTGCGGCGGCTCGTTCCAGCTCGCCGTCGAGGGACGGACTTCCGGGGGTCGCGGAGCGGATGAGGCAGTCCCTGATGATGGCGGCCGCCGGGCCCGCGCTCCGGGCCACCACCAGCTCCATGGCCCGGCGGGCTCCGATTCCGCCCCCGGCCTGCTCCAGGGCCATCAGGTCCACCAGGAGCGGCAGTTCTCCCAAGATTGCGCTCCGCCGCCGCCGCGCCGAGCGCTGCAACCCGCCGGCCACCATCAGCGGTGGCAACGCGACGACCAGCAGCAGCTGGGCGGGCCAGGCCATGGTGAGAGCCAGGAAGGTCGATAGAAGCAGCACCGTGGCCTCGGCCGCCAGCAAACGACCGAGCAGCTCCTCCGCGCCCAGTCCGGAGCCCGCCCGGTCCAACTCCTGCCGCACCCTCTCCCGCAGGTCCGTGGGCAGACGTCCGCCGGCCAGAGTCAGCCACCCTGGGTGGGAGGCCTTGCCACTTCCGGACTGCAGGCGGCGCCGCCTGGCGGAGACCACCCGCTCCCCCCAGGTTCGCTTGCGGGGCCACATCCAACCGGCCAGCCCGGCCAGCGCGGCGGCGCCCGCCGCCCCCAGCAGGAGTGGCCAGCCCGTCACGAGCTGGGCCAGCAGGACGGCCAGGGAGGCGGGCGCCATCCCGGACCTCACGCTGAGCCCTCCTCCGGCTCGGCCGCCCCGGAGGCGGCCCCGACCGGCCGGAGGGCGCCCAGCTCCGGTTCCGGGAGGCGCAGGATCCAGAGCATCCAGAGGTATCCGGCCGCGATCAGCCCGAGAAGCAGTGAGAGCAGGAGCTGGCCCGAGAGCGAAGCATAGGGGGCTAGGTAGGCAGGGTTGACCACCCGCAGGACCACCAGAAGGCAGATGGGCATGGCGGCAATCACCAGCGCCCCCAGCCGCCCCTGAGCCTGCTCCGCGCGCACCTGACGCTGCACCGCCTCGAGCTGATGGGCGGAGCGGGACAACTCGTCCAGCAGGGGCGTGAGCCGGCCCCCGGACCGGCTCCCGACCGCCAGGGCCGTGGCGATCAGGGTGAAGAGGGGCTGGCCGATCCGAAGCTGGGCTTCTGAGAGCGCCTGCTCCAAGGAGACCTGCCGTTGCCGTCCGACGATGGTCTGCAGTTCAGCTCGCAGCAGGGTGGGACCGCTCTTGGAGAGGGCCTCCAGGCCCTGGCGGACACTCTGTCCCGCCGCCAGCAGCTGTACCAGAAGGTCGACCAACGCGACCAGGGCCTCGCGCTCTCGTCCGCGCCGGCGCAGTCGACGCACGGCATCCAGGCTCAGCCCCCCGGCGCCGGCCATCGCTCCCACCACCAGGCTGGGGATCGCCAGGCCCAGGACCTGCCACATCAGGGCGGCCGCGGCAGCGGCGCCACCGCCGGAGAGGAGGAGCGCCCCCCGTGAAGGAGACGGGAACCGCCGCGCCCAGCCATCTCGTCCCCTCTGGGAGGAGGGACGCGCGGGCGAGGATGACCACCAACCGGCCAGGGGGCCCCCGAGAAGTACCGCCGCGGTGCCGGCACCGGCGATCCCGGCCGAGGCGGCCAGCAGCAGAGCCAGGCTCACGAGAGCGGGGAGGTGTATGTCGGGGCCCCGATGGGAAGTGAGCCCAGGTCCACCCCGGCCGCCTGGAGCTTGTCGCCGATCTTGGGTGCCAGGTCGTCCAGCCGCCCCACGAGCCACTGCCACTCGCCCCGGCTGCGACGGTAGCGGCAGATCTCGTCGACCACCGGCAGCTCGGCCTCCACCTGGCCGGTCACGAAGCCCACCGAGTGGACCACCCGGCAGTCGGAGCCGTCAGTGCGCCGGAAGCGGCTGAGATGGATCACCAGGTCGACCTTGGCGGCGATCTCCCGTGCCACGGCGCTGGGGTCGGCGCGCGCCTGCGCGGGGTGGCGACGGACCAGGCCGGCCAGCCGCAGAAGGGCATCCCGGGCGCTGTTGGCGTGCAGCGTGGTACCGCTCCCGTCGTGACCGGTGCCCATGGCGTCGATGACATCCAGAGCTTCGGCACCCCGGCACTCGCCCACGAATATCCGGTCGGGCCGCTGGCGGAGAGCGTTGCGCACCAGCTGCTGGATGCTCACCTCCCCGCTGCCCTCGGTGTTGGGGTCCCGAGCCTCGAGGGAGATGGTGTTGGAGCGCCCGCCACTGGGAGTCCGCACGTGAAGCTCACGCTGATCCTCGATGGTTATGACCCGCTCCCACTCGGGCACCTCGGCGATCAGCAGCCTCAGCATGGTGGTCTTGCCCGACCCGGTGCTCCCGGAGACCACCATGCTGAGGCGGGCTCTCACCGCCGCCTGGAGCAGCGGGAGCAGCTCCCAGGGGAGGGCTCCGGCGAGGGCTAGATCGGAGAGGCGCGCGAAGCGGCCCAGCTGGTGGCGCCGGATCGTGACCGCCATGGGGACGGCGACCGGAGGAAGCACGGCGTTCAGCCGCGAGCCGTCCTCCAGGGTGGCTGTGACCATGGGGTTGGCCCGGTCCAGGTGGGCGGCGCCGGCACCCAGCAGGTGCTGGACGGTGGTGAGGAGCGCCTCCTCACTGGAGAAGCGCACCCCGGAGTCGACCTGGACGCCATCCCGGACCAGCAGAACCTCCTCCGGTCCGTTGACGATCACCTCCTCCACCAGGGGATCGGTGAGCAGCTCGTGGAGCGGCCCGAGCGGGGCCACCTCAGCCATCAGCCGGTGGCGCAGGGCGGCGTACCCTTCGGAGTCCAGGACCGGGTCCTGGAGTCGAGGCGCCGCTGCGTGGTAGGCCTGAACCTCACGCTCCACCAGCTCCTGAATCCATTCCCGGTCGGTTGCCACCAGTTGGGGCTCCCGGCGGTCCATGAGCCGCCCCGCGATCCCCGAGCGGATCTGGGCCAGGAGACGCTGCTCCGCAGCGGCCAGCCCGCTGCCCACCCGGTCCTCGGAAGGCGGAATCGCGAGAGTCACGCGCTGGAGGACTCCGGCCTCAGCGTGGAAGGCAGGGCGCCCGACTGGTGCCGGGGAGATCCCTCCCCATCGATGACCTCCAGCATCCGGGCCGCCGCTCGGCGCAGGGGGGAGGCGAGCGCGCCTCCGAGGACGGGGGGCAGCAGGCGCTCCTCGGCGGACCGCACGGCGGCCAGGTCGAAGGGCACGAGGCCCAGAAGCGACAGCCCGTACTCCCGGGCCAGCCATTCCCGAGCCCGAGTGGGCAGCCCCGCTCCGGCACGGTTGACGACCACCATCTGGGGCTTGGAGCGGAGGGGGCGCCCGAGGGAAGACGAGAGGCAGCGGTCCAGGCGGTCGGCGCCCAGCGGCGACCCGTCGACCACCCACACCAGGGCCTGGCAGCGGAATGCGATCGCGGCGGCGGTCTCGGAATGCAGCGGCCCGACATCGACCAAGACCAGCGAGTGGCGCTGGGCCAAGAGGCCCAGCACCGCCTCCAATCCGGACAAGAGTGAACCCACCGGCCCTCCCGGCTCGCCCCGCCCGGCCAGCACCGCCAGGCCGCGGTGCGACTGCAGGTGCCGCTCGAGAGCGGCTTGGTCGACCGGCCGGAGGGTGGCCTCGTGGACCAGGTGGAAGAGGGAGCGATCCTCCCCCAGCCCCATCTGGGCCGCCACCATGCCGAGCCGAGGATCCGCATCGACCAGGGCGACCGACCGGCCAGCGCCGGCCACCGCCAGGCCGAGGCTCACCGCCAGGGTGGTGACACCGGACCCCCCTCCCGGGCCCACCACCCCCACCACCCGGCCCTCGATGCCTGCCGATGGGTCATCCCAGTCAATGGGATGGCTCTCCGCCGGCACCCGCCTCGATCTCAAGGGAGGCGGCCCGTGTTTTCCGCAGCAGGACAGGCGGCGAGGCTCAAGCCGCCGCGGATCTCCTGGAGTGCCAGAGCGGGGCTGGAGATGGGCTGCTCCACCCCGGGGCAGACCGCTGACCCTGCGGGTACCGCCCAGATGGGCTGGGTGGCGTCCAGCAGAAGCCAGGGGCTCACCTCGGAGGGCGGGACGTCGAAGGTCACCGTGTGCGCCCCCGAGTTCGCTGCCAGCAGGGACACCCCCTGGGCCAGCGGGACCACACACCCTGCGGGAGCAGAGGTGGGACATATCGACCCTGGGGACCCCGCGCCACCCCCCTGGCCCCAGACCGCCAGAAGGTCCACCCTGCTGCCTGGTCCGAGCCCGCTGGGCATGGAGGCCAGAGTGAGGGTCAGCTGGCGAAGATCGGCCGACGCTCCCATGGCTAGGTCGTGGCGAAGGATCAGGGCCCCGGCGGGAATCCGCACCAGCGCGACGGCCCCCGCGACCTCCCGATAGCTCGCCTCGGGGATGGCGTCTGCCAGACCGGCCCTCCCGAGCCGAACGAGCGATCCGCCCGGGGCCAGGAACGCGGTGTCTGCCTGGATCACCTGACCGGGTTCGATCGTCTGCGCCGCCACCAGCACCCGGACATCGCCGCCCTGGGCCTCGATCTGCAGGGCGAAGAGGCCGACCAGCGCCGCCGCAAAGGTCAAAAGACCCACCACTGCAGCGACTCGCCACCTCACCGCTCCGCTCCCCACACCAAGCCGCCCCCGGCCCTTCGAGGCGCCGCCCCGGGCGTCACCCCGATGGCAGCCGATTCTGCGCTCCCGCCGACGGCCACGGGAAGGGTTTGGGGGGTTACGGATCCGTAAACTTGAGGGCCCCCGGCGGCCGCCCTCATGCCGGGCGGAGCGTCTGGCGGGGCCGGCGCAGCCGTGCCATCCCCCGCTTGTAAAGTCCGCGCACCCGCTCGCGTGGGACTCCCCATGAGTCGGCAATGTCCTGGGTGCTGCGCCCCTCCAGGACGTGGGCCCGGACCACCTCTGCCTGGCGCGGCGTCAGCTGGCCGAGGAGGGTGCTCACCTGGTCCCTCGAGGCAACCTCGGCCGCCGGATCAGTGGTGGGGTCCCGAAAGGCGGAGTGACTGGGGTTCAGCTCCAGCAGCTGCTCCAGCGCCGGCCCGTGGTAGCGCTGGCGCACAAGGTCCGCCTCCCAGCGGTGATGCCACCTGTGGAAGGCGATGCTGCGCAGCCAGGCTCGGAGCGCCGCCTCGCGATCCCCCTGGAAGGTGTGGATCCGCACGATGGCGGTGACGAAGACGTCCTGGACCAGATCGCGGCGGTCCTCCGGCGGTCGGCGCCGGAAACACCTCTCCACATCGCCGGCGTAGGCGGTGAACATCCACGCTATGGCGTCCTGGTCACCCCGCCGCAGAGCTGCGATACGCGCGCCGAAGTCCTCTTCCACCAGTCAGCCTCCCCGAGCGGGCCTCCCACCGGCCCCAGGCGCCGCAGTCTGCGACCGCCCCCGCTCCCCCTCCGCCCGGCTCAGCCCCCGCCGCGTCCCGGATTGCGCCTCCCCGACGCACGGTTTGTGCGGGCGCGGCCGAGCGCGTACCCTGGCGGGCTGAGGCTCGGAGAGGGAATGGGCGGTAGCAAGGCAACGGTTCTGGCGGTGGACGACGATCCGCTGTGCCTAGACTCTCTGCGCGCCCTGTTGGAGGCTGACGGGCGGACCGTGATCACCGCTCCCAGCGGCCGAGCGGCCCTGGCTCTCGCCACCCGCCAGCGCCCCGACCTCATAGTCCTGGACTACGCCATGCCTGAGATGACGGGCCTGGAGGTCCTGCAGGCGCTGCGGAAAGCCGGGGACCAGGTTCCCGTGATCCTACTGAGCGCCAAGAGCGACCCCTATGACAAGGCTGCCGGTTACGCGAGCGGGGCCGACGTTTGCATCGGTAAGGAGGAGGACTTCGCCGTTCTGCGCTCGGCCATCGCCCGCCACCTGGGCCGGGGGGGCCCCGGCGCCCAGCGCAGCGAGTTTCCAGGACTGGTGGTCGACTGGTCCACCTGGACCTGCATCGTCGACGGGGAGGAGGTCCACCTCCCCCCCCGCCTGTTCCGGCTGCTGGGGGCGCTGGCCAGTCGGCCGGGCGTGGTCCTGCGCAAGGAGCAGCTGATCGGCCAGGTGTGGGGGCTCAACTCGGACGTCTACAACCGCGCCGTGGACAACGCGGTGATCGAGCTGCGCCGCCTGATCGGCGACCGCGGGCCGACCCCCCGCCTCATCCACACCGTCCGGGGGGTCGGCTACAAGTTCGACCCCACGCCGTGACCCGAGCATGGCGGCCCGCGGAACGGCGGAGGGCTGCCGAGCCGGCGTTTTTCGCGGCTGAGGTGCTAGAGCGCATGCCGGTGCCGGTCGCGGTCTTCGATCATGCGGGCCGCCTGGGCTACACCAACTCAGCCTTCAGCACCTCCAGGCTGGCGGAGTCGCTGCTGGACCGCCGCCTCAAGGTGGCGCACCCGGATCTGGAGCGGCTCCGGGTCGACGCCCTGAGAGACCCTGGGCGCAGCCATACCTTCGGCATGGCGGTGGAGGGTCTCGGGGGGCCAGCGCGGGTCGAGGTCTTCCCCCTCACCACCGCTCCGGGATGGACCGCGGTGGTCGGCCGCAGTGCCCCCGCGCCGCCCCCTGTGGAGGCGGCCCTGCCTTCGCCTCGCCTGCTGCTCCATGAGCTGCGGGCACCCCTATTCGCACTTGACGAGGGGCTGGAGGGCCTGGCCCAGTTTGCGAGGGCGGGGGCGATGGCGGAGGTGGTCAGCAGGCTGTCACGAGCTGCCGCCCGGCTCCGAGGGGTGCTTCAGGGGGTCTCTGACCTCGTCCGGGTCGAACGTGTTGGGACGACGGGCTCCCTCCCAGAGTTGGTCGACCTGCGCGAGGTGCTGGCCGATGTGGCCGACACCTACTCCCTGCTGGCCGCCGCCAGCGGGCACGAGCTGGCGGTGGAGGTCCCCCCGACCGCCGCCGAGGTCCGGGGCGACCGGGAACTCCTGGGGCGGGCCGTGGGCAACCTCGTGGACAACGCCATCCGCCACACCCCTCCCGGAACCATCTCCGCGGGGGTGGCCGTGCGGGGCTCCTTGGTGGTGGTGGAGGTCGCCGACTCTGGCCCGGGCATCCCATCGGAGCAGCGGCAGCGCATATTCGAACCCTTCGTCCGCCTCGACGCGGCCGACCCGGCGGGGGATGGCAGCGGCCTCGGCCTCGCGGTGGTCCGCGCGGTCGCGCTGGCCCATGGGGCCGGGGTCACCGTCGACCGTGGGCCGGAGGGCGGGGCCCTGTTCCGACTGGCGTTCCTGTCCCGCGGCTCCGACCGCCGGGCCGGGGTGGCTCCTTGACCGCTGCGGGCCCGTCCGCAGGCGGGCGAGGCATCCCCCCTTCCGCGGGGCGGCTAAACTGGCAGGCGGCCCGCATGGCTCAATTGGTTAGAGCAGGGGACTCTTAATCCCAAGGTTCCAGGTTCGAGTCCTGGTGCGGGCACCACTCGTTGAGATCAAAGTTGGGTCGCTAGAGACCGCCAAGGATCGCCCGAAAGTGGTCAATCCGGAGCTTCCCGCTCTGGTCCAAGGTCCTTCCCCAGCCGGTGGGCGACCTCGCCCAGAGCAACCTCCCAAGGTTCGACGAGCCTCTGCATCCACGCCTTGGTCGATACCTGCAGGAGCACACCCGCGCCTGGAAAGCCACCATCTCGCGGGCCGACGCCATCGTCCTCGTGGTACCTGAGGGCAATTACGGCTTCCCCGCCGCCGCCAAGAACGCCCTCGACTACCGGAACCGCGAGCGGGCATACAAGCGCGTAGGCATTGCGAGCTGTGGGGACGTCCCCGCCGGTACCAGGGCGATGCAGATGCTGAAGCAGGAGATCACCGCCGTCAAGTTGACCCCGGGGTCCGAGTCGGTCAGCATTCCCTTCCTCAGCCAGGAGGTGGGGCCTGACGGCCTGCTCCGCGCCAACGACGTGATGGACCGGGCGGCGGGGGAGGTGCTTGCCGAGCCGGCCCGGCGGGAGGAGGGCCGAAGACGGCAGCGCCTTGCGGCGGCCGTAGCCGCCTGACCGCCTCTGGCACGTTCCGGGAATGGCCCGCACCCTCTCCGCGGAAGGTGCGGCCCAGTTCCGTCAGGCGGCGGTCGCCCGGGGCGTCGGCGCGTCCACGGTGGCTGCGGACTCGGTCCGGTTGACCAGCGGCGCGAACAGAGAGACGATGGCCCCGATCAGCATCAGCCCCTGTCCGGCGACGTAGAGCAGCTCTCCCCCGCTGCCGATCGACCAGGTGCTGAGGTGACCGGGGGTCGAGAACACCCAGATTCCCATGCCCACGAGGGTCACCACCATGCCCGCCATCACCAGACGGGCCATCCACTTCTTCACCGTGAGCCCGGCGGCGGAGGCGTTGCCCACCAGCTCCGTGGCCAGCAGAAAAACGGCGATGATCGGCAGGGCCCCGAAGACGAAAAGCAGGTGGCTCCGGGTGAAGATCTGGTCGTCGATCACCCGCGAGGCGGAACTGGTGCTGGCGAAGCCGAACTGGGTCTCGTTCATCTCGATGTAGTAGCCGTAGAAGTACATGTCGGCGGTCGCCATCACGTAGGTGAGGTAGACCCCGACCCGGACCGGGTTCAGCCGCCTAAGAGCTCGACCGGTGCCGCCCGCCACCCGAAGGAAGGCCCCACGGAGCTCAGGCAGCATGGCGCCCGCCAGGATGAGCGAGCCCACGCCCACCAGCCCGGTCATGGTGTCGTCCATGGCGATGCCGTTGGCGCCGCCCGCCCCCTGGGGGAACCAGGCGGGGATCACGAAGGTGCCCAGCCCGGAGATCGTGTAGATGCCGGAGTAGAGGGCGATGCCCGCCAGCATCAGACCGGCACCGGAGCGGGCCACCTGCTTGCGCGCACCGGTGAGCCGTGAGTAGCCGAACGCCTCGGCGGCCAGCAGCACGATCGCGGCCATGAAAGTGGGCAGCATCCCGTGGGAGTGCGCGGTCACGATGTTGCCCGCGAGCGCCGAGGCGGACTCGTGCTGGGCTCCGGCCCAGAAACTCCAGCTGACTCCCACTTGGGCGGCCGCAGCCAGCAGCCCGAACACCACCCAGGTGAGGACCGACACCCCGGCGAAGAAGAATACCCAGGTGATCTCCGCCTTCTGCGGGGTCATCGCCTCACCCTTGGGAGGTACCAGGGCGCACCAGGCGAGATCCACCACGAAGAGCACCGTCACCCCGAAGAGCTCGAGGGTGGCGGGCATGATGACCCAGAAGCCGAAGTCAACCAGCGAAGGAACGTTGTGCAGCGTCCCGTAGCCGAGGATCAGGAAGCCGGCACCCTCGAAGAGGGCGACCAGGGCGCTGTGAGTGACCAGGTAGCGCACCCAGGAGTGCAGCGTGTAGACGCGGGTGCAGATGATCAAGAACAGGAGGGCGGCCGGGAGCATGAGGGCGTGGTAGAACCACACCAGGGTGGGGGTCAGGTCCCCGCTGTTGCCCGGAGCCAGCCAGGGGGCGGTGATGAAGCTCAGCACCGCCACGATCACGATCCAGGCCATGAGGACCCTCACCATCACGGCCGTGAAGTCCAACCCGGACCCCTTGGGGGCCGGGACCGATCCCGGGGCCCCCGTGCTGTCGACTTCTGTTGCCATCGTCCCCTCCTTTCCCCTCGGCCCTGACAGGCGGCTCCCCGCGAGCTCAGAGCGCGCAGGCCACAGCCGCCCCCAGGACCACCAGCAAATAGATCGTGATGAGGTGAATCAGCGGGCCCGCCAGCTGGGGCCTGACCGGCACCAGGGCCGTGCCCGCCAGGATCGCGGCGGAGAAGGCTCCGGTCAGGGCCACGGCCTCGGGCACAGCCGGCCCGCGAAGGCTGAGCAGGGACGCCACAGCGAGGGCTCCCATCCCCGCCGCCGACGCCAGTAGCGCCGTGCGGAGCCTCCCCGGGCTCCACACCAGGGGTGCCATCGGGACAGCCCCAGCAGCGTAGTCGTCCCGGTAGCGCAGAGCGATCACCCAGATGTGGACGAAGATCCAGATGCCCACCGTGCCGCCCAGCATCCAAGCGGCGGCGGGCAGGGGCTCACGAACAGCCGCGGCGCCGGCCCAGAGGGGCAGCGCCCCCACCACCGAACCCAGGACGATGCTCCAGGGGGTGGCACGCTTGGTGAGCAGGCTGTAGACCACCACGTTGCTGAGGAGGGCGAATGCGAGGAAACCGAGGGCAACCGGCCCCAGCAGCGCTGCCAGCCCCAGCCCCGACCCGGTGAGGACCAGCGCCAGAAGGAGCGCTTCTGGGACGGCGATCCGGCCGCTCACCAGGGGCCGCCCCTGGGTGCGGGGCATCACGGCGTCGAGGTCGCGGTCGCGGACGTTGGTCCAGCACTCAGCCCCGGAGCTGAGCAGGGCCACCGAGCCGGCCAGAAGCAGTACCTGGGAGAGCGGGAAAGGCCCGGACCGCTGCCAGCTGACAACAGCCCCCGCGACCGCCACGGCCACGAAGGTCACGTCGATGTGGGGCTTGACGAAGATCAGGAAGTCGCCGGCACGGGCCCAGCCCGTGCTCCTGGTCGGCACCGCCGCCCCCGAAGCCAATTCCACCAGCGCTTCCTCCAGGGTCCGGCCGCCGCGGCGGCCCGGAGTGGAAATTCCGCCTCCCATGGTCGAAGGCGGGTGGTGGCGCGATCAGCGCGTAATCACCTGCCTCTGCTGGGTGGATGCCGGGGAGAGGGGCCGAGGGTGCCCCGTGTGGTGGGTGCTTCGCCCGTTCCCGAGGGACCCGACAACTCTTCGGACCTGGGCCCGGGCCGGAGTCGTGCGACCTGCGTCGCGGGAGCGGGGTGGTGGCCCGGGAGTCGGGGTGGGACCGCGCACCTGAGGAGCCCGGTTGGGCCGTGGCGGGGACCCGCCGCAGGCGGCCGACCGAGGGGGCGAGGGCGCCATGGTCGAGCACCCCGCCCGCAGCCCAGGGATGCGGCGCGGAGTCACCCGAGCGCCTTCTTCGACGGTGGCGGCTGGGCGGGGCGATCCGCTGCTCTGGGGGCCACCGGGCGGCGGTCCCCCGCCAGGCGCGACCTCGCCCCTCAGACAATCGGGAGGGGCCCCACCCCGAGGGCGGGACCCCTCCTTTCCGGGTCTGGTCAGAGCGTTGGGGCTCAGATCTCGGCCGTGGGCGGGACTGTCCGCCAGTGGACGACTCCGAGGGCCGTCAGCAGGAGGAAGACCGCCGCCAGGGCGAAGGCCACCAGCGAGGAGATCCAGGCGATGGTTCCGAAGATGGAGAACCCGTAGGCCTCCAGCAGCTCACTGCGCAGCGTGGTGCCCTGGAAGACTGTGGTCTTGAGGTCCGCGTACTTGGTGTTGGTGGGGTTGGAACGGGCCAGCGTGCTGGCCTGGTCGTAGGTGAGCCCGATCTCGTGCAGGTGGACGGCGATGAAGTGGTCCGCCCAGACCTCGGCCTGGGCTCCGGTGGTCATGAGCTGGCCGGCGTACTGCTTCATCAGGGTGGCGTCGGCTGCGGGGAGTGCCTTGATCTCAGCGCTGTTGGCCGCGGGGAAGTAGATCTTCTGAGCCGCCAGCTGGTTGTGGACCTCGGTGTTGGTGTAGTTGGCGCCCCAGAGCAGAAGCGAGCCCGCCCCCACCAGGATCAGCGTCACCAGCCCTCCCAGCACGGTCAGGATTCCGTCGAAGGTCTTGCGTCGCATCGTGGTACCTCCCGGGCCGTGGGGCCCAGACCCTAAATTCCTTTCCCCATCCCCCCGCCTCGCCGGGGGATCCGGTGGATTCCACTTACAGAGTCTGGGGCTCAAAGGCCGCAGTTCGAAGGGTGATTACGCCGGTTCCCCGGAGAGTGAGTCCACCCCCGCAGCCCCCGGGGTTTCCCCCCAGGTGCGGGCCAATTGAGATCGGGATGCACCATCAGGCAGCCGGCCCGGGCGCGAGGTCGACGATGGCGACGGCCGGAGTTCCTGTGGGATCCACCCAGCCCACCTGGACCTTGGCCCCCGGATGAAGGCCCTCGAGGGCCGTGCGCAGAGAGCCCAGGGAGTCGACCCGGTCGGTGGCCAGGCGGACGATCACGTCCCCTGCCCGCATCCCGGCCACGGCGGCCGGCGTTCCGCTCAGCACCTGCAGGACGAGGGCTCCCGCAGCCAGCCGTGACCGCTGGTCGCCAAGAAGGGCCAGAACCGGTGGGGGCCCCGCCTCCACCGCCGGGATGTAGGTATCGGCCTCGACCCCGAGGAACGCTGGGGCTCCGAGGACAAGGCCGGGGCCGCTCCTCCCGGCCTCGATCTGCTGGGCCACCGCGAGCACCGCGCTGATGGGAATGGCATAGGCCGCGTCCGCGGGGACCAGCCCGTCCGCGATCTCCTCACCAGCCGTGGTCATCCCCACCACCTGCCCGCCGGAGTCCAAGACGGGCCCCCCGGAGTCGCCCGGCTGGACCGGGACATCCATCTCGATCATCCCCAAGAGTTCCTCGGGCGCCTCGGTCACGGGGTCGGTGGCCGCTAGCCGCTTCCCCATCCCCACCACCTCCCCGGCGCTCGCCGAGGGGGCGCCCTTGCCTTGGTTCCCCACCACCACGATCGGAGAGCCGGTCCGGAGCTCCTCCGACCTGGCCATGACCAGGGGCCGGAGGTCCTCGGCCCCGGCCACCGCGAGGACCGCGATGTCTCGGGTCGGAGCAGCGCCCACAACCGTGGCGGGGTACCACCGTCCCACTTCCCCAACCTGAACCGTGATCGACGTCGCCCCCTCGACGACATGGTTGTTGGTGATCACCTCCCCGCCCTGGTCTAGGACGATGCCGGTGGCGCTCAGGCGGTCCCCGCCATAGGCATCCAGGGAGGAGACGGCCACCACCCCAGAGTCCGCCAGCCGGGCCAGGCGGGCGAGGTCGATGCCGGCGCCCGCGGTCTCGGCCCGGGTTTCCGAGCGCCTGGCTCCCGGAGCCCCGGGGAGCAGCGCGGCCAACGTGGCGCCGGCCAGGAACAGCGCGGCCGCCAGCGCCAGCCCGCGGCGCCTTCGGCGCCCCGCCTCCCCAGCCGGGCCGTCCCGACGCCGCCAACCGCCTGCGCCTGTCGTGGCAGCGAGGACTGGGCGTCCGGGGATAGCGGCGGTGCCGTGCGCCACCGGCGCCACGACCGGAACTGCCCCGGGTCCACCCCCAACTCGCTGGGGCGCACACGCAGCCGGTCTGCCCACGGCGTCCACCTCCTGCCGGGCCGCCTTCCGGGACTCTCCGAGGATGTCACCGACCACCGGCACAGCCAAAGGGGGAATCCCTTCTGCACCCCCCGCAGTTGCCACCCGGGTGGCCCGGCCCTCACCGGGGACCGGTATGGCTGGGGGCTGCCCTTCGCAGCCCCCAGCACGGGAGGGTCCGGCAAGGATGGGCCCACGACCCCTTGAGGACCGAGGGCGAGGTCGGCCCCTCGCCGGGGGAAAACCTCAACCGGAAGCATTGCGCCCCGGGGGCTAAGCCCGGGCTATCCGGAGGCTAAGGTCTGGTTAAGACTCCGGCTCGGGGGTCCGGAAGGCCAGGCAGGCGTTGTGTCCCCCGAAGCCGAAGGAGTTGTTGAGCACCAGCCGCGGTCGCACCAGGCGGGCCCCCTCGGAAACGTAGTCCAGGTCGCACTCCGGGTCCGGATCCCGGTAGTTGATGGTCGGTGGCACCCAGCCGTCCACGATGGCCATGACCGAGAACACCGACTCCATTGCCCCGGCGGCCCCCAGGGCATGCCCGGTCATGGACTTGGTGGAGGACACCGGGATCCGGTGGGCCCGGTCGCCCAGAACCTGCTTGATCGCCGCGGTTTCAGCGGCGTCGTTCATCGGGGTGGAGGTGCCGTGGGCGTTCACGTAGTCCACCTCTTCCGGGCCCGCGCCGGCCTTCTCCAGCGCCCGGACCATCGCCCGCTTGGCCCCCCGTCCGGTGGGCTCGGGGGCGGTCAGGTGGTAGGCATCGGCGCTGGCGCCGTAGCCCGCGACCTCGGCCAGGATGGGCGCCGACCGCCTCTGGGCATGCTCGTACTCCTCCAGGATGAGGATGGCGCAGGCCTCGGCCACCACGAATCCGTCCCGGCCCGCGTCGAAGGGCCGGCTGGCGTGCTCGGGATCGTCGTTGCGCTGCGAGAGAGCCCGCATCGAGCTGAAGGCGCCCACCGCCAGCGGCGTGATCGAGGCCTCGCTGCCCCCCGCGATGCAGGCCACAGCGTCTCCCCGCCGGATGATCTCGGCGGCCTCCCCGATGGCGTGCGCTCCGGTGGCGCACGCCGAGACCAGGGCGAAGTTGGGGCCGCTGGCCCCGAAGCGCATGGCCACCTCCCCGGCGGCGATGTCCGCCAGGATCATGGGCACGGTGAAGGGGCTCAGCCTGCGGGGGCCCCGCTCCGCCAGGGTGTGGGTGGCCTCCTCGGTGACCTTGAGCCCCCCTATGCCCGAGCCCACGATCACCCCCACGAGGTCCCGGTTGGAGTCGTCTATGGGGAGTCCGGACTGGTCCATGGCCTCCTGGGTGGCTGCCAGCGCGAACTGGGTGAAGCGAGCGGTCCGGCTGACCTGCTTGCGGTCCACGTAGTTGGTGGGTTCGAAGTCCAGCACCTCGCCGGCCATCTGCGACCCGTAAGGCTCGGGGTCGAAACCCTGGATCCGGTGGATGCCGTTCCGGCCCGCGCACACCGCCTCCCAGGCCGCCTTCACCCCGATGCCGACCGGGGTCACAGCCCCCATCCCCGTGACCACGATCCTGGTTCCGTTGCGCGCCTGCGTCACTCCACTGCCTCCTGTCCTCCCCGATCGGCTGCGAGCCCCTCCCCGGGGTCGTCGACCAGCGCCGGGGTGTCTCCCCATCTGAGGAAGGCGCCTCCCCAGGTCAGCCCCGCCCCGAATGCCACCATGCAGACCCCGGCTCCAGGTGCGAGACGGCCGCGGGCGGCGGCTTCAGCCAGAGCCAGCGGGACCGAGGCGGACGAGGTGTTTCCCATCCGGTCGACGTTGATGGCGAAACGCTCCAGGGGGATGCCGACCCTCCCAGCGGCGGTGGCCAGGATCCGGGAGTTGGCCTGATGGGGGACCACCAGGGTGATCTCCTCGGGAGTCACCCCGGCGGCCTCAGCGAGCCGGACTATGAGCTGCTCCAGGATGCGGGTGGAGAAGCGGAAGACCTCGCGGCCGTTCATGAACACCACCCGGTTGAGGGACCGCTCCGCCCTGGCGTACGCGGGGATCGCCTCGGGGATGGCCGTCGCCGTGGCGGCGGCGGTGCCCAGCGAGGCTGCCCCACTCCCATCCGCCCCCAGGTCGATGGCCACGATCTCGCTGCCGGGTTCCCCGGGCCCCCCGACCAGCAGGGCCCCGGCACCGTCTCCGAAAAGGACCGCGGTGGATCGATCCGACCAGTCGACGAGCCGGCTGAACAGCTCAGCGGCCACGACGAGAACCCGCCGGCTGAGTCCGGTCTGGATCAGCGACTGGGCCAGCGCGAGGCCATAGATGGCCCCGGAGCACGCCGCCTGGATGTCGAAGGCCGCCCCGTGGGGGCAGCCCAGCTCAGCCTGCAGCCGGCAGGCCAGCGAGGGGAAGGTCTCGTCCGGCGAGCTGCTTGAGCAGATGATCGTGTCGACGTCGGCCGCCGTCCACCCCCCGGCGGTCATGGCGGCCCGCGCCGCTCGGGCGGCGATCCCCACCAGCGTGACCTCGGGGTCCGCGATCCGGCGCTCCCGGATCCCAGTCCGGCTGCTGATCCACTCATCGGTGGTGTCCAGGAAGGTCTCCACCTCGGAGTTGGTGAGGCGGCGTACGGGGAGCGCGCTGCCCACCGCTACCAGCCGGCAGCCCGGGGGCGAGCCGCCATCGCCCGCCCGCCACGGATTGCCCACGTGCTCTGCAAGGCTCATCGTCCCCGCTAGGTTACGGGCTCGGGGTGGAGGCCAACTGGAGCGTAACCTTTGCCGAGCTTTGGGACTCAACCTTCAGTGAGACCTGGGGCCGGAATGGTGGTCGAGGTCGGGCCGCGGGCCCGCGAGGGAGGACCCAGATGGCGATAAGCCCTGCCTACGCGCGTCCGCGAACGGCGGACTCCGGATTCACTTGCGGCGCCTGCCAGCGGTCCTTCCCCATGGCCCAGGCCGCCGGCAGCCTTTACGTCTGTCCCGCCTGCGGCCACCACTCCCGGATCAGCGCCCACGAGAGGATCCGCCAGCTGGCCGACAAGGGCAGCTTCCAGGAGTGGGATCCGGAGCTGGCGGGCCGGGACCGGCTGGGCTTCGTGGACACCAAGGCATATGTGGACCGTCTGGCGGAGGCCCGCCAGAGGCAGCAGCTGCCTGATGCCATTCTCACCGGGGCGGCGTCGATCTGCGGCCACCCGGTGGGGCTGGCCTCCTTCGACTTCGGCTTCCTGGGGGGCAGCCTCTCCACCGCCGTCGGGGAGCGGCTGGCTCGGGCGATCGAGCGGAGCGCCGCCGAGCTGCGACCCTTCGTGTGCGTCACCTCCTCCGGAGGTGCGCGGATGCAGGAGGGGGTCTTCTCCCTCATGCAGATGGCCAAGAGCGTGGCCGCCCTCCACCAGCTGGCTGAGGCCCACGTGCCGTTCATCTCCATCCTGGCCGACCCCACCATGGGTGGCAGCATCGCCAGCTTCGCGGCCCTCGGCGACGTCATCCTGGCCGAGCCCAAGGCGATGATCGGGTTCACCGGGGCCCGGGTGATCACCCAGGCCACCTATGAGCAGCTCCCCGCCGGCTTCCAGACCAGCGAGTTCCATCATGCCCGCGGCCTGATCGACCAGGTGGTCGACCGCCGCGAGCTGCGCGAGGTCCTGAGTCGGCTGCTGGCGGTGCTGGGACCCTCCGCCGTGGAGGGCGCCGGGCGGCTGGCGTGAGCTCCGCGGACCTCGACGGCACCGCCGCCGGGGAGGCCGCCCAGGCCGCCTGGGCCCACGTGGAGGTCTCTCGTCACCCCGACCGCCCCTACTCGCTGGACCTGGTCCAGCGCTGCCTGGACGACTTCATAGAGCTCCACGGCGACCGCCAGGGCGGCGACGACGCCGCGGTGGTGATCGGGCTGGCACGGCTGGGGGGCCAGCCGCTGGCGGTGGTGGCCAACCAGAAGGGGAGGACCCTGGAGGAGCGGGGCAAGCGCAACTTCGGCATGGCCCACCCCGAGGGTTACCGCAAGGCCCAGCGGCTCTTCACCCTGGCGGGACGCCTCAAGCTGCCGGTGGTCAGCTTCATCGACACCCCGGGCGCCTACCCGGGGGTGGCCGCCGAGGAGCGGGGGCAGGCCTGGGCCATCGCCCAGACCCTGGAGGCCCAGTTGGCGCTCCCCACGCCGTACCTGGCGGTGGTGATCGGGGAGGGGGGAAGCGGTGGAGCGCTGGCCACGCTCCTGGCTGACTCGGTCTTGGTGCTGGAGCATGCGTTCCTCTCCGTGGCCTCGCCGGAGGCGGCGGCCGCCATCCTCTTCCGGGACGCCGGGCGCAAGCAGCAGGCCGCGGCCGCGCTCCGGCTGGAGGCGGCCAACCTCCTGGAGTGGGGGATCGCCGACGAGATCGTGCCCGAGCCCCCGGGCGGCGCCCACAACGACTGGGACGAGACCGCCCGGCTACTTCGCCCGCGGCTGGAGGCTCGGCTCCAGGAGCTCACCTCACGCGGGTTCGACCCCGCCCGCCGGCGGGAGCGCTACCGGCGCCTGGACGGGCTCTTCTCGGCCTGAGGCAGGTGACCCCCGGCGGCGGGCCGGGGCCGCTTGCTGGGGGTGCGGGGGCTGGTGGCGGCAAAGGCCGCCTCACTCTCCTCGTAGTGGAACTTGCCCCCGCGCAGCCACGAGGCCACCCCGGCCACGAGGCACGCCGCCACCGCGAAGTCGAAGGCCACGTGGAGCCCACCCATGAAGGGAGTGGAGATCAGGGATGAGAAGAAGGTGCGGCCGGTGAGGTAGGAGACCTTGGCGGGCGGCATGTGGACAAGTAAGGGCCCGAGCAGGGAGTGCACCGGGTTGTAGCCCAGGAACGCGGCGAAGAGAGCTCCGGTCGGGGGAAGGTGGGAGATCCGGGCGGCCGCGGTGGCCGGAACCCCCTCGGCGGTGAGGCCGTGGTAGAGGGCCCCGGGCAGCTGGGCCGCCAGCCCGGTGATGATGAGGGTGAAGAAGATCCCGATGGAGAGTACCTGGGCCGAGTTCTGGAAGGTCGCCGTCATGCCAGAGCCGGCTCCGCGTTGGGTGGCGGGGAGGCTGTTCATGATCCCGGCCCGGTTGGGGGAGGCGAAGAGCCCCATGGCGAGCCCGTTGAGCAGAAGCAGGAGGGCGAAGACCGGGTAGCTGAAATCGGGGGGGAGCAGCTCCAGCAGCCCGAAGCTGAGAGCGGCGAGCAGCATTCCCCCGGTGGCGAAGGGGCGGGCCCCGTAGTGGTCGGACAGGTACCCGGAGACCGGTCCGGCGACCAGAAAGCCCACGGTGAGCGGAAGCATGTAGATCCCTGCCCAGAGCGGGGTGCTGGCGAAGCTGTAACCATGCTGCGGGAGCCAGATCCCCTGCAGCCAGATGATGAGGATGAACATGATGCCGCCTCGGCCCAGGGATGCCAGCAGGCTGGCCACGTTGCCGGCGGCGAAGGCCCGAATCCGGAAAAGGGGGAGGCGGAACATCGGGTTGTGCACCCGGGTCTCCAGGTACAGGAAGAGCCCGAGCAGCACCAAGCCCAGCCCTATCTCGGTGAGGACCGAGGGGCTGGTCCAGCCCATGGTCGACTTGCCATAGGGCTCGATCCCGTAGGTGATGCCAACCAGCAGCGAGATCAGCCCGGCGGCAAAGGTCACGTTGCCCCACCAGTCGATCGAGGAGTGGACGCGCACCCCCCGCTCCTCGAGCTTGAAGTAGGCCCAGATCGTGCCGAAGATGCCGAAGGGCACCGAGACCAGGAAGACCAGATGCCAGTCCACCGGTCCCAGCAGCCCGCCCAGGATGAGGCCGATGAAGGACCCACCGATCGCCGCCACCTGGTTCACCCCGAGGGCCAGCCCCCGCTGATCGGGGGGGAAGGCGTCGGTGAGGATGGCGGAGGAATTGGCGAAGAGGAGCGCCGCTCCGACCCCCTGCATGACGCGCATGGCGATCAACCAGAGGGCGGCCGCCTGGCCCTCAAGCCAGGTTATCGAGAGCAGCACCGAGAAGGCGGAGAACACCGCGAACCCGAGGTTGTACATCCGCACCCGGCCGTACATGTCGCCGAGGCGGCCGAAGCTCACCACCAGGACCGCGGTGACCACCATGTAGCCCATGAGCAGCCAGAGGAAGTAGCCGGTGTTCCCGGGGGTGAGGGGGTCCAGGTGGATGCCGCGGAAGATGTCGGGGAGGGCGATCAGGGTGATCGAGGAGTTGATCACCACCATCAGCATCCCCAAGGTGGTGTTGGAGAGCGCGACCCACTTCCCGCGGTAAGGGTCAGGAGCGGTCGCCGGGGACGGGGCGGGCAAGGGATCCTCCCAGCTCAGGTGTCTCGGCTGAGGATACTCCTTACTTTACGTTGACGTAAAGCGCGAAGGAGCCCGTCCGGCTCAGGCGGCCCGGGACGCAGCCCGCTGCAGCGCCGCGAAGAGCCGGTCCACGTCCGCGCTGGTGGTCCGCAGGCCCCCGATGGTGGCCCGCAGCAGAAACCGCCCGTCCGGGGCGGCGTGCGAGATGAAGGCCTCACCGGAGTCGTTCACCAGCCGCATCACCTCCCGGTTGTGGGCCTCCAGCCGCGGCTCGTCCGCGGCACCCTTAGGATGGTGCCGGAAGCAGACTGTGGCCATCGGGACCGGGGCCATCACCTCCCACCCCTCACCGGCTTCGAGCTGGCGGCGCAGCCAGTCGGCCATCTGCAGATGGGAGCGCAGCAACCGCTGCAGCCCCGAACGGCCGAAGTACCGCATGACCATCCAGAGCTTGAGGGCCCGCTGGCGGCGTCCGAGGGCGACGCCGAAGTCCATCAGGTTGCGGGAGCCCAGGCCGGAGTCGCGGTCCGACTCCGGGGTCTCCAGGTAGGCCGGGACCAGGGAGAAGGCCTGCCGGACCGCCTCGGGGTGGGGGGTGAGGAGGACCGAGCAGTCCATCGGGGTGAAGAGCCACTTGTGGGGGTTGACGACCACCGAGTCGGCCCGGTCGGCGCCCTCCAGGACCCACCGGCGCTCGGGCAGGACGGCGGCCACCCCCCCGTGCGCCGCGTCCACGTGGAGCCACAGGCGGCGGCGGGAGGCAACCTGCGCGATGGCCGGGAGGGGGTCCACGCTGGTGGTGGCGGTGGTGCCGACGGTGGCCACCACCGCGCAGGGCGTGAGGCCGGCACCGAGGTCCTCGGCGATGGCCCGCTCCAGCTCTCTGGGGATCATCCGGAACTCGGAATCGCAGGCCACCGGCCGGTACCCCTCGCGGCCCATCCCGAGGGCCACCACCGCCTTCTCCACCGAGGAGTGGGCTTGGGTCGACCCGTACACCCGCAGTGGGGCCAGGCCGCTCAGCCCCCGCTCCCGGGCCTCGGGCGCCGCCCGGTGGCGGGCCGCCCCCAGGGCCACCATGGTGGAGGTGGAGGCGGTGTCGTTGATGTGGCCATCGAAGCTCTCCGGAAGCCCGATCAGCTCCGCCAGCCACCGGCAGGTGAGGTACTCCAGCTCGGTGGCCGCCGGGCCGGTCCTCCAGAGCATGGCGTTGGCGTTGACCCCTGCGGCGAGGAGCTCCCCCAGGATCCCGGCCGCAGCGGAGGTGCTGTTGAAATAGGCGAAGAAGCGGGGGTGGTTCCAGTGGGTCGAGGCGGGAAGCAGGACCCTCTCGATGTCCCCCAGGATGGCTCCCATCTCCTCCCCATCCTCGGGGGGGGACGGCGCCAGCGCCGCCAGGACCTCCCCAGGAGCCACCTGCGGGAGGGGAGAGATCCCCTCCAGCCCCTCCAGGTAGCGGGCCACCAGCTCCACTGCCTCCTGACCATGTCGACGGAACTCGGCGGGCCCCATGTCCCCGCCCCGGCCGCTGGCCCCCGACCCTCCAGGTGGAGCGGTCACCGTGCCGCCGCCAGCAGCCCCAGCCGGCGGGCCCTGAACTCGGCGCAGATCTTCGCCGCGTGGCTCTCCGAGCCCAGGGGGATGACATGGAGGCGGAGCTCCGGGCGGGAGCCCAGCTCGCCGGCGATCTCCACCGCCACCTCGGCCCCTCCCCCCGCGGCTATCCGCTCGGCGTAGGGCTCGGGGACCGGGCAGTCGGGGAGAGCCCGGCGGACGAACTGGAGGCTGCGGGCGGAGCGGATCACCCCCACGCTGGCGAACACCGAGACGGTGGGGGCCAGGACCCCGGCCAGGTCTCCCAGGAAATCCTCGAAAGCAGCGAGGTCGAAGACCATCTGCGTCTGGACGAAGTCCAGCCCGGCGTCCGCCTTGCGCTCCAGGAGGCGGAGCTCGCGCCGGCGGTCGGCGAAGGGGTTCACCACCGAGCCGCGCAGCAGCTGCTGAGGGGCGACCCAGTCGGGGATCGCCGCCAGCGCCTCGGCCACGGTGGGCGACCCCGCCGCCCGCTCCGCCCCGGGGTCGCCCCGGACCACCAGGACCCCCACCGCCCCCAGCGCCGCCGCCCCCATCACCTGCTGCTGGAGGCCGAGGCGAGTGCGGTCGCGGAGAGAGAGGTGGACGACCGCGTCCAGGCCGCGCTCTCGGCACGGGCCCACCGCCGCCAGCGGGGAGAGCCGGGGCCGGGCGGTGTGGTTGTCGGTGAGGCCCACCACGGTGACGCAGCCGGCCAGCTGGTCCGCGGCCCGCTGCACCCGGGCGAGGTCGGCCCGTCGGGGCATGGCCAGCTCGGCCGAGCACAAAGCGGCGGAGATCACAGCACGTCCACTATATTTGGCCCGGCACGGTGGAAATTTTCATACTTTCGGGCGATGGCGGCCGCCTCCTCGCGGGCGCACACTGGTTGGCGGCCGAGGTGCCCCCTCCGGACCCCTCCTCCGGCATCCTCCCCCTGGTCCTCGATGTCTGACTTCGCCCCCGCCTCCTCCCCCCTCCGGGCGGACGGATCCGCCCCCGCGGTCGGCGAGGTCCCCGTCCTGGAGGTGCGGCACCTCGGCCGGTCGCTGCGCCTCGGGTCCGAGGAGCTGGCGATCCTTCAGGACATCACCTTCTCCATCCCCCCCGGGGAGTTCGTCACCCTGATGGGCCCGTCGGGAAGCGGCAAGAGCACCCTCCTGGGCTGCATCACCGGGCTGGACAACCCCAGCCAGGGCCAGGTGCTGCTGAACGGGGTGGACGTGTCGAGGATGCGCGAGTCGCAGCTGGCGGGGATCCGCAACCGCACCGTGGGCATGGTGTTCCAGGCCTTCAACCTGATCCCCACCCTGACCGCGCGGGAGAACGTGGAGGTGCCGCTGTACGCCGGCCGGTGGCGGGGATCGCCGTCGTCGCGAGCCACCGAACTGCTGGGGCTGGTAGGGCTCTCCCACCGGCTGGAGCACCGCCCCAACCAGCTCTCCGGCGGGGAGCAGCAGCGGGTGGCGATCGCCAGGGCGCTGGCCACCGAGCCGCCCCTCGTGGTGGCCGACGAGCCCACCGGCAACCTGGCCGCCGCCCAGGGGAAGGAGATCCTGGAGCTGCTCTGGGACCTCCGCCAGCGGATGGGCACCACCTTCGTCATCGCCACCCATGACTCCACCATCGCGGGTTATGCCACGCGGATGCTGCAGATCTCGGATGGCCGGCTGGTGGGAGACCACCCGGGCCCCCGCGCGGGCGCTCGGTGAAGGCCGGGCTCTACCTCCGCTACACCACCCGCTCGCTGACCCGCGGGGGCCGCCGGACCGTTCTGGCGGCCTTCTGCGTGGGGGTCGGGGTCATGGCCATCGTGGGGCTGCAGATGGCCGCCTCGATGGTCAACAGCTCGCTCACCGCCAACGTCCGCCAGGCCAACGGGGGCGACGTCTCGGTGGTCTCGGTGGCCGTCCCCCTCCCACAGTCGGAGCTCCGGACCTTTCAGCAGCTGCAGAGCTCGGGGAGGATCACCAGGTTCACGGCGGTGCGGGAGTACTCCTCCACCGTGATCCGTCCCGGCGGCCAGGGGGTGTCCGCGACGGTGGACGCGGTGGATCCGGCCACCTTCCCGTTGGTGGGCACGGTGGCCCTGCGGCCGGGAGCTGCGGGCACCTTCCGCCAGCTGATCTCGCGCCCCGGGACCATGGTGCTCTCGTCCACCATCGAGAGCCTGCTGGGCGCCAAGGTCGGAAGCGAGGTTCGAGTCAACCTGGCGCAGGCCAGGGGACCGGTTTACTGGCGGGTGGGCGGGATCGCCCGGGGCTCCCTCCCGGCGGGGATGGACCAGGCCCTCGTGGTGTCGAACGCCACCCTCAACGGCGCCGTCTCCAGTTCGGCGCTGGTCGACTACGGCGAGGTCTACCTGACCACCACCACCTCCAAGGACGCCTCCCGGGTGGCACGCCAGCTGACCGACCAGCTGCCCCTGGCCACCGTCTCCACCGTCCAGCAGGCCCTGAACTCCGACAAGCAGGCCAGCTCGCAGCTCACCCAGTTCCTCTCCATCGCCGGGCTGGCGGCCCTCCTCATCGGGGGAATCGGGATCGTCAACACCATGCAGGTGAGCCTGGCCCGCAGGCGGCTGGAGATCGCCATGCTCAAGACCACCGGATACCGGCGGCGGGACCTCTACCTGCTCTTCGGCCTCGAGGCGGTGATGCTGGGGCTGGTGGGCGGGGTGGGTGGCGCGGCGGTGGGGATCGGCCTTTCCGACGCGGTCCGGGCCCTGCTCGAGGGGGTGGCCAACGTGGTCATCAACTTCGCCATCAGCTGGGAGATCGTCCTCGCCGGGGTGGGGATCGGGGTGGCCACCACCTGCATCTTCGCCCTCCTGCCGATCGTGAGGCTGAGCCGGGTGCGCCCGGCCGCGGTCCTCCGAGACGCGCCGGCGGAGGTCACCGTGGGCGTTCTGGGTTCGAGCGCGGTCCTCCTGGGGGTGGTGGCGGTCCTGTTCTGGCTGCTGGCCTCGGCGATCCTGGGGTCGGCTGGCCTCGCCCTGATCCTGGTGATCGGCACCGGGGTCGCCCTCGCCATCCTCACCCTCATCTTCAGCCAGGCGCTCAGGTTGATCGGCCACCTGCCGGTGCCGGAGCGCTTCACCCCGGCGCACGTCCTGCTCGTGACCCTCGCCGTCCTGGTGTCGGTGGCGATCACCACGGTGGCCAGCCTGCGGGCGGTGGGGGCACTCCTGATCCTGGCCTCCCTCCTGGGATACCTGGTGGTGGTTCTGCCCCGTCCGGCCAAGGCGGTGGTGCGGATGGCGCTGCGCAACTCCGAGCGGACCAGAACCCGCACCGCGGCCACCTCGGTGGCGCTTTTCGTGGGCGTCTTCGCGGTGGGCCTCATCCTCATCCTGGGCACCGACATCCGCAGCGACCTCGACAGCATCATCACCCAGTCCACCACCTACAACGTGATCGCCGTGGCTCCGGGGCAGAGCGCCACCCGCCTGCTCCAGGCGGCGAGGGGGCTGGGGAGCACCTCCGAGCTCTCCACCTCCGCGGCCATCTCCTCGCCGGTGGCGATCAACGGTCGGCCCATCTCTGAGGTGGTCGGCGCGCTGAGCCACAGCGACCGCTCCGAGCTGGCCTTCCTCACCAGCGGTATCCAGGGCTTCGGGGTCACCTCCGGCACCCTTCCCGACGTGACCATCAAGCAGGGCCGCCAGCTGCGACCCTCGGACGCCTCCACCAACGGAGTCCTGGTCAGCACGGCCCTCTCCCGGTCGCCATTCGACCTCAAGGCCGGGGACACCATCACCGAGATCGACCCCCTGGCGCCCCACGCGGCCCCGGTCACCCTCCAGGTGGTCGGCCTCTACTCCGCCACCTCCGCGGGCAGCAGGAAGGGCATCTCCATCACCACCACCGTGGCCCCCATCCTGGCTACCCAGCAGACGGCCGCCACCGTCGCCGGAAGCAACCTCCAGCAGGTCCTGGAGCTGAAGTTCCCGCCCAAGCGCGCCGACGCGGCCGCGACCCAGCTCCGGAGCGCCGACCCGGGGGCCCAGGTGGTCAGCCTCGCCGACTTCACCCTGATCATCGACCAGTTCCTCAACAACGCCATCCTCTTCCTCACCGCCATCGCCTCCCTGGCCCTGCTGGCGGGGATCGTGATCATCGCCAACTCCGTGGCCCTGGCCCTGCTGGAGCGGCGGCGAGAGATCGGGATCCTGAAGGCCGTGGGACAGGGGCGGGGAGCGGTTCTGGGCGAGGTCCTCACGGAGACCGCCGCCGTGGCGGGGTTGGGGGCCGCCGGGGGGATGGTGGCGATCGCCCTCGTGCTCCTGCCGCTCCAGCGGCTGGTGATCAAGATCAACCTCGGCATCCCGACGCCCCTGGCACTGGCGCTGGTGGTGGGCGCGATCCTGGTGGCCGTGGTGACCGCGGCGCTCGTGGCCTGGGGACCGGTCCGGGTGCGCCCGCTCGAGGTGCTGCGCTACGAGTGAGGGGCTGGACCCGGCAACGGCCCGGGCTGCGCTCCTGGGCGCCTACGGGCGGCTGGCGGAGGTCCTGGCGTCCTCCGACCCCCTGGCCCCCACCGGGTGCCACGGCTGGACCTCGGGTGACCTCTGGTTCCACCTCTTCCTGGACGCCCAGCGGGCCCTGATCGCCCTGGCGACACCGACAGATTCGCCCCCCGACTGTGATTACGTCACCTACTGGCGTGGGTGGTCCTCCTCCGACCCGGAGGCCGTGGAGCACGCCCACTTCGTGCGCCGGGTGGCGGCGGCACTTGGCGGGACGGAGGCGGGGAGCTGGTGGCAGAGCACCGGCCAGGCGGTCCTGAGGGCCGCGGCGGCCACACCCTCGGGGGCCGTGCTGGCCACCCAGGGACACCGGCTCCGACTTCCCGACCTCCTGGGCACCCTGGCGGTGGAGGCGACGGTTCATGAACAGTTCATGGACCCTGCCGCTTAGGCCCCCTGAGCGCTGCCTGGGGGGCGGCGCATGATCCGGAAGTGAGGTGCGCCGGGCCGCTGCACCTCGCTCACGATCTCGAATCCGCGGCGCTGGTAGAAGGCGACGTCCTCCGCGGTCACGGTGTCCAGGGTGGCGGGGAGGAGCTCCGAGTCGCAGCGGCGCAGGACCGGCTGGAGCACCGCGGTTCCCAGACCCCGTCCCTGGAGATCTGGCTCGGTGCCAAGCGCCGCGAGGTACCAGGTGGGCTCATGGGGATGGCGGCGGTGAACCTCCAGGTTCACCGAGAGGGCCACGAGGAGCCGGGTGCGCAGCGCGAGCCCGATCCTGAGGTTGAGGCCGAGCTGGCGCCAGAGGTGCGGCCGCCCCCCATGGCGTGGCACCCCCATGGGCAGCCACAGCGCCGCCGCGGAGAGGTCGTCGGTGACCCATCCCTCCCCCGCGTCCTGCAGCGCCATAACGTTGAGGCGGTACCAGCGCTCCAGCCGCCGCTCCCGGCCGCTGGGCGATGGGAACAGCCACTCCGTGGTGGGGTCCCCGGCGAAGGCCCGGGCCAGCATCGACCCCACCTGGGGGACGTCTTGGTCGCGCAGCTCCCGCACTTGGGGAAATCCCTGGTTCGCTGTGGCGGTCACCAAGGAGGGGCCGTCGCCCCGGGGGCCGTCAGCTGCCGTCGTCGTGCCGACCCACCAGTCGCTCGGCGGCAGCGTTCAGCACCATCGGGGCCGCCACCTTGCCCAGGCGCAGCCCCGCCTTCTGCCAGAGCGGCTGGTTCCGGTGCGCCCGCGCCGACCCGGCGCCGGCGCTCAACCCGCCCTTGCCGGCGGCCTCGGCCAGCAGCTCCTCGAGCCGGCGACGCCACTCCTCGGGCATCGCCGCGATCCAGTCCTGCTCGGGCTCATCCGAGTGGTGCCGCCGTCGGCGGGCCCACACCGCCACCCCGACCACCAGCAGCGCCACGCCGGCCGCCGCGATGCGCGGTCCATCCCGGCGGAGGCGGTAGCGGGGGTCAAGGTCGCGGCGAAGTCGGGCCTCCAGGTGGTCCAGGGTGCCCTCCAGCCGCTGGCGGGTGGCGATTACCTGTGCGTGCGCCTGGTCTGTAGCCGCGCCCACTCGAGGTCCTCCTGCACCGTCTTCCGGGTCAGCACCAGCGGGATGAGCCGGCGGTTGGCGAAGATCACCGCCCCGCCCGCGCCCACTGTCAGCAACCCCACCGCGGCGATCAGCCCCGCCACCAGGGTGTGGTTGGGGATCCACTCCACCAGGGTCACCAGGGCGAAGGGCACCATGAGGCTGATTCCCAGGAGCGCCAGCGCGAGCCCGATGAGCGCCCGGAGACCGCGCCTCAGGGTGTCCTTGGCCTCGGCCTTGGCCAGCTGCAGCTCGTCAGCCACCAGCTGGCGCAGATCCCGGGTGAGCGACTCGACCAGCTCGGCGACGCTCTCCTCGGCCGGAGGTGAAGTTCCCACCTCTGCAGGTTAGCGGATGACACAGCCCCCGGCATCGCGGCCCGGCCCATTTATGATCGGGAAGTGGCACCGGCAGCGACCTCGGGGATCGCCGCGCTGGCGGCCCCACTGATCAGGCTGGCAAGGCGCGGCAGCCTGCTGGTGGCCACCGACTTCGACGGCACCCTGGCGCCGGTGGTTCGGGACCCGGACCGGGCGGCACCGCTACCGGAGGCGCGCCGGGCACTGGAGCAGCTGGCCGCTCACACCCCGGTGGCGGTCATCAGCGCCCGGGACCTCGCCAATCTCGCCTCCCGCTGCCGGATCACCGGGGCACTGCTGCTGGGCAGCTACGGCCAGGAGCCCTGGCTCCAGCTGAGCTCGGGCGAGCCACCGCCGGCGCCCCCGCGCCCCCGTCCCGAGCTTCTCCAGCTGGCCCAGGAGCTCTCCGCCTACACGGCCCGGATGCCAGGGGTCGGGGTGGAGGCCAAGGCGCTCGGGGTGGCGGTGCACTACCGCAACTCCCCGGAGCCGCGCCGGGTCGGGCCCCTGATCCGCCGCCAGGTCGAGGAGCTCTGCCGGAGCCACCAGCTGCAGGTGGTGCGGGGACGCCAGGTGGTGGAGGCCCGCCCCTTCCGGAGTGGCAACAAGGGTACGGCCCTCCGCCTCCTCCTGGACCGCCTCGGCCCCCGCGGCTGCGTGTACGCCGGGGACGATCTGGGAGACCTCCCGGCGATGCGGGAGCTCCACTCCCAGCGGGGCGAGCTGGAGCTGGCCGCCGCGGTGGGAGTCGGGAGCTCGGAGGTGAATCCCGAGCTGGTCGCCGAGGCGGACCTCCTCCTGGAGGGGCCGAGGGAGTGGGCCGCCCTCCTGGCGGAGGTCGCCCAGGGGACGGTTAGCGCTACTGGGCCAGCAGGTCGTTGAGGTCCTGCAACTGGTTGCTGATCCAGCGGGTGATGTCGTTGCGCCGCACCTCCTGGCGCAGCTGGCGGGCCCGGCTGGCCCGGTACCGGCGGGGCATGGTGAGGGCGGTGTGCAGCGCCTCGGCGGTCTGGTCGATGTCGAAGGGGTTGATGGCCAGGGAGTTCGCCCCCAGCTCCTCGAAGCTGCCGGCGTTCTCGCTGAGCACCAGGACGCCGTCCCGCTGATTGCAGAGCACCCCCTCCTTGGCCACCAGGTTCATCCCGTCGTAGATGGGGTTCACCAGCAGGGCGTCATAGTTCTTGTAGGCGGCCACGGCCTTGTGGATGTTGTCCTCCACCTCCAGGCGGATGGGCAGCCAGTCCGCGGTCTGGAAGCGCCGGTTGACCCGGGCGGCCGCTGACACCACCGCGCCCAGGTAGGCCCGATAGGCGTCCAGGTCCTGGCGGCTCCGCTGCAGAAAGGCCCAGAAGACGACCCGGGAGCGGAGCTCAGGATGGGTCTCCAGGAGGCGCTCATAGGCCAGGAAGCCGCGCACGATGTTCTTGCTGAGGTCGGTGCGGTCCACCCGGAGGATGAGTAGCTCCGGCCGCCAGGCGGAGATCTGGCGCTCCTGCTCCGCCACCCCCTCGCTGGCCACCAGCTGCTCCATGGCGCTGATGTCGATGGAGATGGGGTAGGCCCGGACCCAGACCGAGCGCCCCTCGTAGAAGACGATGCGCTGGCGGTGGTCCACTCCCAGGCCCAGGTTCTCCTCGCAGGTCATGAGGAAGTTGCGCACGTCGAGGCTGGTCTGGAGCCCCACCACGTCGTTGCCCAGGAGCCCGGTCAGGATCCCGTCCCGCATCCCCCGGGGAATCACCTTCCAGTACTGCGGCGTGGGCCAGGGCACATGGATGAAGTGCTGGAGGCGGGCCTCGGGCAGCCGCTCCCGCACCATCGCGGGGACCAGGTAGAGGTGGTAGTCCTGGGTCAGGACGAGGGGCCGGGCTCGGCTGCTGGCCGCCACCTCCACCACCCTCTCGGCAAACTGGCGGTTCACCTCCACGTACCCGTCCCGCCAGGCCCGCCAGGTACGGCCGTCCAGGATGGGCTCCCGGCCCAGATCCCAGAGGTAGTGCTGGACGAACCAGAGCAGGGGATTGCTGATCTGGTTGTAGTAGAGGTCGTAGGCCTCCCGGTCGGGGGCGACGAAGGCCACCCTGAAGAAGTCCCCGGTCTCCGAGGTGACCTCGGCCACCCCGTCCTCGCCGGCGCCGTTGGCCAGCTCCAGGTCGGCCGGCCCCCGGGCACAGGCCACCCAGACGGACTCGCTGGCCTGGGCCAGGGCGGACATGGCGGTCACCAGCCCCCCTCCCCCCCGGCTGATCCGGGAGGGACCGGAGCGTTCGGGGTGGACGTCGATCGGGGGGCGGTTGGCGACCACGATGGGCTGCCAGCCGGAGAGCATCCGTCGCAGGTACGACTGGATCCCGGGCATCGGCATAGGATGACGGAAGTCAGCCCTGGCGGGGGCGCTCCCCGTTCGAAGTCGGGCGGTGGCCCTTGGTGTGGAGGCCGCCACAGGGACGGTCGGGTCCTGAAGTTGCCGGTGGGAGGGCGGCGCGCTTCCCGAACGGGGCCGGCGAGGGCCGAGGTCGGGCCGTGGGCTCACTCACCGGTCCGCCGGTGATGGCGACCGGCGGATGCGCCCTTCCAGGGCCACATTCCGGGGCGGCTGGCCCCTGCGGGCCGCGGCCGCAGGAGAGGTGGTGCCGGGCCTTCCTCGGCACCCGGGGGCCCGGGAGCCCGCTGGCCCGGCTGCTGGGGACTCGCGTGGCGGTGCCATTGACGCTGTGGCACCCCGTCAGCGCCGACATCCCCCGAAAAAGCGTGAAGGCTGATCGGTCGCCTGGCCCGATCCCCCAGGCGGACCCCATCCACGGCTCCTGGCCCAGATGCTTCTCCCTCGGAGCCAGCAGCCTCGTGGTCCTGTCGGCCTACAGGAGCTCGAGGACGGTGGCGTTGGCCATGCCCCCCCCTTCACACATCGCCTGCAGCCCCCACCTCGCCCCGCGCCGGACCATGGAGTGGACCAGGGTGGTCATCAGCCGCGCTCCGCTGGCGCCCACGGGGTGGCCCAGGGCAATGGCCCCGCCGTTGACGTTGACCCGCTCGAGGTCGGCCCCGGTCTCCCGCTGCCAGGCGAGCACCACGCTGGCGAAGGCCTCGTTGATCTCGAACAAATCGATCTCCGCCAGGGACAGGCGGGCTGAACTGAGCACCCTGAGGGTGGCGGGGATGACCGCGGCCAGCATGAGGAGCGGGTCCCCGCCGACCACAGCCAGGGCATGAACGCGGGCCAGGGGACGAAGGCCAAGGTCTCGCGCTCGCTCGCCGCTCATGAGCAGAAGGGCCGCAGCCCCATCGCTGATCTGGCTGGAGTTGCCGGCCGTGACCTTCCAGTCGATGTCCGGAAACCTGGCCGCCGACCTCGGGTCAGAGAAGGCCGGAGAGAGGCCGGCCAAGGTCTCCGGGGTCGTGCCGGGGCGGATGCCCTCGTCCATCACCGTGGACCCCGAAGAGCGCCCGCCGGCCGGGGAGGGCAGCAGCTCGGCGGCGAACGCCCCCTTCTGGTGAGCGCTGGCCGCCCTCTGCTGGCTGACGGAGGAGAACGCGTCCAGCTCGCCCCGGGTCAGTCCCCATCTCGCGGCGACGAGTTCAGCGCTGATGCCCTGGTGCACCAAGCCCTGGGGGTAGCGGAGGGCGATCCCGCTCCCCAGGGGATCGACACCCGGGAGGACGTTGGACCCCAAGGGGACCCGGCTCATGCTCTCGACGCCGCAGGCGATGACGGCGTCGTAGGAGCCGGCCATGATCCCCTGGGCGGCAAAGTGGACCGCCTGCTGGGAGGAGCCGCACTGGCGGTCGATGGTGGTGGCCGGGACCGTCTCCGGGAGGCCAGCCGCCAGGGTGGCCCAGCGGGCGAGGTTGAGCGCCTGCTCGCCCACCTGGTCGACGCACCCGGCGATCACGTCGTCGATCAGCTCGGGGGGCACCCCGGTGCGCCCCAGGAGAGCCGCGATCGTGCCGGCGAGGAGATCCACCGGGTGCACGCCTGAGAGAAGGCCTCCCGGACGCCCCCGCCCGATGGGGGTCCGGACGGCATCCACGATCACCGCATCCCGCACGGCCTCCCTCCAACCCACTCATCCGGCCGCCAGTGTCACGAGCATAGCCCGGGAGGGCAGGGAAGCGGGACCGCTCGGGACGCTCCGGCACGCCCCGCATCCGGCCCGGAGGGGCCCCCTAACGCGCAGGGGAGGGAAGAGACCTCAGGTGCGGCGGCGGACGCGGTCCAGGTGGATGGCCACGGTGAAGGCGGCCACCACCAGGACGAGCAGGATCAAGGTTGCGAGGGGGGGTGGTAGCCCCGTGCAGTGAGTGACCATCCGTCCTCCCACCGGGCCGTAGGTGAGGCATTCGCTGGCGGCCCCCGGCACGACGCCGATCAAGGTCACGCCCATCAGGCCCAAGGGGACCACCAGGGTGCCCAGCAGCCTGTCCCGGAGGCGCCAGACCGGGGATCCCCAGAGGATCGCGACTCCCGCCAGCCAGCCCACCAAGAAGACGAAGCCGCCAAAGAGGAGCAGAACCGGTACCAGCGCCTCCGGCCAGGTGCGGCGCTGCAAGCCGGCGCCCGCCTCCCTGGCGATCTCCTCGGGCTCACCCAGCTGTTCCAGAACCTGGCGCGTGCCGGCCCCGTCTTCGGGAGCCAGCTGCCGGCACCCCTCCTCGATGTGGGCCTCCACCTCCTCTCGGATCTGGCGCCGCCGGCTGCGGGGCAGGGACGCGAGCCGGCGGTCCAGCTCCCGCAGATAGTCACGCGTCAGCTCGTCCCTCCTGGTCTTCCGCATCACCCGCCCTCCTCCAGGGCCCGGTCCACCGCGGATCGGAAGTGCCTCCACCCCCGTTCGAAGCCCTCCAGGGCTTGGGTGCCCTGCTCGGTGAGACGGTAGTAGCGCCGCGGCGGCCCATCCTCCGACTCCCTCCAGGTGGTCTCCACCCAGCGCCGCTGGCGGAGCCTGGCCAGAAGCGGATAGACCGTCCCCTCCCCCATCAGCAGGCCCCCGGGTGCGCCCAGGGAGCGGGCCAGCTCGAAGCCGTATCGCTCCCGCGAGCGCAGCGCCGCCAGGACGCAGTACTCCACGACCCCCCGGCGCAGCTGCGCCTCCCAGTTGCTGTCCACGCCAGGTATCATGCGGCGCATTGTACTGAGGGGCGACGCCGCCCGCAAGGTGGGGAGCGCGGCGAGGCGGCCGGGGGGTGAGGGGCGGCTAGCGCAGCCTGGCCTGGAACCTGGCCAGCTCTGCGGAGCCCGGGCAGAGCCGCTCGAACGGGAGGTCCCAGAGCCGCTCCTCCGGCGTCTCACTCAGCTGGTGCATGTCCGGGGTCTCCTCGTCCAGGTAGAGGAGCCCGGTCGCGATCTCACCCCGACGCGCGCTCTCCACCAGGTAGGAGCCGACCCGAACCCGGTCCCGGGGGTCGTAGCCCTCGGGGACGGCGCGGAAGAGCACCCTGCTGCCGTCGTGGAGCTCGACCTCGGTGACCGCCCCCGGGGTCTGCTCCGAGTGGATCTGGCCCCGCACCGGGATGATGTCGGCTTCGATGTCCTGGAGCTCGTGCTCCCGCACGTACCGGAAGCTCTTGGTGGAGCCCTCGTGGTCGTTGAACTGCACGCAGGGGGAGATCACGTCCACCAGGGCGAATCCCCCGTGGGAGAGCCCGGCCTTCAAGATGGGCACCAACTGGGCCTTGTCCCCCGAGAACCCCCGGGCCAGGAAGGTCGCCCCCAAGCTGAGCCCCAGCAGCATGGGGTCCACCGGCGGCAGGAGGTTGGGCTCCCCCTTGCGCGAGCGGGAGCCGATGTCCGCGGAGGCCGAGAACTGCCCCTTGGTGAGCCCGTACACCCCGTTGTTGGCGATCACGTAGAGCATCCGGACATTGCGCCGGATGGCGTGGGCGAGGTTGCCCAGCCCGATCGAGAGCGAGTCGCCGTCCCCCGACACCCCGACCACCACCAGGCCGCGGTTGGCCGCGGCGGCGCCGCTGGCCACCGCCGCCATCCGGCCGTGGACCGAGTTGAAGCCGACCGCCGCCGCATCGAAGTACTGCGGGGTCTTGGAGGAGCAGCCGATGCCGCTCAGCTTGGCCACCTGGTAGGGGGGGATGGAGAGCCCCCAGAGCGCCTCCTGGATCGCGGCGGTGACCGAGTCGTGGCCGCAGCCGGCGCAGAGGGTGGACATGCTCCCGGAGTAGTCGCGGATGGTGAGCCCCAGCTGGTTGCGCTCGAGGGGGAGGAGGGGGATCTGGGGCTTGGCTATCGAGGTCACTGTGGGCTCTCCTGCTCCAGGATCCGATCCCGGATGAACGAGGCGGTGATGGGAAGGCCCCCGTAGGAGAGGACCGGCCGCAGCCGCTCACCTCCGGCTCCGGTCTCGATCAGCAGGAGGGAGCGGAGCTGAGCGTCCCGGTTCTGCTCCACCACGTAGCAGTGGGTGTGGGCCTCGATGAACTCCGCCACCGCCGGCGGGAAGGGATAGCCGGTGATCCGCAGGTAGCTGGGCGCGGGTCCGGGGAACTCCTCCAGCGCCTCGCGCACCGCCAGGTCGCAGCTGCCCATGCTTATGACCCCGAAGGGAGCCCCCTCACGCAGCTCGACCACCGGCGGGGGGAGGTGAGTCGCCGCGGCCTGGTGCTTGCGCAGGAGCCGGTCCACCACCTCCTGGTACTCGTCCGGCCGCTCGGTGTAGAGGGCCCGGAGGTCGTGGCCGGACCCCCGCACCAGGTGGCCGGCCCGGGGGGTCTCGCCGGGGACCGCCCTCGGGGTGGTCCACTGGAGGTCGGGATCCCCGTAGCGCCAGAAGTGCTCCAGCCGCTCCAGCTCCTCCGTGCCCAGCAGCCGGCCGCGATCCGGGCGGTAGGAGTCGTCCCAGGTGAGCTCCGGCACCTCCCAGTCGTTCATCCCGATGTCCAGGTCGCTCATGACCAGGACCGGGGTCTGGAAGCGCTCGGCGAGGTCGAAGGCCTGGACGGTGTGCAGGAAGCACTCCCTGGGGTCCGAGGGGAAGAGCAGGATGTGGCGGGTGTCACCGTGAGAGGCGAAGGCGGCGGAGAAGAGGTCGGCCTGCTGCACCCTGGTCGGCATCCCGGTGGAAGGTCCGGCCCGCTGGACGTCCACCAGCACCGCCGGGACCTCGGTGTAGTAGGCGAGGCCCAGCAGCTCCTGCATCAGGGAGAGGCCCGGGCCGGAGGTGGAGGTGAAGGCTCGGGCGCCGGCCCAGCTCGCCCCGACCACGATCCCCAGCGCCGCCAGCTCGTCCTCCGCCTGGAGGATCAAGTAATCGTGGGCCTCCCGCCCGTCCGGCCCGGGATGGCGGCGGTACTGGGCACAGAGGCGCACGAAGTTCTCCATCACCGAGGTGGCCGGGGTGATGGGGTACCAGGCACCCACGGTGGCCCCGGCGAAGACCGCCCCCAGCGCCACCGCCGTGTTGCCGTCGATGAGGATCCGGCCGTCCGGGGCGCCCATCTGCTCCACGTGGAAGGGGAGGGGGCAGGAGAAGTTGTCCAGGGCGTACCGGTAGCCCAGCTCCAGCGCCGCCTGGTTGTCCTCCAGGAGCTGGGGACGGCGCGAGTAGGCCGCCACGAGCTGCTTGGACAACTCCTCCAAGGGCAGGGCGAGGAGCGCCGCCACCAGCCCGGCGGTGGCCACGTTCTTCATCAGGATCCGCTCCTTGACCGTCGTGAAGCGCTGGGCGCAGAGCTGGGCCAGCGGCGCCCCCAGGAAGGTGATGTCGGGGCGGCGCATCTCCGGGTTCAGGGGCCAGCTGTCGTCATAGACCAGATAGCCGCCCGAGGCCACCTCCTCGATGTCCTGCTGGTAGGTCTGGCCGTTCATGGCCACCATGAGGTCGAAGCTGGCGGTCCGGGCGGTGTGCCCTGACTGGCTGACCCGCACCTCGTACCAGGTGGGAAGCCCCTGGATGTTGGAGGGGAAGAGGTTCTTCCCCGAGACCGGCACCCCCATGCGGAAGATGGTCTGCATCAGGAGGTTGTTGGTGCTGGCCGAGCCGGTGCCGTTGACGTTGGCCAGCTTGATGGCGAATTCGTTAACCCGGGCCCGGCTGGGAGCCTCCGGCAGCTGGACCTCGGCCATCAGGGAACCTCCGCCGGGCGGCCGGCGTAGGGGATGCCGAGCTCGAACCGGGCCATGTCCCAGGCCGCCGTCGGGCAGCGCTCGGCGCAGAGCCCGCAGTGGACGCAGAGGTTCTCGTCCTTGACCATCACCCTCCCGGTCTGGGGCAGCGCTTCGGAGACGAAGATCGCCTGGCTGCGGTTCTCGGCGGGGGCGTTGAGCCGGGTGCGGAGCTCGGCCTCGTCGGCCCAGTCGGGGCGGACGATCGTGAGGCAGCGCACCGGGCAGACGTCGATGCAGGCGTCGCACTCAATGCAGAGCGGGGCCTGAAAGGCGGTCTGGATGTCGCAGTTGAGGCAGCGCTCCACCTCCCTCGCGGTCTCCTCGGGGCCGAAGCCCAGCTCCACCTCCAGGTTGAGGCGCTCGAAGCGCCGCTTGAGGTCCACCCGGGCCATCTCCTGGCGGCCGTGGGGGTTGTAGTCGTTGTGGTAGCTCCACTGGGTGATGCCCATCTTGCGGCTGGAGAGCTTCATCACCTGGGCCGGCCGCTCCGCCACCGGCACCCCCTGGCAGTGGTTGTGGATGGAGATCGCCGCCTGGTGCCCGTGCTCCACCGCCCAAATGATGTTCTTGGCCCCGAAGGCTGAGTCCCCCCCGAAGAAGACCCCCGGGACGGTGGACTGCATGGTCACCTCGTCGACCGCGGCCAGCTGGGGGGAGGTGAACTCCAGGGGCAGGTCGCGCTCGATCCAGGGGAAGGCGTTCTCCTGCCCGATCGCCAGGATCACGTCGTCGCAGTCGATGCGCACCGTCCCCAGGGTCGTGGAGTGGACCGCCCCCTCGTCCCACCGCACCTGGTCGAACTCCATCCCCACCAGCCGCCCGTCCTCGATGATGAAGCGGCGAGGGGCGTGGTTGACCACGATCTGCACCCCCTCCTCCTCGGCGTCCTCCAGCTCCCACGGAGAGGCCTTGAAGTACTGGCGAGGCCGGCGGGCCATCACCCGGATGTCCTCACCCCCCAGCCGGCGGGAGGAGCGGCAGCAGTCCATGGCCGTGTTGCCCACCCCGATGATGAGCACCCTGCGCCCCACCTTGTTGACGTGGCCGAAGGCGATGGACTCCAGCCAGTCGATGCCGATGTGGATGTGGGTCTCGCCAACCTCGTCGTGGCGGCCGGGCAGCTCCAGCTCCTTGCCCCGGGGGGCGCCGCTGCCCACGAACACCGCGTCGTACCCCATCTGGAGCAGCTCGCGCATGCTGCCGATCTCGGTGCCGTAGCGGATGTCCACCCCCATGTCGAGGATCACCGCGATCTCCTCATCCAGCACCTGGGCCGGCAGCCGGAACGCGGGGATGTTGGTGCGCATCAGCCCGCCGGGAAGCTGCTGGCGCTCGAAGATGGTGACCTCGTAGCCCAGGGGCATTAGGTCGTTGGCCACGGTCAGCGAGGCGGGACCGGCGCCCACGCAGGCGACCCGCCTGCCGTTCCGCGCCTCGGCCGCCCGGGGCAGCCCCCAGCCGACGTCCTCCCGGAGGTCTGAGGCCACCCGCTTCAGGCGGCAGATCGCCACGGCATCGCCGTCCACCCGGCCCCGGCGGCAGGCCGGCTCACAGGGACGGTCACAGGTCCGCCCCAGGATCCCCGGGAACACGTTGGACTTGCGGTTGAGGAGGTAGGCGTCCCCGTACCGCCCCTGCCCGATGAGGCGGATGTACTGGGGCACGTCGGTGTGGGCGGGGCAGGCCCACTGGCAGTCCACCACCTTGTGGAAGTAGCTGGGATCCTCGACGTCGGTGACGGGGATGGGCGCCAGGGTGCGCCGGGGCGCGAGCTCAGCCACGGCAGCCCGCGGGAGCCTGCCCACAGACCCACCCCCGGCTCTCGGCGCGGCGAGCGTGGTGGAGGATCACAGCCCCTCTATTCTGGCCCTCCCCCGCCCCGGACGGTGCCGGCAGCGGCAGGGGGTGGCGATGCCGGACCCGGATCACCTGCGCCTCAGGCGGCCTTGACCGCCGCCACCAGCTTGGTGAGGGAGTCCTTGGCGTCGCCGAAGAGCATGATCGTCTTGGGGTCGTAGAGCAGCTCGTTGTCGATCCCGGCGAACCCGGGGCGCATGGAGCGCTTCATGAAGACGATGTTGTGGGCCTCGTCGGCATTGAGAATCGGCATCCCGTAGATGGGACTGCCCGGGGAGTTGCGGGCCGCCGGGTTCACCACGTCGTTGGCCCCCACGACCAGGGCCACGTCGGCGGTCTTGAAGGCGTCGTTGATCTCGTCCATGTCCTTGAGCTGCTCGTAGGGGACGTTGGCCTCGGCCAGGAGCACGTTCATGTGCCCCGGCATCCTTCCGGCCACCGGGTGGATGGCGTAGTCCACGGTGACCCCCCGCTTCTCCAGGGCGTCGGCCAGCTCGCGGGCCACGTGCTGGGCCTGGGCCACGGCGAGCCCGTAGCCCGGGACGATGATCACCCGCTGCGAGTAGGCCAGGAGGGTGCCGATGTCGTCCGCGGAGCCGGAGCGCACCGACTTGGCGCCCCCGGGCCCGGCGGCCTCGCTAACCTGGATCTTCCCGAAGGCCCCGAAGAGCAGGTTGCCCAAGGACCGCCCCATGGCGTCCGACATCATCTTGGTGAGGAAGGTTCCCGAGGCTCCCACCAGGGTTCCGCCGACGATGAGCACCGGGTTGCCGACCACGAAGCCGTCCCCGGCCACCGCCAGCCCGGTGAAGGCGTTGAGCAGGGAGATGACCACCGGCATGTCGGCGCCGCCGATGGGGAGTACGAAGGCCACTCCCAGGACCAGGGCCAGGAGCAGCAGCAGCCAGAGGCCGAGGGAGGAGAGCGTCCCCACCACGACCAGAACCCCGAGGACCACGATGGCCGCCGCCACCGCGCCGTTGACCGGCTGCTGGCCGGGATAGGTGATGGGGGTGCCGCGCATCAGCTCCTGGAGCTTGGTGTAGGCGATGGCCGAGCCGGCGAAACTGATCGCCCCGATCACCACCGCGAACACCACCGAGATCGAGAGCACCAGTGAGGGGCTGGAGTGGTTGGGGACCCTCAGGAACTCGACAATCGCCACCAGCGCCGCCGCCCCACCGCCGACCCCGTTGAAGCTGGCCACCATCTGGGGCATCGCGGTCATCTTCACCGCCCGGGCGGCGACCGCTCCCACCGGCGCCCCGATGATGATCGCCACCACCAGGAGCACCAGGTCGAGGGTGGAGTGGTGGAGGAGGTCGATCGTGGTCCCGACGGCGATCAGCGCCCCCAGAGCCGCCACCAGGTTCCCCGAACGGGCATGCTTGGGGGAGCTCAGCTGGTGCAGCCCCACGATGAACAGGACGGCGGCCAGCAGGTAGAGCAGGACGATGTAGGGAGCGAGGTGCATCAGCCGTTCCCCCCAGCCCGGCTCACGACCGAGCCCCACCCCGGGGGTTGCGGCTCTTGAACATCTCCAGCATCCGGTCGGTGACCACGTAGCCGCCGACCATGTTGATGGTGGCCAGGATCACCGCCACGAAGGCCACCCCGATCTGGAGTGGGCCGGTGGCCTCGCTCATGATGACCATCGCCCCGACCAGGATCACGCCGTGGATGGCGTTGCTGCCCGACATCAGCGGGGTGTGCAGGATGGTCGGCACCTTGGAGATCACCTCGAAGCCGAGGAAGACGGCCAGCACGAAGATGGAGATCTCGTTGACCAGCTGCGCGTTCACGAGGAAACGGCCTCCTTCAGTTGGGGGCTGCGGATCTCGCCGGCGTGAATGGCGCAGGAGCCGGCCACCACCTCGTCCTCGAAGTCCAGACGGAGCTCTCCGTCCTTGACCAGGAGAGCCACGATGGCGGCCACGTTGCGGGCCAGCATCTGGCTGGAGGTGGTGGGGACACTGGCCGGGAGGTTGCGCTGGCCGATGATGGTGACCCCCTTCACCACCACCTCCTCTCCGGGTGTCGTGAGCTCGCAGTTCCCCCCGGTGTCGGCGGCCAGGTCCACGATCACCGCCCCCGGCCGCATCCGCTCGACCAGCTCCTTGGTGATGAGGATGGGGGCGCGCCGTCCGGGGACGGCGGCGGTGGTGATCACCAGGTCGCTCTGCTCCACCCGCTGGGCGATCAGCTCGCGTTGGCGCTGGAGGAAGTCCTCGGACTGCTCCCGGGCGTACCCGCCCTCGCCCTCCTGAGCCTCCAGCTCCAGCTCCACGAAGGTGGCGCCCAGGCTCTTGACCTCGTCGCGGACCGCGGTGCGGACGTCGGTGGCCTCCACCACCGCCCCCAGCCTCCGCGCAGTGGCGATCGCCTGCAGCCCCGCCACTCCGGCCCCCATGACCAGCACTCGCGCCGGGGGGATGGTCCCCGCCGCTGTCATCTGCAGGGGCAGGATCTTGGGCAGTTTGGCCGCACCCACCAGGACCGCCTTGTACCCCCCGATCGAGGCCTGGGAGGAGAGGGCATCCATCGACTGGGCCCGGCTGATCCGGGGCACCAGTTCGAAGCTGAAGGCGGTGATCCGGCGGCGCAACAGCTCCTCCACCACCTCCCTCCCAGTGGAGGTGGGCAGGTAGCTGATGAGGCTGCAGCCCTCGGGAAGCGCCTTCGCCTCCTCCGCGGTGGGCGGCTGTACCTTGCACACCATCTGGGCTCCCTCCAGGACCGCGGCCCGATCCGGGGCAATCTCGGCCCCCGCCCCGGCCAGCGCCTGGTCGGTGAAGCCCGCCGCCTCTCCGGCCCCGGCCTCCACCACGACCTGGAGCCCGAGAGCGGTGAGCCGGGGGATGGAGTCCGGACTCAACGGGATCCGCCGCTCCCCGTCCACAAACTCACGCAGGACTGAGAACTTCACCAGCCCATGGTATCGGAGCGATGGTTGGGCAAGGCAGGGGTTTTCGCCCGGGTGGCACGGCGCGATTCCCTCGATGCCGGGACGGTCCCGGCCCCATGGCGGAGAGGCCCTGCCTGCTAAAATCGACTTCGAAAGACCGCCGAGCCGCAGCCCCGAGCCTGCCCGCGAAGGCGGCCCCGGGGAGGGCTCCAGGGGAGGGCGCCACGCCATGTCCGTAGTCTTCGACTTCTCCGAGAAGGTGGTGCTGGTGACCGGCGCGGGTCGGGGGGTCGGGAGGGTCACCGCCGCGGCCTTTGCCGATGCCGGGGCGCTGGTGGTGGCGGCTGACCGCGACGCCCCGGGTCTCGCCGGGACGGTGGCCCCCCACCCCGGGCGGATGATCGCGGCGCAGGCGGACATCAGCACCGCCGAGGGGGCCGGGGAGGTGGTCTCCAGGGCCGTCCGGGAGTTCGGACGACTGGACATCTGCGTCAACAATGCTGCCGTCGCCCCCCACACCAGCCTGCTGGAGGAACGCGTCGAGGTATGGGACCGGGTCTACGCGGTCAACTGCCGTGGCACCTTCCTCGTGACCCAGGCCGCCGCACGGGCGATGATCGAGCGGGGCGCCGGGGGGCGGATCATCAACTTCTCCTCCGGAGTGAGCTCCCGGGGCTCGGCCGGCGCCGCCGCATACGCCAGCAGCCGGGCCGCCACCGAGAGCTTCACTCGGGTGGCGGCGATCGAGCTGGCCCATCATGGGATTCTGGTCAACTGCGTCAGCCCCGGGCTGATCGACACCCAGCCCAAACCGCTGCCCCCGGCCATGGCCTCCTCGCTCAGCGCCCGAATCCCCCGGCTGCCACTGGCCCGTCCCGGGCTCCCCGAGGAGGTGGCGGCGATGGTGCTCTGGCTCAGCTCGGAGGCCGCGAGCTATGTCAGCGGGGCGGTGTTCTCAGTGGACGGGGCGGCTGGAGTGGGCTCGCGCTCCGAGGACCCCATCGTGGACGACGACGTCCGCTACGACTGGGTCACCGGCCGCCAGCGCCCCGGCTGAGAGACGGCGCTCCCACTGGGCTCAGCGGAAACCGAGGCGGAACCCCCTCACGCGCAGGCTGGGAGCGCTGGCCACCCCGTTCCAGACGTTCATGATCGGCTGGCTCACGAGGTGCGATCCCACCCCGTCGGTGCGACCAAGAATCCCCAGCACCTCCTCGGTGAACCGCGCGGAGGCCACCGGTCCCTCCAGACTGCCTCGGCGGATCCGGAAGGCCGCGTCCCGCGTCACTCCCGTGAAGGTGCTGGCCTCGGGGTCCACCATGCGGGTGTAGTGGAAGCGGGAGATGTAGAGGCCGTCGTCCACCCCCTGGATCAGCTCGGCGGTGGTTGACGAGCCGGCTCTCAGGATGAGGTTGGCGGGGGTCGGGCACGGCGCCTCTTCCCTGGCGATGTGGGCGTGCCCAGTGGTGCTGGTCCCCGCGGCCCTGGCGGTTGCCAGGTCGAAGACGGCTCCCCGGACCCGCCCGCGATCTAGCATGGGGACGTGGACCTTGGGCATCCCCTCGATGTCGAAGGGAATGGGGAGACCGACCCCGAGCGAGATGGCGTCATCGGCCACCGTGATTAGCGCCGAGGCGACCTCCTCGCCCTGGCGCCTGGCGACCGCCCCGGCGCCCGCCGCCACCGCTTCACCGGTGAACCCCATGCCGCCGAAGAAGGTGAGCATGTCCCCGACGGCCAGGGGCCCCAGGACCACATCGTAGGTTCCCGGCGGGAGCGGCTCCGGGTCCCGGGCGGCGGCGGCCTCGGCCAGCGCGCTTCGCACCAGCTCTTCCACCGCGATCTGGTCCACCGACCGCGCCAGATCGCCACGGTAGGCAGATCCACCCCCCTGGCGGACCAGCAGGGTGGCGGAGGCCTCGGTGGCGCTCACGTAGGCACTCCCTGCCGATCTGGCGGTCGCCATCTCCACGAGAACCCTGGAGAGCATCCCGTGGGCGGTGGCGCCGGCGGCCTCGGCGAGGGTCATGGCGACCGCGGCCAGCCGGCTGCGGGTTCCCGCATCCCAGGCGGCGGTGTCCTCGTGCCAGTGGTTGAAGGTCCCGGTCACCGCTCCCGCAGCGTTTGGGGCCTGGGAACGGCCGGGAGGCAGGGCCGCGGCCCTTCTGAGAGCCTCCCTACCCGCTGCCCGGGCGTCCTCGAGCCGGGAGGTGGCCACCCGGGCAGCGCCACCACCACGGTCCACCGAGACCATGAGCTGAACCTCCTCCACCGCTTGAGGCTGGTGGACCCGGCTCCCGGCGAAGCGGGTGTGCTCGCCCTGTCGGATGGTGACGAAGGCCTGGGCACCGTCCTCGCCGGCCTCCCGCAGCGCCTCCTCGAGGCGGCCCGTGAGCTCGTCGCCTCCCCGGGGCTTGGAGCCGATCATCCCGCCACCCCGACTCGGACGCCACGAACCAGGATCGGAGCCGCGCCGTGGGAGACGAATCCCCACTGCTTGGGCTCGCCCTTGCCACAGGGGAGCCCGAAGACCTGCAGGGTCTCAGGCCCCGCAACCGCCTCCACTGATCCCCAGAACTCCGGGGTCACCCCGCCGTAGGAGGCGTTCCTGTACAGGCGTGCCCGCCGTCCGCGGCGCACCTCCCAGGCGACTTCGGTCCCGAACTGGAAGTTCAGACGCCGCTCGTCAATGCTCCAACTCCGATCCATGTCCAGGTAGTAGCCGTTCCCCAGCCGCTCCAGGAGGGCATCCAGGTCCCCCTCGCCCGGCTGGATCCCCACATGGGTGGAAAAGCAGAGGGGCATGAAGCTGTGGCCGTCGGCCCGCATGGCCGCGGTGGTGGGCCGGCCTATCCGCTGAGCCGTCTCCCGAGAGGAGAGGAAATCGCGCACGACCCCCTTCTCGATCAGAACCGCGGGCCTCGCCGGCTGGCCCTCGTCGTCGAAGGCGAACGAGCCGCGTGCCCTCGGAGTGGTGGGGTCAGCCACCACCGTCACCGCCTCCGAGCCGTAGCGCATCTTCCCGCGCTCCTCGGCCCGGATGAAGGAGGTGCCGGCGAACCCGGCCTCGTCGCCGAAGATCCGGTCGAGCTCCAGCGCGTGCCCACAGGACTCATGGATCTGCAGTGCGGTCATCGCCGGCCCGAGCACCAGGTCGGCCCTGCCCGGCGCCAGGATCGGGGCCCGCAGCAGGGCTCGGGCCTCATCGATGACGCGGGGGAGCTCCGCGGGAAGTCGCAGCTCATCCAGGTACTCCCAGCCGGCGGCAGAGGTGTTGCCATGGAAGGAGTTGGGGTAGGAGCGCCGCTGAACCTCCCCGTCCAGCGCCGCCCAGACCTGCAGCAGCCCCCCCGTCTCCACGAGCTCCTGGACCTGCCAGGAGCCCTCACTGCTGGCGAAGCAGCGCCGCTGGCGCTTGGCGTTAACCCCAGCCACCGCCCGCGTCACTTCCTGGTTGGCGAGCGCCTCCCTCAGGAGCCCCGCCACGAGATCGTGCTTGGCGGAGGCGGAGACGGCGAACGGGTCCACGGCGAACGGGGTCCTGAAGTGACCACTCGCCGCCGGCAGCGGGTCTAGGTACGCCGAGTTGGGGCCCACCTGCGCCTCAGCCATCTCCACGGCGGCGAGGGCCGCCTCGATGCCCTGCGACGCAGGCCCGAGCACCCGGCTCCCGAAGCCCCAGGCGCCCTTGAGGAGGACCCGGACCCCAAGGCCGACCACCTGTTCCAGCCGCCAGTCGGGCTCCCTGCCCGAGGCGGCGTAGAGTCGCTCCTCCAGCACCTCGACCAGCCGGGCATCAGCATATGTCGCCCCCCGATGGAGCGCCAGATCCACGGCCTCTTGGGCCAGCGCTCGCGCCTCGTCCTCGGAATGCACCCAAGCCCAGGGCGACCCGGTCGCCGTCTGGATCAAATCTAGAACTCCTCCTGCCCGCGCTCGATGGGGGCGAGGGGGCGGCCGCCCCAGGCGGCCGCCCCGAGATCACTTGGTGTAGTACCAGTCCTGGGGGAAGATGGCGAGCAGGGGACTAGCGGGGAGAACCCCCTTGAGCTTGCTCTTGACCTCCAGCAGCTGGTAGTCGGCGTTGGGGATCCAGAGCTCCGGAAGCTGCTTGGCGACGTAGGCCTCCCATGCGAACAGCGCCGACTGGCCGCCCTGTACGGCCGCGTTGGAAAGCCGCACCTCGGTCTGGTCGCAGTAGCTGCCCGCGTTCAGCGCCCCTCCACAGCGGAAGTAGCCACCGCCGGGGGGGTAGTAGGGCAGGGTGTAGACCGCTCCACCCCAGTCGTCCATCTGCCAGCTGCAGGCGGCCTGGGAACTGGTGCAGGGGATGGCGTCCGCATAGGCGAAGGTGCTCCCCTTGAGGTTGATCTGTACGCCGGCGTGGCTGGCCGTGGACTTGTAGATCTCCATCTCGGTTAGGCCGGCGGAGTAGTTGTCCTGGTAGATGAGGGTGAAGGACAGCTGGCTTCCCCTGGCCACCCCGGGGCCACACTGATTGGCTGCAGAGCCAGGATTCTGACAAGTGTCCACCCCGCCAGGCACGATGCTCCACCCGTGCTGCCGCAGCAGTGACTCGGCGGTGCTGATGCTGTAGGGATAGGGGTAGCCACGGGCGCTGAGGCTGGGGGCGGTCACGGCCGGAGCCCCGTTGACCACCGGCCCGTAGGTGGGCACCCCGTATCCCACCAGCGCCGTCTTGATCCACTGCGGCTGGTCGATGAGCCGCTCCAGCGCCTGGCGGATGTAGAGCTGGTGGAAGAGCGGCCCCACGGTCGGGTTGTTGAAGTTGATGAACAGGGAGTTGAAGCCGTACACCGGCCAGACTCCGAAGGTGTACCCCTGGTGGGCTAGCTGGGTCGTGAGGTTGGAGTCGCTGGTGGGCAGGTAGCCGACGTCCACCGACCCGGACCGGACCGCGTCCACCTCCGAGGTCTCGCTGTCGAAGGGTTCGAAGATCAGCTTGGAGATGTGGGGCTTGTCGGGCCCGCTGTAGCTCAAGTTGGGCTGCATCACGATGTAGCCGCTGTTGAGGAAGGTGGTGAGCCGCCAGGGCCCGTCCACCACCTTCCAAAGGGGGCTGGTGGCGTAGGTGGCGATGTTCTTGGACTGGGCATCGAGGAAGTTGAAGACCGCCTGGGCCCCCGCCGGAGTCTCGTCGTAGTTGCCGATGGGGCCGGAGGCCGACTCCTTGTCCCAGGCGTGCTGGGGCATAGGGGTGATCTGGGCCAGCTCGTTGTAGGTGAACCAGGTCGGCGAATATGCCTTGTTCAGGATGAAGGTCAGCTTGTAGGTGCTGTTGACCTTGATCGAGGTGACGTTGTCCGGGAACAGGCCGGGCACGTACGCCGCCCAGTTGTCCTTCTCCGCACGCAACTCGTTCATCCAGAAGGTGACGTCCCTGGCGGTCACCGGGGTGCCGTCCGACCATACGTAGTGCTTGAGGGTGATCACCACCTGGGTGTTCCCGTCCTGATAGACGGGGGGATACGCGAGGCTGATCTTGTAGTTGATCGCGGGCGAGGTGCCGATCCCGAACTGGTAGAGCGGCGGGATCATGAGGTACTCGAACTGGCTCTGGTACTGCACCGTGAAGTCGGTCGCCGGATACAGGGGCAGAATCCAGGGCGGGCCGATGCCCGCCGTCTCCGCCACCGTCACCGTGCCCCCGGAGACTGGCTTGCCGCCACTGGGAGACGGCCCCGAACTGGTGCTGGCGCACCCCGCGACCAGCCCCAGCGCCATCAGGCCCGCTACCCAGATTGGACCTGCGGCACGCCGCCGACCGCCTAACCTCATAAACCTCGAGAGCACTCTCATTCCGGTCACGATCCCTCCTTAAGTCGCGGCCGCTGGCTAACTACGCGGGGCTTTTGGGACCCCCAGGACAGGCGTGGTGAGGCCGCCCGGTGGCCACAGGCGGCCCTCCGGGTCGGTCGGCGCCCAGGCGCCAACGGCGCCTCGGGTCGTGACCGGGAGATCACTTCCATCACTCCCGGCCCCCGCCGAGTTCTTCGGTGAGGCCATCCTCGGAGCCGCGAGGGCCGGCGTCCGCACGATGGTCGAGAGGTTCGACATACCCCTTGATCAACCGGGCGTACGCACCTTCGAGGTGGGCGCGGATCATCTCCAGCGCCCTCTCGGTGTCGTGGGCGGCCATGGTCTCGACCAGCTCAGCGTGCTCCCTGTGACCCACCTCGCTGAAGTCCGGGTTGACCAGGTTACGGGTGAGGAGGAAGCGGAAGATGTGCGAGCGGAGCATGGTCCAGCACGAGTAGAGCCGGTCGTGTCGCGCGGTCTGGTACACCAGATCGTGAAACCTGACGTCCAACTCGGCGTATTCCCGGGGGCTCAGCCGAGCGGCGGCCTCAGGCATGCGGCTGGCCAGGTCGCGGAGGCGGGACAGGTCTTCACTGGTGGCCCTGGCGATGGCCAGTCGCACCGCCAAACTCTCGAGGCTGGCGCGCAGGGAGTAGACCTCCTCCACATCCTGCGCCGTGAGCCCAACCACGATGGCCCCGCGGTGGCTGCGGATGGCCACAAGCCCCTCATGGCCCAGCTGGGCGAACGCGTCCCGTACCGGGCTCCGGCTCACCTGGAGCGCCTGGGAGATCTCCGCCTCGCGCAGGTGCTGGCCGGGCTTGAACCTCCCTGTGACGATGGCCTCCCGCAGCCGGTCCGCCACCTCATCCGAGAGGACCCGGTGGGGGACAGCGGTCAGGGCTGCGGCTTCGCGGAAATCATCGGACACGGTAGATGTCATATTGTCGACAATCTATCCGCGTGTCAAGTCCCCCGGGGGTCGACGGCTTGGTCTCGCCTAGGAGGGAGGCCTCCCTGACAAACGGCTGGGTCGGGAGGAGCTCCAGCGCCAGCTCCGCCGGTCCCTGAACCCCGACCGTGACGACGTCGCCAGCCGGTCGCTGAGGATGTCGGGCTCCTCCAGGTCGTGGGTGTCCAGGAAGACCATGTCTCCGACCTCGGTGGGGCCGATCGCCTTGGAGAGATCGAGGTAGGCCATCTCGCGGCCCGGGAGGCTACTAGGCATGTCGATGCCCCACCCAGGAGACTTCCCCGCAGGTCCGATCGGGCCAGCGCCATCGTGGCACCGGGGATCCCGTGCTGAGCTTTGTCGGCCCGGCCACGGAGGCGGACGTTCCGAGGATGGTCTCGATCCAGCTGCAGGCGACGCGGACCCGGGGCCGACCGGGGGCCTCTCCGCTGGAGCGGGCATCTCCGAGTAGGGCCCGGGCAGCGACCGGTCCCAGCCCTCCGTCCACCCGCGGCCCGGCCAAATGGGATCGGCTGCCTCAACCTCGCGCCTTCCTGGACCGGCGGACGATTGCACCGGGCGGCCAGCACTGGCAAGCGGCGGTAGCGCCTCGGCGAATTGCAGCCGGTGGCTGAGCGTCCGGGCGCGGTACCGACCTTGACCCGGTCCCGGCCCTGCGGTTACCTTCACGCGGTGTCCGAGGTCGCCGACCGGTACGCCAGGGTGGCCGAGGGCTTCAGGTCCCGAATGGCAGCGGTGCCGACCGGGCGGTGGCACTCCCCCAGCCCCCGCGAGGGCTGGGCCGCTCGGGACGTGGTGGTCCACTCCACCAGCGTCCACCGCAACGTGGCCGCCATGCTGTCGCCGCCAGCTGGTCAGACGCCGCCCGCCGACCCCGAGCGGGCGGCGACCGAGGTGAAGTCCCGCGTGGGCGTGATGACCTTCGAGCGGATGGTCGGTACCCTGCTATGCGCCGACACCATGGTCCACACCTGGGACCTGGCCCGGGCGACCGGCCTGGATGAGCGACTGGACCCGGAGGCGGTGGTGGTGGCCCATCGGTTCCTCCTGCCCCGGGGTGACCAGATGCGGGTGCCCGGCGGCTTCGGCCCCGCTGTGGTGCCGCCGCCGGGGAGCAACGAGCGGACCCGGTTCCTCTGCTTCACGGGCCGGAGGGTCTGAGAGGCGGCCCACGGACTTCGGATGCCGGTCGTCCGGAGTCGGGCCCAACTGGGGCGTGAGCCGATCCCCTTACGGGTGCTGCGACCCGGAGCGACGGCCCCGCCGATGGTGGTGAGGTGAGTTCGAACGCCACCGTCGAGCGGTAGGGGCGGGGCCAGCGGTTCGGGCACCCGACGGCCGTAGAGGATCTGGACCTCGCCGTCTAGAGGGGCGAGGTCTTGGGGTTCCTCGGGCCCAACGGCACCGGCAAGACCACCACCATGCGCATGGTCCCGGGCTAGGTCCGCCCGATCGGCGTCATCCCGGCCGGCAGGTGGCGCCAGCTGGGGTTGGCCGTGCTGAGCTGAGCCGCCAGCGTGGCTAGCGGCACCGCGGTCAGGGTGGGCGTCGGGGCCGCTGCAGCGCCAGGTGGAGTCGGCCTTCGTGCAGGGGATGGACCTGGCGCTGCTGGTGTCCCCGGCACTTGCCGGCGCACGGCCCCACTGCGGGGGCTGCCGTCCCCGGATGAGCGCTGTGAGTGGCGCTGGCATCATCGCCATGAGTTCCGCCGAGCCCCCCCCGGGGCTCGCCCCCGGTCTTCGGGAGCGCAAGAAGACCAGGACCAGGATCGCCATCCAGCGGCAGGCGATCCGGCTGTTCCTGGACCAGGGATACGCGGGCACCACCGTGGAGCAGATCGCCGCCGCCGCCGAGGTGTCTCCCAGCACCTTCTTCCGCTACTT
>JAJYET010000007.1 GCA_021785655.1 bacterium | reverse complement strand
CCTCAGCATGGCCACCATGAGCAATGAGGAACACCAGGCGGCCCAGCCCGCCACCAGCCAGCCCTGAGAGGTCCTAAGAGGGACCGGGAGGAGAGATCTTGCTAACCAGCGCACACGCCGAGGTTTATGCGGGGGCCATGATCGGCACCGGGGTGGGGGCCGTGGGTGCCGCCATCGGTGACGGCCTGGCCGGCGCGCAGCTGATCGCCGGCATCGCCCGCCAGCCCGAGGCCCAGGGCCGGCTTCTGACCTGGACCTTCCTGACTGTGGGGCTGGCGGAGGCGGTGTACTTCATCAACCTCGCCCTGATGTTCGTCTTCATCGCCCTGGCCGGGAAGTAGGAAGAGGACATGGTCCTCGCCTCCAGCCCCCTCAGCCTCAACTTCACCTTCGTGGTGGAGATCGTGGTCTTCCTGGTGCTGCTGTGGCTGCTGGCCCGCTACGTCTTCCCCCCGCTGCTGCGGGCCTTGGAGGCGCGCCAGCAGCTGATCGCCCAGTCGCTCCAGGAGGCCGAGAAGGCCCGCCAGGAGGCGCAGCGTTCCCGTGCCAGTGAGCTGGAGGAGATGGCCGAGGCTCGGGCCAAGGCTCAGGAGATCCTCGATCGTGCCCAGCAGCTCGGCGAGCAGCTGCGGGAGGAGCTGCGTCAGCGGGGTGAGGCAGAGCAGCAGGCGATGCTGGAGAGGGCCAGGGCCGAGCTCCAGCGCGAGCGCGAGCAGGCCGTGGCCGAGCTCCGCCGCCAGGTCGCCGACCTGGTGGTGATGGCCACCACCCGTGTGCTGCAGGAGGAGCTCGACGAGCGGCGCCAGCTCCAGCTGGTGGAGCAGGCCCTATCCGAGGTGGACCTGAGTGCCTGACTCCCCGCTGCCACCCCGCATCCCCAGCACCGCCCGCCACTACGCCAAGGCGCTGGTGGAGCTGGCGGAGGAGGAGGGCTCGTACCCCCGCTGGGGAGAGCGGCTGGAGCTGCTGCTCCGGCTCGTGGAGGAGACCGACCTGGGGCGTGCGCTGGCCAGCCCCGAGTACAGCACCCTGCAGCGACGGGAGCTGGCCACCGCCGTGCTGGCCCAGGTGGAGGGGGCGGACCGCCCGGCCGGCAACCTCCTGCTCTTGCTGATCAACTCGCGGCGCACCCGGATGCTGCCCCAGATCCGAGCCGCCTACCTCGACCTGGTGGAAAGGCGCGAAGGTAGGGTGTCAGCCACCGTGACCACCGCCGTGCCCCTCACCTTGGAGCAGCTGGAGCGGTTCGGACGCGAGCTCTCCCGGCGGGCCGGGCGGCAGGTGGAGATCTCCTCCCGGGTGGAGGGTGATCTCCTCGGCGGGGCGGTGGTCAGAGTGGGGGACAAGGTATTTGACGCCAGCCTGCGCACCCGGCTGCAGCAGCTGCGCTCGAGGATGCTGACGGAAGCCGGAGCAATCTGAGGGGAGCATGAGCCTCAACGCCGACGACATTGGCAAGATCATCAAGAGCCGGATCGCCGACTTCGACGCCCCGGTGGTCACCGCCCAGTCCGGCGTGGTGACCGCGCTCGCCGACGGGATCGCCCAGGTCTACGGGCTGGAGGGGGCGATGGCGGGCGAGCTGCTGGAGTTCCCCCACGGCGTGTACGGGATGGCCCTCAATTTGGAGGAGGACCTAGTCCGGGCCATCATCATGGGCCCTTACGAGGAGCTCAGCGAAGGGGACGAGGTCCGCACCACCGGGCGGATCGTGGAGGTGCCCGTGGGTCGGGAGCTGGTGGGCCGGGTGGTCAACGCCCTGGGCGAGCCCATCGACGGCAAGGGGGAGCTGGTCACCAAGGAGCGCTGGCCGGTGGAGCGGCCCGCCCCCGGGGTGATCGACCGCCAGCCAGTCAACACCCCGGTGGCCACCGGCATCAAGGCCATCGACGCGCTGGTGCCGATCGGCCGCGGGCAGCGCGAGCTGCTGATCGGGGACCGGCAGATCGGCAAGACGGCCATCGCCATCGACACCATCATCAACCAGAAGGGCAAGGACCTCACCTGCATCTACGTGGCGGTGGGGCAGAACGCCTCCACGGTGGCCCGGGTCGCGGCGCTCCTGGAGGAGTACGGGGCGCTGGAGCACACCATCATCGTCTCCGCCACCGCCGGCGAGCCCGCGCCGCTGCTGTACCTCGCCCCCTACACCGGCTGCACCATGGGGGAGTGGTTCATGGAGCGGGGGGAGGACGCCCTCGTGGTCTACGACGACCTCAGCAAGCACGCCTGGGCCTACCGGGAGATCTCCCTGGCCCTCAGGCGGCCGCCGGGACGGGAGGCCTACCCCGGCGACGTCTTCTACCTGCACTCCCGTCTTCTGGAGCGCGCTGCGCGGCTCAGCGACAACCGCAAGGGGGGCTCTCTCACCGCCCTGCCCATCATCGAGACCCAGGCCAACGACGTCTCCGCCTACATCCCCACCAACGTCATCTCGATCACCGACGGGCAGATCTACCTGGAGGGCGACCTCTTCTACGCCGGCACCCGGCCGGCCATCTCGGTCGGGCTCTCAGTCAGCCGCGTGGGCGGCGACGCCATGACCAAGGCCCTCAAGAAGGTGGCCGGTGGGCTCCGGCTGGAGCTGGCCCAGTACCGCGCCCTGGCGGCCTTCTCCCAGTTCTCCTCCGACCTTGACCGCTCCACCCGGGAGCAGCTGGAGCGGGGCCAGCGACTCACCGAACTGCTGAAGCAGGACCAGTACCAGCCGGCGCCGGTCTCCCACCAGGTCATGGTGATCTTCGCCGGCACCAACGGCTACCTGGACCAGGTCCCGGTTGACCGGGTCGCGGAGTGGGAGTCCCAGTTCCGCCGCTGGATCGTCCAGACCCACTCAGACCTGGAGTCGGAGCTGGAGACCAAGCTGGCCTTGGACGACGAGTTGGAGGCCAGACTCAGGGCCGCTCTGGAGGAGTTCAACCAGGGCTTCGACGTGGGGCCGGTGGCCACGGCGGCCGGCGCCAAGGAGGGCTGATTGGCCACCCTCCGGGACATCCGGCGGCACATCCGGGCGATCCGCAACATCGAGCAGATCACCCGCGCCATGCAGATGGTGGCCGCCGCCAAGATGCGCCGCGCCCAGGCCCGGGTCACTGCCGGGCGGCCGTACGCGGTCGCCATGGAGGAGATGGTGGCGGACGTGGCCAAGATCGGCAAGGAGTACCGCCACCCGTTCTTGGTGCGTCGGGAAGAGGGGCCCGGGGTCCTCATCCTTGTCACCTCGGACCGGGGCCTGGCGGGGTCCCTCAACGTCAACACCCTGAGGGCGGCCCACTCCTACATGCTGCGGAACTTCGGGCCCCGCTACCAGGTGGTGGCGCTGGGACGGAAGGGCTGGGACTTCTCCCGCCGGATGCAGCTCCAGGTGCTGCACCACCGGGTGGGGATCACCGACCAGGTGAGCCCGGAGGAGCTACGGCCTTCGGTGGAGGCCACGGTCTCGGCCTTCCTGGAGGGGGGGGCACGGGAGGTTGTGCTGGCCTACCCCCGCTTCCGCAACCTGCTGAGCCAGGTGCCGACGGTCAAGGTGCTGGTGCCGGTCCCGCCCCGGAGCGAGGCGGAGGGGCCCCACACCGATGGGGACTACATCTACGAGCCGGACGCTCGGGCGGTGCTTGAGCGTCTCATGCCGGCCTATGTGGAGGCGGAGGTCCTGCACGCGGTCCGGGAGCTTCAGGCCAGCTTCTACAGCGCCCAGATGGTGGCGATGCGCAACGCCTCGTCGGCGGCGGGAGACGTGATCCGGGAGCTCTCGCTCACCGCCAACAAGGTGCGGCAGGCGGGGATCACCCGGGAACTCATGGAGATAATCGGCGGCGCCGAGGCCCTGCAGGCGGCCCGGCGCTGAGGAGGTGCTGATGAGCGAGGTGCAGGCGAAGCGGCTGGAGCGCGGCGAGGTGCTGCAGGTGATCGGGGCGGTGGTGGACGTGGCCTTCGAGTCGTCGGAGCTGCCGCACATCCTGGATGCCCTCCTGGTGGAGCGGGACGGGCCTCCACTGGTCCTGGAGGTGCAGCAGCACCTGGGCAACGACGTGGCCCGCTGCATCGCCATGCAGTCCACCGACGGCCTGCGCCGGGGAGAGCCGGTGATCTCCACCGGCTCCCCGATCACCGTACCAGTCGGCAAGCAGGTGCTGGGGCGGATGTTCAACGTCGTGGGGGAGCCCATCGATGGGGGCCCGCCGCTGGAGGCCGCCAAGCGGCTGCCCATCCATCGCGAGCCGCCCACGGTGGCCGAGCAGGCGGTCTCCACCGAGATCCTGGAGACCGGGATCAAGGTCCTGGACCTCATCTGCACCTTCGCCAAGGGCTCCAAGATCGGGCTCTTCGGGGGTGCCGGGGTGGGCAAGACCGTCATCGTGATGGAGCTCATCCGCAACATCGCCAAGGAGCACAGCGGCTACTCGGTGTTCGCCGGGGTGGGCGAGCGCACTCGGGAGGGCAACCAGCTCTTTGGGGAGATGCACGAGTCGGGGGTCATCGGCCAGACCGCCCTGGTCTTCGGGCAGATGAACGAGCCCCCGGGGGCCCGGGCCCGGATCGCCCTCACCGGGCTCACCATGGCGGAGGAGTTCAGGGACGAGGAGGGGGCGGACGTCCTCCTCTTCATCGACAACGTCTTCCGCTACATGCTGGCGGGCAGCGAGGTCTCCGCCCTCCTGGGCCGGATGCCCTCGGCGGTGGGATACCAGCCCACGCTGGCATCGGAGATGGGTGACCTGCAGGAGCGGATCACCTCCACCAACCGAGGGTCGATCACCTCGGTGCAGGCGGTGTACGTGCCCGCGGACGACTTCACCGACCCGGCGATCCAGACCACCTTCGCCCACCTGGGGGCCACCGTGTCCCTCGACCGGCGGATCGCCGAGCTGGGGATCTACCCGGCGGTCAACCCGCTGGACTCCTTCAGCCGGATCCTGGAGCCGAGGACGGTGGGCCAGGAGCACCACGAGGTGGCGCTTGGGGTCCAGCGCGTCCTGCAGCGCTACCAGGACCTCCAGGACATCATCGCCATCCTGGGGATGGAGGAGCTCTCGGACGAGGACAAGATGACGGTGCAGCGGGCTCGGCGGGTGCAGCAGTTCCTGGGCCAGCCTTTCTTCGTGGCCGAGCAGTTCACCGGCACCCCTGGGAAGTACGTGCCCCTCAGAGAGACCGTCCGGGGGTTCAAGGAGATCCTCTCCGGGGCGCTGGACGAGCTGCCCGAGCAGGCTTTCCGGATGGTGGGCACCATAGACGAGGCGATCGAGAACGGCCGCCGGCTGAGCCTGGGCCGTGAGGAGCAGGTAGCCTGATGGCGGTCAGGGTGCGCGTTCTGGCCTCGGACCAGCCGCTCCTCGAGGGGGAGGCCGACTTTCTCACCTTCCGCGGCGCGGACGGCGATCTCGGGGTCCTCCCCGAGCACGCGCCCCTGCTGACCTGGCTCAAGCCGGGCGAGGTCACGGTGAGGCAGGGGGAGGGGGAGCGCTACGTCTTCCTCGAGGGTGGTTTCCTGGAGGTCCTGCCCGATCTGGTGACCGTGGTCGCGGAGCGGGGCCAGCTCTCCACGACCATCGGACTGGAGCCGGCCGAGGAGGAGCTCCGGGCTGCCCAGGAGAGGGCCACCAGGGACCCGGAGAGCCCGGCGGCCATCCACCTCCTGGAAGTCGCCCAGGCCAGGGTGGCCGCGGCCGGGCTGCAGCGGCGCCGGGAGCGGGAATGAAACAGCCGGAAGCGGCCCGGTAACGGTCGGGGAACCGCGCCCGTGAGCCGGCCCACCCCGGCCTAAACTTCAGGGGTGCCCCAGGCCCCTGCGGCGGGAGTGGCTCCGGTCACGCCTCGCCTTTCGCTGCTCGGGGTCCCGGTGGACCTCACCACCCGCGAGGCCGCCCTCGCCCGGTGCCGGGGGGCCCTCCTCGGCCTGGAAGGGCCGCTACAGGTGGTGACGCTCAATCCGGAGATGGTGGTCTGGGCGGGCCGGGCGCCCGAGCTGGCGGAGACCATCAGGCGGGCGGGCCTGGTGCTGGCCGACGGCTCGGGGATCTCCTGGGCGGCGAGGCGGATGGGCCGCCGACTTCCTGAGCGCATCCCGGGTGCCGACTTCCTGGTCGACCTGTGCGCCATGTGTGCCCAGATGGGCCGGTCGGTGTTCCTCGTCGGTGGCCGTGAGGGGGTCGCTGCGGCCGCCTACGAGCGGCTGAGCCAGCTGGCTCCGGGTCTGGAGCTGGCTGGGGCCCTCAGCCCGCGCCCGGAGGAGCTCGAGGAGGCGGCGGACCTGATCCGTGCCTCCGGGGCGAGCGTGGTGGCGGTGGCGCTGGGGGTGCCCAGGCAGGACCTCTGGCTCGGCCGTCACCTCGGAGACAGCGGCTGCCGGGTCGGCATCGGGGTGGGCGGATCGCTCGACTACCTCGCCGGGCGGGTGCGCCGGGCGCCAGAGCCCCTGAGGCGGGCCGGGCTGGAGTGGAGCTGGCGCCTTCTGCGCCAGCCCTGGCGGGTCACCCGGATGGCCCGCGGATCGGTGTTCTTCTGGCGGGTTCTGCGGGAGTCCCGGAGGTGATCAGCTCCGCCGTGCGGCTCTCGGTCGTGGTCCCAGCCTACAACGAGCAGGACCGTCTCCCGGCCTCCCTCCTTGAGCTGCGCCGCTACCTCCAGGGCACGTCCGGCGGGTACGAGCTGCTGGTGGTCGATGACGGGAGCGTCGACGGCACCGCCAGCCTGATCACCACCGCCGCGGCAGGCTGGCCCGAGCTGCGGCTTCTGAGGCTCCCGCGGAATCAGGGCAAGGGAGCGGCGGTCCGAGAGGGGATGCTCCGAGCGGTCGGCCGGCGGCGGCTCTTCACGGACGCTGACCTCTCCACGCCGATCGGCGAGCTTCGGAAGCTGGAGGCTGAGCTGGAAGCGGGGGCCGGGATCGCCATCGGGTCAAGGGCCGTCACCGGCTCCATGGTCGAGGTCCACCAGCCCGCCCACCGCGAGCTCATGGGCAAGACCTACAACCGTCTGCTGCGCCTGGCAGCCCTCCCCGGGCTGCACGACACCCAGTGTGGCTTCAAGCTCTTCACCGCAGATGCGGCGCTCACCTGCTTCTCCGAGCTCGACTGCCTGGGCTTCGGCTTCGACGCCGAGGTGCTGCTGCGGGCCCGGATCCGGGGGATCCGGGTGGCCGAGGTGGGGGTCCGCTGGCGCAACTCCGAGGGCACCCGGGTGAGCTCGCTTCGAGACGGCGGCCGGATGCTGCTGGAGCTGCGCCGGCTCCGGAGCTGCCGGAGGAGGCTGGCCGCGGTCCCCTCTCACCCTTGACCGACCGCCTTCCAGCCCCCCATCCGCTCTTGGTGTCGGTCCAGCGCCGGGCCGTTCTGCTGCTGGCCGGCTGCGGCACCGGGAGCTGGAGGCTGGGAGCCGCGGCCGCTCTCACCCTGGGGGGGGGCGCCGCGGGCTGGCGCCAGCCTGCCGCCCCGGACTACCTGCAGCTGGCCATGGGCCAGGAGGTCCTGCGGCGGGCTGGGGCTTCTTTCATGGCGGCGCCCTCGGGTGAGCTCGACCTCCGCTCCTGGCTGGCGGCGCTGATCTCCCTGGGCTTCCACCACCTGGCAGGAGCTGCCGGCCTGGTGGGGCTCACGGTGCTGCTGGGCTCAGCCTTCGGTCTTGTGCTCGCCGTCTCCGGGTGGCGGGCCAAGGCCCATCCCCTGGCCGTGACGCTGGGAGGTGGCGTGGCGCTGGCGGCGCTTGCCCAGCTGCCGGCCACGAACTCCACCTACTGGCTGGCTCTGCTGGGGGCCACGGCCCTGCTCCTCCTCGCGGAGGTCCGGCGCGGGCGGCGCTGGGCCCTGGTCGCGCTGGTCGGGCTCTGCCTGCTCTGGTCCAATCTGCAGTCCGCCGCGGTGCTGGTGCCGCCGGCCCTTCTGCTCATCGCCGCCGCCGACCGGTTCGGCCCGCAGCCCCGAGGGGATCGGCTCCCCTGGCTGGTGGCCCCGGCCGCCGCGGTCGCGGTGATGGTCAACCCACTCGGACCGCGCATCTACTCCGCCCTGCCCCTCAGCCTGGGGCAGGGCGGGGAGCACCCGCTCCTCGCCCTCTGGTCCAGCCCCAACTTCCACCCCTGGTCGATGCGAGTGGTGGAGCTGGCGGCCCTCCTGCTCCTGGCCGCCTACCTGCTGGCGGGCCGCCGGCTGGGCTCGGGCGGCGCCCTCATCGGCCTTCTGGCCGCTGCGGCCTCACTGCTCTGGTCCTTCTACCTCCCACTTCTGGTGGCCGTGATCGGCATTCAGGTGCCAGCTCTCCTGCTCGCCGCCCCGCTTCCGCTGGGGCGGGGGACGGCGTCCCGAGCCGCTGCCCTCGCGCTCGCCCTGCCGCTCCTCGCCGCCGCCGGTCTCGGAGTTTCCGCAGCCCGCCTTGGCCGCGGGGCCGCCGCGGGGGCGCCGCCGCCCTCGGCCGTCGCCTTCCTTAGGACCGCGGGCGGGGTTTGGTACTCCACCCCGGAGCTGGGCGACTACCTCGCGGCGGACTTTCCGGCGGGCCGCCGCCTGATGTGCGTCACCGACCAGGTGGTGGCGGGGGAGGGCCGGCTGGCGGCCTGCTACCGGCTCTCCCAGCTGACCTCGGGGACCCTGAACCTGCTCTCCGCGGCGGGGGTACGGCTGGCGGTCCTTCCGCCGACCAACCCCGGGGTGGCTTTCCTCCGTGCCGAGGGCTGGCGGACCAGGTATCGTGATCGGCTGGTTGTAGTCCTGACCCCTCCTCCGAGCGGGCTCTAAGGTCGGGCCCGTATCCTGGCGGCCGGTCGGGTTCGCGCCGGAGGTACAGATGTCCAAGAAGTCGATGGCGGAGCGCCGGCAGGCGCGGGGGGCCGCCGGGGGGGGCAACGGGAGGGGATCCTCCCGCAGCCCCCAATACCGTCGGCAGAAGAGTTCCAGCCGCCGCCCCTGGGGACTGTTAGCCGCCATCGGGGCGGTGGTCGCGGTCTTCGTGGTGGTGATCTTGGTCCTCGACCTCTCAGGGCCGTCCACAGCTCAGGACACCCAGGTTCTCCCCGCACCGGCCCAGGTGGTCAGCGCGGTGACCCACATCCCCACCGCCAACCTCAACAAGGTGGGCAAGGGAGACGTCAACTTCCCGCCCGCTGCCGTGCCCTCCCCGACCACCCTCAGGAGCCAGGGGAAGCCCGAGGTCCTGTATGTGGGAGCCGAGTACTGCCCCTACTGCGCTCTGCAGCGCTGGTCGCTGATCGGAGCGCTGAGCCAGTTCGGGACCTTCCACAACCTGAAGATCATCCGTGGCTCGGCCACCGACCCCGCGGGCACCAACATCGCCACCTTCACCTTCGCCCATGGCGTCACCTACAGCAGCCCGTACCTCACCTTCGTGGCCCGGGAGCTGTACAGCAACGTTCCCGACAAGAAGTCCAGCAGCGGGTACGCGCCCTTCCAGCACCTCACAGCCCAGGAGGCCACCCTGTTCACCCAGGTCGGCCAGAGCGGGTTCCCCTTCGTCGACTTCGGCGGCAGGATCGCCCAGGTGGGCTCGGAGAGCACCTCGCCCGGCCCTCCCGGTCTGGAGGGCTACGACTGGCAGCAGATCGCCAGCCTGCTCGCCAAGACCGGCTCGACTCCGGCCAAGATGATCCTCGGCGGGGTCAACTACGACACCGCGGCCATCTGCTCCATCACCGGCAACCGCCCGGGGTCGGTCTGCGACCGTGCGCTGGTGCGGCAGCTGGAGGCGGGTCTCTGAGCAGCGCCAGGGCCCGTCGTCGCGTCCTCCCGCCGGCCGGCGCCGGAGCCCCGAAGGAGGAGAGGGTGGAGGAGCCCGCGCCGGGGAGGGGGGGAGCGATATGGCTCGCGGCCCTCGCCCTCCTCGGGATCGGCGATGCCAGCTACCTCACCGTGGTCCATTACGCGAAGGTGGCCCCGGTCTGCGTCTCCACCGGGATAGTCAACTGCGACAAGGTGGTGACCAGCCAGTTCTCGGTGGTGCCGGGCACCTCCACCCCGATCACCGTACCCGGGCTGGCCTTCTTCCTGGTGGCCCTGGCGCTGGCCCTGGCCCAGGTGCTCCGGCCCCGGCGGTTGGAGCTGCGCCGGGCTCACTTCGCCTGGGCCTGCCTCGGGCTTCTGTCCGTCTTCTACCTGGTCTTCGTGGAGCTGGTGGAGCTGAAGGCCATCTGCCTCTGGTGCACCTTCGTCCACCTCGACATTCTCGTGATGCTCCTCACCACCGCCTGGCGGATGCGCCCACCCGAGGAGTTGTCCCCCTCCCGCTGACGATCCCCTGCGGGGACCGCGACCGCAACGTCACCCGGGGATGCCCGTCAGCACCCTAGACTCTCCGCGCCGCCAGCCAGCATCCACCCACCGAGGAGGCCGCGCCGATCTTCCCCAAGCTGGTCGCCCGCCCTTCAGCCAGCAGGTCTGCACTGCGGTCTCTCACTGCCGTGCGACCCCGCTGGGGGCCGGCGATGTCCCTTAGCTACCTCCTGGCGGCGCTCCTCCTCACCCTGCCCCTCTGGCTCGGGAGCCAGCCCCGGCTCCTGGGGTACGGCGCCGACACGGCGATGCACCTCTGGTTCCTCAACTGGTTCCCGCACGCCATCTCGCACGGGCTGAACCCGTTCCAGACCTCCATCGCCACCCATCCGAGCACGGTGAGCCTGCTCTGGAACAACGCCGACCTCGCGCTGGCCCTGCTGGCCTGGCCGGTCTTCCGAGTGCTCCCAGCGGCGGCGGCCATGGACCTTGTCTTCGTCCTGATGGTGGCCGCGGCCGCGGCCGCCATGGCCTGGCAGCTGCGCCCCCACGTCCGCCACGCCAGCTCGGCCTGGCTGGGGGGGCTCCTCTTCGGCTTCAGCCCCTTCGCCCTCTCCGAGCTGGCCGCGGGCCACCTAACCTGGGTCTCGACCGCGACCCTCCCGCTGGGCTGGTGGGCCGGGGAGCGCGCCTGGCGCGCCGCCCGGGACGGGCGGCACCCAGTCCGCTGGGGGATGGTGCTGGGCGGATGGGCCGTCCTGCAGTACTGGGTGAGCAAGGAGCTGCTGGCCACCACCCTGCTGATGGCGGTCCTCCTCCTGGTCCTGAACTCCCGCGGGATCCTTCGCCGGGGACTGCCGCCGCTCCGCCGCCTCTGGCCGGTGGTGGCCGGCGCCCTCGCTGTCTTCGGAGCCCTCATGGCCTACCCGGTCATCTCCCAGCTCACGTCCGGGGTGCCGCTCAGCCGTCCCACCGTGGTTTCGCCCGCCGCCAACGTGGTGGACTTGTTGGAGTGGGTGGTGCCGGGCTACGCCCAGCTGATGGGCATCGGGCCGGCTGGGGCCCTCAGCCTGCGCTACACCGGGGAGCTGCTCGAGACCGACGCCTACCTCGGCTTCCCGCTCCTCGTCATGGCGGCCCTGGCCGCCTGGCGTTTGCGGGGCACGCCCCTGGCCCGCCTGGGAGCCGGGCTGGCCGGGGTGGCTGGCCTGCTCTCCCTGGGGGGACAGCTGCACGTGGCCGGGGTGGTGACCAGGGTCCCGCTTCCCTGGCTGCTCTTCGAGCATCTCCCCCTCTTGGGCAAGGCGGTCCCCAGCCGCCTCACTATCTTCGTGGTGGCTGGGGTGGCGTGCCTTCTGGCCGCCGGCTGGGACCGGGTCATGGAGCGTTTCGAACTCCGGTCCCGGGCGCTGATCCTGGGGGTGGCCCTCCTACCCCTCCTCCCCAGCTCCGGGCTGATGGCCGGCATCGCCGGCTTCCCCGTGTACACGCCCCGGGTCCTCAGCTCGGCCGCCCTCGGGGGGCTGCCGGCCGGGGCCTCGGTGCTCACCATCCCCATCACCACCCGGGAGAACCACGGGCTGGCGATGTACTGGCAGGCCGAGCAGGGCTTCCGCTACTCCCAGCCCTTCGGGTATCTCCTCCGGCCCGGCCCGGGCGGGGTGCTCACCGACAATCTCAGCCCCTCGCCGCTGGCGAACCTGGCGACCGCCCTCAGCTCGGGCGACGCCCACCCGGTCGGGGTGTCGGCCGCAGCCGTCCGGCTCGAGCTCCGGCGGCTCGGGGTCAGGGCGCTGGTCCTCATGCCCTCAGCGCAGTTCGCGGCGGACGAAAGGGAGCTTCGAGGGATCCTGGGCCAGTCCCCGGAGCTGGTGGACGGGGCCGCCATCTGGCTCCAGCCCGGCGCGTGAAACGACTCAGGAGCAGGATGGAAGGCCCATCCGCTGCCACCCGTCCGCCGTGGGCTGGGGCGTCAGCTCCCGCTGGAGCGGGGACCCCGTGCGCACCAGGGCCTCGAAGAGGGGGTCCCGGTACACCACGGTCCACCCACTCTCGCGCTGCAGGGCGTCGGTGAACGGCTGCCCGCGCTGGTACAGGACCAGCTGGCTTGGGCTGGAGTCCAGCCGCTGTAACCACCCCGGGGCCAGATCCACGATCGAGGCGTATCGCAGCAGGGCCCGGGAGCCCATGAGGGCCGCGTCGCCGAAGATGTACACCTTGTCCTGGGGCAGCTCGTAGGCGAGAAAGCCCCCATCCCCGTAGACGTTGAAGATCTTGAGCCCCGATGGACCCCTCCTGAGCCAGGCCGCCGCACACACGGGGAAGGTCCCTCGGTAGGTGCTGGAGGCCAGCGCCGGGGTGGACTCCACTGCCGCCTGCCCGAGCAGCGCGCCGAGCAGACCCAGGAGGAAGACCACCTCCAACAGTGACGCCAGGCGCGGCTGGGTCGGACGCAGCCGGAGCCGCCAGCGCCGGGCCAGCCGCTGCCGCAGCTGGTCCGCCAGGACGATCCACCACGGGGCGCCGGCCACCACCAGGATGACCAGGTTGCGAACGGACTGGAGGGTCACCAGGAGGGCGAGTCCGAGAACCGCCAGGTCGCGCAGGGGAAGGCGGCCGTGGCGGACCACCAGATAGAGCAGCGATAGGACGAAGAGCAGCAGCGGGATGAGGAGCGGGTTGTGGAAGTCCGGGCTCTGCCACTCCACGATCAGTGCCTGCTGGGCCGAGCTGAACTGGGTCTGGAAGGGGTAGGCGATGATCGCCGCCCCGTTGGGGTTGATGAGGCAGGCCCCGAGCCCCAGGGCGCTGCCTCCGGCCAGGCGCCAGATGCGCCCGGCCTCCTCCTTGGTCCTGCGGCCGGCCAGGATGGCGCCCCCCTCCGCCACCAGGATCGTGGCCAGGAAGATCAGGCCGATGATGAAGCCCGCCTCGAGATCGGTCCAGAGCAGGAAGAGGGGCCCGAGCAGGAAGGCCGCCAAACCGCCTCGGCGCAGCTGCAACTCGGCGAGCAGGAGGGCGAAGGCGAGCAGGCAGTAGGTGGCCATCTGGGGCCTGGGCCCGAGGATGGGGTAGGCGGTGAGCGCGGCGAACAGCAGCCCGACCCCCACGGTGAGGCCGCTGACCGGGGCCAGGATCCGGGACCGCATCCAGACCGCGATCCACATTAGAAGGGTGATGAGCCAGTAGCCGGCCACCACCGCCGGGCGCCCTCCGGCGGCCGCTGCCGCCGCCATCCACACCTCGCTCAGCCACTCCTGCATCACCCAGTGGTGGTCAGCGGAGATGAAGGCGTACGGGTTGGTGGCGATCAGCCGCCCGGTGCGCAGCAGGGTCTGGCCGTTGCGCAGGTGCCACCAGAAGTCCGGGTCGGTCACCTGGGGGCGGGAGGCCAGCATTCCTGACAGTAGACCCGTCAGCGCCACGAAGGTCGGGATCGTCAGGCGGCGGGTGGTCAACTGCGGCGCCGGGTGGTCATGGCCGAAGTTTAGGGAGGGTGGTTCCCGCCCCTGCATCCGTTGCCAACTCGCGGCAGCGAGGTCACGGCTCCGCTCCCAGCCCGGCCGCGTACGCTTACCCCGTGGCCGCCGCCCCCTCCCCACCACCCAGCCGGGCGCTGGCAGAGCTCCAGCAGACGCTCCTTCAGGAGACCTCCCAGGTAGAGGGTTCGCTCCTCGCCCTCGACGAGGAGGTGATGCGGCTGCTCGCCGGCCTGGACCAGACCGAGGAACGGATCGAGGACGCCGAGATCGTTCGCCGCCACGTCCTTCGGGACCACGTGCGCTACGCTGCCGCTGAGGTCGAGGCGGCCATCACCCGCTGCCACGCGCTGCAGCAGGAGGCCGCCCTCGCCCGGGCCCGGCTCCTGCTGTGCCGGTCACGGGCTCGGGAGCTTCGCCGCTGGCACCTCTTGGTGCGCGCGGCGCTCGACCAGCTGGGCGACCGCCCGGCCACCGATGGCACTCTCGAGGAGGGCCTGGCCCGCTACCGCTCCGCCTCCCGCCAGGTCTTCCAGATCATCGAGGAGGAGCGGATGCGGATCGCCCGCGACATGCACGACGGCCCTGCCCAGTCCCTCTCCAACCTGGTGCTGCGGGCGGAGATCCTGGAGCGGCTGGTCGACCGGGAGCCGGAGCGGGCCAAGGTGGAGATCCAGACCTTCAAGGATCTGGTGAGGGGGGTCCTGGAGGAGACCCGGGACCTTATTTTTGACCTCCGCCCCATGACCCTGGACGACCTGGGGGTGATCCCGACCCTGCGTCGGCTGGTGGCGGAGTACAAGGATCGGGAGGGAATGGACGCCCGGCTCTCGGTGATCGGAGCCGAGCGCCGGCTCCCTCCCGAAACGGAGGGCGCGCTCTTCAGGATCGTCAAGGAGGCGCTGGTCAACGTCCGGAAGCACGCCAACGCCAGGACCCTTGAGGTGCTGATCAACCTCCAGCCCAACCGGGTGAGCGCGGTGGTGAAAGACGACGGCGAGGGCTTCGACCTGGCCGCCGTCGAGCAGAAGATGGCCCGGGAGCCCCACTTCGGGATCATCTCCATGCGCGAGCGCGCCGACCTGGAGCATGGCCAGCTCGAGGTCCTCTCCCAGGTGGGGCGGGGGACCGAGGTCCGGGTCACCCTGCCGGTCGACTGAGGGACCCGGCCGAAGGCTGCGCCCGCCGGGCCCTCGGAGAAGTCGGGAGCAGCCATCGCCGGGGCCCGGCGCGCTGCGGCTCTTGTGACGTCAATACGTCGGGATCCCCGGCTAACGTGCAACTGGGTAACAACGCCGTCAGATGAGTTGACACCACCTGGGATCGGTGCCAGACTTGCGAACCTGAGCTGGAGGGAGGAGGCTGGCCAGGTGAGCGGGGCTTGCCCGGGGCCGCGGGGGGTGCGTATCCCCGACTGGCTATGGGTAGGGAGGCCCGCGTCGAAACCATGCTGATCCGTGCATTCACCGACTTTCCCCGAGGGCCCGGGGCCCGAGTTGGGAGGCTCGCGCCCTGATGGAGGGGCAGATCGAGCTAAGCGTGGTGGTGCCGACCCGCAACGAGGCCGACGCCCTCCCCGAGCTGCACCGCCGGCTCGGCCAGGCGCTGTCGGGGCTGGCCGCGGAGGTCCTGATCCTGGACGACAGCACGGACGAGGTCACCAGGCCCGCCCTGCGGCAGATTGCCGCCTCCGACCCCAGCTGGGTGGTGGTCGAGAGGGACGCCCACGAGCCGCGCGGGCTGGGCGCGGCGGTGTCCACCGGCCTCAGTCTGGCCAGGGGGCAGGCGATCTGTGTCATGGACGCGGACCTGCAGCACCCTCCCGAGGTCATCCCCGAGCTGCTGCGGGCGGTGAGGGCGGGCGCGGACCTGGCGGTGGCGTCCCGTTACGCCCCCGGAGGTAGCGCTGCCGGGCTCTCTGGCCGCTTCCGGACGGCCGTCAGCAAGAGCGTCTCCTGGGTGGCGAGGGCGGTCTTCTCCGAGGCGCGTCGCACCACCGACCCGCTGAGCGGTTTCTTCTGCGTGCGTCAGCGCAGCATCGCCGGGCTGGAGTTCCGCCCGGTGGGCTTCAAGATCCTCCTCGAGCTCCTCGTTTGCCTGCCGGGCATCCGGGTCAGGGATGTTCCCTTCACCTTCGCTCCCCGCTACGCCGGCGAGAGCAAGGCCACCCTCTCCCAGGGGATCCTCTTCGGCAAGCACGTCCTCTCCCTTGTGGTCTACGTGCCGCTGGCGGCGCTCCTCGGCAAGGTGGCGGTGTCTGCGGGGGCCGGGATGGTGGTGTTCGTGTCGGTGGTCGCGCTGCTGACCGACCTGCCCCTGCGGCCACCGGCTCCCTGGCTGGGGGCGGCGGCGACCAGCCTTCTGGTGAGCGTGGCGGTGTACGGTCTCCTCACCTTCCGCAGCGCCTTCTGGCGCATGGGGATGGGGGCCCAGAGGCTTCTCTGGGTGGCGGGGCTCATCGCCGTGGCCGGCGGCCTCGTGGGCTTCGCGATCCTCACCGCCAAGGCCCATCTCGCCACCGTGGTCCTGGCCATCCTGGCGCTGCTGGCCGCCCAGCTGCTGGGCTCGGCGATGGTCTCCTACCTGCGTCGGCGGTCCCGCCTCGCGGTGCCCGTGGTGACGCTGGCCGACGAGCTCTCGCTGCAGGCGCTGGCGCGCCGCCTCTCCGCCGACTTCGCCTGGTGGATCGATGCCGCCCGCCCCGCGGCCGCCCCCCCCCGGGTGCAGCAGCTGGTCACCGCCGAGGTCGTGAGCCACGTGACCCGCAGCGGGCGGCCGGTGGTGCTGACCGAGCTTCCCTCCAGCCGGCGCCAGCCCCGGATCAACGTGGGCAGCTACAGCGTGATCCTGATCCCTCAGCTGGCCGGCACCCGGAGGGTGGTGCGGATCGCCGCCGTCGCACGCACCGGCCGCAGCCCGTTCTCCGAGCGTGACCTCCATGCCTGCGTCGCCTGGTGCAGCCGGCTCGAGGCCGGGGCCGAGGTGGTGGCCGACCAGGCGGCCCCCGGCGGGGACCGGGCGGTGGAGGCGCCTTGAGCGCCGAGGAGCTCCCGCAGGAGCTGACCTGGATCGCGGCCATGGCCCGCCCGCCGGCCCCCGAGCCTGGGGTGAGGCCGGTGCGGACTTCGGCCCGCCCCACGGCGTCATACGTGGCGCCATCCCACCTGGAGCGGGTCCGCGGGTGGGGGGAGGGGAGGCTGGTGCGCGGGCTGCAGTTTGGGCTGGTGGGGCTCGCCGGGTTGGCGGTCAACCAGGCGGTCCTGGCTGGGCTGGTCTCGCTCGCCCACTGGAACTACCTCCTGGCGGCGGTGGTCTCCAGCCAGGGCTCCACCGTCACCACCTTCATAATCAACGAGCTCTGGGTTTTCCGGCGGGCCGCTCTGGACCCCGGCGCCCGAGCCCTTCCGGTCCGGTTCCTCGTCTTCGACGCACTCAACACGACCTCCCTGGCGCTGCGCCTGCCCGTGCTCTTCGGGCTGACCAGCGGGCTGGGCGTCAACTATCTGGTGAGCAACTTCATCGCCGTCATCGTCTTCCTGTTGCTCCGCTTCGCGGTCGCCGACGGATGGATCTGGAGGCGTCCGGCGCGCTCCGATCCGACCGTCTCAACAGGAGGGTGATGTGACCGACTCTGGAAGAGCCCGCCGGCTCAGCTACGACATCGACGGACTGGCCCGGATCCGCTCCGCGGTCCGACTCCCCGAGCTCGAGCTCTTTCGCGTCCCGGAGGTGGATCAGCCCGACCTGGTGATCGAGCGCCGGCGCGTGGTCTCCGGCGCTCCGGTCCGGCGTGCCCTCCCCACGTACGTCTACCGGGAGAGGCTGGGGGCGGTGACCGCCAACTTCGACGTCGAGCTGGGGCCCCCGGTGCGGGTGCTGGCCACCCCGTTGCTGGCCCACTCCCCACATGTCCTCTACACCAACATCGTCGAGCCGCTGCTGCGGTTCGTGATCGCCGGGCGTGGGCGGATGCTCCTCCACGCCGGCTGCGTCTCGCTCTTCGGGCAGGGGATCCTGCTCTCGGCCAAGACTGACACCGGCAAGACCGCGACCATCCTGCGGCTTCTCCGAGAGTGCCGGGGATCCTTCCTCTCCGACGACATGACCATCATCAGCCCGGACGGGACGGCCAGCCGCTTCCCCAAGCCGCTCACCATCAGCGCCCACACCCTGAAGGCGGTGGCGGCAAGCCGCCTCCCGGCGCATCGCAGGGCCGCCCTCTCGGTGCAGAGCAGGCTGCACTCCAGGAGCGGGCGGTCGGTGGGGAAGTGGCTGGGAGAGAAGCCGCTGCCGATCATGGCCATGAACAGCCTGGTGCAGGCGTTGATCCCACCCCCCAAGTACATGGTCCAGCAGCTGGTCCCGGCGGAGATGGGCCAGACCGTCCAGGTGCGGCGGCTGTTCCTCATCGAGCGCGGGTCTCCCGCCCTGGCTGCGGGGGTGGGCCGCGAGGAGGCGGTGGAGCAGCTGCTCAGCAACACCGCCGACGCCTATGAGTTTCCGCCCTTCAAGACCATGGCCCCCCAGCTGGAGATCGGTGGCCTGGACTTCGCGGCTGTCCAGGAGGCGGAGCGCCGAGTGCTCACCGAGGCCCTCTCATCGATCGAGGTGGTGCGGCTGCGGGTGGCGGACTTCAGCTGGCCCAGCCTGGTGCGCTCGGCTGTGGCCCCTGCGGATCTCGCGGGCCCCGCGAATGGCCGCCAGGATGGTCCCCAGTTGGACGCTCGGCGGGCGCCGTCCGGGCGCCTGCCGGTGCCGGAAGAGGTCCAGCCGTAGGCACCCTGTCACCGGTGGACGGGCCCCCGGACACCGAGGCGCAACGGCGGGGCGGATTCCGGTTGGGCCGCTTGGACCCCTGGCTCGTCGCCACCGGGGCGGCGGCGGCCGCCATCCTCGTCGGGGCCACCCTGGTCCGCCTCCATGACCTCAACCAGTACGGTCTGAACTCGGACGAGGCGGTCTACGCCGGACAGGCGGCCGGCCTCGCGGGGTTCAAGGCCTACAGCCAGCTCTTCGGGATCTTCCGGGCCCACCCCCTCCTGATCCAGCTGATCGTATCGGTCGTCTACCGCTTCACCGGCGTCACCGGCTCGGGCGCTCGGGAGGTCTGCGTCGCCTTCGGCGTCCTGTTGGTGCTGATGACCGGGATGCTGGCTTGGACCATCTGGGGGCGCATCGCCGCCCTCGCGGCGATGCTCTTCGTGGCCTTCTCTCCGTATCCGGTGTCCGTGGCTCGGGAGATGCTTCTGGACGGCCCGGAGGCCTTCTTCGTTGCCACCAGCCTCTTCCTCCTCTGCCTCTACATCAAGCGCTCGCGCCCGGTGTACCTCTGGGCGGCCGCGCTGGCCGCCGGGCTCGCCTTCCTCTCCAAGGAGACGGCGATCCTGCTAATCCCCCCGGTCTTCCTCTTCCTGATCCTCGCCCCCTACGTCCTGCGCCGCTACCGCGACTTGCTGATCGCCGGGGCCATCTACCTGGTCCTGATCATCATCTACCCCCTGGCCGAGCTCAGCGCGGGCAAGGCGAGCACCGGCGTGGACTACCTCGTGTGGCAGATCCTCCGTCCCGCCAACCACTCCCTGCTCTTCTATGCCGGGATCTTCCGGACGATGGGATGGGGGATCGTGGCGCTCGCCGGGGTCGGCACCCTGGCCACCCTGTGGAAGCGCACCTCCCCAGAGATCCTGCTCCTGCTCACCAGCCTGGTCATCGTGGGCCTGCTGGAGATCTGGCCCACCAAGGGATACGAGTACCTCATCCCGGCCACCGCCCCGATCATGGCCCTGGCCGCCTTCGGGGCCCGCACCTGCGGGGCCCTGGCCCTGGCCGGCGTGAGCCGCATCTGGCGGTCGGCGGCGGCTGGCCGGGCGGTGGGCATCGGGGTGACGGTGCTGGTCGCGGTGGGCGCGGTCTCCGCCTTCCTCCCGGTCTTCAACCGAGCCCCCACCGCGGCCACGGGGTTGGCCGCCCTGGTGGGCACGGACAGCGGCCAGCCTACCCCGGTCAAGGTGAAGGCGCTGGCCGGTTCAGGCGGGCTGGAGGCGGGAAGGCCGACCGCCCTCTGGGTCCGAAGCCACGTGCTGCCGGGGTCTGTCTTCCTCACCATCGGGCCAACCTTCGCCAACGTGCTCCAGTTCTACAGCCTGGACAGGGCGCTGGCCCTGAGCGTCAGCCCCAACCCCCTGCACCGCAACCCGGCTTACGCGCCGGTCACCAACGCCGACCTCTTGCTCCGCAGTGGGGCCGTCCAGTACCTGGTCTACGACGCCTACTCCGCAGACCGCAGCTCCCACTTCGCCGAGCGGCTGCTGGCTCTGGCCAAGAAGTTCCAGGGGGTCCTGGTCTACCAGTACGACAAGCCGGGCACCCCCCGGAGTCGCCACGACGCCGAGGTGCTGATCTACGAGGTCGAGCCGTGAGACCGGCGGTGCGCGCTCTGGCCCTCGTGGGCGTGCTGCCCTGGGTCCTCGCCACCCCGGTCCTGGCCTCCGCCGGTACGCCGTCGCGTCCGCTCGCGGCGCCCGGTCTGGACAGGATCAAGCACGTCTTCGTGATCGTCCAGGAGGGGCACTCCTTCGACAACTACTTCGGGACCTATCCAGGGGCGGCGGGGCTGGGGCCCAAGACCGCCGTCCCGGCCAGCCTCACCAACCCCGCCGCCGGCACGGTGGCGGCCCACCACCTCACCCAGGTGCGAACCTCGCCCCTGGACAACTCCGCCCGAGCGGCGGGGGTGGCGCTCAACTCCGGGCGGATGAACGGCTTCGCCGCCGCCCAACAGGGCCTGCCCGGGGCGGGGCAGCTGGCGCTGGGCTACTACAACGCCCAGGGGATCCCTTACTACTGGGCCCTGGCGCGCCGGTTCGCCCTGGCGGACCATTTCTTCTCCTCCGACCTCGGGGGCAGCATCCCCAACCATCAGTACCTGGTCGCGGGCCAGACCTGGACCCCGGCAGCGGCCGGAGCGGCCCTGCCCAACGTGCCCACCATCTTCAACCAGCTCGACTCCAAGGGCGTCTCCTGGGGGTACTTCGTGGCCCAGTACCGCACCCACCTTGCCCAGAGCCGGCAATCCAGCCTGGTGCCCCAGGTCCCGGTGCTCGGGCTCGCCAACATTGCCGGCAATCCAGGGGACCTGGCCCGGGTCCAGGACCTGACCGGCCTCTACTCCGACCTGGTCTACGGCCACCTCCCGGCGGTCAGCTATGTGGTTCAGCCCGGGGCGACCGAGCGGGCTCCGGGCAATATCGCCCAGGGGCAGGTGGCCACCGTCGGGCTGATCAACGCCGTCATGCGCAGCCGGTACTGGGGCTCCTCGGCGATCCTGCTCACCTGGTCAGACTGGGGCGGTTGGTACGACGGGGTCGTGCCCCCGACGGTGGGGGGGGTCAGCGACGGCTTCCGGGTGCCTCTGCTCATCGTGTCTCCGTTCGTGCGCCCGGGAACGATCTTCTCCCAGACCACCGACTTCGGGTCGATCCTCCAATTCATCGAGGCGGTGTACGGGCTCCCGGCCCTCACCAGCCGCGAGGCCAGCTCCGGCAGCCTGCTGGGGGCATTCGACCTCGAGGGGGCGGCCAGGGCTCCCTCCCCGGTCCCGATGGGGACCCTGCCGGCGTCCGTCGCCTCCCACGGGTCGGTGGTCCAGGTGTTCATCGCCTACACGATCCCCGGCCTCCTGATTCTGGTTCTGGTGATATATGCGGTGTGGGGACGGGGGGCCGGGCCGGCCCCCCTGCTGCGGAGGAGAGCGTGATGCACGGATTGGCTGGCCGGCGAGGGGGGACTTGGCTGGTGGCGCTGGCCCTGGCCGCCGGGATGGCGGGGGCCCTAGGCGCGGGTAGTGGCGGGGCCCTGGCGGCCACCACCACCCACAAGATCGCCCCCTACATCCCCGTCAACATCCAGCTCACCGCCCCGGTCAAGGTGACCAGCGGGGCTCCCATCGCGGTGTCCGTGGTGGTCACCTCCTCCGGGGTGCCGGTCCGGTACCACCTGGTGCGCTTCTACGCCGCCGGGATCTACCTGGGCGCCACCAAGACCAACTCGGTCGGCCACGGGGCCACCAATCTGCGCAAGGCGCTGCCGGTGGGCACCTGGACCCTCCTCGCCACCTACAAGGGTGGCGGGCCGATCGAGTCCGCCACCGCCTCTCAGAGCATCACCGTGGTGGCGGCGCCACTCAGCATCCGCGTGGTCCCCTACGTCCCCCACTCGATCGCGGTCAGCATCGACGGAGCGGCCCCGGTGAGCCCCAACTCCGACGGTTTCATCAACGAGCCCCTGCCCAAGGGCGGGCGGGTGACCCTGGTGGCGGAGGTGCAGAACCCCAGCTCCAACGTCCGGGTCTCCTTCGTCTCCTGGTCCAACGGCGACACCGCCACCACCCGGGTGATGTCGGATCGCTCCCATGCCTACACCCAGATCGCCCTCCAGGTCTCCTACCTGACTCCCATCAAGTTCACCACCGCCGCCGGCCTCCCCATCCCACCCTCCCAGGTCCAGGGGGTGGCCCTGGCCGGCCCCGACGGGACCAAGGTCGAGGTGGGGAGCGGCGGCCAGGCGTGGCTGCCGACCCCCGCCCCGCGACGCTCCCCCACTGGGCAGCTCGCGGTCGGTGCCGACACCTACACCGTCGTCAGCGCCACGTACCAGGGGGTGGACGTGGCCAATCAGGGGAAGGACCGGTTCTCTCCCGGTCCGGGCGGGGTGTGGAAGGTGGGCCTGGACATCTACCCGGTGAGCCTGGTGAGCCGCAACACGGTGCTCGGCGCCCAGGTGCCGGCGACGGTGCTGCTCCACGGGCCGGGCTCCACCTCCCGCCTGGTGCATCTGCCGGGACGCGGGCCCCTGACACTCACCCTCCCCCGGGGGCGGTACTCCCTCAAGGTGAAGGGTGGCGGATTCGGTCCGGGACTCAACTTCCGAGTCTCGGGGCCCACGGTGGTGCCGGTTCCGCTGCTGACCATCCTCGACCTGGTGGGCGGCGTCCTGCTGCTGCTGCTCATCGCTGGGGGGCTGCTGGCCCTGGGGCCGGGCCGGAGGCGGCTCGTAGCCTGGCTATTCGCGGGTGACCTGCGGGCCCGGGGGGCCACCTCGCTGTGATCACCAGCCGCGACTTGGGGTCCGCTCGCCAGGGGTTCGAAAGCCGTGGCCACAGAGGAGGTCCGGGACGGATGTCGCTCCGCATGAGGCTCCGGAGTTGGTTGCGCCCGGTGAGGTTGGTGCCCAATAGGTCAAGCTGGCTCCGAGTGAGAGCGGCGTCGCTGGCCGGGCTCGTCCTGCTGGCCGGGGTCGCTGCCACGGCACTTCTGCTGCCTCCAGTTTCCGCCCAGGGAGGTCCGGTACCGGTGACGCCGTTCGGGAACTACAACCGGATGCTCACCCGCGCCCCCTACGCCTCCGACCTGACCGACAACTCGGTCGACATCTCCTGGGCGACGATGCCCTCCCCCGCCGGCACCCCCAACCTCCTCGGCTACCTGCAGTGGGGGCCCGAGGGAGCCTGCGGCCGGTACCAGACGAGCGTGCCGAACTCCCTCCCGCGATCGGTGCCGGCCCAGAACACCCTGCCGACAGTGACCTCGCTGGAGTTCAAGGTCCAGACCGGGACGGTAGCCCGGACCGAGTACCAGTCGACGGTGGTGCTGACCGGGCTCGCCCCCGGCACCACCTACTGCTACCGTCCCTTCGGGTACACCTACGTCGGGATCTACAAGACCCCGGTCGACCTCCTGGGGTCGAACCCGGACCAGACCTTCACCACCCTCAACCCCCCCAACAACTCCTCGACCGCGCCCCTCACCTTCGACGTCATGGGCGACACCGGGGAGAACCTGGCCAACGCCACCACCCCCTACGCCAACTTCACCAACCCCTACCAGGCGGCGATCGACAAGCTGATCGGCCAGTCGGGCGCCAGGTTCGTGGTCCTGGCCGGGGACGTCGGCTACCCCTCGGACACCAACAACCGCTACGGGGACCTGCTCCAGGGGGCCACGACGGCCGACCCCGAGGTGAGCAACTTCTTCGGTCCCTCGTACTGGCCCCAGACCGGGGGGATCCCGGTCTACTACACCGCGGGCGACCACGGCATGGTCACCGAGGACCCGCTCCGCATCTGGCCGGAATCCCAGACCGCCCAGGCCAGCGGGGGCGTCTCCGCCCCGGTCACCTACCCAAGCATCACGGGCAGCCTCCAGGCCACCTATCCCACCGACTGGTACGCCGTCCAATCGGGCAACGTCCGGCTCTACGTGCTCCAGGCGGCCTGGCCCTACGGCAACGCCGGAACGGCCCCGGGTGGGCCCTACCAGATGGATTACCTGCAGCGCTGGCAGCAGAACTCGGCGGAGTACGCCTGGCTGAAGCAGGATCTGGCCGCCCACCCCGGGGGCATCAAGATGGCCGTCTTCTTCTACCCCCTGCGCTCGGACAACTCCGGCCAGCCGTCCGACACCTACCTGCAGAACAGCTCTTTGAACCCCAATCCCGCCCAGAGCAGCCTGGAGGCGCTGCTTTCCGACAACGGGGTCTACATCGCCTTCAACGCCCACGCCCACACCTATCAGCGCATCGACCCCTCGGGTCCCGGCCAGCTGATCAGCTACGTCACCGGTGGGGGAGGGGGGATCCCCTCGGCCGTCAGCTGCAGCGCCAACGTCCAGGGGATCACCTCCCTGTACGCCCTGGGCTGGGACCCGACCACCCTCCCGGGGGTGGGCTCCAGCTGCGGGGTGAGCCAGGGGGTGGCCACCTCGGTGCCGGTGCCCACCAGTGAGGCCCAGGTGTTCAACTTCCTCAAGGTGACGGTGGCGGGGGACCAGGTGACGGTGACCCCGATCAACGCCGCGGGCCAGGCCTTCGACGTCCAGACCTACACCTTCGGGGCCCAGGCGCCCCAGCCCCCGGGCCAGCCCTTCGGCCTTGCCGAGCCCTCCGCGGTCAGCCTCAGCTGGGCGATGCCGGCCAACCAGGACGTCTCGGCCACCACCGACTACGTCATCACCCCGTACGCCAACGGGGTGCCCCAGCCGCCCGTCGACATCCACTCGGTGTATCCCCAGTACACCCTGACCGGGCTCACCAACGGGACCTCCTACACCTTCTCCGTGGTGGGGACCAACTCCCGGGGGACGAGTCCGCCTTCTCCCATCTCCGCCCCGGCGGTCCCCGGCGCACCGGCGCCGGCCACCTACGACCCGGTCACCCCCTATCGGGTGTGCGACACCCGGGCCGGCAACCCGTCCCAGCTGAGCGGGGTGAACCTGACCCAGTGCCAGGGTCAGACACTCGGCGCGGGGAGCAGCCTCACCGTCCAGATCGCCGGCACCAATCCGAGCGGCGCCACCTCGGGCGGGGTGCCTCCGGGCGCCACCTCGGCGGTCCTGAACGTGACCGCCACCGACACCACCGCTCCCAGCTACCTCACCGTCTGGCCCGCAGGGGGGCCACCGCCGCTCTCCTCCAGCCTCAACTGGCAGGCGGGGCAGACGGTGGCCAACCTGGTCACCGTCGACCTGGGGCCGACCGGGGCCGTGAGCGTGTACAACGACCAAGGGCAGGCCGACGTGGTCATAGACGTGGAGGGGTGGATGGACTCCACCGCCACCTCCGGGACTGTCTACGTCCCAGTCACCCCCTACCGGATCTGTGACACCAGAGCCGGCTTCCAGCCGCTCAACCAGTGCACCGGGCAGACCCTGGGCCCCAACTCCACCCTGACCGTGACCGCGGCGGGCACCGCGCCCGCCCCGGGCGGCCCGCTGCCGCCCGCCGGTGCGGTGGCGGTGAACCTCACGGTGACCGCCACCGACACCACCCAGCCGTCGTTCCTCAGCGTCTGGCCGGCCACGGCCCCCCAGCCGATCGCCTCCAACCTCAACTGGCAGGCGGGACAGACGGTCGCCAACAACGTGGTGGTGGCGGTCCCGACCTCCGGGGCCACCCTGGGTCAGCTGGAGATCTACAACGATGCCGGCCGGGCGGACGTGGTGGTCGACGTGTCCGGCTACTACCTCCCCGCCTTGCCGCCACCGGCCAACGCCGTCTACTTCACCCCGATGGTGCCCTACCGGATCTGCGACACCCGGTCCACCGCGATCTCCCAGCTCCAGGATGCCTGCACCGGAGCAACCCTTCAGGGCGGCTCGCCGCTGCGTCTTCTGGTGGCGGGAGTGGGCGGGATACCCTCCAGCGCCACCTCGGTCGTCCTCAACGTGACCATCACCGACACCACGGCGCCCGGGTTCCTCACCGTTTTCCCCGACCTTGCCCCGCTACCGCTCTCCTCCGACCTCAACTGGTCGGCGGGCGAGACGGTGGCGGTGGGGGTGACAGCCACCCTGGGCTCGGACGGAGCCCTGGACTTCTACATCCCCCAGGGCTCTGCCGACCTGGTGGTGGACGTGGTGGGCTGGTGGCAGTGACCGCCCCTCAAAGTGGGGTCAGCGGGAGAGACCGCTCCCCACGGGGGCCAGGCCCCGGCGGTGGCCGGAAGCTGGCGTGAGGCTCATCTCCTGGTGCCCCATTACCTTCAGGATCGAACAGGCGAGGCACGCGGCCGAGCCACCCGCGTCGAGTACCAATCCGTCCGGCGCCGCACTGCCGCAGCGCGGGCAGGCAGTTGTCCCTGCCCGGTTCATCCAGTGTCTGCGAAGCTTCACTGTCGCCCTCCTACTGCAGGCGGAAACCCGGGCCCGGGCCGCCACCTGGTGCGGTGGATCCCCGGACGGCACCAGGGTGCACCCTCCGCGGCCGTTCTGGGGCCACGGAGAGGCGACGATCGCGTGATGGGTTCGTCACCGCTCGCCCTGAAAACTGCAGGGTCCGCGACGTCCCGGCGGCTGGTGGACCTCAGCCCGCATGAACCGAGTCTGCCCGCTCCGGGGATAAGAGGGTGCTATGGGAACCTTAACCCGAGGTTAAGCACTCGGCGCCGGGAGACCCTGGCCGACGGGTCGGCGTCGGGCCCGAGGTGATGCGGCTGCGGCTGCTCGTGACCGCGGTGGCCCTGCTCGCTGTCTCGGTGCTGGCGGTCGCCACGCTGGTGGCCCTGAGGGAGGCGGGGGCGCGGGGCGCGCCCCACCCCCACGTGCGCCCCACCCCGAGCCCCGAGGGTACCTCTCCAGCTGCCGCCCCATCGGGTTCGGCGCCGCCGGTGTACCTCTACTACTACCTCTGGTGGACCCCTGGACACTGGCAGTCCAAGCTGGGACCGGACTACCCCTACGCGGCCCGACCGCCAGTCACTCCGGGCGCCACCAATTCCGCGGGCTGCAACCCGGTGCCCAGGTACTCCGGGTCCACCATCGTGGACGTGCCTCAGGTCGGGCTCTACAACCAGAATCAGGCCCAGGTCTACCTGCCCCAGATCGAGCAGGCGGCGGCCGCCGGGGTCACGGGGTTCCTGGCCAGCTGGCAGGGCACCGGCAGCCCGACCCAGACCACCGACTCCTCGGGGTACAACCTGCGTCTTCAGCTGCTTGTGAGGGCGGTGGACACCTACGACGCCGCCCATCCCCAGCACCCCTTCCGCCTGGCCCTGGCGATGTCGGCCTTCGGGGACTACCACCGCCCGGCGGCGGAGATCATCGCCGACCTCTCCTACTTCTACCGCACCTACCGCGGCAATCCCGCCTTCCGCAACTCCTTCAGCTCACGGCCGATGGTGATGATCATGGACAGCCGCAAGTACCCAGTCACCACCGTGGCCGCCATCTGGAACTCCGAGGGAGGAAGGGAGTACCTCATCGGCGACGAGACCGCCGGCAGCTGGGCTCGGGATGCCCCCTACCTCGACGCGACCTCCTACTACTGGTCCTCCGAGAACCCCTGGACCAACTCCAACGCCACCACCGACATCCAGACCCTGGGGGCCGAGGTGCACAGCAGCGGCAAGAGCTGGTTCGCGCCCTTCATCCCCGGGTACGACAAGCAGCTGGTGGGCGGCTCCTGCGTGCCCCGGGACGGGGTCCAGACCCTGGACAAGGTTTGGGGCGTGAACTCTCAGAGCCACCCCCAGGGGTGGTTTGGGATCAGCTGGAACGAGTTCGAGGAGAACACCTACTTCCAGCCCAGTCTGCACTACGGCTCCACCTACCTCCGGGCCCTGCAGCAGCTGATCCAGGGGCAGGCCGGCTGACCCGGGCAACGAAGCGACCCGGGTTCACGGCACCGTTACTGGCTGGTGACACGGCTGGCAGTGGGTTCCATCCTATACTGCGCCCTGCCGTAGCTAGGCCCGGGGCGTTGCAACCCCGGAAGGGAGATCGGAACTGGAGGAATCGGAAAGGTATGCTGAGTTCTTGGTACCTGCGGCTGCGCAGCCGCCTCACCGAGGCGCTGACTGGCCGTGACGCGGAGGAAGAGGGGCAGGGTATGGTCGAGTACGCCCTGATTCTGGTACTCATCGCCATCGTCGTGATCGTTGTCCTGGCCATCGTCGGTCACCGGGTCAGCGACGTCTTCAACAACATCCAGAACGGGCTTCAGTAACCCTTAGGTCCCAGAGGCGCGCGGCGGCCGGGCCGCCGCGCGCCCGCTTCCCCCTGCCGGCCCCGCCGGCGTCTTATCTCGGAGGTTATCCACGGTGTCGACCGATTTGAAAGGACGGGTCAATCAGGTCTGGATCGCCGTCGGGCTGATCTGCGCTATCGCCGCCTTCGGGCTCGCTTACTACTTCACCCGCGCCAGCGCCACCCCCCCCAAGCCGGCGATCCCGGCCAACGGGACCCTGGTCGTGGTGGCGAGGGTGTCCATCCCCAGCGGGACCCTCATCACCCCGGGGATGCTGGAGCTGACCCGGATCAAGGGGCTGCTCCCGGCCAACGCCTACACCTCCTGTCAGAGGCTGGTGGGCGCCGCCTGCTCCGAGAGCTCCGGGGTCCAGGTGAGCCAGCCGGCGACCACCTCCACCACCCTGGACTACTACGCCGTGGTTCCGATCGCCGCCAACACCGTGATCACCGGCACCCTGGTGTCGCCCAACAAGGTCACCCAGACGCCGTCGTTCGGCAGCCTCAACCTTCCGCCCGGGGACGTGGCCATCGCCATCCCGCTCACCTCGCAGCAGGCGGTGGCGGGTTATCTCCAGGCGGGTGACCGGATCGACTTCATCTCCACCGGCTCCAACGGCAATGTCGGCTTCACCTACCAGGACCTCTTGGTTCTGGGCATCGGCAGCCCCTCGACCACCGGTCAGGCGGCTTCCTCCGCCGGCGGTGGGCTGGTGGTGCTCCAGGTGACCCGCAGCCAGGCGCTGGGGATCGAGGAGCTGGAGAAGGGCGGGGCCATCTACACCGTGGCGCTGCGCTCGGCCGCCGACTACGGCCACGGCTACATCCCCACCACCATCTCCCCGGCCGACAACTACTCCCAGGCCTGCACCCCGGGAACCTCGGTGAACCCCATCATCGAGGAGGACCTGCAGCAGGCCCAGCAGGCCGTGACCGCGGCCAGCAAGACCTACTCCGAGGCCCAGAAGCAGTACAACAAGGACAACACCACCCTGCAGTCGCTGCCCTCGGGCAGCCCCAACGAGACGACCGCCAAGCAGCTGGTGCTGGCCGATGCCGCAACCCTGGCCCAGGATCAGTTCGCGCTGATCCAGTCCCAGAACCTGGTGCAGTCGGACCGATCCGTGCTCTACTGCGGTGCCACCGCGGCGGGCTCGGCGTCCAGCAGCTCGGTGAGCCAGGGCAGCCCGCAGATGCTGCAGAGTCTCTTCGGCATCAACATCGGTTGAGCGGAGGGTCAAGGGAAGGAAGTCCGGTGGGTCGCCTCAAGCTCGGGGTGCCGGCGTGATCCGGGTGGTGGTGGTGGACGACATCCCCTCCACCCGGGAGAACCTCAAGAAGCTCCTCTCCTTCGAGGAGGACATCGAGGTGGTCGGCGACGCCGGGGACGGCAAGGAAGGGCTCGAGGTGATCCGCCGGCTCCAGCCGCACGTGGTGCTGATGGACGTCAACATGCCGGGCATGGACGGGATCAGCGCCACCGAGCAGCTGGCGGTGGAGCTGCCCCAGTGCCCGGTGGTGATCATGTCGGTCCAGGGGGAGCGCGACTACCTCCGCCGGGCGATGCAGTCCGGGGCCCGGGAGTTCCTCATCAAGCCCTTCACCGGGGACGAGCTGGTGGCCAGCATCCGCCGGGTCTACGAGCTGGAGTCCAAGAAGGGCGCCTACCTTCCCAAGGCGGCAGCCGGGGCCGAGGCGGAGCAGCCACCCTCCCGGGGCAGGCTGGTGACGGTGCTGAGCGGCAAGGGGGGCAGCGGCAAGAGCGTCGTGGCCGTCAACCTGGCGCTGGCGCTCCGGGCCGAGACCTCAACCAGGGTGTGCCTGGTCGACCTGGACCTGCAGTTCGGGGATGTCGGCGTCATGCTCAACCTGGACCACGCCAAGACCATCACCGAGCTGGTGGACGGCGAGTCCCAGCCCGATTGGGAGTTCGTGGACGACGTGCTGGCGGACGGCCCCCTGGGGTTGCGGGTGCTTCTTGGCCCCTTCAGCCCCGAGTACGGGGACCTGGTGCGGGCCGAGCACGTGCGCTCCCTCGTTGACATATTGCGACGAGAGTTTGACTGGGTCGTGGTCGACACGGCGAGCCAGCTGTCGGAAGCTGCCCTGGAAGTGGTTGACGCCGCCGACCGGATCGTCGTCGTCGGCCAGCTCACCATCCCCGCCATTAAGGACACCCGCCTCATGCTGAAGACCCTGGAGTCGCTCCGGGTGGAGCGCGACCGGATCGTGGTGGTGATCAATGGGCACGATGCCCACGCCGTCTACGACTCCCCCAGCATCGAGCGCAACCTAAAATTCCCGGTCCGGGTGCAGCTGCCCTCGGAGCCGCGGCTGGTGGGGGGCTCCATCCACCGGGCGGTCCCTGTCGTGGTGGGCAACCCGGACGCCGAGCTGACCTCGCTCTTCAAGGCCCTGGCCCGGAGCCTGGATCCGGCCGCCGAGCCAGCGTCGGAGATCAAGCTGGAGTCCAAGCCCCAGGCCGGCCACCGGTTCAGCCTGCGGCGCTAGAGTAGCCGAGGAGTACGTCCCAGATGTCACTGCTTGAGCGGGTCCGCAACCAGGGCGAGACGGAGGCCGAGACCGGAGCCCCGGCCGCCGGCCCCGCCTCTCCGCCGGCGCCCCAGGGCTCCAGGTTGGCCGGCGCGGTCACCGAGGCCGCGGAGAAGCAGGAGGCGCAGCGTCAGGCCGCGGCCCCGAGCCCGGCCGCCAAGGCGGCCGCCCCGGCGGCAGGGCCCGGCTGGCGGGAGCGGGCGGAGAGTGCGCGCCAGCAAGAGCAGCGCCACACCACCCACCCCCAGTACTCGGTCATCAAGTCCCAGGTGACGCAGGCTCTCCTGGAGGAGTACTCCGACGTCTCCAAGGCTCCCCGCGACACCCTGGTCGCCAAGATCGGGGAGCTCACCGGGGCGGTGCTGGAGGACCTGAGTATCTCCATCACCCGCAACGACCGGCAGCGGCTGGTGGAGCAGATCGTCAACGACATCCTGGGCCTGGGGCCGCTGGAGCTGCTGCTCAAGAACCCCGACATCACCGAGATCATGGTCAACGGCCCCGACCAGATCTATGTGGAGCGCCAGGGGCGGATCCACCGCTACCCCGCCCACTTCGACTCCAACGACCACCTCATGCAGATCATCGACAGGATCGTCAGCTCGGTCGGACGGAGAGTGGACGAGAGCTCCCCCATGGTGGACGCCCGCCTCCGGGACGGCTCCCGGGTGAACGTGATCATCCCCCCGTTGGCCCTCAAGGGCCCCACCCTCACCATCCGGCGCTTCAGCAAGGACCCCTTCACCATCGACAACCTGGTCGAGTTCGGGACCCTGACCCAGGAGATGGCCACGTTCCTCAGGGCCTGCGTCCGCGGCCGCCAGAACCTGGTGGTGGCTGGGGGCACCGGGTCAGGAAAGACGACGACCTTGAACGTGCTCTCGGGCTGGATCCCCGACGACGAGCGGATCGTGACCATCGAGGACTCCGCCGAGCTACAGCTCCACCAGGACCACGTGGTGACCCTTGAGTCCCGGCCGGCCAACATCGAGGGCCGGGGGCGGATCGGGATCCGGGAGCTGGTGATCAACTCCCTCCGGATGCGCCCCGACCGGATCGTGGTGGGGGAGTGCCGGGGCGGTGAGGCGCTGGACATGCTCCAGGCCATGAACACCGGTCACGACGGCTCGCTCACCACCGTCCACTCCAACAGCCCCCAGGACACCCTCTCCCGGCTCGAGACCATGGTGCTCATGGCCGGCGCCGACCTTCCCTCGCGGGCCATCCGCGAGCAGATCGCCGCGGCGATCAACATCATCGTCCAGCAGGCCAGGCTCCGGGACGGCAGCCGGCGCGTGGTGGCCATCTCGGAGGTCCAGGGTTTCGACGGGGAGAAGGTGCTGCTCCAGGACATCTTCGTGTACCAGCAGGAGGGGCTGGACGACGACGGCCGGGTGATCGGCGGCTTCCACGCCGTCGCCGAGCCCAAGTCCCTCCCCGACCTCAAGGCGATGGGCGAGCCGGTGGACCCCGCGATCTTCCACGACCCCCAGCCCTCAGCCGCGGACAGCGCCGCATGAGCGCCCTGCCCATCTTCTTTGACGCCCTGGGGGCGCTGGCGGTCTTCGCCGCCATCGCCGCCGTGGGGCTGGCCCGCACCAAGAGCCGCGAGGCCGACCTGGACGAGCGCGTCCGCCGATTCGCGGAGGCGGGGGCGGGGCTGGTGATCAGCGTTCCGGAGGACGGGGAGTCCGGCGCCCAAGGACCTATCACCCGCCTGCTCGGCCGGCTCAGGGGCGGCGGGCGCACCGGGGCCCAGGTGCTGGCCAGCCAGCGCGGGCGCTCGGCGGCCATCTCCGAGGCGCTGGGGCGTGCCGACCTCAAGCTCCGCCCCGCGGAGTGGTACCTGATCCGGGTGGGCTCGGTGGGGCTCCTGGCCCTGATCGGGCTGGCCGTCTACCGCAACCTCATCTTCGCCGCCATCCTGGCGGTGGTGGGGGTCTTCATCCCACCCCTGGTCCTTCGCTTTCGGGAGCGCCGGCGCTCCCGCCGCTTCAACGATCAGCTGGGTGACGTCCTGGTGCTGCTCAGCAACGCCCTGAAGGCCGGGTACAGCTTCCCCCAGGCGATGGCCAGCGTGGCGCGTTCGGCCAACCCACCCGTGGCCGAGGAGTTCTCCCGGGCCAACCGGGAGATCCAGCTGGGGGTCAACACCGACGAGGCGCTCTCCCACATGGTCACCCGGATCCGCTCCGAGGACCTGGACCTCGTGGTCACCGCGGTCCAGATCCAGCGGGTCGTCGGCGGGAACCTCGCCGAGATCCTGGACAACATCGCCTTCACCATTCGGGAACGGATCCGCATCAAGGGCGAGATCCGGACCCTGACCGCTCAGGCGAGGGCCTCCAGCTACATCATCACCGGGCTGCCGATCGGCCTGGCGCTGGTCCTGCAGGCCATCAACCCCCAGTACATCGCCCCCCTGCTCACCTTCAAGGGCCCGGGGCCGTACATCCTCATCGTCTGCGCCTGCTCTATCGCCGTCGCCTACTACATCATGCAGCGCATCTCCAACATCGAGGTCTGAGCCATGTCGGTTGACGCCATCCTGGTCGGGGTCCTGGCGGCGGTCGCCGTCTTCTTGGTGGTGGTGGGGGTGACCTCGCGCACCGCCGCCCCGGTGGACCTCCTGGACGCCCGGCTGGCCGTGTACGAGGCCCCCGAGGCCAACCAGACCCTGGACCAGATCGAGCTCTCCCGCCCCTTCAGCGAGCGGGTGCTGCGGCCCTTCTTCGACCGCATAGGGAAGAGGCTGGCCGCCCTTCAGCCCCGCGACCGGGCCCAGAAGGTGCAGGTGATGATCGATCTCGCGGGGCGGCCCATGGGGATCAACGCCGCCAGCCTGATGGCCATTCAGGTGGTGCTGGCGGTGGTCCTCGGCCTGGCCTGCATCGGGCTGGCGATCCTGCTGAACCTCACCTGGTGGCTGGGGCTGCTCTTCGGGGCGGTCTTCGGCTACATCACTCCCCAGTACCTCCTGAAGCGCACGGTCTCGGCCCGCCAGAAGGAGATCACCCTGGCGCTTCCCAACAGCCTGGACCTGCTCACCATCAGCGTGGAGGCCGGACTGGGTTTCGACGCCGCCCTCAACCGGGTGGTGGAGAAGTTCGACAACGCCCTCTCGCGGGAGTTCGCCTTCGTGCTCAACGAGATCCGCCTGGGCCGGCCGCGGCAGGAGGCGCTCGAGGAGATGGGCAAGCGCTCGGGGGTTCCGGAGCTGAACGCCTTCATCCAGGCGCTGGTCCAGTCTGACCAGCTCGGTGTGGGCATCGCCCGGGTGCTGCGCATCCAGTCGGACGAGCTCCGCCGGCGCCGTCGGCAGCGCGCCGAGGCCAAGGCCCAGCAGGCCAGCCTAAAGATGCTCTTCCCCATGGTTGGCTGCATCTTCCCGACCCTGTTCGTGATCCTCCTGGGGCCGCCGGCGGTCCACCTGCTCTTCCATGTCGGCTGAGCGAAGGTCGCTGCCGGAGCGGGCGGACGTCGTGGAGGTGCTCCTGCCCGACGGCCGCCAGCTGGCCGCCCGGGTGAGGGTGGCCAGGGGGCTCTTGAGCCGCTTCCTCGGGCTGATGGGCAGGAGGGAGGTGCCGGCGGGGGAGGGGATCTGGCTGGTGCCCTGCCGGAGCATCCACATGTTCTTCATGCGCACCGCCATCGACCTTCTCTTCCTCGACGCCGAGGGCGAGGTGGTGCGCTCGGTCTCCCGGATGCGACCCTGGTCGCTGCGTCCCTTCTCGGTGACCCTCTCGCCGGTCCGGGGCGCCCGCTCCACCTTGGAGCTGGCCCCCGGCACGCTGGAGCGGATGGGCTTCTCCCTGCCAGCCCGGCTGCTTCTGCGCCCGGTGCCCGGACTCTCCCCCCACCCCCAGCTGACTTTGGAGTAACCCCATGGTGATGTCACAAGCCGAAGCCGCGTCGGATCAGGAGGGATACCTCCAGGCGCTCGGCCCCCTCCGGGTCCTGGTCGAGGACGACAACTTGACCGAGATCATGGTGGTGGGCCCCGACATGGTGTACGTGGAGGCGCACGGCCGGATCCTGCTCACCGACGTCCGCTTCAAGGATCAGGAGCATCTCCTCAAGGTCATCGACCTCATCGTCTCCGCGGTGGGGCGGCGGATCGACACCCGCCAGCCCCTCTGCGACGCCCGCCTGCTGGACGGCTCGCGGGTCAACGCCGTGGTCCCGCCGGTGGCCATCGACGGGCCCATGCTCACCATTCGCAAGTTCGCCAAGGAGCGGCTGCGGATCACCGACCTGATCCACTTCGGTACCATCACCGAGGCCGCGGCCTCGTTCCTCCAAGCCAGCGTCCTGGCCCGGGCCAACATCCTCATCTCCGGGGGCACCGGGGCGGGGAAGACCACCCTGCTCAACATCTGCTCCGGCTTCATCCCCCCGGACGAGCGCATCGTAACGGTGGAGGACGCCGCCGAGCTCCAGCTCCACCAGGAGCATGTCTGCCGGCTGGAGTCCCGCCCCCCAGACGTCCGGGGCGAGGGCCGGATCGCCATCCGCGACCTGGTGATCAACGCCCTGCGCATGCGCCCGGACCGGATCGTGGTGGGGGAGGTGCGCGGTGGCGAGGCGCTGGACATGCTCCAGGCGATGAACACCGGCCACGACGGCTCCATGACCACAGTCCACGCCAACTCCCCCAGGGACAGCCTCTCCCGGCTCGAGACCCAGGTCCTCATGGGAGGGATCGAGCTTCCCAGCAAGGCCATCCGCCAGCAGATCGCCTCCGCCATCAACATCGTGGTCCAGCTCAATCGGCTCCGGGACGGGAGCCGCCGGATCACCGCCGTCAGCGAGGTGGTGGGGATGGAGGGGGAGACCATCAGCATGCAGGACATCTTCCTCATGAAGTCCGAGGGGGCGGACAACCAGGGCAACCTCAAGACCACCCTCGAGCTGACCGGCGTCCGGCCCCAGATCCTCGATCGCCTCTTCGACATGGGGCTGCCGCTGCCTCCCGAGATCTCCCGGCTCTTCCCCGACCGCCGCGGCGACCAGGTGGCGGCGGTCAGGCTGCCCACCCCACCCGCCGGTCCCCTGCAGCGGCGGCTTGGCTAGGCACGCCCGTCCCCTGCCCCGGGGCCGGCTGCTCCTGGCGGCCCTGGGCGCTGCCACCGCCCTCCTGCTTCTGGGCCCGGGTCTCCGCCCGGCCCTGGCCCAGAGCGGGTCTCCCACCGGCCTGGACGGCGAGCTGTTCTCCCTGGTCAACCAGGACCGGACCAGCAACGGGCTGGGCGCGCTCGCCAACAACGCCACCCTGGATGGGATCGGAGAGGCGCGTCCCTACTACGGTTGCAGCGTCTCCCCGATCTACGGGAGGGCCGCGGACATGCTCAACCGCGACTACTTCTCCCACCAGATCCCCGGCTGCAGCGCCGATGGCGGCTATGTGTGGCCGATCATGTCCGCCGACGGGATCGCCTGGCGGTCGGCGGGGGAGAACGTGGGCTGGAACTCCGGGAACGCCAGCCCGGCGGTGGCCATCAACAGCGCCTTCATGGCGTCCCCCGCGCACCGGGCCAACATCCTCGGCGACTACAACATCCTGGGGGTGGGGTCGTGGTACACCACCGCGCAGTGGAACTACCCCGGCAGCGGAGGTGGTCCCTGGAGCGACGTGTACATGTTCGCCGAGGAGTTCGCCCTGATCGCCGCCTCCGCACCGCCGCCCCCGCCTCCGCCACCGCCCAGCTCTGGCGGAGGGGCGGGCGGGAGCCACGCCACGCCCACACCCACACCCACACCCACGCCCGCGGCCACCCCGACCCCCACTCCCACGCCCAAGCCGAGGCCACCCCGGCGGGGCGTGGAGGCGCGCTATCCGAGGTCTCAGGGGGGCTTCCTCTCCAATACCATCGAGCAGGTGATCAGCGGCTATCTGGATGAGTGAGGTGGAGGCGGCCCAGCCGTCCGTCCTGGACGCCGAGGGCCTTCACAAGTCATACGCCATCAGCAGGACGCCTCGGGAGGTGGTGCGGGGGGTCTCGCTCCAGGTCCACCGCGGAGAGTTCTTCGCCGTCATGGGGCCGAGCGGCTGTGGCAAGTCCACGCTGCTGCACATGCTGGGGGGGCTCAGCCAGCCCACCTCGGGGCGGGTGCGGATCCAGGGCCAGGACCTCTACGCGCTCAGCGACCGGGAACTGGCCGCCTTCCGGCGCAATCAGATCGGCTTCGTCTTCCAGTTCTTCAACCTGTTGCCCAGCCTCACCGCCGCCGAGAACGTGATGCTTCCCTACCGCCTAGAGCGGGAGCGCGTCTGGCCGCTGCGCGGGCTGGGACGGGACCGGGACGCCCGCAACCGGGCCGAGGAGGTGATGAACCTCCTCGGGCTGAGGGGGCTGCAGGGCCACCGCCCGGAGGAGATCGCCGGGGGGGAGCAGCAGCGGGTGGCGGTGGCCCGTGCCCTGGTCGCCGACCCGGCGGTGGTGCTGGCCGACGAGCCCACCGGCACCCTGGACTACCACGGGGGGCGCGCGGTCCTGGAGCTGCTGCTGCGGCTCTCGCGCCAGGACCAGCGCACCATCGTCATGGTTACCCACGACGTGCGCACCGCCGCCTACGCGGAGCGCGTGGCGATCATGGTGGACGGGGAGATCCGCGAGACCGTGGAGCTGGGCCGCCGCAGCGTCCACGACACCGCCCCCCTGCTGGAGCGCCTCTCGGCCCATGGCCTCTAGGGGGACCTGGCCGTGATCCCCCTTCTCTGGCGGCGCTCGGCGCTGGCAAGGCTCCTGCTGGCGGTCGCGGCGCTCGCTCTGGGTGGGGCGTCGGTGCTCGGCACCCAGCTGGCCGCGGCGGCCCTGCACGCCCAGGCGGAGCGTGCGGCCCAGCTTGCGGCCGGGCGCGCCCAGTACGACATATCTCCGTTCAGCCGGCCGGGCTTCTCTCCTTCCGAGGTGGCCGCGGTGCAGAAGCTCCCTGCGGTCTCTGATGTCGGCCTGCTGACCAGCAAGGCGGACCTGGCCCGGCTGCCGGGCGGGGGCTTCCAGCAGGTGGTGCTGGTGGTGGTCTATCCGCAGGGGGTGGCCCTGCGGCCGCTACCCCTGCTGCGGGGCGGTCGGCCGGGGTCCGGGAAAGTGGTCGCGGTCAGCCAGTCGCTGAGCCCGGGGTTCTCCGCCTCCACCGGCCAGGGGGCATCCGGCGCGGTCGGGCTCGGAGGGTCCATCGGCCTCACCGAGTCCAGGGGCGTGGGGAAGTTCCGGGTGGTGGGGGTGGTACCAGACTCCGGCCCCGGGGCGCCGTTCACGGGCGACGCAGTCTACGTGACGTCCGCCACCGCGCTGCGCCTCTTCGCCTCCGGGCTCGGGGTCCAGGAGATCGCCGTCCGGCTCCGCCCCGGAGCCACCGTGGGAGCCCTCGACCGAGAGCTGCCCTCCGCCCTTCACCAGGACTTCACGGTGAGCGCGGCCCGCCCGGCGGGCCAGGACCCGGTCTCCCAGCTGGCTCCGGTCCTGGACGCGGTGACCGCCCTCAGCCTGCTCCTGGCGGTGGCCCTGGTCGGCGCCACCCTGTCGTCTGTGGTCTTGGAGCGCCGCCGGGAGATCGGCCTGGCGCGCCTGGCCGGCGCCAGCCGCACCCTGGTGTTTCGCAGCTTCATCCGTGAGGCCCTGACGGTGGGGCTGCTGGGCGGGGTCCTGGGAGCCGCGGCTGGATACGTGCTGGCTGCCGTTCTGGTGGCGATCTCCAGCGCCACCAGCTCCTCGCCCGGGGTGGGGATCCGCTTCCAGTGGGGGTGGACCCTGGGAAGCGTGCTGCTCACCGTGGCGCTGGCGCTGGCGGCCTCTCTCGCGCCCGCGGTCGAGGCGGCGACGACCCGCCCGCTGGAGGCGGTGCGGCCGCGCCCCCGGCGCAGCAGCCGCACCTGGGCGCGCGCCTGGCCCCTAGTCGGTCTCTTCGCAGCACTGGGCGCGGCGGTGGCGTTCTCGGCCGGAGGAAGCTGGGGGGTGGCGCTGGGGGCGACCCTCACCTATGCGGCCGTGCTCTGCCTCCTGGGCTGGCAGGGCCCACGCTTGGTGGGCATCCTGGCCTCCGTGGTGGGGGGCCTGCTGGTGGCGCCGGTGGCGGCGGTCGCCACCCGGGCGAGGACCCGGCCGGGCCGGACCTCGCTGGCGCTGGGGAGCCTCTTCGTCTCCATGGCCACCGCGGCCAGCCTGGCGGGGATCACCTCCTCCGCCCTCCTCTCCGGAAACCTGTGGGTGGGCCGCCTGTTCGTGGGCAACTATCTCGTGGTCGGCCCCGTGGTCCAGAGCTCCCAGGTGGAGGCCCAGCTGCTGGCGGCGGTGCGGCGGGCGAGCGGCCATCCCAGCGTCTCGGAGGTGGCTCCGATCAGGTTCTTACCCGCCCGCGCCGGCCACCTAGCGGTGACGATTGCGGCCACCAGCCTGCCCGCCTACGGGGCCAGCGGGGCCCTGCAGTTCGTGGAGGGCCAGCGCGAGCAGGCTCTGCGTCTGGCAGAGCGGGGGTCGGGGGTGATCATCCCGCTCCAGCTCGCCCAGGCGGTTCACGCCGGCCCGGGCTCCGTGCTCGACTTGGTCGCCGCGGGGGGAAGGGGACGGTTCCGGGTGGTGGGAGTGGTCGCCCACACCCTCCCGGGGCCTGGGGGGGTCGAGAGCGTCGTCATCTCCAGGGCCGCGGCGGTGAGGGATTTCGGTTCTGGGGCGGATGGCTTCAATCTGATCCAGCTGCGGGCCAGCGGTCCCGGCGCGGCCGCCGCCGTGCGACTGGCTGCATTCCGCTACGGAATGCAGCCGGAGACGGTGGCCGCAGTCCAGCAGGGGGTGGATCGGGGGATCCAGGGCGACATCGCCCTGCTCTCCTCGGTGGCCCTGGTGGGGGTGGTGATCGCGGTCCTGGCCGCCGTCGACACCGTGGTCCTGGACACCCGGGAGGCCACCAGAGAGCTGGCCCTGCTCAGGGTCCTGGGGCTGGGGCGGGCGGCGCTCGGCCGGGCCGTGATCGGACAGGCCGCCGCCACCGCGCTCCTGGGAGCGGTCCTGGGGGTGGGTGCCGGGGTGGGACTTGTCTACCCCGAGGTCGCCGCGGCCTCCACGCCCTACCTCCCGCTCCCCTTCAGCGTCTCCCTGGCCGCGGTGCTGGCGGTGGCGGTGGCGGTGGTGCTGGCGCTGGCGCTGGCTGCGGTGCTTCCCGCCCGGCAGCTGGCCCGGACGGATCCGACCGAAGCGCTCGCCGTGGAGTGAGCGCCCGGTGAGTGGGGGGGCAGCGCCGAGTCTCGACGAGCTGTTGGAGAGCCGGAGCCGGTGGCCGCGGATCCTGGTCCTAGCCCTGGTCATCGGGGTGTCGGTGGGGATGGTGCTCCTGGCCCTCATCAGGGTCTTCCCTCCTCATGCCTACGGGCTCGCCTCAGACTTCCGAGTCTTCTACGGCGCGGCCAAGGCGATGGCTGCGGGCCAAGACCCCTACTCGCCCCAAGTTCTGCTCCACTTCCTTCAGCGAGCCGACCGGTACCCCTATCAGCAGCCGGCTCTCAACTACTTTGCCTACCTTCCCATCACCGGGGTGGTCCTGGAGCCGCTCACGCTCCTTCCGTTCTGGGTGGCCTTTGTGGTGCTCACCGTTTTGGGCGCCGCCGCGGCTGGCGTGGTCACGGTGTTCCTCTTGCGCGACCTGGGTTGGTCCCACGATCGACTGACCGCCGGCGTGGCTCTCGTCTCCTGGATCAGCTTCCAGGGTTTCCTCTTCGGACAGGTCGACGCCTTCCTGCTGGCAGCACTCGGGGGGGCGATGCTGTTGGCCTGGCATCACCGGCCACTCGCCGCCGGACTGGTGCTGGGCTTTCTCTGGCTCAAGCCGGATCTCCTCTGGCCGGCCCCGATCTTCCTCGCCCTCGCACTCTGGCCCGACCGTCGCCGGATCACCTGGTTCGCCACCGGGTTCGTGGCCATCTCCCTGGGGGCATTCCTCGCCAACCCGGGACTGCTCGCCTCCTGGGGGCATGCGCTGGTGCGCTTCTCCGCGGGGATCGGCACCACCCAGCCCAATCTCTCCGGACTGCCCTCGCTCCAGCAGGCCGCCCCGGCGGCGTGGGGCCTCACCGGGCACCTGCTGACCCCGGGCACGTTGGCGGTCGTCTCACTGGCCCTCCTGGGAATGGCGATCTTCGGTGCCTGGCTGGTGACCTCCGCCTCCTGGAATGGGGTCACCGAGGTCGGACGGATCTCCTGGGCCGTCTCGCTGCCGGTTGGCATCTGGCTCGCTTCGACTCCCTACGCCCACAACAACGATGACCTCCTGCTCCTGCCGCTCCTGGTGCTGACCCTGGGCCGGGACGTGCGTCGGCTCCACGGGTCCGGTCTGTGGCTGGCCATGGGCGTGGTGCTTCTGGTATTTCTGGCCTGGCCCGCGAGAGTGGTGCCGTGGCCGGTGGGCTTGTCGGCGCTGGCGGTTCTGGCCGTCGCTCTTTGGCGCTTCAGAGAGGACCAGCGATTCACCGGGTTTGGCGCCGGGCTGGCGATGCTCACATTGGCTTGTTTCCCCGTCCTGGACCCAATCCACCTGCTTGCGGTGTCCCTCACGCCGGTGGCCGCGCTGGTCCTCGTGGTGGAGGCCTGCCGCACCTGCTGGATGGAGGTCGGTGGGGCGGGGACCGGGCCGGCATACGCCTCGCCGGCCACCCATGCCCCGGTTCCCGGGTGAAGCCAGGACGGCCGCCTCAGTCCACCACGCCGAGAGACCTACAGGCTAGGTGGCGGCTGCCGAATCCACCCGCGCTCGCTCGCGGCCCGGCCCCGTCTCTCGGACCATGAGGGCGACTCCACCCGTGGCCAGGCCCAGCGCGCAGATGGCAGCGAGTGCCCCCCAGGTCGGGAAGACAACCCACGGGAGCAGGATGACCAGCACCGGCAGGCGAAACCAGCTGTGGCCCGAGTCCGCCAGGCGCAGCGCCAACGGGACGGCGAAGAGGGCATCCTCGGCATGGAGGTATGGGGAGGTGGCGATCCAGATCGCGAGCGGAACCAGAAGCGTCCACTCTGCGAGCTGTGCCACACTGGTGGCGCGCCGCTGGGCGAGAAGCCACGCCGCCGCCATCGACACGATCCCCGCTCCGACGATCGCCCAGGTCAGCGGCGAGGCCAGGATCTGATGGGCGGGGGCGGCGCGCAACTCTCCTCCAAGGAGATCAGGAAGGCCGCTGAGCAGCCCCTGGAACTGGGAGCGGCCGCCGAAGTGGACGAGTCCGATCGCCCAGCTCGGCAGCAGCCAACCGGCCATGAGCAGGAAGGTGCTTGCCCCAACCGCCAACCCCGTCCCCAACTGGCGCCGGACTCCGGCGTCCTTCCAGGCTGCTGCGATGAGCAACGGGACAACGGGCCAGGTGAGGTCCGGCTTGAGAAGGAGCCAAGGCCCAATCACCCCGGCCACCGCCCAGCGCTGATGGCGGACGGCGACCACCGCGAGCAGGAGTAGGCCCACGAGCAAGGCGTCGGGCTGGCCCAGCATGAGTCCCCACCAGCCCTGGGGGCTCAGCACCACTGCCAACGCGGTCCCCCAGGGATTCAGCCCAAGCTCCCTGGCATACGAGCCGGTCCCCCAGGCCAGGATCCCGATGCTGGCCATCACGAAGATGGCGTAGGCGACCGGCAGCGGCACCACGGTGAGCGGCACGAGGATAGCGGCCAGCTCCGGTGGGCTCACAAACGCCCCTCCGTATAGCGGGAGGCCGGCCATGAGCCGATGGGAGGCGGCGAGGAACGTCTGAAAGTCCGATGGGGACAGGGCGTACGCTCTGAAGCCGAGTTCGAAGATCAGGCTGGCCAGGCCAAGCGTCACCGCCCAGAGCCCGACCCGGCCGGCAGGGGATGGGGGCCGCACACGGGGAGCATATCCGCTTCTCCATGGGCGGCCTCCCCCTCGGTGCAGGGATGGGGGGGAGCCGCGGTGCAGGTGCTGGACGGCAGCCGGGCTGCCCGGACACGCGGCTGCGGCAACCCAGTTGGTGACCGGCCCCAGGTGGACCTTGGCGAGGCAGAAGTCGGAGTGCAGCCGCGCCCATTCGGCACCGTCTCAAGGTTCCCACCGGTATCCCGGTGGGAACCGGCGCCATTTGCCGACCGTATGATGCCCTGGTGGTGCGCCGCCGGCGATTGCTCGTGGTATTCGCCGCCGCGGCCATGGTGGGCGTCAGCCTTGCGACAACGGTCATTTTCGTCGGGCTCCTCCTGTCCGAGCGGGCGACCGCGTTCGCCGTTCTGTATCACGCGGCCGCCACCGTTACGGCTGGCCACAGCCCGTACCGGGATCTGAGCGGGGTCAAGCTCAACGAGGCTTTTGAGTACCTCCCCTGGGTTGCCCTGGCGCTTTCTCCCTTCACGCGCCTTCCCTTCTGGATCGCCTTCCACCTCTGGGTCGCCCTCAGTGGAACCATCGCCGTGGCGAGCGCCTGGGTCCTCGCCCGAACCCTAGGATGGCGTCGTCCCTGGCTCCTGGCGGCCTCGGTCGCGGTCTGGGAGGTGCTCTGGCGTGGCCTGCTCACGGGTCAGGTGGACGGTTGGCTGCTCGGTCTCGAAACCGCCAGCATCCTGGCGTCCAACAAGGGCCGGTATGGGTGGGCGGGAGCGTCAGCATTGGCTGCGGCGCTCATCAAGCCGCAGGTGATGTGGATCTTACCGGTGGCGCTCCTATGGCCGGCTCTGGCCCGAGGTCGGGCGGTGCGGTACCTGGCTGGTGCCCTCGGCGCGGCCGCCGTGTTGCTGGCGGGGCCGGCCCTCCTCCACCCGAGCCTCCTTCCGCAGTGGTGGGGAAGCCTGGCCCATTTCTCGACCTCGATCGCATCGATTCAGCCGGACCTGGCCGGGTTGCCCGGACTCCTGCGGTTCACGCCCGCCTCTTGGGGCCTGACCCCCTCTCTCAGAGATCCCGTGACTGTCCTCATCGTTGCGGCCGGGCTGGTGTGGATTGTCCAACTCTTCTGGGCCCGGCCCAGTCTCCGGGCAGGAGGTTCGGCGGCCGCGGACGGGGATGCCGTATGGCTCGTCAGCCTCACCTTGGGAGTGTGGGTCCTGGTGGCGCCCTACAGCCACAGCAACGACCTGCTGGTGCTTCTCCCACTTCTGGCACTGGTCGTCGGGCTGGACTTCGAAGCCGCCCGAGAGTCGGACGTTCTCGGCGTGCTCGCCTGCATGGTCGTCCTCCCAGAGCTCTTCCTGTTCTTCAATCCAGCGCAGGTGATCGGCCGGCTCTCCGTTGCCTCCCTCGCCGTGGCGGCCCTGGTGATAGTCGCCCACCGGAGGTCGCCCTGGCGGTGGGCGAGCGGGAGCGCTGCCGGCCCCACTTCTCACTAGGGGGGTTGCCCAGTTGGTACGGGTCGAGCGGGGATGGGGCCCCCAGAGGGTGGTGGGGGATAATCGGCTGAGATGAGCGTCTTCACCAGGATCTACGACCCCACCGGAAGGGAGGTGCGTCACCACCTGGCGACCACGGAGCGCCTTCAGCTCCTGGGGCAGGAGTTGAAGGAGCTCCCGACGTCGGCCTTTTCGGAGCGCACCCAGGAATTCCGGGAGAGGCTGCAGAAGGGGGAGACCCTGGACGACCTCCTGCCCGAGGCCTTCGCCCTGGCCCGGGAGGCAGCCGAGCGGGCGCTGGGGATGCGGCCCTTCGACGTCCAGCTGGTCGGCGGCATGGTGCTCCACGAGGGCAAGATCGCCGAGATGAAGACCGGGGAGGGCAAGACGCTCGTCGCCGCCCTTCCCTTGTACCTGAACTCCCTCACCGGAAGGGGTTGCTACCTGGTCACGGTGAACGACTTCCTGGCCCGACGTGACGCGGGCTGGAACGCCCCGATGTTCCACCTTCTCGGCCTTTCGGTCGGGACCATCATCCCCGAGCAGTCGTTCCTGTATGACCCCGACTACACCGACGAGGCTCACCAGGACGAGCGGCTCCGCCACCTGCGTCCGGTGAGTCGACAGGAGGCCTATGCGGCGGACGTGGTCTATGCCACCAACAACGAGCTGGGATTCGACTACCTGCGCGACAACCTGGCCCGCAGCCTGGACCAGAAGGTGCAGCGCGACCGCTACTACGCCATCGTCGACGAGGTGGACTCAATCCTCATCGATGAGGCGCGCACGCCGCTCATCATCTCCGGCCTGGGAGAGGAGTCCACGGAGAAGTACTACCAGTACGCCTCCCTGATCCGACGGCTCAGTCCGGAGGTCGACTACACCATCGACGAGAAGACCAAGTCGGGCAGCCTCACCGAGGAGGGGGTCGACAAGATCGAGCGGATGACCGGGATCTCGGACATCTACGCCATGGAGCACGTGGAGGAGGCCCACCAGATCAACCAGGCCATCAAGGCCCACGCCCTCTACCTCAAGGATCGGGACTACATCGTCCGGGATGGCGAGGTGGTGATCGTTGACGAATTCACCGGCCGCACCATGCCCGGGCGGCGGTGGTCGGATGGGCTCCACCAGGCGATCGAGGCCAAGGAGGGGCTCAGGGTCCAGCAGGAGCAACGCACCCTGGCCACGGTGACCTTCCAGAACTACTTCCGGACCTTCGAGGTCCTGGCGGGGATGACGGGTACCGCGCTCACCGAGGCGGAGGAGTTCCACAAGATCTACAAGCTGGAGGTGGTGCCGATCCCCACCAACCGCCCCATGATCCGGATTGACCAGCCAGACCTCATCTACCGCAGCGAGGAGGCCAAGTTCAAGGCCATCGCTCAAGAGATCGAGGAGCGACATGAGACCGGGCAGCCGGTGCTGGTCGGCACGGTGAGTATCGAGAAGAGTGAGCGGCTCTCGCGGCTGCTGGACAAGCGGGGGATCCCCCATCAGGTCTTGAATGCCAAGCTCCACGAGCGGGAGGCGGAGATCGTGGCCGGGGCCGGCCAGAGGGGCGCGGTCACGATCGCCACCAACATGGCCGGGCGAGGGACTGACATCGTCCTGGGTGATGGTGTGGCAGAGCTGGGTGGCCTCTACATCATCGGCACCGAGCGCCATGAGTCGCGCCGGATCGACAACCAGCTCCGCGGTCGCGCCGGGCGCCAGGGTGACGCGGGCGAGACCCGCTTCTTCCTCTCCTTCGAGGACGACCTGATGAGGGTCTTCGGCGGGGAGAGGATGCAGGGACTAATGGCCCATTTGGGCCTCACGGACGAAACGCCCATCGAGTCCAAGATGGTCAGCCGTCAGATCGAGTCGGCCCAGTCCCGCGTCGAGGGATTCAACTTCGACAACCGCCGCTACGTGGTCGAGTTTGACGACGTGGTCAACACCCAGCGCGCGATCGTCTACTCCGAGCGGGACCGGATCCTGGAGGGGATCGACACCCGCGCCAACGTCATGGAGTGGCTGGAGGATGTCGTGCGGGACCTGGTCGCCCTCCACTGCCAGGGGGGGCACAAGGATGGCTGGGAGTTGGAGGCCCTCTGGGATCGCCTGCGGTACCTCTTCCCCTTCCCGTCGGCGGAGGAGGTCGACCTGGAGCAGTTGGGCAACTCGGCCCAGGACGTTGCCGACACCGTCATCCAGGAGGCCCAGCGCATCTACGGCGAGCGGGAGCGGGAGTTCGGTGAGGAGCTGGTCCGCCAGGTGGAGGTGCAGCTCATGCTGAGCCTCATTGACGAGCGCTGGGCGGACTACCTCACCACCCTGGAGCACCTCAAGGATGATATCCGCTGGCAATCGCTGGGCCAGCGCGATCCGCTGGTGGAGTTCAAGTCGGAGGCCTTCGCCGCCTTCCAGTCGTTCCAGGAGTCCCTGAAGCAAGAGATCGTGCGCTACGTCTTCCACTCCCAGATTCAGGTCCAGCCCGCACCAGAGCCACTGGCCGGGGTCGCGGTGCACGCCGAGGCCGGGTCCGCGGTCGCAGGGGTTGCTCAAAGGTCCGAGGCAGCCGGCCAAACCCCGGAGCCCGTGACCTCGCCCGGCGCAGCGGTGCCCGCTGGAACTCCCGCCATGACCTCTGGGAACGGGCAGGTCCGTCCGGCGGACGCCAGTCAGGTGCCCGTTCCGGCCAGCCGCAACTCTCTTTGCCCTTGTGGCTCCGGGCGGAAGTACAAGAGGTGCCACGGGGCGGGCACCTGACTCGGATTCGGGGCCGCGATCCGACGTGGCAAACTGCCATTGCCGCCGCTGGGCTCCCCGAGCCTCGACCCTGACGCCTGCCACGGGTCGCGCTATTGAGGCTGAGGCGCGACCGGGGTATGTGCTGGGTCCCTGACCTTCTCCCGAGGGACCGTACCGTCGCGCTTGGAGGCTGCAAAGACCAAGGCCAGCACAATCCCCACGGCTACGATGAAGTAGTAGTCGAAGAAGGCCCACTTCGCGGTGACAAAAGCCAGGCAAGTCAGGGTCGCCCCCATCATCAGGGCGGCGTCCCATTCCCTGGTCCCCCACAGGGCGCAGATTGCCAGGCACACGGCCGAGACCGACACCCCGGCCCAGCCGGGTAGAAGTGGGCGTCCGAGGTGGGCCAGGAGCCCGTTGATGGAGAGGGCGTCCGTGCGCGCCGGCAGCCGGATTTGGAGGAGGACCGTGTCGGCGATGAACTTGCCGACCCCGGCCCATAGCGCAAATGGGACGCAGATCATCAGAGCCACCAGGACAGCGAGGGTGATCTCCCGCCGGGCCTCTCGCCACCAAATCCAAGGGAAGACGATGAGCGGCAGGGCCGTGGGAACCGTGCAGATGCCGGCGCCCAGCGCCACTACCGCCCATCGTCGATGCCGCGGGCGCAGGACCAGCCAGAGGGCGACCCCCGCTGCCGGGTACACCTCCGGCCACGCCTGGACGATCATGAAGGCGGAGAAGGGCAATCCCAGCGCCAGCGCCAGGTAGCGTCCGGCCGCCGCCTCGCCAGCGTGGCGCCGAGCCAGGATAGCGATGCAGGCGAACAGGGTCACCATGGCCGCGGCATTGGCTCCACGAATGTCGCCGAGAAGCCGGAAAGGGGCGCCGAGCACCAGCAAGGCTGGACCATATGGGAAGTGGGCGGAGACCAGGCCCGGCGTGGTCGTCGGGTACGCGACCCCATACGGGTTCTGCCCGTGCAGGAGGCGGGCGGTAGCGCGCTGCGTGAACCAAAAGACATCTATGTCGGCGTGCCCCCAGACCATGCGGCTGGCGGCCAGAGCCAGATCAGTGCCCGCCCCGATGAGGGCCAGTTGCCAGGCACGACCCCGTAGGGGGATCAAGCAGAGGCCCACAGCTACAAACGCCAGCACAACGGAGAGGGCCAGTAGCGTCGGGGATGAACCCGGATCCAACCCCGGGGCGAGGTTCATGAGGGGCAGGGCCGCGGCGGCCAAAGGCCAGCCCCATGCCGGCACCACGATGGACGGGGACCGCCAGCGGACCACCGTGGCTCCGACGCCGGTCAGCAAGCCGACGAAAATCGCCAAGAACGCGGCATTGGAGTACGTTCCCTCCCTCCATGCGCTGCCTAAGGCGACGGCCATGAGGGACACGAGGCCCAGCCCCTGCCAGAGGGGGACTTCCCCGGACAGCTGGCCCGCCACCCCGGCAACCCGAGCCAGAGGCCGGCGGAGCCGGACGGCGGACCTGAAGCTACGAGATGGGCGCCCGAAGCCATCCACCGAGGAGTCCTCGCTCACGGGTGCGTCGGCGCGGCAGCGGACTTTCGTCCGATCACCAACACCAAGTCTCGACTCCGGATGGTCAGGCTGGCGTCCCTGATGCGGGGCAGCATTAGCGCCCGCGCGGCAAGGTCGGCGGCACCGCCAGTGCCCCTCAGTCGACGGCCGAGGTACCCCGCAGATAGGCGCCTCGGAGCAGCCCTGAGTTCAAGCGGGCACAGGCCGGCCCCTCGGAGGATGTTCCGCAGGGCCTTGGGGGTGAAGTAGGTCAGATGCATGTCCATAAATCCAGGCCATCGACTCCGGAGCAGACGCGCCGGCAGAGCTGACATGTTCACGGTGACAATGGCAAGGACGCCCCCCGGCGCGAGCCACTCGACTGCCCTAACAATTGCCGCTTGGGGGTCGATTAAGTGCTCTAAGACGTCGGACATCACGACGCAGTCCACTGGTGCTGCTGGCCCGGGGCTCGACTCGATCGCTCCCTGCATGATATTCAGGGAGTACCGCTCGCGGGCGGTCGCCACCGCCCAGGTGCTTGGCTCGATGCCGCCGACGCGCCATCCCCGAGCACGCGCCGCCCGGAGCATGACCCCAACCGACGCGCCGATCTCGTACAGCTCCCCAGGGCTCCGATACTTCTCCACTCGAGCGAGAACCCAGTCAGCGTTCTGTAGTCGGTGCGCATCCTCCTCCAGGTATGACGGGTCGACTACCTGTTCGTACTCGGCCAACAGCTCTGTGCCTGGCGGCCGGGCGGAGTAGCCCACTCGGCAGTTGCTGCACCAGTAGATCTCCGGGTGGGTGCCTACCAATCCGCTTGTGCACGCGAAGCGATCGAGTCGGTGGCCCACACTGCGGGAGGCCGAGCGGGGGGCGCATAGACGCCGTTGGCCGTCCGCTCCCCGGTGGCAAAGGGGACACAGCGCTGCCCGGCTCAAGATTCGGTCAAGACGAACGAGAACCGCGTGCGCGCCAGCACTCCAGAATGCTGAGGGCCACGTAAACCATCGACCGCCGGATACCGATCGAGGAAGACTCCGGCCTGTACCGCGTGGGAATCGCCACCTCTTGGATTCGAAAGCAGCGCTGGTGGGCTGCAACCATTAGTTGGGTGTCGAACAGGAAATCGTCCGAGAAGCTCTGGTACGGCAGAGCCTCCAGCACTTTACGCGAGTAGGCTCGCATGCCGCTGTGCATTTCCGAAAACCGGGTCCCGAGGATCCAATTCTCAGCCATGGTGGTAAGACGGTTGCCGTAGTAGCGATAATTGGGCATTCCTCCCTGGCGCGGATCGGCTCCATCGGCGAACCGCGAGCCGAAGGTCATATCCGCCTCCCCTGCCACAATCGGAGCCACCAACAGTGGCACCGACTTGGGGTCGTACTGATAGTCCGGGTGCAGCAGCACCACAAGAGTTGCCCCTAGTTCGAGGGCCGCCCGGTAGCAGGTCTTCTGATTGGCGCCATAGCCACCGTTGCGGGCATGCGTCCTGACGTCTAACCCGAGGCTGCGAGCCACCGCCACGGTGGCATCCTTAGAGGCGTCGTCGACCAATAGGACATGGTCCGCTGCGCCCGGGGGCAGATCGGCGACAGTGGGGCCGAGGGTTCGCTCCGCTTCATAGGCGGGCATCACCACCACCGTGAACGGGGCTGGACCTGTTGGCACTACATCTTCCCAGGTACCTACCGGATAGACTGGCCGTTAGCAAAGCCTATTGTAGCTATGTCGATCAGCCGCGGAAGCCGCCCGAGATACCCTTCTTCACTTCGACTCGGCCCCCAGCCATGCTCACTCGAAGCGTCCAACTGCGGAAGTCCGGCGACACTAGTGCACAAAAAAATCTCTCTTCATCTCGATCTGGCCGATCTTCCAGTACAGAGCGTCCACATCGACCGGTGGCTCACCCGCCCTCCCCTTGCCTTCGAAGCCCTGAGCCGCCGCCTTCTCGAGACGCCCCTTCCACTGGGTGACGATGGTAGAATGGATGCTGTAGGTCTGCGCGGTCTCAGCCACCGTCTTGTCGCCCTTCAGCGCTGTCACCTGAGCCTCGAACTCGACGGTGTTCTTTCTCGTCGTTGGTGCCATTTCTGGCCTCTTCGGCTATCATCGACGAGCCCAGCCTAGCCACCTGTCTGCTTTCGTAGGTCCACATCCCTGGCTGGTGGCCGCTATTGGCGACTTGCGATTGCCAACGGGCTCACGCTGATGGTCTCAGGGTCGTTCGTAAGGACGCCGACCTGGACTGGTGCAGCAGGGACTTCATACGTGGGATTCGGTGGCACCAGTTCATAGGACGCGGTTTCGCCGGGCGCGAGTTCATGGGGACCGCTCCGGACCAGCCAGACTGCCGTCCCTATCTGCACCGTGACCACGAAGTGCGGAGTCAGCGCCTCATCGGTCAGGTTCTTCACTCGGACCCCAAGCGCGGCAGTCGAGCGTGGCACGCCGCGGATGGGGGCGGACGTGACTGCCACCGAGAGGGGAGCGGGCGACGTGACCGCCAGCCCAATCGCGGCCAGGCCCGCCATGGCCAGAGCCGCAGAAAGTGCCTTGACAGCCATTTGCGCGCGCCTCGCCTTCGCCAAGGACGGCCTTCTCGAATCCCTTGGCTGGGCGGCAACCGTGGCAGCTGCCACCAGCCAGACCGGCACCAGAAGTACCCAGTACTCGGTAAGGGCCCTGGTGGAGACCAAAGTCGGGAGTGCAGGAAGGACGAGAGCCACCGACCGCAGCCTGTCGAACCAGGGCCAGATAGCCGCGAGGAGGGCGAGGTATAGACAAGCGGCACCGACGCCATAGCCGGCAAGGAACCCGCCGCCTACACCGGTGAGAACTGGCAGAGCAGCAAGGCCGAGGCCCAGCGGAATGGAGTGTTGGAACATCGGGGCACCAAGACTGCTACTCCAGGCGCTCGGACTCGCAAACATGAATGGAAAGTTGCTCACAGCGAAAATCGCAGCTGCGATCAGTATGTAGCGCAGAGACAGCGCAGCTCCAATGCGCCAGCCCAGCTCCCTCTGACGCTGGCGCCAGATGACAATGAGCAAGAACGGGGCGACGAGCCAGGCGATCTGTGAGAGGGCGCACGCCATCCCCAGTGCGGCGGCTTGCGCGGTCCCGAGGCGACCCAGCCTTCCCGACAATCCGATGGCGTCCCACCGCCACACAGCAAATACCAGGGATGGAATTGCCGAAACCGCAATCAGGCCGTCAAGCGCAAGTCCGGTCATTCCAGGTAGCGCTAGTACAGCCACGATCGCGAGTCCCCTTAGATGCGCAGGAAGCAGGACGAAGCCGGTGACCGTCACCATGATCAGGGCAGCGGTGTCCGCCACAACCGTCGCTTGGTACCCGTGGGTCACCCACACCACCACGGCGGACACGAGGACCGCGAGCCCGGGGTACTCTAGGCGCCTGACGAAACCCCCGGACGCGAGCGGAGTTAGGCGGTACGGCGAGACGTGGAAGGTCGAATAGGCTCGGGCCAGGTCGACGCCGTATGGGTTCCGACCGTGCAAGACCAAGGTTCCTGCCGCCTGCAGCAATGCCGCCTCGTCGGTCTGGTACGGGGGCGTGAAGTGGAGGACGGCAATCACCTCGACGGCGACTGTCGCACATGCCATGCCCAGGATCGCGACTTCGACTCGGTCGCGGGTGCTGGCTCGTGAAGCCATCACTACTCCGCCGAGAAGGGCCAGGATCACTAGCGCGAACAGAGAGGCTGTGGTCCCGATTGCCGGAAGGGGTGTCACCACCGGCCCTGAGAGGTGAGACAACAGCAGGAGGATAGCCAGGCATGCTCCGATATCAATTGCCCGGCGGATGGTCGAGGTGGACGTCGTCGCCTGCACTGTCGCGATAGCCTCAGGCTGCGGAGAGGCCAACAGGTGTCGCGGCCGTCCTCGCCCGCAGCCTGGCAGACCCTAGGGCGACGGCTGGGGCCAGCCAGAGCGGGGCCAGGTAGTAATACACGGGCCCACGCCAGCTGACAAAGAAGGCCAGGAACACCAACGCGACCATGGACCACCTCCAGGCGGAAGACCGCCACGCGACGGTAGTGCACACAGCGATCACGGCAAGGAAGAGGGCCATAAACAGGGGGCGCAGGTTTGAAGGCAGTGGCACCAGGGTCGCGACCGTGGCCCCAATGGGGAACTCGGGTAGCGTGATGAAGCGGAAGACCTGTGCCGGCAGCTGAGGATCCCAAAGCATCCAGGGAATCAGGATTGCAGCTGAGCCCCCAAAGACCCAGATAAGCCGCCTGCCCCATGAATCCGCGCGGTGGGTGGCCGCAATATAGATTGGGGCCGCGAGCCAGGAGATCGGGTTGCTGAGCACAGCTGCGGCCAAGGCCAGGGAACTCAGCCGGATGCGATCGATTTGAGCGAACGCCAAAGCCAGGAATAGGTACGAGACCTCCTCAGGGTTCCACCCAAAGGCGTGCCATGTCAGCGCCAGCCCGGCCAACTGCCAGGCAACAACCAGAGCTCCGGGCCGTGGAGAGCCCCAGGCCATGAGCGTCAGCAGCAAGACGCAGAGCCCAGCAACCCAGAGGTCAATGATCGGCCAGGTCTGATACGCCACCGGGATGAGCAGCACAGCCGCCAGCGGTGGGTAGCCGAAGGCGGGAAACCCGGCGTGAGTGTGCCCGATTTGGTCGGCGGCCAGGACAGCCCGCACCTGGCGGGTGGAGGGGTAATGGTGGAAGTTCGCGAATGGACCAGACTCAAGCGGTGTGGCCGCGGTGCCGGAGTAGCCGAGTGCCGCCTCGCACTGGGGCTCAAAGGTGCCGTAAGGGTCATTTCCGGCGAGGAGATCTCTGGACGCACAGACCATCGTGAGGGGCTGATCCCATCCACCCGGAGGCCAAGCAATCGCCACGATCGCGATGGACGCTGAGGTGGCGATGATCACCAGCCCCACAAGGAGCGACACGCGCTGGCCCAGGGCGCGCTGCTTGAGCCGCGCGATCCAGGACCAAGGTGCGAGGGCCATGCCCGCAACCACGGTGGATGGAACCGGAAAGAGGATGGCACCCCAGGATGGCAGTCGCAGCTGAGACACCGCGGCCTGCCCCAAGAGGAAGAGCGCTATGGCGAGAAGGCCCACCAGGGCGCGGTGCTGTAGCTCCCATTCAGAAGTCGGCATGCGCACGGCTTCCGTCACAGGTCCCTTCTGAACGGTGGGCGACAACTCTAAGGGGTTCTCCTCGGCCGACAAGAGTTGGTAAGAGTGTGAGGGCTTGGCCCGACCCGCAGAGTTACGGGGTGGTCAGCTTTTCAACCCGGATGCGACGGCCAGGGCGGCATCGCGTCACTGGGGCGTGACCGGCAGAGGCCGAACGCGGGTTGCGGCCTCCGGCGCAAGTCGGGAGCGATCTAGGAAAGGTCCGCGTGCGCGGGCTGGGTGGCACGACGAGGAACTCATCGGTCAGTTGGTAGACTTCGGGAGTGAGTGAGCTGACCGACCTGGCTGGGGAACTGCACCGCCGCGCTCTCCAGCTGAAGGAGCACCTTTGACTTCACGGGAAAGGAGGCCCGAGCTCAGCTCTTAGAGCAGGAGCTTGGTCGGGAGGGCAGCTGGGACGATCCCGCGTCTGCCCAGCAGCAGGCGCAGGAGCTCAGTCGGCTGCGCGGTGAACTTGAGGAGTTGGGTCGGATCGGAGCCCGCGCTGGAGACGCCGCTGAGTTGGCTCAGCTCGCGGATGGGGACGAAGAGATCGCCCGTCAGCTGGAGGGGGAGCTGAGGGAGCTGGGCCGGGAGCTGGATCAGCGCGAACTGGAGCTCCTCTTCCAGGACCCCTACTCGGACTACCCTGCCCTGCTCAGCGTCCATGCTGGGGCGGGCGGCACGGACGCCCAGGACTGGGCGGAGATGCTCCTTCGAATGTACCTGCGCTGGGCGGAGGGGAGGAGGCTCAAGGCCGAGCCGCTCGACCAGTCCGAGGGCGAGGAAGCCGGCATCAAGAGCGCCACCGTCAGGGTCTCCGGATCCCACGCGTACGGGCTCCTCCGGGCTGAGAAGGGGGTCCACCGTCTGGTGCGGATCTCCCCCTTCGACTCTCAGCATCGGCGCCACACCGCCTTCGCCCTGGTGGAGGTGTACCCGGAGATCCCCGATGACGTCGAGGTCGAGATCGATGAGAAGGACGTCCGGGTGGACGTGTATCGCAGCTCGGGCGCCGGGGGGCAGCATGTCAACAAGACCTCCTCGGCGGTCCGGATCACCCACCTCCCGACTGGGATCGTGGTCACGTGCCAGAACGAGCGCTCCCAGCAGCAGAACCGGGCCACGGCCTGGCGGGTGCTCCGTTCCCGCCTGGCGGACTACCAGCGAGCCCAGCGGGCGGAGCACCTAGCGGACCTCAAGGGGGACCTGATCTCCCCCGAGTGGGGGAACCAGATCCGCTCCTATGTCCTCCAGCCCTACACCCTGGTCAAGGACCTCCGCACCGGGCACGAGGTTGGCAACGTCCAGGCGGTGCTGGAAGAGGGCCAGCTGGATCCCTTCATCGAGGCCTACCTGCGCCAGGACGCCGAGCGCAGGGAGCGCGGCCAGGACTCCTGATCCAACTGGGCGGGCGAGTCCCCGGGGCAACCCTCACCCCAGCGGGCTATACTCGCCGACAGCAAGAACGGCTCAGGGCTACATCAATCTCCCTCGTTTGGGGGTCCGCCCGTCGAGCGCCAGCCGAGCTGGCACGAGGACCACAGCACCCCAAGATGTCGATTTCCGCCAGCCCCGCACCGCCGAGGCCCCAGGTCGCGGAGACCACCCGGCCGGCCCGCCACGAGCCGCCCATCATCGTCTTCCAGAACGTCAGCAAGACCTATCCCAACGGGGCTGCCGCCATCCGGGACATCTCGTTCACCATCCCGCCTCGGGACTTCGTGTTCGTGGTGGGGGCCAGCGGGGCCGGGAAGTCGACCATCATCCGTCTTCTGATCCGTGAGGAGACCGCCACCAAGGGCCACGTGCTGGTGGAGGGCCAGGACCTGGCCCGGCTCCGCCGCCGCCACCTGCCCCGGCTGCGGCGAAAGATGGGGATCGTCTTCCAGGACTTCAAGCTCCTGCCCAACCTCACCGTGGCCCAGAACGTGGCCTTCGCCATCCAGGTCACGGACCCCGGCCGCAGCCACCTGAAGGAGAAGGTCGGGGAGGCGCTGTACATCGTGGGGCTGGAGGACAAGCTCAACACCTTCCCCACCGAGCTTTCGGGTGGGGAGCAGCAGCGGGTGGCGATCGCCCGGGCGCTGGTCCACCGTCCGAGGATCTTCCTGGCGGACGAGCCCACCGGCAACCTGGACCCGGATGCCGGCTGGGGCATCGTCCAACTTCTCCTGCAGATCAACCATCGGGGAGCCACGGTGGTCATGGCCACTCACAACCGGGAGGTGGTGGACCTCTGCCGGCGCCGGGTTCTGGCCATGGAGGGGGGCTGCCTCATCCGCGACGAGCAGGAGGGGCAGTACCTGAAGGAAGGGGAGGCCAACCTTTGAACCCGGTCCCCGCGCTGCGCTTCGTGGTGCGAGTCGCACTCCAGAACATCGTCCGCAACCGGGGGATCGCCTTCGCCTCCCTGCTCACCGTGACCCTGACCCTCCTCGGCGCCGGGGCCGCGGTGGGGGTGGTGTTCGCCCTGGACAAGGTCCTCCAGCAGGAGGAGTCTCAGGCCAGCGTCCTCAAAGTCTTCATGGCTGACCACATCTCCTTCGCCTCGGCCCTCAACCTGGAGCACACGCTGGCCAGCGAGCCCAGCGTCCAGACGGCGAGCTTCGAGAACAAGGACCAGGCCGCCGCCCAGGCATCCTCCACCCTCGGCCTTGGCGGGGCGCTGCACATCCTGGAGTCCAGTGGCGGCGGCAACCCGCTGCCGGCCAGCATCAACCTCCACCTGAAGAACATCGCCGCGGTCACCGCCATCAACAACCAGGTCTCGACCTCGGACCTGCTCTTCCCCGGTCCCCACCAGACCGACTACAACAAGGATGTAATCCCCCGGGTGGAGCACTACATTCTCGCCGCCCAGCTGGGAGGCGCGATCCTGGTGGCGGTGGTGGGCGCGGTGGCGCTGGTGATCATCACCATCTCGGTCCGCACCGCGGCCTTCGTCCGCCGTCAGGAGATCGAGATCATGAAGCTCGTGGGAGCCACCGACTGGTTCGTGCGCTGGCCGTTCATCCTGGAGGGCATGATCCTGGGGGTGATCTCCGCCCTGCTCGCCTCGGGGGTCCTCCTCGGGGTGGGAGTGACCTTCGGCTCCGGGGGATCGCTGGCACTCGGCGTGGGGATGAGGCTGGCGGTCCTGATCTCTCTGGGGCTCATTCTGGGCGGGGCGGTCCTGGGCTCCTTCGGGAGCCTGGTCGGCATCCGGCGCTCGCTGGCGACCTGAGGCCGGGGGCGGGGGGGTGCCGGGGAGGATCGGCGGCGCGCTAGGATGGCGCCGGGGACAAGGCTCCACAGGAGGCGCTAAGGCCATGGCGGTATCCGAGTCGGCGCCCGCGAGCGCAGCTGACCTGACCCAGGACCAGCTCCGCTCCATGTACCGCGACATGGTGCTGGGGCGGCTGCTGGACGAGCGGATCCTGGTGCTCAACCGCCAGGGCCGGGCCCCCTTCGCCATCTCCGGCCAGGGGCACGAGGCCGCCCAGGTCGGGGTGGGGTACGCCCTCCGCCGCGGCCACGACTGGCTGGTCCCCTACTACCGCGACCTCACCCTCGTCATGGTGATGGGGATGGAGCCGAGGGACCACCTCATGGCCTCTCTGGGCCGCGCCCCGGACCCCAACAGCGGCGCCCGGCAGATGCCCGGGCACTACGGCAGCCGGGCCCACAACATCGTCACCACCGGTAGCCCGGTAGCCACCCAGATACTGCACGCCGTGGGGGTCGCCACCGCCTTCAAGTACCGGGGCGAGGACAAGGTCGTCGTCACCTCGGTGGGGGAGGGGGGGACCAGCGAGGGGGACTGGCACGAGGGGCTCAACTGGGCCGCCGTCCACCGACTGCCGGTCATCTTCCTGGTGGAGAACAACTCATACGCCATCAGCGTCCCCCAGTCGCGTCAGATGGCGGTGGCTCACGTCGCCGACCGGGGCCCCGGGTACGGCATGCCGTCGGCCACGGTGGACGGCGGCGACTGCCTCGCGGTGCACGCCGCCGCGCGGGAAGCGGTGGACCGGGCCCGACGGGGGGAGGGGCCGACCCTCCTGGAGGCCGTGTGCATGCGCCTTCAGTCCCACAGCAGCGACGACGACCAGCGCCGGTACCGCTCCCCGGACGACCTGGCCCAGATGCGCGAACATGACCCACTGGAACGGTTCCGCCGCCAGCTGGAGGGGTTCGGCGTCCTCTCCGAGGGAGACGCCGACATCGTTCGCCAGGACTGCCAGCGGGTGATCGAGGCGGCCCAGGCGGAGGCGGACGCCGCAGCCCCTCCGGATCCCGCCACCGCTCTCCGGCACGTGTACCAGGAGGGGTGACGGTGGCTCAGATCACCTACGTGGAGGCGATCCGGGGCGCCCTCGAGGACGAGATGCGCCGGGACGACCGGGTACTGGTCATGGGGGAGGACGTGGGGGCCAAGGGAGGGGTGTTCGGCGCCACCGCAGGGCTGTTCCAGGAGTTCGGGGAGGAGCGGGTGATCGACACCCCCCTGGCCGAGGCCGCCATCGTGGGGGTCTCGATCGGGTGTGCGCTCGCCGGGCTCCGCCCGGTGGCCGAGATCCAGTTCCTGGACTTCATCCCGCCCGCCATGGACCAGATCATCAACGAGGCCGCCAAGATCCGCTACCGTTCCAACGGCGACTGGAGCTGCCCCATGGTGATCCGCGCTCCCTGCGGGGGAGGGGTTCACGTCCATGGGGCCCTTTACCACTCGCAGAGCCTGGAGGCCTTGTTCGCCCACGTCCCCGGTCTCAAGGTGGTCATCCCCTCGACGCCCGCGGACGCCAAGGGCCTTCTGCTCTCGGCCATCCGGGACCCCGACCCGGTCTGCTTCTTCGAGCACAAGGCCCTCTACCGCTCGCTGCGCGAGGAGGTACCGGAAGGGGAGCACCTGGTGCCCATCGGGAAGAGCCGGGTGGCGCGGGAGGGCACCGACCTCAGCTGCATCACCTACGGCGCCACTGTGCACGAGGCGCTAACCGCCGCCGAGCGGATGGACCGGGACGGGATCGAGGTGGAGGTGCTGGACCTGCGTACCGTCCGACCCCTGGACCGGGAGGCGATCATCGCCACCGCCCGCAAGACCGGAAAGGTCTTGGTCTGTCACGAGGCCAACCTCGCCGTGGGGGTGGGGGCTGAGGTGGCCGCGATCATCGCCGAGGAGTGCTTCCAGCAGCTGGACGCACCGGTGATGCGCCTCGGGGGCCCCGAGATCCCGGCCATCCCCTTCGCCGAGCCGCTGGCCGAGGTCTACTGCCTTGGCCCGGACAAGATCGAGGCCAGGCTGCGCCAGCTGGCCGCCTACTGAGCCCAAGAAGGAAATCAGCCCATGGCGATCACCGTCACGATGCCGCAGCTGGGGGAGTCGGTCACCGAGGGAACCATCGGTTCCTGGCTGGTGCACCCGGGGCAGCAGGTGGAGAAGTTCGACTCCCTGGTGGAGGTGGTGACCGACAAGGTGACCGCTGAGGTGCCCTCCCCGGCGGCAGGTACGGTGGTTGAGATCCTGGCCCCAGAGGGGGAGCGACTCTCTGTGGGCCAGCCGATCTGCACCCTGGATTCCCCGGAGGAGGAGCAGGCGCCGTCCGTCGACGACGCGGGGCCCATCCCCGTGGTGTCACCCTCCGTGCCGGCGGCGGACTCGCAAGAGGAGCGGTCGCCCGAGGCGTCGCCCCAGGTGGCGGCAGCTGAAACTCGGTCGCAGCCGGGGCCCGCACCGGGGCCGGCCGGGATCGGGTTCATCAGCCCGGCGGTGCGCCAGCTGGCGGACGAGAACGGGGTCGACCTCTCCAGGGTGAGGGGGACTGGTTTCGAGGGGCGGATCACCAAGCGTGACGTCCTCCTCTACCTGGAGGGGACGCCGGCGGCGGCCGCACCCACCGCGGCTCCGCCCTCGCGGCCGCCGTCCCCCGCGGCGGCAGCTCCGGGGGAGCGGATCACCCTCAGCCCCATGCGCCGGTCGATCGCCGAGCACATGGTGCGCAGCCGGCACACCTCACCCCACGCCTGGACCATGGTGGAAGTGGACATGAGTGGGGTGCGGGGTGCCCGCGACGCTCATCGCGAGCAGTTCCGGGCCACCACCGGGGTGGAGCTGAGCTACCTGCCCTTCGCCATGCAGGCGACCTGCCTCGCCCTCCGGGCGGTGCCCACCATGAATGCCAGCTTCGAGGAGGAGGCGATCGTGGTGCACCGGGAGGTGAACCTGGGCCTGGCGGTGAGCGTGCCGGATGGGCTCATCGTCCCCGTGGTGAAGAATGCCGACCGCTACAGCATCGCCGGGCTCGCCCGGGCCGCCTCGGAGCTGATCACCCGGGCCAGGGCCGGGACCGCCCGACTCGAGGACGTGGAGGGCGGCACCTTCACCCTGAACAACGCCGGGGCGCTGGGGACGGTGCTCTCCCAGGCCATCATCAACCAGCCCCAGGCGGGGATCCTGGTGATGGACGCCGTCGTGCCCCGGCCGGTGGTGGTCGGGGACGCCATCGCCATCCGCCCGATGATGAACCTCACCCTCAGCTTTGACCACCGGATCAACGACGGCTCGGCGGCAGCCCGCCTGCTGGGCGCGGTCAAGAGCTGGCTGGAGTCGGTGGGGCCGGAGACCCCCCTGTATTAGCGGGAAGCTCCGCCTCCAGCGGCTAGGATGGGGAGGTGGCTGACAGCCCCGCCCCACCTCGGCTCCCGCTGCCGCTGATTCCCGACCGCAGGCCCAACGTCATACCGGGCCGCGGTCCGGTGGGCGACGGCCGCCCGATGTGGCAGCAGCTGCTGCCTGAAGGGGTGGACCGGAGGCCCCCCTGGCTCACGGTGAGGATGCCGGTGGGCGGCCGCTACACCGAGCTGGACCGCCTCATGCGAGGCCAGCGGCTGCACACGGTCTGCGAGGAGGCGCGCTGCCCCAACCTCGGGGAGTGCTGGAGTCACGGCACCGCCACCTTCATCATCCTGGGGGACATCTGCACCCGCGCCTGCGCCTTCTGTGCCGTCCGCTCCGGCCGGCCCGAGGGGCTGGACCAGGACGAGCCCCGCCGGGTGGCCGAGGCGGTCCGGGAGATGGGCATCACCCATGCGGTGATCACCTCGGTGGACCGCGACGACCTCCCCGATGGAGGGGCGGCCATCTTCGCCGCCACCATCCGGGAGGTGAAGGAGCTCAGCCCCGGTTGCGCCGTCGAGGTGCTGACCCCGGACTTCCAGGGCAGCAGGGAGAGCATTGCGACCGTGCTCGAGGCGGGGCCGGAGGTCTTCAACCACAACATCGAGACGGTCCCCCGGCTGTTCCCCAGGGTCCGTCCGAAATCGGCATACCGGCGGTCCCTTGGAGTCCTGGCGGCGGCGGCGGAGCTGGCACCGGAAGGACGGGTGAAGTCGGGCCTCATGGTGGGGCTGGGGGAGTCCATGGAGGAGGTCAAGGAGGTCCTGCGCGACCTGTGCGACCACCGGGTGCGGCTGGTCACCATCGGCCAGTACCTCCGACCGTCTCTGAAGCACATCCGCTGCGACCGCTTCTGGCGGCCCGAGGAGTTCCTGGAGCTTCGGGAGTACGGGATGGGCCTGGGATTCGACCACGTGGAGTCGGGACCCCTGGTGCGGAGCTCGTACCACGCCCACGAGCAGGCCCAGGCGAAGGCCGCGGGCTAACCGGGATGGCCGGGATCTGGCGGCCCCCGCTGCAGGTGGCGTGGTGCGGCACCCTCCCGTACGGTCCCACCTGGGAGTGGCAGCGGCGGCTGGCGGCCAGCCGCGCCAGCGGCGAGCTCGCCCATGACGTCCTGCTCCTCCTCGAGCATCCTCCCGTGTACACCATGGGTCGAGGGGGCAGTCCAGACCACCTCCTCGTGGGGGAGGAGGGGCTGCGTCAGGCCGGAGCCGAGTATTTCGAGGTCGACCGGGGAGGCTCGGTTACCTATCACGGGCCTGGCCAGCTGGTGGGGTATCCGATCGTCAACCTGGAGGAGCTGGGGCTCGACGTGGTGGAATACCTGCGCCGCCTCGAGGGGGCGCTGATCGACAGCTGCCAACTCCTGGGGGTGGAGGCTTTCCGCGACCCGCCCTACACCGGGGTCTGGTCGCGCTCGGGCAAGCTGGCGGCGATCGGGGTCCGGCTCAGTGCGCGCAAGGTGACCTACCACGGGTTCGCTCTGAATGGCACCACCGACCTCGCCGCCTTCGGCCGGATCGTGCCCTGCGGCATCGATGGCCGGACTGCCAGCTCGCTGCAGGGGGAGGGGTCCACCGGCGATTGCCGTCCCCAGGCGCTCGCGGAGCTGGTGGCTCCCTTCGTGGCCAACGCCCTCGGCCTTCGCTCGGAGTGGACCGAGCCCTCAGGGCTGCAAGTGCCGGCTCCAACCGAGCTCACGGCTCCGGCCTGAGACTGGAACCGGGCAGAGAGACGTGGTCGGCATCGTCACTCGCTCCGGCTCCAGCGTGCGCAGCGACCGGGGATTGCGGCGCCGGTCCCCAGCGGGCGGGGAGCGGCGGCCGTGAGCTGGGAGGAGGAGTCCAGGTCCGCCCGGGACGGAAGACGGAATCGACTCGCCGAGCTGGACTCGGCCCTGGAGCTCCTGGAGGAGCTCAACCTTAGGGGAGAGGCTACGGTTCCGCCCAGACTTCGGATCCGGCTCCAGGCGATGGGCGTTCCGGTGGGGCCGCGGGACTCCCCGACTTCGCTGCTGGAGAAGGTCCTGGTGGTACAGGACGTGTACCTTCTGCACCCCGTCGAACTGGACCGCGTGGACTCCGGTCGCCCGCCGAGTGGGCCGGTGCGATAGCCTGGGCCTCCCGGGCGAATAGCTCAGTGGTAGAGCGCCTCGCTTACAACGAGGAGGTCGCAGGTTCGATACCTGCTTCGCCCACCCGGTCGGCATGGCTCCGAAAGATGCGACTCAGCCGGATCCGGGGGGGGGGGCGATGCTGAGGGCCGCGCGCCTCCACCGTCCACCCCTTGGGCCCCCCCTATTGGACCCCTGCAAAGCGTGAGCCAGAGGACCGGAGCGTGGACCGCTCGGCGGTCTCAGCAGACCGCATTGCTTCTGGGCCTGTTGCTCCTGGCCTGGATCGCCGCGGTGGCCACAGGTTGGCAGCAGCAGTGGCCGAACGACTTCAGCGCCTTCTACTTCGCCGCTCGAGGGCTGGCGCATTTCGGCTTCCCCCTGACCCGTGACCTCTACTCGCTGACCACCCAGTACGCGCTCGAGGCGACGGTTAGAGGCCGGGGAGGCAGCCTCGCGATCCCCTTCGTGAACCCACCCATCGCGGCCTGGGTCATCCTGCCCTTCAGCTATCTTCCGCTCCGAGATGCCTTCTGGTGCTGGGATGCGGTGGCGCTTGCAGGGTGCGCGGGCGGCTTGTGCTGGATCGTCCGCCAGCGCCCCCAAGTCCCGGGGATCTGGCTCCTGGCACTGGGCGCCCTCGCCAGCTACCCGACGTACATCGCACTGGGGCAGGGCCAGTTCGACCTGCTCTGGCCGCTCGGCGCGGCCCTGGCGATGTCGGCGGCGACCCTGGCGGGGGCACGGCGCTGGGCCCCGAGGGCGGCGACCTCCGCCCTCTTCCTGGCCCTCAAGCCGGACCTGTTCTTGGGCCTTGCGGTTCCGGCTCTTTCCCGGTGGCGCAACCGCCGTGTCCGGGTGTTCGCCCTGGCGCTGCTGGCGCTGGGTCTCGGCACGTTCCTCGACCTCGGGGTAGCCGGCCTCCGCCAGGCGATCCACCTGGAGACTTACACCCTCGCCCAGCGCTTCCCACCCACCAACGACGCCACCGCCTTGGGATTCTTCTGGAGGCTGGTGGGGCCGGGCTCCTTGGCGTCCACGCTCGGCCTCCTGATGATTCCCCTGGGCCTAGCCCTGCAGGCCTTCGCCTGGGCGCGCAGGCCGCCCCGATCGGAGTCGGATTGGTGGTGGGCCCTCACCTCGTCGCTCTGCCTGTCGCTGGTGATCGCTCCCCACGACCTCACCCAGGGATTGCTGCTGCTCGCGCCCGCTGCCGTCTGGTCTGGCCTGGCGCTGCGCGCCCAGGGCCGCCCCCTCACCGGGCTGGCGCTGTGGATGTTGGCTCTGAACCTCGCCGCTCTCCTGGACCTGAGCCCGCACCTCGACCTTCCGATCAAACTGACCCCGCTGATCCTGGCGGCGGCGGCGGTCACGGCGTGGCGGCAGATGAAGCGAGTGACCATCCCACCTTCCGGGGAAACGCCACGGGAAGGGGTGGCCGTGGTGCCTTCAAAGGGGATGGGGATCCGCGGTCGAGATTGAGCTGGCGCCGTCCGGGCGGATCGTGCTCTCGGCTGCCGAGCTGTGAGATGGCCGCCTGCAACTGACGCTTCGCCAGTGGCGTCCTCTTTGGTGTGGACTGGGTGATGGAGGGAGCGGTTGTGGACGACCTGGAGGCCGCCCGGGCCGGCGACCGCGAGGCCGTGGCCCGGCTTCTGGAACCACTCCTGGATCCCGCCTACCGCCTGGCGCTCTCGATCCTCCGGCGTCCGGAGGCGGCTCAGGACGCGGTCCAGGACTCCTGCCTGAGCGCGTTGCGTGCCATCCCTCGCTTCCGTGGCGAGACCGCGGACCTCCGGCCCTGGTTCCTCACCATTGTGCGCAACGCCAGCCGATCCCAGATGCGCCTTCGGTTCTGGTGGTGGGCGGGGCTGAACGACGACCTCAGCGCGGGAGATGGCACGGGCCGGGTGGTTCAGAGCCACGATCTCAGCCAGGCCCTGGGCCGGCTCGGGAGCGGCCAGCGCACCGCCCTGGCCCTCTTCTACTACCTGGACCTGCCGATGGAGGAGGTGGCCAGGGTGCTGGGCATCTCCGAGCCCGCGGCCCGTTCCCGTGTCTACCGGGCGGTCGCCCAGCTGCGCTCTCGGATGGGGGAGGAGGGGCTGTGAGGGAGCCTTTGGAGAGCCGGATCAGGAAGGTGTTCCTCGACGAGTACCGGGAGCCGACCTCAGACCTCCGCTCCGCGCTGCGCTTCCGCCCCCGGCCCCGCCCGCGGAAGCATGTCCAACGGGCCCTGGTCTTCGCGGTGGTGGGGGCCGTGGTGGTGGCGACGGTCAGCCTGCCGCGGCTGGCTGGCCGGGCTCCCTCCAGCGGCCGGGCCAGCAGCGGGTTCATTCCCGACTTCGGGTACCAGCTGGTGGGCTCAAAGTCAGGTGGGGCGGGCCGCACCTACCTCGGGGCGGTGCCGGCCGGCTACGAGTACGGGTTGTTTCTCAGCAACACTTGCGGGGCTCACGTCACCCCGTTCCGCCTCCCCCGGGGCGATGGCCCGGCCGGGGCCGGCTGGCTGGTCGCCGTTCAGGCGGGTCACGCGGCGCCCGTGATGGCCTTCCCGGCTAGCTCCGGACGCCATCCGTGCCAGGCCTCGGGGGGAGGCTCCCGTGTTGCGCAAACCGCCCCCGGGCGCATGCGGGTGTACGTGTTGGCAGCCCTCGGCGTGCGCTGGAAGGCGGAGCTGGAGGTGGCGCGGCGCCCCGGGGCGCTGCCCACTCCCCCAGCCATGCTCGGGGGTTGCCCATCGGCCGACGTGGGCTGGGGCTCCGCCCTCGGCCGGCAGGGGGGGAGCGCAAGGGAGTACACCTTGTACCCGAGCGGACAGGGGAACGGCGGGGCCGCCAAGCCGTGCCAGCTCGCTGCCGAGGTGCGCCTCGGGCTATACGCCGCCAGGACACTCCGGCCCCTGGCAGTGGACGGGAACCTCCAGCCCTACCGGCTCTCGGGCACACTCAGCTCCGCCACCAATGGGCCCTCCCTCACCTGGCGGTGGACCAACTGGTGCGGGCCCCGAGCGGCGGTGCAGGCCGTGCTCCAGCTCGCCTCCGGGGCCCTGCTCCTGGACAGCAACGCCCCCATCCCACTTCCGGCCTGCAGGGACCGCCATGCCCCGTCAGTGCTCACGGCAAGGGCCTCCGGCTAGCATCGCCGCCTCCCGGTGGTACCGTGCCCCCGTGGAGGCGAGCTGCCGTTGAGCGCTGAGCCACAGGAGGATCATCGGCTCCCCCAGTCGGATCGACTGGTGGCGGCGCTGGCCGCGGTCTGTGCCCTCACACTCTTGGTCCTGGCGGCGGTCGCGACGCACGCCACCTTCTCCCGGCCCCTTCTGGCGGCCCACCCCGCCAGGCCCTCCGGGGTGGAGACCGCGGCCGTGGGGGCGGTGGGGGTCGTGGTCCTGACCGTCTTCTTCGCCGCCATCGACCTCGCCATAGTCCTCACCCTCTTCCTCATTCCCTGGCGCCGCTTTCGGGAGGTCGGGCGCCCCGGGCCACCGGTGGCGAGGCTCAGCCGGGGCATGAAGACGCGCCTCGTGCTGCTGGCCGCCTCCCTGGTTCTGGCGCAGTGGCTGGTGCTCGCCCTCACCCTGCAGCGGCGGACCCATCCTCTGGTGGGAGTCACCGGCGGCGGGCCCACGGCCCGGAGGCTCCCGGGCTCCCACCCCGGAGGCACCGTCCCGGTGGCGGACACCCTCCTCCTGGGAGCGGTGCTCGGGCTGGTCGTGGGCCTCTTGGTGATCGGGCTGGTGATCCGGCAGAGGCGGCGGACCAGCGGCTGGAAGGCTCGCGAGGCCGGCCCAACCCCGGTGGCCGACCTTCCCCTGGAGCTGGCGGGAGCCCTGGAAGCGGGGCTGCAGGAGCTGGAGTCCGCCGCGGATCCGCGGGGGGCGGTGCTCCTTGCATACGCCCGCATGGAACGGGCCCTGGCGGAGCGCGGGCTGCCCCGAAAACAGTTCGAGACCCACCTGGAATACCTGGAGCGGGCCCTGCGCGGCCTGCGGGCCAGTCCCCGCTCCCTGCGCCGGCTCACCGACCTCTTCGAGCTGGCGCGGTACTCCCAGCACGAGGTCCGCCCCGCGGACCGCAGCGACGCCGAGACTGCCCTGGCCCAACTTCGGGACGAGCTCCGCTCCGCCCCGGGGTGAGGTCCCGGCCCCCGTATACTCCCGCCATGATGGGCGGCGGGACGCGCCGGAGATGAGGGCGGCCCGAGCCTGGGCGGTGGTGCTGGCGGTGGCCGCCACCGGCCTCGCCACGGCGCTGGCCGTCGGCCCCGCTCAACTGGGGGACCTGGCCTGGCGGTGGCTCCTGCTCTTCCTGGGCGGGCTCGGGGGCGCCCTCCTGGTGGGCTGGCTGGCCGGCTTGGCCAAGTCGCCGGCGGGCGCCCGGCCAAGGCGGCGCCAGACCTCGCCCGGTCTCCCGGCCAACCTCGTGTCGGTCCAGGACGCGGTCCGCTCCGGGGCCTCGAGCCGGGCCGACTTCGAGCGGGTGCTGCGGCCGCTCCTGGCCGAGATCGCGGAGGACCGTTTCCTGGCCCTGGGCATCAGCCCCCAGCGTCAGCCGGAGGCCGCCCGGGCTCGGGGTGGGGAGCTGGTTGCGGACCTTCTCCTGAGCCCCCGCCAGACGGTGTACGGAAACCAGCAGCCAGCGCCGGGGCGCCCCTTGCTGGAGAGGCTGATGGCTGACCTTGAGGGGCTCCGCCGGTGAGCGGGCTGGACGAGCTGCGCCGGCGCTCCGAGGCCGTGCTGGACCAGGTGGAGCGGGCGGTGGTGGGCAAGCGAGCGGTTCTGGAGCTGGTGATGCTGGGGATCCTGGCAGACGGCCACGTCCTCCTGGAGGACTTCCCGGGGCTGGCCAAGACCCTCATCGCCCGCTCCTTCGCGCGCTCCTGTGAGCTGAGCTTCTCCAGGATCCAGTTCACCCCCGACCTGATGCCCTCGGACATCACCGGATCCTCGATCTTCAACCAGCGAAGTGGGGAGTTCGAGGTCCGGCCAGGGCCGATCTTCGCCAACCTGATCCTGGGCGACGAGATCAACCGCTCCACCCCCAAGACGCAGGCGGCCCTCCTGGAGGCGATGCAGGAACGCCAGGTGACCATCGAGGGGGACACCCGGCCGCTGCCCCACCCCTTCCTGGTCCTGGCCACCCAGAACCCCATCGAGTACGAGGGCACCTATCCCCTGCCCGAGGCCCAGCTGGACCGGTTCCTGATGCGCATCTCGGTGGGCTACCCGGACCGCGAGGCGGAGCAGCTGATGCTGTCCCAGCGGCGCCGGCGCCACCGGGATGAGGCCGAGGTCGAGGTGGCGGTGGACCGGGAGGGGCTGCTGGCCATGCAGGCGGAGCTGGAGCAGGTGCACGTCGAGTCGGACATCGAGTTCTACATGGTCGACCTGGTGAACGCCACCCGGCAGCACCCCGGAGTCCAGGTGGGGGCGAGCCCCCGGGGCTCCCTGGCCCTCTTCAAGCTCTCGAGGGCCAGGGCCGCCCTCTCCGGCCGCGACTACGTCACCCCGGACGACGTGAAGGCGGTGGCGGCCCCGGCCCTCAGTCACCGGCTGATGCTCCGCCCGGACCTCTGGGTTCAGCGGGTGCGGCCGGAGGATGTCGTCGAGGAGTGCCTCCGCCAGGTCCCCACCCCGGCCGCCATCCATCCGCGCTTCACCCCCACACCAGGTTAGTGAGCCCCAGGGCGCACCCCAGGCTCCTGGGCTACGGCGCCGCCGCCGCCGCCCTGGTCCTGATGGGGGTCGCCCTGGCCAGCCCGGCGGTGGTGGCGCTGGCCGCTCCCTTCGCCCTCTGGCTGGCGGTGGGGGCGGCCCTGGTTCGGCGGCCCCGACTTTCCGCGGAGGTGGCGTTGGAGCCCTCCCGCTCCGGCGAGGGCCAGGAGGTTTCGTGGCTGGTTCAATTCCATGACGCAGACGCGTCCTGGCTGGAGCTGGACCTGCCCGTCCCGGAGGGGCTCACCCCGCGGACCGGACGCCTGCGACTCCGGGTCCGGGGCGACCGGCTGGCGGAGCTTAAAGTCCGCTGCGGGCGCTGGGGTGCGTACCGCCTGGGGCCGGTCCGGGCCCGGGCCCAGGACGCCTTGGGGCTCTTCTCCTACGAGCTCTCCCTCGGCCAGCCCCTCCCGCTCCGGGTCTACCCCACCTGGTCCCGGCTCCGCCAGCTGGTGCCGCCGCGGCGCACCCAGGTGTTCTTCGGCAACCGCATCGCCCGGCAGTCCGGGGATGGAATCGAGTTCTCCGAGGTCCGCCAGTTCCTTCCCGGTGACCTGGTGCGGAGGATCAACTGGCGGGTCACCGCCCGGACCGGGGTCCCGCACGTCAACCGGCTGCACCTGGAGCGCAACTCGGACGTGATCCTCTTCGTGGACAGCTTCACCGAGGTGGGGGAGGGTCGCGACTCCGTGCTCAGCCTGGCGGTCCGGGCCGCCTCCGCGCTGGCCGAGGGCCATCTCCGTCACCGCGACCGTGTGGGGGTCGTGGGCTTCGGCGGTCTGGTGCGCTGGCTGGACCCCGGCCTGGGTCCGCGGCACCTGTACCGGGTCGTGGAGGCGCTCCTGGACACAGACGTGGTCACCTCGTACGCCTGGCGGGACCTGGAGGTGCTCCCACCCCGGGTGCTGCCCCCGGCGGCCATGGTGGTGGCGCTCACTCCGCTCCTGGACCCCCGGAGCCTGGGAGCGCTGGCCGACCTCCACCACCGGGGCTTCGACCTCCTGGTGCTGGAGATCGCCCCCGAGAAGCTGGTCGGGGCGCCGCTGCGCCGGGCCGACCCCCTGGCCCTCCGCGTCTGGCGGGCTGAGCGGGAGGCCCGGCGTCACCGTCTGCAGCGCCAGGGAGTCTCCGTGGTGGAGTGGCCGCCCGACCGTCCCCTGGAGGTGGTCCTGGCCGCGGCCAGGGAGTACCGGCGATCCGCCCGGCCCGCGCTTCGCTGATCGCGGCGGCGGCCGCCGCTGCCCTGGGCGCCCCCTCCCTCTGGTACGTTGCCGCCCAGGGCGGAGGGCTGGCGCCGGCCTGGTTGCTGCCGATCACCGCCCTCGGCCTCCTGGCGTTGCTGGCAGGTGGCCTGACCAGCACTCCGGGCCTCGCCGCCTGCGCCCCCTTCCTCCTCGGAGGCCCGGTGGCGCTCACCCTCTGGGATGAGGGACCATCGCTGCTGGCGGTCCCACTCGGTGTCTCCATCCTGCTGGCCACCGAGCTGGCGTTTCTGGCCGCCGACCTCGCCCGCAAGGGGAGGTGGGAACCGTCCGCGGTCGGCGCCCGGGTCCTACGGACGGGCGGGATGGCGCTGGCCGGAGCGGCGGCCTCGACGGTGGTCCTGGGGATCGGGGGGGTGCCCGCATCCGGGGGCCTGGACCTCATCATCCTCGGCGTGGGCTCGGCGCTGCTCCTGGTGCTGGGGGTTGGCCTGCTGGCCCGGGGACGCCTCCGGAGTTGAGCGGTCAGCCCCCTCGCGGACGGCGGCGCCGCACTGGAGCCAGGGCCTCGAGTCCAGGAAGGGCTGACTCGTCGCCCACCAGGACCGTGGTCATCCTGGTCGGAGCCAGATACCTCCTGGCGGCCTCCATGACATCCTCGGCCGAGCACCGCTCCAGTTCCAGCTGGTACCGCTCCAGGTAGCGGTGGTCGAGGCCCAGGCCCCGGACCTGGGCCAGCGCGGAGGCCACTCCGGCCTGCGTCTGGAGGGCCACCAGCCGCGCTCCCTCCAGGTAGCTCCTGGTGGTGGCCAGCTCCTCCAGCGGCACCGGCACCGTGGCCAGCCGGGCCAGCTCGTGCCGGAGCTCGGCGAGGGCGGCGGCGGTCACCTCGGTGCGAACCTCCATGGATGCGCTGGCGAGTCCGTCCCGGCCGTGGGACTCCACCCTGGCGTGGGGACTGTAGGTGTACCCCTTGTCCTCACGCAGGTTGGTCATCATCCGGGAGGTGAATCCGCCCCCCAGAACGGCGGTGGCCAGGCTGAAGGCGATGTGGCCGGGCTCTCCCATGGTGGGCCCGCTGGAGGCGGCGACCACCACGGTCTGCACCGACCCCGGGCGCTCCAGGTAGAGGAGGTCCGCGCGGGCCATGGCCCGCACCCGCGGCGCCCTCCATCCCTTCCGCGGCCCCTCCCAGCTGGAGAAGGCGGAGCGCAGCCGTCGCAGCGTCGCCCGCGGATCGATGTCGCCGACCACCGTGATCTGAGCTTCAGACGGGGTGAAGGTCCGGCGGTGCAGCTCCTGCAGGGTCCGTCGCCCGGTCCGGGCCACCTCCCCCTCGGTGGGCTCGCGGCGGCCGTACGGGTGTCTTCCGTAGACCAGCTCGCCGAGCGCCTCGTGAGCCGGGAAGTGGGGGGTGGCGCGGGCGCTCCGGAGCCCCTCGACGAGCTTGGCCCTCTCGATCAGGAGGTCGTCCCGGGGGAACTCCGGTTCCCGAACCAGGGCCGCCACCAGGTGATACAGCTCGGACTCCGCCTCGGCGAGCGCGGCTGCGGAGATCATGAGGCGGTCGAGGTCCTGGTGGACCTGAAGGGCCCCGCCCAGGTCCTGAAGGCGCTCGGCGAGCTGCTCTTGGTCCAACTCCCGGGTCCCGAGGGGGATGCCCATGCGCAGAAGTTCGGCCGCCGCCGCGCTCTCCCCCGCGGCCGAGCCGGCGGGCACCGAGACTCGGAGCTCGACCCTGGGCACGGTGCGCCGGGGCACCACCAGCACCTCGGCACCGTTGGCCAGCTGCGAACGGTGCACACGGCCCAGGTGCAGGTTGGGTACCGCCCCGGGCTGCGGGACCTCCTCGCTCGGCACGCCGCCGGTCATCTCCCGTCCCCCCGGGCGCCCGGCAGCCAGTGCAGGACCGAGGACCGCTCGGGCCGGAGCCAGCGGCCGGCCGCCTCCGCCACCTGCGCCGGGGTCACCTCGGCGAAGCGCTGGGGCAGCTGGTCGACCAGCTGGGGCTGGCGGTGAACGGCAGCCATCACCCCCAGCGTTGTCAGCCGGCCCAGCCGGCTGTCGGTGGTGGCGTGATGGCGCGCCAGCTCGCGGCGGCGGGCCCGGCGCAGCTCCTCCTCCGTTGGCCCGTCGGCGGCTAGGCGGGCCAGCTCCTGGTCCATGGCCAAGACCGCGTCCCCGGTGTCCACTCCCTCCCTGGGGGTGGCCTCGAGGGTGAACAGGGCAGGACCACGGAACTCGAAGGAGTCCCCGATCGGGTACAGCGGGCCTCCAGCCACGTGCAGCAGCAGCTCCCTCTCGCGGACCAGGGTGCGCTGGAGCCAGGAGGCTCGGCCGTCGGTGAGGATCCGTGCCGCCAGCGCCAGCGGCAAGTGGTCGTCAGACCCGAAGGGAGCGGTGGGATAGCCGACCGCCACCTGGGGAGTGGGGGCTAAAGGGTCCAGGTGCCGGTGCTCACGGCGGCTGGCGGGCAGGGGCTCCTCAAGGTCCGGCTCCGGCGGTTCGGGGCGGGGCGCCACCGAGCCGAAATGGTGCTCCACCAGCCGGAGGGCCACACCAGGGTCGAAGTCGCCCACCAGCACCAGGGAGGCGTTGCCGGGCCCGTACCAGCTCCGGTAGAACTCCACCGCGTCGTCGACCGTGGCCGCTTCCAGGTCGGAGAACTCCCCGTAGAAGTTGTGGTTGTTGGGAAAGCGGGCGAAGGCGTGCTGGGCCAGCCAGAGCCAGGAGAAGCCACCGTACGGCTGGTTCAGGACGTTGACCCGGACCTCCTCCTCGACCACCTGGAGCTGGTTGCTGAGGGTCCCGGCGTTGATGTCCAGCTGCCCCATCCGGTCCGCCTCCAGGTACAGGGCCATCTCCAGGGCTGAGGTCGGCAGGATCTCGAAGTAGGCGGTGTAGTCGTGGCGGGTGAAGCCATTGAGCAGGCCGCCCGCGGAATTGATGAGGTTCCCGAACTGTGGCTTGGGCACCCTGGGTGTGCCCTGGAACATGAGGTGTTCGAACAGATGGGCAAAGCCGGTCCGCCCCTCGGGCTCCAGGCGGAATCCCACCCGGTAGAAGACCCCCACTCCCACGGTGGGGGATGATCTCTCGGGACTCATCACCACCTCCAGCCCGTTGTCCAGGCGGGCGGTGGTGACAGCGCTGGCGGCCCGGGATTCCACCTCGGCATCGTAGCAACCGAGGGTGCCGGCGCCTCGCCGGC
>JAJYET010000038.1 GCA_021785655.1 bacterium | reverse complement strand
GGAACTGCCGGCCTCGGTGCTCGGCTCACTCTGGCCCGGGCTGGTTGGAACCGTCCGGCGGCGGCGCCGATTGGCTCTCTGACCCCGGTCACGGGCCGTGGCCCGAGCTGGTCCAGGGATGGCCACGGTTCCGAGCGGGCACCCCGTCCAGCAACTGGCGAGGGCGCGGTGCACGGCGCCGAGGCCGAAGCCTATCCTGTCCTGGTCCTTGAAACTCCCTCCCTTCGCCTACCGCGCCCCCGAATCCCTGGAGGAGGGGCTGGAACTGCTCGCCGCCGGCGACGGGGAGGCGAGGGTACTGGCAGGGGGCCAGAGCCTCATCCCCATGCTGGCGCTGCGACTCGCCCGGCCGTCGCTCCTCATCGACCTCCGACGGGTCCGGGGGCTGGAGGGAGTTCAGGAGGATGGCGGGGGATTGCGGATCGGGGCACTGACCACCGAGCTGGTCGCTGAGCGCGACCCCCGGGTGCGGGCTGCCAGCCCCCTGCTCTTCGAGGCGCTCGAGTTCATCGGACACCCCGCGATCCGCTCCCGCGGGACTGTGGGTGGCAGCCTGTGCCATGCCGACCCTGCTGCCGAGCTGCCGGCCGCCGCCCTGGTGCTGGGGGCGGAGCTCACGGCGCGCAGCCTGGGTCGGGGCGAGCGCACCATCCCTGCCCGGGACTTCTTCCTCGGCCCCTTCACCACCGCCCTGGAGTTTGACGAGGTGGTGACCGAGGTCAGGGTTCCAGCCCCCTCGTCCTCCCAGGGGACTTGCTTCGCGGAGGTGAGCCGGCGCCCGGGCGACTTTGCCATGGTCGGCGTGGCGGCTGCCGTGGTCCGGGACGAGGATCGCGTCCTCGACCTTCGTCTTGCCCTGACCGGGGTCGGCGACCGCTCGCGCCTTTTCACCCTCGATGAACTGGAACTGGACAGGCAGGACTCGCCGGAGAACCTTTTCAGCGCCGCCGGCCGCAGGGTGGGGGCGCGGCTCCGTCCCCCGGAGGACCTCCATGCCTCGACTGCCTACCGCCGGCACCTCTCCAGGGTGTTGACCGAGCGCGCTCTCAGGACGGCGTTCGGGCGTGCGGCGGTCCAGGGAGGAACAGCCGGTGGCTGAGCTCGATGTCGGCCCCCAGGGATCGCTCACGATCCGGCTGGAGGTGAACGGCGAGGAGGCGGGAGGGGCGGTGGAAGGACGCACCACCCTCGCCGACTTCCTGCGCGACCAGCTGGGTCTCACCGGGACTCACCTGGGGTGCGAGCACGGGGTTTGTGGGGCCTGCACCGTGCTGCTGGATTCACTCCCCACCCGCTCCTGTCTGGTCCTGGCCGCCTCGGCCGACGGCTGCCGGGTCGAGACCGTGGAGGGTCTGGCCCGGAACGGCCAGCTCTCCCGGCTCCAGCGGGCGATGTGGGACAACCACGGCTTCCAGTGCGGGTTCTGCACCCCGGGGTTCCTGATCCAGGCCGCCGCCCTCCTCGAGGACAACCCGACTCCCACCGAGGCCGAGGTGCGCCACGCGCTCTCGGGCAACCTCTGCCGCTGCACCGGGTACGAGAGCATCGTCCGCGGCGTCCTGGCCGCCGCCGAGGTCCCGGAGCAGGCCGGAGATGAGTCTCCATGAGGGGGCAGGTGGCCGCCGAGCGCTACACCGGCGCCTCGGTGCGGAGGGTGGAGGACGAGCGCCTTCTGACCGGGCGGGGCACCTTTGTCGCCGATGTCCAGCTGCCCGGCATGCTGCATGCCGCCTTCTGCCGCAGTCCGCTCGCCCACGCCCGGATCGTGGCGGTGAACACCGAGGCCGCCCGTCGTGCCCCCGGCGTGGTGGCCGTCTTCGACGGCGCCGAGATGGCTCAGCTGGCATCGCCCGGTGGTGTCCTGGGCGAGTCACCTGGAGCCGGGGGTCAGGTGTCCTTCGGGATCCTGGCCATCGACAAGGCCCGGCTGGTCGGGGATCCGGTGGCGCTGGTGGTGGCCGAGAGCCGCGCTCTGGCCGAGGACGCCTGCGAGCTCATTGGGGTCGACTACGAGGAGCTGGCTCCGGTGGTCACGGTCGAGCAGGCGCTCGACCCCGGCCTGCCCGCGATCTTCGAGGAGCTGGGCGGCAACCGGCTGTTCGGCCCCCAGGTCAAGGTCTTCGGGGATGTCGAAGGGGCCTTCGCGAGGGCGGACCGGGTGGTCCGCGCCTCGATCCATCAGCACCGCCACCAGAACGTCCCCATGGAGGGGCGGGCCATCCTTGCCAGCTTCGATGCCCCGTCCGGCCAGCTGCTGGTGCGGGCCTCCACCCAGGGGGTCAACACCACGCGCCAGATGCTCGCCCAGCAGTTGCGGATGCCGCCGGACCGGGTCCGGGTGGTGGCGAAGGACGTGGGCGGTTCCTTCGGTCTCAAGTTCGGGGCCAGCCGCGAGGAGGTCGCCTGTTGCGCCGCCAGCCGGGAGCTGGGGCGTCCGGTGCGCTGGGTCGAGGACCGCTGGGAGAACCTCACGGTGTCCGGCCAAGCGCGCGAGGAGAGCTTCGAGGTCGAGGCGGCGGTGACCGCCGGCGGCCTGATCCTGGCGCTTCGGGTGGAGATGGTGGTCGACACCGGGGCCTACCCGGGCTTCGCGCCCCTGGTCGTCGACACCGTCCGGGAGATGATCCCCGGGCCCTACCGGTTGGAAGCCCTCTCCTTCACCAGCTCCGGGGTGGTCACCAACAAGGCCAGCTACGTAGCCTACCGGGGACCGTGGGCGGCGGAGACGTTCGTGCGTGAGCGGATGCTGGATCTGGTGGCCCAGGAGCTGGGGGTCAGCGCGCTGGAGGTGAGGCTCCGCAACCTCGCCACCCGGGATGAGCCGCCCCTGCGGATGGTGACCGGTCCCAGCCTCGCGGGCATCACCGCCAGGGAATCCCTCCTGCGCGCCGCCGAGGCCGTCGATCTCACCCGCCTCCAGGAGCAGCAGGTTCGGCTGCGGGCGGAGGGGCGGTACCTTGGAGTGGGGTTCGCCACCTACATCGAGCCGGCCCCGGGTCCTCGCCAGGAAGGGGAGGGGGGGGACTCCGAGCAGGTGCGGGTGGAGGTGGACCGGGATGGGCTTCTCCTGGTCCACACCGCCCAGATGCCGCACGGCCAGAGCCATCGGACCACTCTGGCCCAGGTGGCGGCCGACGAGTTCGGGGCCTCGCTGGAGCAGGTCCGCGTGGTGGTGGGGGACACCCGGCAGACGCCGGAGGGATTCGGGACCGGCGGGAGCCGGTTCGCGACCATGGCCGGCGGAGCGGCCCTCCATGGCGCCCGCCGACTGCGGGGCAAGGTCCTCGAGGCTGCGGCCCAGGTCCTGGACCTGGCGCCCACCGAGCTCGACATCGTGCGCGGCGAGCTGGTCGGGCCGGGGGTCCCCGGGGGCCGACTTCCGCTTGCCGAGCTGCTCCGCCGCATCGATCTGGCGGCCCGATCCGGGCAGCTGCCCCTGGGGGCGGACGCGGACCTCACGGCCACCCAGGACTTCGACGGCGGGGAGAGCGGGTGGTCCGGGGGGACCCACTGCTGCGTGGTGGAGGTCGACCCGGCCACCGGGCTGGTCCGGATCCTCCGCTACCTGGTGGTGGAGGACTGCGGGGACCTGATCAACCCCGCCGTCGTGGAGGGGCAGATCCGGGGCGGGGTGGCCCAGGGGGTGGGGGCGGTGCTGCTGGAGCGCTCCGCCTACGACCTTCAGGGGCAGTATCTCTCCGCCACCCTCATGGACTACCTTCTGCCCACCGCGCTGGACGTTCCCCACATCGAGATCGAGCACCTGAGCCCGGTGCGCCTCGACCCGGACGTGAACTTCCGAGGAGTGGGGGAGGGGGGCATGATCGCCGCCCCCCCCACCATCTGCAACGCCATCGCCGATGCGCTCTCCCCATTCGGCGCCAAGGTTCTGGAGCAGCACCTTCCCCCGGCACGGATCCTGGAGTTGATCGGCGTCACCTCCGCCTGAGCTCCCCGGTCCGGCCGAGCCGGCCGCGGGCGCGGTGCGCCGGCATCTCGGACCCACCTCCTCGGCCGGCGCCCCGGCATGGGTGGTACTACCGACGCAGGCCGGGCGCAATTAGGTGTTCCTCCTGAAGTTTGGGCGCTTCCGCGGCCCTAGGCTTGTGCCAGGTCGGCCCCTGAAGAGCGCAAGGAGGTCAGCGGATGTACCTGCCCACCCCGTCGTTCGTGAACCCCGGGGACAACGGCTGGCAGCTGACCGCGGCCACCCTGGTCGGCCTCCAGTCGATTCCCGGCCTGGCCATCCTGTACGGCGGCCTGGTGAAGCGCAAATGGGCGGTCAGCTCAGCGCTCTTCGCGATTTACGCCTTCGCCGCGGTCCTCGTGGTGTGGGTGCTGGGGGGATTCTCGGCCGCCTTCGGCCACCCGCTTCTCGGGTCGATGGTCGGCATCCCCCAGCCGGTGTTGGGAGCGCTCAGCGAGGAGCGGAGGGCGTCGATCCCACTGCTCGCGAGCGTGATGCCCAAGTTCGCCTTCCCGGAGGCGTCTCTCATCTACTTCCAGTTCGTCTTCGCCGCCATCGCTCCCGTGATCCTGGCGGGAGCGGTGTTCGGGAGGATGAACCTTCGGGCCTGGATGCTCTTCGTTCCGCTCTGGTCCCTCACGGTGTACAGCGTCAACGCCTTCATGATCTGGGGAGGTGGCTGGCTGTCCCAGTTGGGGGTGGTGGACTACAGCGGCGGCTACGTGATCCATGTGGCGGCCGGCATCTCCGGTTTCGTCGCCGCCCTGGTGGTCGGGCCGAGGACCGACCAGGATCAGCGCGACTTCAAGCCCAACAACATGCTGCTGGCGATCGCCGGGGCCGGGATCCTCTGGCTCGGGTGGAACGGCTTCAACGGGGGCGACCCGTATTTCGCCGGCTCGGACGCCGCCGCCGCGGTTCTCAACACCAACCTGGCCACCGCGGTCGCCCTCCTGGCCTGGTTCTTCCTCGACCTCAACCTGAACCGCAAGCTCTCGGTGGCGGGGGCGATCAACGGCATGGTCTGCGGCCTGGTGGCGATCACCCCGGCGGCGGGATATGTGGACGGCCTGGGGGCGCTGCTGGTCGGACTTCTGGGGGCGGCCATCCCCTGGTACACCATGAACCGGCTCTCCGGCCGCTTCCCCTTCCGCCGGGCGGACGACACCTTGGGAGTAGTTCACACCCACTTTCTTGCCGGGGCGGTGGGGGGCATCATGGTGGGGCTGGTGGCTAACCCAGCCATGGTGGTCTATCCCGGGCTGGGCTCCGCCAAGGGCTTTGCCGTGGCCGGCGCCCTCTACGGGAACCCGGGCCAGCTGCTGGTGCAGCTCCTGGGGCTCTTGGTGGTCAGCGCCTACTCGGGCGCCATGACCGTCGGCATCCTGAAGTTGGTCAGCCTCGTGGTGCCGCTGCGGATGAGCGGGCCGGAGCTGGAAGTCGGTGACCGGCTGCTCTTCAGCGAGGAGGTCTTCGAGCTCCACCACCCCATCCCGGTCCCGGAGGCCATCGAAGCGCCAGGCTCGCAGGTGGCGGACTCCCAGCGGGCCCCGGTGCCGGGGTGACCGCTCCGGCCGTCTGGTACCGTCGCCGATGTGAGCCACTGGCCCCTGTACGACCTTCGCCTCACCACGGAACGGCTGGTGCTCAGACGTCCCGACTCAGCCCTGGTGGAGGAACTGGTGGACCTGGTGGGCCAGGGCATCCACCCCGAGGAGTCCATGCCGTTCGGGGTCCCTTGGACCGACCTCCCCTCCCCCCAGCGGGAGCGGGAGTCCGTGCAGCACATCTTGCGTTCCATCGCCGACTGGGCTCCAAGCTCCTGGACGTACGTGGCAGTGGCCACGCTGGACGGGCGGGTCGTGGGGACCCAGGATCTCAAGGGGGTGGACTTCGCCGCCTGCCGGATGGTCAGAACCGGGTCCTGGCTGGGGCGGGCCCACCAGGGCCGAGGGCTGGGGCAGGAGATGCGGGCGGCGGTTCTGGAGCTGGCCTTCACCCACCTGGGCGCGCTCGAGGCTCACAGCTCAGCGTTCCACGACAACGCCGCCTCGCTGGGCGTCTCCCGGAGGCTGGGCTACGAGCCCAACGGGAGCTGGCTCGCACCGCGGCGGGGCACGCCAGACCGGATGGAGGGCCTCCGCCTCACCAGGGAGCGGTGGGAGGGGCATCGCCGCCACCTGGTCCGGGTGACCGGGATGGAAGGCTGCCTCGAGCTGTTCGGGGCAGGGGCGCCCGGGCCAGGTCAGCTGCCGGAATAGGCCAATTCGTCCGCGGCCCGGGCCCGGATGGCCAGCTCGGCCTCCTCCAGGGCGTCCTGGTAGATCCGCCGGAGGTCGGGCGCCAGATCCTCCCTAGCCAGCTGGACCTGCACCTCCGACACCAGCAGCGGTTCGGGGGGCAGCGCGGGCATGAACCAGTAGGCGAAGTCCCTGGCGTACTCCGACCCCCGATCCCGAAGCAGCCGGTCGACGGCCGCGAAGAAGCGCGGCACGAACGGAAGCAGGAGGTCGGGCCGTCGCACCCCGGCGAAGCTCCGGCCCACCCAGATCGCCTCCTCGACGTTCGCCGAGTCCTCCTCGGTCAGGTGGCGGAAGACGGCGTCCTTGGGCTCTGGGTCGGGTATGGCGGCCCGGGCCGCCAGCGCCCTCACCTGACCGGTGGTGGTGGAGTCGGCCCGCTGCATCCGGGCCACGTCCTTCTCGCCCAGGACTCCCCGAGCCGCCAGGGCGGTCACCAACCGCCAGCGCATCTCCAGGTCCAGCACCGCCCCCGGGGGCATACCGTCTCCGTTGAGCATCGACTCGACACGGGTGAGCTGGGCTGGGGTGGTGGCCGACACCACAAGGGCGCGCAGCCAGGTGAGCTGGTCCAGCCCACCGGGCTCGGTCCGCTCCAGTGCCTGGGCCGCGGCGTCCGCCAGGCTGCCTTCCAGTTCGTCCCCGCGCGCCGGGGCCCCGAAACTGGCGATCGCCTGGCGGGCCTGGCCGAGGGCCACCGGCACCAGTGACTGGTCGGTCTCATCGGGAAGGTTGGCTACCACGATGCCGACGTACCGGCCGGTCGGCAGCTCCGCGTCCCGCACCATGTCCCACAGGAGATCCCAAATCACCGCCCGGGCCAGCGGATCCGCGACCCTCGCCAGGCTGGCCTCCACGGTGCGCAGAGAGACCGGGTCGAGCCGAACCTTGGCGTAGGTGACGGCCTCGTCGTTGGGAAGGAGGAGCGGGGGCCGCAGCCGCCCGCGGAGACCCGGGATCTCGGTTCGATCCCCTTCCAGCTCCGCCTCGTGGCGCTGCGCCAGGACCAGCCGCCGGTCGTGCCACCGGTACTCCCCGACCCCCAGCCGGTGGGGGCGTATGGTCGGTTGGTCGGAGCTCGCCGTCTGCACCAGGGCAGCACCCTGCACCACCGGCCCGGCCGCTCCTCTGGCCTCCTCCACCTCAAGGTGGATGGTGTTGAGCCCCGGGGTCTCCAACCAGGCTCGGCTCCAGCCCTGCACGTCCCGCCCGGAGACCCTCTCCAGAGCGCCGATGAGGTCACCTAAAGTGGCGTTGCCCTCACTGTGGGCGTCCAGGTGATTATGGATGGCAGCGAAGAAGGCCTCCTCCCCGACCCAGGTCGCCAGCTGGCGGAGGACAGCTGCCCCCTTCTGGTAGGTGATTCGGTCGAAATTGAGGTGGACCGCCTCCGCGTCCGGAACCTCGGTCACCACCGGGTGGGAGGTGGAGTGTTGATCCTCCTCCACCGCGATCTGCTTGAAGGCGGTGGCCCAGAATGTCCAGGAGTCGTCGAAGCGGGTCGCCCGGTCGGCGGCCACCGCGGACATGAAGGTGGCGAAGCTCTCGTTGAGCCACAGGTCGTCCCACCAGCGGAAGGTGACGAGGTCTCCAAACCACATGTGGGCCATCTCGTGGAGGATCACCTCGGCCCGCAGGGAGCTCTCCCGGGCCGAGGGCCGTCCGCGGTAGATCATCCGGTCGGTGATGGTGACGCACCCGGGAGACTCCATCGCCCCGTTGACCTTCTCCAGGCAGAAGACCTGGTCGTACTTGCGGTACGGGTAGGGGATGCCAAAGCGCTCCTGGTAGAAGTCGAGCCCCTGTCGGGTGACCTCGAAGATCTCCTCGGCCGCCTTCTCGAGGTCCTGGCCCAGGGAGAGGGGGGCGAAGAGTCCGAGGGGGATCTGGCCGTGCTGGGCCCTGATGGCGTGCAGTCTCCCGGAGGCGATCCCCAGCACGTATGGGGCGAGCCGACGCGTGGGGGCGAACTCCCACCACCTGGCCCCCTCGTCGTCCGAGGCCTTCCCGGCCCGGCCCGGCTCGGCGGAGACCACCGTCCAGTCCTGGGGCACCCGCACGGCGATCTCGAAGACGCCCTTGATGTCCGGCTGGTCGAAACAGGGGAAGACCCGGTGAGCGTCGGCGGGCTCGAGGTCGGTGTAGACGTATGCCTCAGAGTCCGCGGGGTCGACGGCGAGGTGGATCCCCAGCCCCGTCCGGTGGTAGCTGGAGGTGCCCCACACCTCCACGCGGTTGCGCTCCGCCAGCGGGGGCAGTTGAATGCGCTGCTCCCGCCAGGCATCCCTCGAGAGTTCCTGCCCCTGCCAGGTCATCCCGGCGAGCTGGTCCACCTGGGCGTCCAGGAAAGTGGTGGCCCCCGGCTGACCGGAGAACTCCAGCTCCACCCGAAAGCCGTAGCGATCGCGGCCCAAGGCCAGGTCGAGCTGAAGGCGGTAATGAGGGTCGGAGATCAGAGCAGCCCGGGTCTCCGCCTCCACCTTGGTGAGCGAAACGTTGTGGGGTGGCATCCCGCCATTCTAGGCAGGGGAGCCGGGTGGTCCGGGGCGCGCCGCTAGGCGGAGGGCGGGTGCCCCAGATCGAAAGTGACGTCGGCTACCGCAAAGTCAGCTCGGCCCAGGAGCGCGGACTTGATGTGGAAGGCGCGGTGGTTGTGAAGGATCTGGTTCCACCAGTGGCGGGCCACCAGCTCCGGAAGTACCACCGTGCAGAGGGTGTCGCGGTTCTTCTCCCCGAAACCCTGGAGGTAGCGGAGCACGGGCTGCACCACCGTCCGGAAGGGGGACAGGACCAGCACCAGCTTGGGACGGGGGAGCGGGGTGGACGACTCCAGGTGGGATGCCACCCAGTCATCCCACCGGGCCACCAGCTCTCGTGCCTCGTCGCTGGGCTCCATCCCCAGGTCGTCGCGCCGCTGCGTGCTTTCGGGACGGGGGACATCCTGGGGCTGGCCGGTGGCCACGTGGACGGCGATGACCTCGTCGGCGATGTGCTGGGCATAGCTGAGCGCCCGCTGGGCCAGGATGTCGAGCCCGGCTACCGGGACCACTGCCACCCGCCGGGCTCCAGGCCTCAGGGCTCCCTCGGACGAGTCCTGGCCGGGCTTACCGGGGAAGCTCGCTGCCACCACCCCGGGCCGCCGCAGTAGCGCGAACTTGAGGCGCAGGGCGGACGGCCGTCTCAGGAGGTCCAGGATCCCGGAGCTGGTGATGCTCTCCGGCACCATGACCGTGACCAGGTGGTCAGGGACGGAGGGAGCCAGCTCGGTGAGGTATGAGAGCACCGCCCGATTCGGCCCCGGGCGCGACACCACCTCGAATTGTGCAGCGGGACGGCTCCTGGCCTCGTCTCGGAGGTAGGCCTCGATCTGGGCTGCGAGGTCAGGTTCCCCCGACACGGCCAGGGCGATCAGGCGGGGCCCCAGCGCCAGCGCATACCTCAGGGCCCGTCGGGTGGGCCCGTCCAGCTGCCGGACCGGAACCAACGTCCGGTCGGGCTGCAGGCGGGCCCTGCCAGCCGGCACCGGGCCCAGCTCGGATCGGACCTTCAGATAGTGGCGGCTGACGTACCAGAAGTACGCGACCACCAGGGGCACGATGATCAGCACCACCCAGGCGCCCAGCCGGAACTTGACGACCAGGACGATCAGGTCCACGAGGAGCGTGGCGACGGCACCGACGGCGTTGATGGTGACGTTGCGCCGCCAGTGACCCTGGCGGTGCCGGAAGCCGTAGCGGACCAGCGCCGTCTGGGCCAGGGTGAAGGCGGTGAAGACACCGATGGCATAGAGGTTGATGAGGTGGTCGGTGTTGGCGGCGAAGGCCACGATCACCGCCACCGACACCGCGGTGAGCACCAGGATGGCCGCCGAGTACACCAGCCGGTCCCCGTAGGCGCCGAAGCGGTGGGGCAGGCGGTCGTCCCGGGCCAGGAAGGCGCAGAGCCGGGGGAAGCCGTTGAAGCTGGCGTTGGCGGCTAGAACCAGGACCAGCATGGTCGAGAACTGGATCACGTAGAAGAAGAAGCGGCCCGGGCCGGTGAAGACGTCCTGGGCGATCTGGGCCAAGACCGTGGGGCTGCCGCCCGGCCTGGGGGCGGCGCCGAAGATGAGGTCCAAGAGCGTGACCCCCAGGAAGAGGACCACCAGGAGCAGCCCCAGCAGGGAGAGGGTGCGGGCGGCGTTCCGCCCCTGGGGCTCCCGGAAGCTCCGGACGCTGTTGGACACCGCCTCGATGCCGGTCATCGAGGAGCACCCCGAGGCGAAGGCGGTCAGCACCAGGAACGGGGTGAGTGCCTCGGCGGGATGCGGGATCGGGGGATACACCCCGAAGCCGTGGTGAACCCCGCCTGTGAGGGCCCGGATCACCCCCACCACGATCAGGGCGCCCATCGCGGCGACGAACAGGAAGGTGGGGGTGGAGAACATGGCTCCGGCCTCGCGCACACCCCTCAGGTTGCCGGCGCACAGCAGCAGGGCGAGAAGCACCGCGAGCGGGAGCCTCAGGTCGTTAAGGGTGGGGAAGGCCGAGGCCAGGGCGTCGGCGCCTGAGGAGACGCTCACCGAGACCGTGAGGACGTAATCGATGAGCAGGGCCGCCGCGGCCACCATCGCCGGCCACCTTCCGAGGTGGTCGCGGGCTGCCGCGTAGGAGCCACCGTCGGTCTGGCGCGTGAGTACCAGCTGACGGTAGGAGAGGGTGACCAGGACCATCAGGGCGGCGATGGCCAGGGCGATGGGCAGCTCGAAGGCGAAGGCGCCGACTCCGGCCAGGGCCAGGACGGTGAGCCCGGCCTCCGGGCCGTAGGCCACGGAGGAGAGCGCGTCCGACGCCAGGGTGGGGAGGGCGCGGCGGACCGGCAGCCGCTCTGTCTCCACCGCCGAGGTGGGCAGCCGGCGGCCGATCACCGCGCGCTTGAAAAGGTAGGTCAGCCGGGCCGCGCCACCGGGTGGCTCGTCCGCCCTCTCGGTGGCGACCAGCATGCCGCCCCGGCCACGCCGAAACGAGCCGAGGTCCTCACGCCGCACCACCACGTAGCGGTTGCCCGGGAGGCTGCCGGGCTGGGTGATCCGCCGCTCGAGGTCGGCAGCCGGGTCTTCGGAGGGTGGGGGTGAGTCGCTGGGCATTGGGTGGGTGGCTTCCTTGATGGTGGCCCGGGCGCCTGATACTGAGGCGTGGGAAGGTTCATACGCAACTAGCCGAGGGCGCCCCGGGCAACTTCGGCCTTACCCTCTCCGCGTTGAGATCACCGGCCCCGCCCCGCCCGGCCCCGGGAAGGTTCGCCCTGGTGATGGCCACCGGGGCCATCGCCCTCGGCCTGCGACGGGTGGGCGAGCCCGGTCCAGCCCTGGTGCTCACCATCATCGCTGCGGTCTCCTATGTGGAGGTCCTGGCCGGCGAGCTCGCCGCCCTGGTTAGGGCACCGCGCGCTTATTGGTCCGGGTTGGCGCCCTGGCGGGTCCGGCTTGGGGTCTTCGCCTTCTCGGCCGCCACCACGGTCCTGGCCGAGCTTGCCGGGGCGGCCGGTTGGGGGGCGATCGCCGTGCCGCTCACCGTCACCGGGGCCCTGACGGCGCTGCTCTGGGGCGCCGGGGTGTGGCAGCTAGGGTGGAGCGGGGGATGGCTGGAGGATGGCGGCGCCCTTTGGCTCCTGGGGCCGGTGAGCGGGCTGGCCGCCAGCGGGGCCCTGGCTGCGCTGGCGGGCCACGGGATCCCCTGGAGTCGCCTCCTGGCCGTCCTACAGCTATCCCTGCTCGGAGTCAGCCTGCTGGCCTACCTGACGCTCGCCGCCGGGCTCCTCTGGCGCCTGCGCCTGTGGCCCCCCTTGGGGGCGCTGGGACCGTCGTATTGGATCGTGGCCGGCGCCCCGGCGCTGGCCGCGCTGTCGTGCTCCCTGGCGGCCATAGCTGCTCGCGGCGTCTGGCCCGAGGCGGTGGTTCCCCTGACCGTGGGCGGCGCCGCCCTGCTGGGTTTGGCGGGGGCACAGGTACTCTTGCCGGCCACCCTGACCCTCCAGCGGCTCCGGCTCAGGCGGCGCCTGGCGGGGCACCGGCCCGAATACTGGGCGGGCGTGTTCCCGCTCGCCGTCATCTGTCTGGCGTGCCTTCAGGTGGGCGCCGACCGCGGCTGGCTGGCGGTGGTGGCCCGCCTGGCTCTCGGGCTGGCCACCGCCGCCTTGGGTGCCGACCTCGCCCGGGCGGTGCTGTCCCGGCTGCTGCCCTCAGAACCTCAGCCCTCAGGCCAGCAGGCGGGATCGGACCGGACTCAGTAGGCGTACCCGCCGGATGACGGAGAGGAGCCCGGGGATGGAGAGGAGCTCGAGGACGCCGAGAGCCCCGGGGTGGCCACGTACCAGATGCCCAGCACCCCCTCGCCCTTGCTCTGGTCGGGGCCGGTGTCCCCCGAGTAGGTGTAGAGGGGGTGACCGTTGTACTCCACCTGGCGGCCGTTCGGCCCGCTGTAAAAGGTGAAGTTACCGCCCACCGCGGAGGGCGCACGGACCGACCCCGCGCTGGAGGTCAGGGCTGGCCAGATCGAGGCGCAACTGCCGCTGCAGGTGACCTTGCTCGCGGAGTCCTTGGTGTTGTAGTACAGCGTCCGGCCGGCGCTGTTGGTGAGGACCTCCTCCGATCTGCCATTCACCACGACCGAGGCGGTACGCACCGCCAGGCCGGAGCCGCCCGAGGAGGACTTGTGACTGGCTGGGGCGGTGCTCCCACACCCCGCGACGAACGCCGCGACCATCAGCGTGCCGGCCGCGGCGCCCATGAGGCCGAACCCGGGTCTCGCTCCCAGCACGCCACGGGACCGTCGGCTGAGTTGGGGCAAGTTCCACATGTTCTTCGCCTCCTGGCACCGGGTACGGCCCCCCGCCCCGTCTAGTAAACACCAAACGTCAAGCGGCCGCCACGGCCGGGCCGGCCGCTGACCAGTGCCTGCGATGGTTACACTGCCCCGGGTGACCAGGCCCAGTGCCCCCGGCCCCGGCAGCGCGGCGGTGCTGTGAGGCCGGCTCCCGATCGGCGTGGGCCGAACCCAGCTCATCCGGCGACGGCCGGCGATCCAGCTCCCGGAGCGGTTGTGGAGTGGGCGGGCCTGAGGATTCCCAGAGGCCGACTCTCTGCCGCTTTGATCCTGTTGGCCGCGCTGGTGGCCCTGGGGCTCCGGCTGGAGGAGGTCCTGCGACCGGGGCATCTCTTCGGCGTGGTCCAGTACGACGATTCCGTCTACCTGGGAGCGGCCCTGCGGATCGTCGCCGGCCAGCTGCCCTACCGGGACTTCGTGACCATCCAGCCTCCTGGCCTGCCGCTCCTCCTGGTGCCGGTTGCGGCGCTCTCCCACTGGATCGGCGCGCGCGGCGCGATGGCGGTGGCCCGCCTCCTGGTGCCCATCGTCTCTGCGGCGGATGTGGTGCTGCTGGGGCTGCTGGTCCGCCACCGGGCGCCCCTGGTGGTGGGGGTGGCCTGCTTCGCGCTGGCCGCCTACCCGGATGACCTGCTGAGCGCGCCCACCGTGTACCAGGAGCCCTTCTTGAATCTCTTTTGCCTTGTGGGCGCCTGGCTGGCGTTCCAGGGGGACGGCCTGACCCGTTCCGGCCGGCGGCTCTGGCTGGCCGGACTCGCCTTCGGACTGGGTGGTGCCGTCAAGGTCTGGGCGATCTTTCCCGTGGTGGTGCTGGTCCTCCTGCTCTGGCGTCGGCCGCGGGGCGGGCTGGCGCTCATCGCCGGGGCCGGAGTCGGATTCCTCGTGGTGTGCTCCCCCTTCCTGCTCATCTCCGCCTCCGCCTTCGTCCACCAGGTCCTCATCTCGCAGGCCCTGCGCGTCGACGTGGTCCGGGTCCCGATCGTGGTCCGCCTCGTCCTCATCACCGGGGTGGTGATCACCAATGTGGCCCAGATCACAGTCCTCCAGCGCCAGCTGGGATTGGCGGTCGCCGGCCTCCTGGCCGGATTCCTGGCCGTCTGCTTCCTCGCCCTGCCGACTCCCCGGGAGGCCGGTGCCCCATCCCCGGGCGCGAGCTGGTGGCGGCGTAGGAGGACCACTCCCCTGGAGCGCTTCGCCCTGGGGTCCCTGGTCCTCACCCTCCTGGCCTTCATGATCCCCGACGACTTCTACTTCCACTACGCGACCTTCCTCGGCCCCTTCCTCATGCTGGCCCTAGCGCTGGCTGCGGGCCGGGTCCTGCCCCTGCTCCGGGAGGTGGCGGTGGGGCTCGCGGCGCTGGTGCTCCTGGGGGCGCTGATGCACGCACTGCTGGTGGCCCGCGGGGTGTCGCCGGCCCCGGACCCGGCCGCCGCCCTCGACCGGCTCATTCCTCCTGGCGCCTGTGTCGTGACCGACAATCCGGCCTACCTGATTTCGGCCAACCGCTATCTCGCCGGCCCCCGCTGTCCCCCGCTGGTGGATCCCTACGGGGCCACGATCGATCTCTCCCAGGGGAGGGTGGCCAATGGCGGCGCCGCGTCCAGCAGGGTTGCCGTGGGTGCCTGGCGCGGGTACTTCGGAAGGGCTGAATACCTGCTGCTGACCCCGGCAAGTGCGGTGCGCATCCCCTGGACTCCGGCCCTGGAGTCCTACGTCGAGCGCCACTTCCGCATGGAGGCCGACACCCCCGCGCTGGTCCTGGTCCGAGGGTCCGGGGGACCCCCATACTCCCTGGCCGCCCTGGCCGGTGCTCCACCATGAGGGCCGGGTGCCCGGCTCCTCTCGGAGGTTTAATTCCTGTGGTGCCATCTCCAATCCGGCGGCTGAGCCCCCCCGCCGCTCCCGGCCGGAGCTGCCTGAGCTGAGGTCCTCGACGGTGGCCAGAGGCGGGCTGGGGGAGACTTGGCGGAGCGGCTGGCGGCGCGTGCCGCCCTGGGCCATCGCCCCCGCGGTTCTCATCGTGGGACTCGCCTTGACCCTGCACCAGCTCGGGAGCCATCCCCTGGTCGACTTCGACGAGGGGATAAACGCGGTGATCATCCGCCACATGGCGCAGAGTGGGAACTGGCTGGTTCCCATCTACAACGGGACAGTGCACCTGCGCCGGCCGCCACTCTACTTCTGGGCAGCGGCGCTGGCGGCGGGTGGCCTGCATCAGTTCTCACCTCTGGCCTACCGGCTGCCGGCCGCCATCACCGCCTCGGCCCTCGGAGCCGGGCTGGCGGTGACGCTGCCCCGGCAGTTCCGTTGGCCGTCCTGGGTGGGGGCGGCAGCGGGGCTGGCGCTCCTCACCATGCCCTACTTCCTCATGCTGAGCCGGGAAGCGATGCTCTCGGGACCGGCGGCCGCCCTGGTCGCGGCCACGGTGCTCAGCGGCTGGGCGATAGTACGCGGCCGGGGCGGCTGGCCGGCGACGCTCGCCTTCGGCGGATTCCTCGGTCTGCTGGCGCTCGAGGACAGTGCCATCGCCCTGGTGCCGCTGGCGGTGCTGGTGGTCGATGCCGCTGCCCGGCGCCGGCGCCCGGGGTTCACCCCTTGGCAGTTGGCAGGCGCCATCCTGGTGGCTGCGGCCATCGGCGGGTTCTGGCCACTTCTGATGTTTTTCCACTTCGGGCCAGGGTTCTGGGACCAGTACCTGGCCCAGAACGTGGTGGCCCGGGTGGGTAGCGGCACCGAGTCCGGGGCCCGTCCTGTCTACTACTACCTGCCGCTCCTGGCTGGCGGCCTCGGCGCCTTCGGACCTCCGCTGGCGGTCTACCTGGTGGGGTCCTGGCGGCGGGTGTGGCGATCCCCCGACTCCGCCGAGCGGCTGGCCGTGATCTGGCTGGTGGTCGGGGTGGTGGGCTTCTCCGTGGCGGTCACCAAGCTGCCGTGGTACATGGCTTCCGTGTACCCGGCCATGGCCATCCTGGTGGCGGCCCCGCTAAGTCGCCTCGGGGAGTGGCGGGCGGTCAAGAGCGTGCGGCTGGGTTGGGTGGCGGTCTCCCTGGGCTCGGTGGCCGCCGGGCTGGCCCTCGCCATCTGGCCCTCTTCCCATCCGGTGGTGGCGCTTCTGGTCTGCACCCTCGCCGGCGCCGCGGCGGCCGGCGTGGACCTGTGGCCCCGGGTGAGCCGCCGCTTCCCCGCGATCCGAGTCCCTTTCGTCCGCCCCGAATCCGCGCGGCCCTGGTTGCTGGCGTTGCTCCTGGTCTCGGCCCTGGTCCCGGTGGGACGGGCCGCCATCTTCCCCTACACCCCGGGGGCTCCCGGGCTCGCCCAGAGCCTGCAGCCGGAGCCGACCGCCGTCCCCGAGGCGGCGATCGGCACCCTGGCGGCCACCGACCGCAGGGTGCCCCTGGGCCTCCTCGTGGGCGCGACCCCAACCATGGTCTACTATGCCGACCGCAACCGGGTCGCCATCTACACCACGCTGGCAACCGCCGCCATGAGGCGCCACGCCTGGCTGATCACCTGGGCGGGGCTGGTACCTCAGCTCCGAAGGGTCGCACCCCGACTTCGGGTCCTGGAGCACCGTGGCCACCTGGTGCTGGTCGCCATGGCCGGATACCCGACGCTGTCCCCCTAGGCGGGCGCCGGCCCCAGAGGTCCGCAGGCGGAACCGCCGGCCGCGAACTCCTCGGCCTCTCGCAGTGCCCTCAGCGCGTTCCCGCCGGCCACCAGGCGCACCTCATCCTCACTCCACCGGCGACGGGCCAGTTCCCCGAGCAGGCGGGGATAGGCGCTGACGTCCTCCAATCCCGAGCAGGTCTCCTGAGTTCCGTCGAAGTCGCCTCCCAGGCCGACATGCTCCACCCCCGCCACCTCCCGCACGTGCTCCAGGTGGTCGGCCACCTCCCCGAGCTGCGCCTTGGGGGCGGGATGGGCTCTCAACCAGTCCTCCAGCGGCGCTCTGGAGTCGACTCCGAACCCGAGATCCACGCCGCGACGCCCGGCCTCCCACTCCAGCTCCAGCGCCCACTCCCGGCACCTCGGGGAGACGAATTGAGGGACGAAGGTCACCATGCAGACCGTTCCTAAGCACTGAGCGATAGTGAGTATTGGTCAGCGGGCGACACCGAACGGTCGTGAGCCGCCTGGAATTCCTCGCGTCCGGTAGGCATTACGGTCTCACGTCCATCTTTTGGTGGATGCCCCATGCCGTTCCTTGGCTTGGTCTCCCTGCTTGGTGCGTCGTCGGGCAGACCGGCTAGAACCGGTATGGGCCCTCCTTTGGAGGCACTCGCGGTAGCTCGTTCCCCATCCACTGGTGAAGTCCGAGCGCTTGTGTCCCGTCTCCGGAGTCGCTGTCCGAGTCCGCGTCGTCCGATCGCCACCGCTGCCGCGTGGTGGCCGGTGAGAGAGCATGTTGGATATTGTGTCTTGAGTGAATCGAGCCAGTGCTGGGCGCCCCACCGCGAGGTGTAGGCGGGATCAACGGCGACCACAGAGATCCCGAGGTTGTGAGCCATCTGGCTGAGGCGATCCCGCAACTTGGCGGTGGGCAGGCCGGATATATGTCGGCGGAAGGTCTTGCCCCGCCGGCCCCGTGATGGCCGGTTACCGGTGTGCTCGCGACCCTCGATGCGTCCTTCGACGAAGTCGAGGTTCTCGATGACAACCGCCGCGGCATGATGGGCGACTACGGCAGCAAGGATCTGAGAGATCGCGCTCCGGATGAGTCCGTCGCGGTGCGAGGCCGCCATGCCGTCCAGAGCGAGAGGGATCGTGGTCGGCACTCCGATCGGATTGCCGAAGCTGTCCAGGACGGCGGCGGCGAGGTGGCCTAAGTTGAGATCGACCGCGACCACCCGCCCCCGCCGGAGCTGGTCCAGGGACGCGATCGGCTCAGCGTCGAAGCCCCACGATGCGTCGATGTACCAGCGGTCCTTGCCCGAGTCGTAGGTGATGTCGTATCGCAGCGACCCACCGGTCGCCTGGGCGGCAACCTCGTCACCTCTGTGCGGCCAGGTGACCGGAGCGCTCAGCCGGTAGCGACCGTGAGGACGGTTTGCCATCTGCGCCAAAGGATCAGGGAGTTTGATCTCCAGCCAGCCCTCGATCGGATGCCAACGGATCGTCTCGTTCCCCCACGGCTTGTCCCGCTCGCCATCGGCGGTGATGAACCACCGGGAAGCCTCCCACTCGTCGCGCCACTCGCTGGGCGTTTGACCAGAGGCGGCGAGGTTGTGACGGTTCTTGGCCCGACGCCGGCCGCCGCGACAAATTGAGAGGGCGCCCGTTGCCAGTTGGGTCTCGACCGCGGCCAGGCGGGTCGTGAGGACCTGGAGGCGACACTGTTTCTGCCAGCGCTCAGCGGCGGTGGCGTAGCCGAACACCTTGCCTTTCTTCTCACCGGCGGCGACCCTGGTCCGCTGGGCGAGCTTGGCGACCCGTGCCTGCAGCGACCTGCGTTCGGCGCCGAGGTTTCGTTTAGCCAGCCCGTAGGCGTCCTCGGTCGTGCGCGTGATTGTCCCCGCCCACCGTGAAGAGGACGCGGCGGTCAGCTCCCGCTTGCGCTCACGGCGCGACTCAGCCTTCTCCTTGGCGGTCAAGGCGCCTTCAGATACCCGCCTGGCAAGGTCGGCCGAGGCCAGCCGGCCCAGATATGCGCCGAGCTCTTCGAGGACCGCCCGGTCGGCGGCATCGACCATCAGCCGGGTCCGAACCCGAGCACCGTCGGGGGGTGCGATCACGAACGGATCAGCCAGGCCGCGAAGCTTCTTCCCGCGATGACTCATCGGATGATTCCCAGGGGCACCTCTGTCCCCTCCCGCAAGGCCGCCATGGGCCCGATGTCGCGTTGGGCGCACCCAAGTGCCTTCAGGGCTCGATTCCTAGCCGAGTGGCGACCATAGAGCCGGGCGCAGAAACTGGTGAGCACTTCCACCATATCCCGCACCAGATCGTCGGTGACCTCGCTGTCGTCGAGCACCACCAGGCGACGCCCCTGAGCGGACAGGGCAGCCTCCACCATCTCGGTGTTCATCCGCCCCAAGCGATCGCGGTGCTCAACCACCACTGCGGTCACCCTGGGATCGGCCAGCAACCGGCGCACCTTCACCCGAGCGCCATTCATTCCCGAGCCAACCTCCGCTTCGGTCCTGACCACCAGCAAGCCCGCCTGGGCTGCCCATACCGTCAGACGAGCCAACTGGCGGTCAAGGTCGGCTCTTTGGTCATGAGAGGAAACCCGAGCGTACAAGCCAACCCCGGCGGCGGCCTCGGCTCTCACCGCCGTTTCCGGCGAGACCAGGATCGTCCGGTGGCTGACCTTCACCGCCGGGACAGGCAGCTTGCCCTCTCTGAACCACCGGTAAGCGGTCTGTGGATGGACACCTTGAGCCTTTGCCCATTCCTTCAGATTCACCTCG
>JAJYET010000037.1 GCA_021785655.1 bacterium | reverse complement strand
CCAGTCAGGGGAGGACCGTGGAGGAGGCGCTCGCCAGCCTCAAGGAGGCGCTCGAGCTGTACTTCGAGGACGCTCCGGCGGGACCTCCGCCTCCTCACCCACTGGTCACCCAGATCGACGTCCGCGTTCCGGCGTGAGCCCCAGCGCTCCGGTGGTGTCCGGTCGCTCCGTGGTGGCAGCGCTGGAGCGGGCCGGCTTCGAGCGGCGCGGCCAGCGCGGCAGCCACCTGAAGCTCCGCCACCCGGACAGCGGGAGGACGGTGATCGTCCCTCTGCACTCCGAACTCGCCCCCGGCACCCTGGCCTCCGTCTGCCGTCAGGCCGGCTGGTCACTCCCGGAGCTGCAACTGCATCTGGCCTCCCGACGGCGGGAGCGGCCCTCCCCGGAGCGCTGACTCTCCGGGGAGCACTGCCGCCCGCTCACCACCGGCGGGCGTCGAGCAGCTTGACCAGGTTGCGCTTGGCCCTGTGGCGCTCCCTGACCCCGGCGGCATAGGGCGGGAAGGCCTCCGGCTGGGCGGCGGCGCGCATCAGCTTGCCGATGTGGGCCATCATCGCGACCGCCTCCTGGTAGGCGTCGTTGCGCTTGGCGCCGATCAGCCGCTCCACCTCCTGCTCGAAGATGGGGATGGCGTCGGGGGGATGCTCCCGCTCCCGCTTGCGGGCGAGCTCCAGCCACAGCTTGGGGGAGCACCCTCCTGCCTCCGCCTCCGCCCAGGCCTGCTCGACGTCGCCCTCGAACATGAAGACCTCGACCAGGTCGGAGGCGTCCGCTCGTGGCGCCCACGTCGACAGGGACCCCTGCTGCCGCGCCGCTCGGGACCGCTCCGTGACGTTGGTCCGCAGACGCTCCAGCGCACGGGGTCGCCAGGCCGGCCAGGATCCGGCCCGGGTCGCCCGGGTGGCGAGGAGGCGGTAGTTGCCGGGGTCGGGGCGGGCGTCGAAGACCTGCCAGTTGAGCTCCACCGCCCGCTCGCCGTCGCCGGCCTGCTGGTGCCCCTCGGACGCGGCCGCCACCAGGCGCGGGTCGGCAGTCACCCCGAAGCTGGCGAGCCCCCGCTCTGCCCAGCCGAGCGCTTCGGCGTGGCGCCCGGCGGCGCTGAGCCGCTCGGAGATGCGCACGAAGGCGTAGGGGGAGGACAGGTCCCTGGCCAGCACCGCCACCACCGAGTCCACGTCCCCACGGGCTTCCGCCAGGGACTCCATCATCTGGGTGATGCGCCAGCGCTCCTGGTCGTAGGAGTGGCTGTCACCAGGAGCCAGCGCCGGCAGCCGTTCCCAGGCGGCCTCAGCCATCCCCTGGTATGCCGCCAGGCCCTTCTTCCCCAGCACTCTGGCATAGGTCATGGCCGCGCCGTAGAAGACGTCCAGGTCGCCGCCGTGCAGCTCCCATTCGAACAGCCGGCCGGCGAGCTGGACGGGGTCGGGCCTGGCCCGGGTGCACGCCTTCAGGTGCAGCTCCCCGAGCTCCTCCGCGGTCCCGACGAGATGCCCGTCGGAGTCGTCGATAGACCCCAATGCCCCCTCGGCCTCCCTGAGCGCGTGCTCGGTGAGCGTGATCACCGCTTCCGCATGGCCGGCGTGGAGGAGTTCGCGGAGGGAGTCGACGACCACGCCGATGCCCTCGGCATACGCGGCTGCCTCCCGGTAGGGAACGAAGTCCCCAGTCGCGAAGGCTCCGTCGATGGCCTCCGTGAACGCCCTCAGCGGCACCGGGCCAGAGGCCCCTCGTGCCGCCTCGAGCCGCAGCCTGGCCGAGGCCAGCTCGTTGGTGTCAGCCAGCTCCAGCACCAGCTCCACCAGCCGCTCGTGGGGAAGACCCCGCAGGTGGGCGGCGAGGTCGATGGGCTCCTCATCGACCTCCTCGAGGGCCTCCGGGCCTGTCGCGACCAGGGCCAGGGCCACCGCGTGCTTGCAGAAGCTGCCGCCCACCCCCACCGGGCACGTACAGGAGAAGTGCGGCTCGCCGTCCTCGCACCAGATTCGTACGCGATAGGGAAGGGAGCCCTGCACGATCGCCTTGGCGCTACCGGCATCTCTGGCGATCTTGGTCACCCTGCCCTCGAACGCGTAGTCCTCTCCCCGCTCGAGGCTTCTGGCCCCTGCCAGAGAGAGCACCACCTGGCGGGAGAACACCGCTCCCAGACCAGCCTCAGGTGGCCGCGCCCGCCCACGCACGCACCATGAGGGCATGCTATGAGCCGGACCGACCGCATGGCGCTCCCGCACTGCGGAGGCTACGGCTCCCCGTAGCGGCGGCCCCAGGAACACCAGGGCCTCAGCTCAGCGCTCCGCCTTCTTCTCTTGACGTCCCGCTCCTGATCGGCGTACACAGCAGCCACCGGGAGCGGCCGCCGGCCCCCTTCCACCAGGCCGCCGGGTAGCCTCATGCCGCGATCCACTGGCTCTGCCGCCGCTCCTGCTCCACCCCCCTGGGACCTCGATCGCTGCCCAGCCGGTCAGCTCGCCCGGCGGTACGCCGACCTGCAGGCCTTCGTCACCTGGCTTGGGGCCCAGGACATCCCGGCACCCGCCTGTTGGTACACCCATGGCTGGCTGGTCCACCGGCTGGCGGCCCTGCAGGCCTGGAGGGCCCGCGCCTACGCGCCCGATGCCCACCCGAGAGACGCCGCCGAGTGGTGGGTCGTGGGTGTGGCCACCCTGCAGCGGGACTGGGAGCCGTGCCTCGCTCACGACGGCCGGCATCCACCGCCGGACGCCCCCTGGGACGACCCCGCCCCCATCCCCGAGTTCGGCGCCTTCGTGGAAGCCCGGGTCCGGGAGCGGGCCGAGCATCCCCCGCCGGCGCCACGAGCGCGTCCTCCCCGGCCGACCCCGCCGTGAACCAGCTCCCCAGCCGCTGGGGGCCGGTCGCCACCAGGGCGGCCGGCTGGCTGCTGATCCTCGCCTGGGTGGCCCTGCTCGGCTGGTGGGTCCACATCGGCTCCGTCTCCGAGATCATCACCTGGATCGTCCTCACGCTGCTCGGCTGGTGGCTCCTCCCCCGGGCCCGCCGGCTCTGGTGGCGGTACGGCTGGCACTGGCCGCTGCCCCCGGCTCCCCCTCCCGGCCCCCCTCCCTCCTTCCGGATCTGCTGTGGCCGGGTCCAGGGCGACTGGATCAGCGCCCCGCCCCAGGTGGCAGCCCTGGCCCTGGGCCCTCCCCGCAGCGGCAAGACCAGGGGCATCGTCATCCCCAACGTCGCCGCCTGGGAGGGCCCGGTCCTGGTCACCTCCACCCGCCGCGACGTCCTCGACGCCACCTGCGCCTGGCGCTCCCAGGAGGGGACCGTCTGGCTCTTCGACCCCCTGGTCACCGTCGACCCTCTGCCCGAGGGCGCCCGGCGGCTGGTCTGGTCCCCCCTGCGCGGCTGCTCCGCCTGGGACACAGCCCGCCAGCGGGCAGAGGCGCTCGCCGTCGACACTGGCCGGGGCGTCGCGGACGCCACCCACTGGCGCACCCGGGCCACCCAACTCTGTGCCGTCCTCCTCCACGCCGCCGCCCTGGAGGATCGCTCCATGGCCACCGTCTGCGCCTGGGCCCACGCCCAGCGCGCCGAGCCCGCCCAGGCGTTCTGCCAGAAGGCGGAGAGCCAGGCCGCCCTGGCGGTCCTCAAGGGGCTGCTGCGCACTCCGGACCGGGAGCGCGGCAGCATCTGGTCGGCCCTGCAGGGGATGCTCTCCCCCTTCGACACCACCAGGGTCTGCCAGGCCGCCGATGCCGTCCCCGAGTTCCCCTTCGACCCGGATGAGTTCCTCTCCGGCCCCAACACCGTCTACGTCGTCTCCCCCTCCGACGCCGCCACCGACGGGGCACCGCTGGTGGTGGGCCTGGTGGAGGAGCTGCGCCTCGCCGCCCTGCGCATCTCAGATCGCACCGGCGCCCTCCCCATCCCCTGGCTGCTGGCGCTCGACGAGGTGGCCACCATCTGCCCTCTGCCCGCCCTCCCCCGGCTGCTCGCCGAGGGCGGCGGGCGCAACCTGGTCACCCTGATCGCCATGCAGGACCTCCGCCAGGCGGCCGCCCGCTGGACCCCGGCCGGAGCCCAGAGCTTCCTCACCCTGGCCGGCGCCAAGGTGGTCCTCCCCGGCTACGCCGATGCCGACACCCTGCAGCAGCTGGAGACCCTGGTGGGCCGCCACCTGGTCTCCCTCACCACGACCACCTCCTCTCGCACCAAGCGCCACGACCAGCGCCACGACGACGAGACTGAGAGCACCTCCCAGAGCTTCGTGGAGCAGCCCCGCCTCCCCGCCTCCGCCTGGCGCTCGGGCTACCGGGGCTCAGCCTGGGTCCTGATCGGCGCCGACGAGCCCCAGCAGATAGGCCTCATCGACCCCGCCAGCACCCAGCCCTTCGCCGGCTGGCTGGGTGCCGGTGGGGCCCCGAAGGCGGCGGAGGCGGCTGCGCTCCCCCGGCAGTGACCCCCGACAGCGACACCACCCCCACCGCCGCGATCGCCAAGCGGACCGCAGCCCTGCTCAGGGACGCCCGCTCGGTGCAGCGCCGGCTGGACACCCTGGAAGCGACCGCACTCTCCGTGGAGGACCCCAGCCTGCCCTTGATCGCCGAGGCCAGGGCTGCCGTCCACCACCTCGTGATCGAGCTCACCTACCGGGAGCAAGACGAGCAGCGAAGAGCGAGGAGGACCAGGCCCCGGCCCTGACCTCAGGACCAGTGAACCCACGCCAAGGCGGCCGACCTGCCGCTTCTCCGCGTGGACCCCGGCAGCTCCAGCCCCACCGCGCTCACCGCCCGCCGGTTGCCTCGACCCTGGCACTGGCAGCAGCCCGCTCTCTGCCCCCTTCCGCTGCCTCTGCCAGGGCCATCCTCGCAGCCCGACCAACCTCTGGCTTCGCCTCGAACTCGTTGCCAGGAATTGGCTCTTCCCTCCCGACCAGACCTGACGCACCAAGGTGCTCCTGGCCTCGAGAGCGCTCGCAGCGACAGCCTCTCAGCCGCTTCCCCCATGCCCCGCATGCAGTCGGGCCAGAAACGTCGCCGGGGAGCACACGGGCACCACCAGGCCCGTCAGATCGGTCAGGCCGACGTCACCTGCCACCAAGCAGTCCGCTCCCGCTCCACGTGCCAACGCCGCCAGGTGGCCGTTGGCCGGGTCGCGCGTCAGACCGGGTGATGGCGGCGGGTCGGGCGCCCGCCCATCAAAGGGACCGCGTCGCTTGCTCCAGCTCACGGCGATGCACGACCCGGCCAACCAGCCATCCGCCCGCCATCGGCCGGTAGAGGACGCGCAACTCGCCAACCCGTAGCCGCCGCCAGGGGTTGTGCCCGGTCAGAGCCTTGATGGCATCCAGGTTCTCCGCTCCGGCTCCGAGTGCTTCGAGCACCCCCCGGACGTGGCCTCGATCAGGGCGGGAGAGCTGTCGGATGTCCTTCTCGGCCTGCCGGGAAAGGTCGACCGAGCTCAGAGAGGGTCCTGGTCGAGCTCGTCGAAGAGCTCTCCGGCTGGTCGGGTCCGCCCCGCCGCCAGGTCCTCCTCCGCCTCGCGCATGCTGGCGATGAATTCCGGGGCGTTGGCGAGGATGAAGTCCTCGAGCTCGGCCGCGTCGATGGGTACCAGCGCGGCCATGGGCCGCCCGTTCACGGTCACCAGGGCGGGGCGCCCCGTCTGCGCCACGGCCTGGACCACCCGGCGTGCGTTGCGGGAGAGGTCCCGCATACCCACGGAAGTCATTGTCAGCCAATTGTCGCACCTTTGCGCAGGGAGCGGAGGGAGCTCCCGGCCTGTTGTCGGCGGCTTGCCGCGGAACGCGGGCCCGTCCTCTGGACGTCCAGCACAGAATGTGCGTATAGTATGCTTGACCTGTCGAGATGGAGGGTGGGACGCCATGATGACCGTCCACAAGATCGCAGGCTCGGACACTGAGCGCTACGTCGCCTACCTTGCCAGCCAGGGACCGGAGCGCCGTCGCGGCGACTACTACCTGGGCCAGGAGGGGCGGCCTGCCGAGGGGCCGGGGGAGTGGCTCGGGAAGGCGGCCGTCGCCCTCGGCCTCTCAGGAGAGGTGGACCGGGACCAGCTGCTCCTCCTCTGGCAGGGTCAGGACCCCCGCACCGGCGAGCAGCTCGTCCGCCCCGCCCACGGCGTCCACACCGCGGCCGTCGACTGCACCTTCTCCGCCCCCAAGTCCGTCGCCGTCGTCTGGGCCCTCGGCGATCAGGCAACCAGGGACAGGGTCGAGCAGGCCCACCAGCAGGCGGTCCTGGTCGCCTGCGCCCACCTGGAGTCCCATGCCCCCCTGGTCCGCCGCCGCCTCGGCGGCCAGGTCCGCCACGAGCGCGCCCAGGGGCTGGTCATCGCCCGCTTCCGCCACCACACCTCCCGCCAGAGCCAGGCCCAGCAGCAGGCCGGCTCCTCACCGGACCCGCAGCTCCACGACCACTGCGTCATCGCCAGCTGCGCCCTCCGCTCCCCGGACCGGGAGGCCCGGACCGGCCGCTGGGCCGCCATCGACTCCCGCCCCCTCTACCGAATCGCCGCCGAGGCCGGCGCCGTCTACCGGGCCGAGCTCGCCTCCCTCCTCCAGGCGCAGGGGTACAGAACCGAGCGCCACGGCCGCTACTTCGAGGTGCAGGGCGTCTCCCCCAAGCTCCGCCAGGCCTTCAGCGCCAGGGCCGCCGAGGTCGAGCAGGCCATCGCCGCCTTCCGCGCCCGCCACGGGAGGGCCCCCACCGACGAGGAGGTGCGACGGCTGGTCGTCCGCTCCCGCTCCCCCAAGACCGCCGTCCCCGAGGATGCCTTCTCGGCCTGGCAGGAGAGGGCGCAGGCCGCCGGCGCCGACCCCAGGAGCTGGGCCCCTGAGCCCCGCCCCATCCCGCAGGCCCCATGGGCTGAGTCCGTGAACGCCGTGGTCCAAGAGCTGACCGACCCTGAGAGCCCCCGCCGCCTCACCCACGCCTCCGCCACGGTCGACAGCCGCACCCTGCGCACCGCCGTGGCCGAGGCCGCCCAGGGCAGGGTCCCCGGCTCAGCCGTCGACGCCCTGGTGGAGGCCGTCACGGCCGATCCAGCGCTGGTCCCCCTCCCGGACGGCCTCTGGACCACGAGACCCACCCTGCAGGCCGAGCAGGCCGCCCTCAGCGCCGTGGCGGCCCATCCCCAGGACCCCGCCCGGGCCCTGCCCGAGGCCGTGGTCGCCAGGGCGGTCCGCGAGGCCCCGGTGCCCCTGGACCCGGAGCAGGTGGCCGCGGTCAAGCTGGCCTGCGGGGGGGACGGCTTCGTCGCCCTCGCCTCCCCCGCCGGGGCCGGCAAAGGGGCGGTCCTGCAGGCCGTGGTCAACGCCCACCAGCAGGCTGGCGGCAGGGCCGTCGCCGTGGCGGTCGCCGGCGCCACCGCCCAGCGCCTCCGCGAGTCCACCGGGGCCGACATCTCCTGCACCCTGGAGGCCTTCCTCCACCGGGTGGAGACCGGGCAGATAGCCCTGGGGCCGAAGGACCTGGTCGCCCTCGACGAGGCCGGGGTCGTCGAGACCACTAGGTGGGCTGCCTTCCTTGAGGCCGCGGGCAAGGCCCGGGTCGTCGCCGCCGGCGACGCCGCCCAGCTCTCCCCCATCGGCCCCGGAGGCCTCTGGCCCGTCCTGACCGACCGGGTCCCCACCGCCCGGCTCGCCACCGTCTACCGGGCCGACTCCCCCTGGGCCAGGGATGCCTGGGCCGCCCTCCGGGCCGGCGCCTCGGCCGAGGCGCTCCAGGCCTACGCGGAGCGCGACCTGGTCCTGGTGGCGGAGAGCCGGGAGCAGGCCCGGGCTGCCGCTGTCGCCCGCTGGGATGAGGACCGGCAGCAGCTGGCGGCAAGGGGCCTGGGGGTGGAGGACCTGCTCCTGACCACCGACGGCACCAGGGCCGAGGTGGCAGACCTCAACCGCAGGGCCCAGCAGGCCAGGCTGTCGAAGGGAGAGCTCCAGGGGGAGCCGGTCTCCATTGGCCCGGGAGCAGAGTCGGAGACCACTGCTGAGGTGGAGACCGGCCCCTCTCTCCTCGCCTACCCAGGGGACCGGGTGGTCACCACCCGGCCCGTGTACGGCGTCAGGGCTCAGGGCAAGCCCACAAGGCGGGTGGAGAACGGCGAGACCGGGGTGGTGGTCGCCACCGACCAGAAGGCAGGGACTGTGACGGTCAGGCTCCGGGACCGGGAGTGGGTTGTGGATCGAGAGCACCGCTCCGCCCTCGACCTCGCCTACGCCCAGCACCTCTATCGGGCCCAGGGCAGGACCGTCGCCGAGGTGCTGGTCTGCGGCGGGGGCTGGCAGACCGACCAGGCCTCCGGCTATGTGGGGGTCACCAGGGCTCGCGAGACCTCGGTGGTGATCACCGACTCCGACAGCCTCGGCACCCCCCAAGGGGACACGCAGGCCGCCCTCCAGGCGCTGGCTGCCCGCTGGGCCGAGGCCCACCCCGCGGTGGCCGCCACCACTCTGCTCGAGCAGGCGGAGCTGGTAGCTGCGGCACCAGCCGAGTTCGAGGCTGAACAGGAGTCGGCCCCGACACCTGAGCCTCCCGAGCCAGCCAGAGAACCAGAGCCTGGCTGGACCCTGGTGGATGAGGTGGAGCTGGACCGCGAACGGGAGTAAGGAGCGACCTTATCAGCGCATCAGGCAGAAGCGAGGATGTCCCAGACGACGACTGATCCCGCAGAGTGCATCGTGGCTGGCGTCGAAAGGAACCTGGAAGGCTCACCTACAGGAGATACAGGTAACTACAGGATATTATAGAGGAGGGGGTGTAGAGAGATCAGCGCAAAGGCGTAGAGAGATCAGCGCAAGCCGAGATCGAAGGGCCGTAGAGAGATCAGCGCAAAGGCGTAGAGAGATCAGCGCAAAACCAGAGGCTCAGCGCTGGCCTCTGTGGATAAGTAGCGGAGATGGGCGTAGGTGCAGCCCCTCCCGACTGACCCCGGCTTTCAGGTCTGGCCAGGCGGTCGTGACCCGGGCCAGGTTCTCCTTCAGCTGGGCCCGAAACTGGCGCAGGCTGGCTGTCGCTGCTCCTCCGAACTGAGCTTGGAGCAGCTCGACAGGGATCGTCGTTGGGGCCTTGAGGTAGAACAGCCGGTGGCTGAGCCACACGTAGAGGTCCAGAGCCATAGGCGCCTGCCGGAGCTTCTGAAGCACTGGGAGTGAGACAGGGATGGGCCGCTCGACTACGGCCCTGAAGAACGGCTCGGAGAGGAGGATCTTCGAATTCCAGAAAACGGGTGCCGCCGGACGCAGCGGGTCCCACCAGAGGAACACCTCCTCGGCCACTGGGATCGGCCGGATGCCAGTCTCGCCTGGAAGGCTGTAGATCGCCGTCACCGTGCTTCCGAACAAGGAGGTCATCTGCTTCCTGAGCCGCGTGATGTCCCCTTGCGCTCCCCCTCGCCGCCCGAGCTGGAGCTGGTCGAGGAATTCGCTGAGGGTGTGCCCCAAGGCCAGCTCCCGGCTCTTGCTGGTGACTGCCTCAGTGCTCAGCCAGCACAGCAGTAGCCGCGGGATCATCCCGTAGGGCAGGCCGACAGCGGATGGGGCCGTGAAGGATACCGTTAGGTTTCCGTTGACCCGGACGAACTCCGTGCCGGCCTGGGACTTGTAGGGCAGGCCCACCTGGGCCATGATCCTGGCGTAGTAGGCGATCTCCCCGGCATCCCTCGCCGCCTCAACCTCCATCTCCGCTGCCTCGGTTACCAGCGCCCCCTGTGGTGGCGGGGTGGGGCAGCGCTCCGGGTCGACCATGAAGGTGAGGCCGCATCGCCGGCCCAGGCTCGCACTTAGCTTCTCGGTGATTTCGGCCGAGCAGGACTCCACCATCCTGCGGGCCATCTGAGAGGGGGCAGCCAGAAGGAGTTCAAGATCGGCGCCTTGGCTGTGGATGTCCACCAGGGCGCAGCGGCTGAGGAACCCGTCTCGTACTGGGGCCGGAAGGTCCGCGATGGACGCTTCCCATGTGCTCGTGATGTCCCCCGTGATGGTGCCAGACACTGCTGCGCCCTATGTCCGCTGGCGACTGGCGTCGCCGAGGTACCGCCTCAACGCAGCGGTCACGATTTGACTCTTGCTCAACGTCGGCCCCGCCACGGTGTCCAGCTGCTGGAGGAGGTCTACCGGCAGGTAGTAGCTTGCCCGCTGGTTGGTCTCATCCCACTTTGGGCCCTGCCTTCTGCTGGATGTCTGTGCCCGCAGAGCCTCTAGCCCTGGGGCCGTGTCGACTGCTGGAGAAACGGTTTCCGGTTTCCGAGGTCCTGGAAACGACCTCCGAGATCGGCTGCTGAAGTAGGCGTCGGCGCCCAGGGGTTCAGGCGCGGGCTCGAGCCGGGCGCTTAGAGTCGGACGATTGGACACGGTGGGTCACCTCCTTTGCCAGGATCGCGAACGCCAGGCCGGCGTCGGAACGGGGTGCGTAGACAGCCAGTGGTAAGCCCGCTAGGGCGGCCTCCTGGACGGCGACGCGGCGTGGTATCGCTGGCAGCACTAGTTGTGGGTAGTCCTTGTAGAGCTGGTCGAGAACCTCTGCGGCGAGGCGCGTCGTCCGGTGGGAGAGCGTCGGCACGATGCCGAGTACGGTCACGCCAGTTCGGTGAGCGGTCCGGAGGACCTGCGTCAACGCCCGGTAGGCCATGAATTCCGGCGGGCAGGCGATCACCGCCGCGTCGGCGGCGCTGAGGGCGGCGAAGGACAGCACGCCCAGGCCGGGCGGGGTGTCGAGGATCGTCATGTCGTGCAGGGCGGCATAGTGGCTGATCGCGCGCCGCAGGGCGTCGTGCCAGCGGCCCCGCAGCGGCAGCTCTAGCTCAGCGCCCGCGAGGTCGAAGTCAGCGGGGAGGAGGGTGATCCCGGGGACAGCGGTGGGCCTGGAGGCCTCCTCTGGGCGCGCGTAGCTGTTGATGACCTCATACAGCGTGGGTTTGCCTGGCTCGACGCCAAGGGCTGCGGTCAGCCCTCCCTGCGGGTCAACGTCCACCGCAAGCACGGAGCTGCCACCGGCGGCAAAGGCGCCTGCTAGGTTGGCCGCGAGCGCGGTCTTGCCAGAGCCTCCCTTGTGAGAGATGACTGCGATGTTGAGCATGAGCTGGCGGAAGCCTAGCACAAATCCGGGAAGCTGGCAACGCGCAACCGGCAGTCGGAAACCGGAAACGGTTGCTCCTTGTGGCGCTGCTGCCGGGAGGCGACCGCTGGAACTGGGCGATCAGCGGTGTCGGCGCGGGCGTCGATGTCTGCTGAGGGCTCGGTAGGCGTCTATCAGGTCATCGACCAGATCCGATGCCGCCGGTGGCCGGTCGGCGTCGTCACAGCAGGCCGGCTTGGTGCGCGGCTCGTCCGGCGGCGTCATGCCCACGACCTCGTAGAGCCGGGCGTAGATGTCCCGGTTGGCGTCGTTGGCCAAGTGCTCGCCGACGTCGATCACGACAGCGAGGTCTGATTCGGGAAAGGCGAGGAGCAGCCGCCAGATGCCGTAGAGGTGGACCACACAGAGCCGCTCCAGGGTCGTGCCCGCGAGGCGATAGCCGGCAGCTTCGCAGCCGGAGCGCTCCAGGGCGAGGAGGGCTTCTTTGAGGGACTCCCTGACCGCTCCTTGCAGGCCAGCGATGACCCGGGCGGCATGAGGGGTGCGGGCCAGGCGGAACCCGCTCAGAGGTCCCCGGCCGAGAAGGCCTCTGCCTGGCCCCGGTGTAGTTGGTCGAGGGAGCGACGGACCTGCGGAAGAGTGCTGATCCGGGCGTCCTCGAGACGGTCGACCACCGCCCGGAGAAGGTCCCGATCAAGACCCGCTCGGCGCAGGCGATGCACTAGCGAGACGACCAACACGAGGCGCGGGGTGGAGACCTGCAGGGGTTGAGAGTCGGGGACGGCGTCTAGCACCCCGGCGTCGAGCCACGCCCGCACGCTCTGAGCCGACAGGCCGAGCACCCCGGCAGCGACTGACACCGGCACCCCGGGCACCTCGCTCAAGCGACGGTCTCTGACGGAGGCGAGGCGGCGGCGCACCTCGGGGCCGACCGAGTTATCGGAGATGGCGGCGTCGAGATCCTCGACATCAGCCACAGCGTGTTTCGCCACGAGGGCACGGACACCAGAGGTCATGCGGCTGATCATAGCCCACTGGCTTGCGCTTTCCGCGTCATCTTGACAAGCAGACCAGCTAGCTCGACTTTGGCAGCATGGCAGGCTGAAGGGGGCCGAGAGGGTGGTGGCCGAATTCGAAGGACGATGAACCTGGTCCTCTGAGAGGCGTGAAAGGTAGGGGCGAATGTGAGCCATGTTGACAGTAGCCAGAGAAGTGGATGTGGTCGGGGCGGGTGTACATCAAGATCCGGCGCCGGCTCCACGGTGACCGTCCCTACGAGTACCTCGCCATCGCGGTGAGCTTCAAGTCCCAGGGCAAGGTCGGGCATCGTACTCTCGGCTCCCTGGGCAGACGAGTTCAGCTGACCCGCAGAAGGTCGACACCCTGATCGCCCCCCTGCGCAAGCTGGCCTCCCCGGAAGGCTCCGGTGAGGTCTGCCTGGGAGAGGTGGAGGTGGAAAGGATCCACGAGTTCGGCATCCACTGGGTGGCCCACCACCTTCGGCAGCAGCTGGGGATCGACCAGCTCCTCCGCGAGCTGCCCCATCCCGCCGGGGTGCCCCCGGAGGGGGCCCTTGGGAGGGTCATGGGCAAGGTTATCGAACCGTGAAAGAGGCTAGCTGGTGGGGAAGGCGGGGGTGCCCGCCGGCAGCACGATCGGAGTCATTGGAAGCGTCTTCAGGTGCGGATTGCTCCAGGGCACCCCCTCTGCCAAGACGGTGTCCGGGTAAATCCCGGTCGCGGGACTGTAGCCCCAGCACGCTTGCTGCTGCCAAGGGGCAACCGAAGGAGCCAGTACGGAGCTGGGGACGGCCACGCTGTGCGCCGCCCCCGGCAGGGTGACGTAGAGCCACGAGGACATTTCGTCGCCCTTCTGTCCCTGGCCGATGCACGCCCAGATCCCCTTCACCCCGGGCCCCGGGAAGTACACCGTGATGAACGCCGCCGGGGCCCCGCCAGGTGTCAGGACTACCGGCCCGGTCTGGCTGATGTTGTGACCGTTCACGTCCCAAGTGACCCCCTGGCCTCCGTTCGCAGGCGGGGCAGTGAGGAGCCCGCCCTGGAGGCTCGCCTCCACACCCCGCGGCCAGGAGATGGTCGGCGCCCCGCTCAGCGAGCAGTCACCCGGACCGTTGTTCCGCAGCAGGAAGAGTTGCGGAGCGTCACCCGGCCCAAATTCACCGTAGCCCGTCGTCTTAACCGCGAGCTGACTGGTCCGGCAGCGCGGGGGGAGGGCTGCTGCCAGGGAACTGCTGGGGCTGGGGCTGGCAGCCGTCGGGGAAGGGGTGGAGAAACTGCCGGCCACCACGGGCGCCGACGGCTTCGGGTGGGTGGCGGCCAGCGTGGAGAGGACCGCGAAGGCGGCGGCTCCCACCCCGAGCGCCGCCACCACCCCGGCCAGAGCACGGACCCTGGCACCCCTGCTCCCGGCGATCCGCCACCGTATGCCCGCAACCCTCCTTCTCAGCATGCGCACCACCTCACCACCCGCTCGGGAGAATGCTCTTCAGCACCTCGTCGAAGTTCTCTGAGTTGTTGTTGATGATGTCCCACTGCCACATCAGCGCGTGCACCCCGCCGGCGCTCTGCCCCCCGAAAAAGTCCGCCTCGGCGGTGTAGTTGCAGATCTGGGTGCTGCCCCCCTCGTACTCGCAGATCTCGCCCGTGCCCGGCTCCGGGGGCGAGTTGTAGTCGTAGTTCCAGCTACCGTTGGGGACGGTCGGCGCGGGAGCGCTGGTATTGCTGTCGTTGAAGGCGGTGGCATCGTCCACCGCGGTCCACTCCCAGGTGCTCTTGATCGCCCCCTCGTTGCCGAAGGTGTAGCTCCAGTACCCATGCGACGAGTACGCGCCGGGGGCAGGGTTCTGTCCCGGTCCGCAGCACACCCCCTCCGGCGAGGGCGTCGAGGTCACGGCCAGCGCCTGGCTGCCCCCGGAGTCGCAGAGGCTGCCCGGTGTGGCTCCCGACCCGTATTCCAGCCAGTCCCAGAAGCCGTTGAAGGTGCAGCGGTCGACCGCATAGGGAATCACGTTGCCATCCTTGGTGTGGCATGTCCCCGCGGCGACCACACCGTTCCAGCCATCGGTGTTACTGGAGGGATGTGCAGCTTGCTCGATGTCCATGAACAGCACCGGGAAGTTGAACCCCGGGCTGAACTGGCTGCTGTCGTACCTGCTGAGTGCCGCCTTCGCCTGGAGCACCCCCCAGGTCCATGCCTCCTTGGCACTGCCCCCGTAGGTCCCGTAGTTGGGGTCCATCCCCGGCCCCCCCATGAACCAGTAGGCTCCCGCCCCCACCCCATACCCGTAGCTGGCCAGGTTGACATTGGCGGCGTTGATGTTGGCTGACTCGTAGTAGGCCGTCCCGGGGCAAGTGGTCTTGCCGGCCATGTCCCACCAGCCCCCGATTTCCGCGACGTAGGCACCGTAGGTGGCGTCCACGTACGGCTCCTGGTACGGTGCGGACCCGCTCACCGTGGGCCCACTTCCGTCGGTGCCCAGCCAGAAGCCGTTGGTCCCGCTGCAGCACAGCACCTGCGGACTGCCTGACACCCCGCTCTGACTGGCCGCCAGCACCGGCGCGGAGGTGAGCGCTGCTCCCACGACCACGGCGATCAGGATCAGACTGCGGAAGCCGAGCCGCCTGGCCCCGCTCCGGAACTTGCCTGACACCTGCAGCACTGGCACCTCCCGGCCGCCCGGCACACGCGGGCAGCCGCTGCGTCTTGCAACGCCTGGGCGTCCAGCAGGGTTCCGGGGGCACCCGGGCATGCCCCGAGGTCCCCGTGAAAGTCCCGGGTCTGGGGGTCGCGGGCGGGGTGGGTTCTGGGAGGGCGGGGGACCCCGGGGCGGCTCCGGGTAGACCGACCGGCTTGAAGAAGGGCGCGAGGGGTCGCTGCGATCGATTGATCGTCGACTTTCCAGTGTGATCGCGAGCGCCTAGCCTACTTTGCGGCTGGCGACACGGACCCGAGCACTGGGCCCATACGCGGCACCGCCGCAGGAGACCGGTGTTAGCGGCGGCGCTGACCTCGCCGTCGGAGGATTTCCGCCAGGGGCCGTCGCCCCTCCGGTGCGACGCGCGGGCTGTCGATGGGGAGTCCCAGGGCCCGTCGCCTGGCGGCGGCCCTCTGGCAGGCGGCAGAGCAGTAGAGGCGGGGTCTGCCGGTGGAGGGCTGGTTCAGGGGGCTGCCGCAGCCGGCCAGACAGCGTTCCGGCCGCTCTGGAGCTCCTCGATCGCCCATCCACCCGAGTGTAGCCTTTGCAGACGAGCTACGATCTCGCAGGAGCCTTCGCACCAGGCAGTCGCGACCCGACGGACCTGGTGGACGGGCCCGGCTTCAGCATCCTGTCGACCGAGGCGTTCACCCGGGCCACCGTCGCCACGGGCCAGCGGCTGGGTTGCGGCGAGGACCGGTGCAGGATCCTGAGCGCGCGGCGGCTTGCTTGACCCTCCGGGACTGGCCTTGAGCCCGACGCCGGAGCGGTCCACGGCCGATGTGAGGTCCAACAAGAGGCCGTTCATGGGACGACCGCGATGGCGGGCGAGCAGGGCCGCTCGACGCGTCCACAACCCGTGCCCACGATCAGCGTCTCGCAGCGTCCCCGGGCTACCGACTCTGAGCGGGGCGGTCATCGCCCCGGGCGCTGGAGGTGGCGGTAGATGGTGGGACGCGAGACCCCGAACTCGGCGGCGATCTCGGCGACGGTGTGGGCCCGCCGCCCATCGGGTCCCACCGCTTCGTACATCTCCTGGGCGATCCTGGCCTGGCGGGGGCCGAGCTTGGGCCGCTGGCCCCCGGTACGGCCCCGGGCCCGGGCGGCGACCAGGCCGTCACGGGTGCGCTCGGCCATCAAGGCGTGCTCGAACTCGGCGATGGCGCCGAGGATGTGAAAGAACATCCGGCCCACCGCCGTGGAGGTGTCTATCCCCTGGTCGATCACCACCAGGTCGACGCCCCTGGCCTGCAAGTCGCGGGACAGGACGATCAGGTGCTCGAGCGACCGTCCGAGCCGGTCGAGCTTGGTGACGACCAGCTGGTCGCCTGCGCGGGCGACCAGGAGCGCCTTGTCCAGCTCGGGGCGGCGGGCCAGCTTCCCGCTGGCCCTGTCGACGAGGACCTCGGCGCAGCCCGCGGCCTGCAGCGCGTCCCGCTGGGCGTCGAGATTCTGGTCGGTGGTGGACACCCGCCCGTAGCCGATGCGCATTGGTGAAGCGTATCACAAACAGGGGAGGCCGTTACATAGAGGCGTACACGGCCTGCGTTACAGGTGCGGCCTAGTGAGGCGCCCTGCCGGGCGAGCGCGTCCGCGAACGATCGTTCACGAGACAGCCCACCTCATGCGCCCACAGCCCGCCATAGCGTGACTTTTCATTCCATTGTTCCCGGAGGGCCAGGTCCATTGGCGGAACCACTACCACGCCTCCCCAACGGGGAGCCCCTGCAACGGCTGGGGATGGGCCTTGCTAAGATGAGTTTCTGAAAGTGCGAATACCAGAGGAGCGCAGATGACCCGAGCGTTGATCAGGAGCAGGGGACAGATCACGCTGCCTCGAGAGATCCGGGAGGCTTTGCACGTCGAGGAGGGCGACGACGTGGCGTTCGTCGTGGAGGCAGGGCAGGTGACGATGCGCGGACTGAAGTCAATCCCAGCTGAGCAGTCATGGTTCTGGACCGACGCGTGGCAAGCCGGTGAACGAGAAGCCAGCGAGCAGGTAGCCGTGGGCGAGGGAACCGTGTTCGACAACGGCGACGCCTTCCTTGACTCGCTTCGGTAGGTGCCCACCTACCAGCGGCTTCCTCGATTCGATCACGACTGGCGCGAGCTTCGCCCTGCCGAGCAGAAGCGATTCCGTGTGGCCGTTGCCCGGTTTGTCGAGGATCTGGAAGCGGGTCGGCCATTCCGGCCCGGCCTTCGGGTGAAGGCGGTTCAAGGCACCAGCGCCATCATGGAGATGACGTTCGCGCCTGACGGGCGGGCCACTTGGCAGTTCGGAGCCGAAGTCAAGGCCGGTCAGGGGCATGTCGTGTGGCGCCGGATCGGCACCCATGACATCCTCCGCTCCCCGTAGCATCTCGGACGCGGCCGATCACACGGGAATCGCTCACCTTCGTGGTCAGAGTTCACCCAGTCGCCCGCCTGGCACTGCGTGACACGCTCCTTGCCGGCACCCCCAGTGGCAGCCGCCGAAGTCTGCCGAGTTGAAGGTCAGGTTCGCGTGCGCGCGGAGCTGCGGACGATGGCCGGCGTCTGTGAATTCGACCCCATCTCGGGAAAGTAGCGTAAACCACCGTTTACGCTACTTTAGTCAGTTCGCGTCCCGCACCCGCGCAACAACCGGCCCCAGTGGGCGAGGCCCGGCTCACTCCCGTGTCTCAAAAGTACTAGATGCGTACTGCGTCAAGTCGTGGCCACAAGTACCGAGCTCACGGCAGACGCGCCCTGGCTCGGTGCTATCGGCACGAGGCCGCGCTGAACCATCCCGAGTAGACTCCGACCACCGGCGACCGGACATCGCACTGGGTGCGTAGGGCTGCAAGCCTTCCGCCTAGAAGGACGCCGCCGTGTTCGCGCACAAGTCCTCCTGGGCCGCCTCTCACTTCCGCTGGCGGGCTCCTGAGCAGTCACACTCTTGACATCCCGAGCCGATCATCCTCGACAGCGAGCGGCGCACTCACGCAATGGGCAGAAGTTGATCCCTATTCAGTGAGACAAGCATACCCCCAACTCTGGTAACTCCCAGTTGCATCGTCCCACCATCTGCTATCCCATGTCTGACTAAAGTTGACCGGTCCGTAGTAGAGTTCAACCGTTTGATATGCACTAACATAGACCAGCCCAGTGGTCACCACGTCTCTCTGCCCCGGACACCCCCCATCCCCGAGGTTCAACTTCCCATCGGTCGCAACATACAATTCAGACGTTGCTTCCCAGTAGAGACCAGAATTGTAGTATGCATCAATGCATGCAGACCCCAATCCATTTGAAAAACCGCTGCAGTTTGTCGCGAGAGCGGCTGACGTCGGCGCGGCAGTGACATTCGGACTTGAGGCCCCAGCGGAACTGGCGATCACCACGGCGGCCGTCGTAGTAACGCCTGCCGGTATTCCAGGAGCATTTGGGACGTTGACAAAGTAGAGCTTGCGTAGAATCAGCCCCTGCGCCGTCACCAGCTGAGCATACGGCTGCGATTCGATGGCTTGCTTCTGTGCCGCTGCCCAAGCATCCCAGACGGTTAGGGACGCCCCAGGACTCGGAAACGCCAAGGCAGGACCACCCGTGTGCGTCGCTGCATCCACGGACACCAAGGCGGGGGCCAACAGAAGCTGGGTGGCACCGAGGACCAAGGTGACGAGTAGAAGCTCAATGGGTCGGTGTCGTCGTGCTACATCCATGTCGCCCTCCTTTCACGTCGGAACTATCGGCAGAGCGGAGTAGCAGTTCAACTGAGCGCTCGCTTGGCCGGAGCCACAATGACAGCCGCTGCAGTGGTGGTGACACCCGGGGGGGCGCCGGGCGTGCGGGTAACGGGAATGAACCAAAGCTTGACAGTGGTGAGCCCCTTACGGGCATCCAGCTGGCGGTAGGGCTGGCCCTCAATCCACGCGGTCTGCCGAACAGCGAACGTCACCCAGGTCGCCAAAGGCGCCGAGGACCGTGGCACAACGGGAGCTACGCCGGACAGTGGAACGGACACCGGAACCAACCCGCTGCGCCCAACGTGGCCCTGCAAGCCAACACCGGCTAGAAGTGCTCCGGCCAGTGACAGCGCCACTACTGGTGTGAGTGCCCACCGACGGGAGGGTGGCGCGTATTTCGGGCCCGTATGCCCTCCTGCCAAGAGCGAGCGATGCACCCGCGCGTCGATGGCGCCTCTTACGAGGTCGCCGATCGTACGGAGAGTGGACGGTGTTCTTGTCAGGTCATCGACGAACTCCTCGCCGTAGCGCGACCGCCACGATCTCGGGTAGAGCCACACCCAGCGAGGGCTCACAGGGCCGCTCTCCGACGCAGGGTCTCGGCGAACTTCTGCAGCCCGGAAGTTTCGGAGCGCAAGTAGTCGCGCCCAGCGGCGGTGATCTCATAGGGATGCCGACGGCCCTCTGCGGGAAGCGAGTGGATCCAACCCCGTTGCTCCAGCCGAGCGATGGCCCCATAGAGGGTGCCTGGCCCCAGGTAAACGCCACTCATGGCGAGGACATCCCGGGTGATGCCATACCCGTGCTGTGCCCCGCCAGCAAGGCTGGCTAGGACTAAGAGCGCTGGGTCGGCGAAGCGCCCCAGCGAGGCCTGTGACTCACTCATACCAATCCAAATCATACTGCGGACGATGCATCGCCTAGTGTAGCATAGATCCAGGCCGACCGTGACGCCGCCTCTTCGCCAGCGAGCGGGTCTGGGGTCTCCGGAGCGGTCCTGCGGGTGCTCCTCGCCAGCCACGGTGGGTAGCTCCCCGGAGACCCCGACGGCTCACCGACGGGACGCGGTGCTCCGGAAGCGACGTCGGGGCAGGAGCCTGTCAATAGCGTGCGCTGCCACCCCCCGCGGTGGCCGGGGGTGGCAGCGCCTCAGGCCATCAGTTGTCCGGGGACTGGCTAGAGTCCGGCTGCCCCTGGTCGGGGCTGCTGTCGCCGGAACTCGACCCGGTGGACTTCGGCTCGGGGGTCTGCACCGGCTCCTGCGACTTGCCCGAGGACTGGGTGGAGGACGGCACAGCGCCAGATCCCGCGGGGGGCTGGGTGCCCTCTGCGACCTGGGCGCTCATGACCTGGTCGTTGCTGGTCTGCACCGTGACCGAGTAGATGGCCCCGTTGGGCGCCTTGATCCTCACGTCGAAGACGGCTATGCCGTGCTCGTGGTCTGCCTCGTTCTTGAGGACCTTGGCCGTCCCGCTGCCGGGGTAGTGCTGGTCGACGTAGGTCACGGCCGCCTGGTCGGCCGAGCCGGCGGGGCTGGAAGCCGCGACGAGATTGACCCGGGCCGGCGTCGAGGAGCCACCACCCGCCAGCGCGGCCGCAACGGCGCCTCCTCCGACCACCACCACCCCCGCCGCCACCGCTGTCGTCAATGTCTTCATGCTCTGCACTCCTAACTCCGAGTGGGTCGCTCTGGACCGAGCTTGGACCCCGGTCATGAGGCTCCCGTGGGAGGGGCATTAGAGTCCCCTCAGCCAGCCCGGCCACGCCTTGGGACCCGGGCGGGCGGAACTTGCTGCCCGCGGGGGCGGCCACCTGGGTGACCGCGTCACCCCCAGCGCGCAGCTCCTTGGTGATGGAGGCCGAGACCCGGGCGTCGTCCTCTAGCAGCAGGATCATTCCATCTCCTTGGCGCCTGGGGGGCGGGCAGGACGTAGCCCGGCGGGAGCGCCATCGCCGCCGTCGTGCCCTGGCCGGGCCGGCTGGACAGCTCCACCCAACCCCCGCGCCCCGCGGCGATCGCCTTCACCGTCACCTGGCCGGCGCCGCGGTTGCCGCCCGTACCCGGTGGAAGCGGTCAGCGACACCCGGCACCACCCGTCGGACCGCTACTCTCAGCCCATGGCCGCACCGACCGTCTCCCGCCCACTCACCGCCGCCCTGACCCACGAGGGGGAGTGGTATGTGGCCCGCTGCCTGGAGGTAGAGGTCGCCAGTCAGGGGAGGACCGTGGAGGAGGCGCTCGCCAGCCTCAAGGAGGCGCTCGAGCTGTACTTCGAGGACGCTCCGGCGGGACCTCCGCCTCCTCACCCACTGGTCACCCAGATCGACG
>JAJYET010000006.1 GCA_021785655.1 bacterium | reverse complement strand
AACCAGCGCAGGGCGGTCCGGGGGTGAACACCCTGGGTTCGAGCCCATTCGCTCAGCTTCATCGGGCCCCATGATACACCTGTACGCCGCCTAGTGTCTTATCCGGCTCAGCAGTTCCCAACCCCGATGCCCAGGACGGGCCGGTCACGACCGAGGGCCCAAGGGGATGTGTGGCCCACCCGGTCTTCGGGATGGGCGCATCCTGGGAGTGGCTCAGGCCAGCGAGTCGATGAGCTCCTCCTGCAACCAGCTGAGCAGATGGAGGGTGGCCAGGGGGGGTCGGCGGTGCTGGCGGGGGGAGTACCCCTCCTCCCAACCATCCTCGGAGATGCCCAGCTGCTCAGCCAGGGCCAGCCTCAGGAAGTTGAGTGCCCGGACCCACCCCCACACCTCCAGATCCCCGAGCCGCACGGGCAGTGGACCGGAGAGGCCCTCCCTCAGGGTGGCGAGGTCCGCTTCGCGGGAGCGCTCCAGGTCCTCCCCCGCCAGCCGCCGGAACTCCCGCTCCAGCTCCTCATCCCCGTAGGCGCGGGGGTACACCCAGCGGGAGCTGCCCAGCATTGGCTCGATCCGGTCCACGATCTCCAACAGCACCTGCCGCTCCTTCGGCTCAAGTTGGAAGACCGTCAGATCGCCCTCGCGGCGGATCTCCGCCAAGCTCAGTCGCGCGCGAGAGTCGCCTGGAGGCCGTGGGCATGAAGCTGCGCCACGGAGACCTCGGCGCGCTCACGGGGTTCGGTCGCGACCACGGCCCGGCCCTCCACATGGACTTTCAACATGAGCTGGGTGGCGGTCTCCAGGTCGTACCCGAACAGTCGGCGGAACACCACCACCACGTAGCTCATGAGGGTCACGGGGTCGTTCCAGACCACCACCTGCCAGGGGCGGTCCCGCTCTTCACTGGCGGAGTGTCCGGTGCCGCGCGTGACGACCGGCTGGACAGCTGCCATACGCGCATACCCTACCGCGGCAGCGCCCAGCGCGCAGCCCCATTGGGGCCGGGGCCACAGGCCGATCCGGTACTCTGGGGAGGATGGTGCCAGGGGATTCCCGGGGGTGACTCGTGGTGCGCCCATTCGTTTGGCTGCGGTTCCCCTCTCGCTTCTCGCGGCCGGCGGACTCCTCCTGGTGGGGTGCGGCAGAGGACCGCTGAACTCGCCCTCCCAGGGAGTGGGTTGCTCGGTCACGGTCCAGATCCCGGCCTCGGGTTCGGGGCTCCTGGGGACGGTGGAGGCGCGGGTTGGGAGCACGACCCGGCAACTCGACCTGGGGACCACCACCATTCCCCTCAGCTGCGGCCAGCAGGCGACCCTCACCGCGGAGCCGACCCATCCCGCGACCAACCCCTTTGTCTCCTGGAGGGTTGCCGGCCAGACCAGCGCCACCACTTCCATCACCGTGACCGCGGACGGGCTCATCACCGCCAGCCCCCAGTTCTTCATCCCGGTGACCCCGACTCCCACGCCGACCCCGAAGGTCCGGCCCAGCTCCACCCCGACCCCCGCCAGCGTCACCCTCGACCAGTGGCTGACCTACGATCCCGCCGCTCGCACCGCCACCCTGAAGCTGGTCGCGGGCTACAAGGGGGTGAACCGCGGGCTCAGCTACGACGGGTACTCCAACGGCCAGCTGGCGGTGTCGGTGCCGGTGGGCTGGAAGGTGGACGTCGACTTCAGCAACGCGGCGACCATCAATCACTCCGCGGTGGTGGTGACGCCGAAAGGCACCAGCCCGGTCTTCCCCGGCGCCGGCAACCCTGACCCCACCGTGGGATTGGCCCCGGGTGGCAGCTTCACCTTCTCCTTCGTGGCTTCGGCGGTGGGCTCCTACCGGATCGCCTGCCTGGTCCCAGGGCACGAGGGCCTCGGAATGTGGGCCTCCTTCCAGGTGACGGCGGGCGGTGTCCCGACCATCCATCTCTGACCCGGCTCGGACCCGGTCTCCCACCGGACTGACATTCCGGTCATGAACCGCACCCAGCACTCGCCTTGAACCCTCCTCACCTGCTTCCGACGGACCTTCAGGGCGGGCAGGGGCCGGGGGTCGAGTACAGCATCCAGGGGGAGCTGGTCCCCCTCCTGCACTGCCACCTGGATGGGTCGATGCCGCTGTACTTCGAGCATCACGTGGTCCTCTGGAAGGACCCGCAGGTGGAGATTCGGCTGGCCGCGGTGCGGGGAGCCGCCCGACGGCTGGTGGCCGGGCGCGAGGTCTTCCTCACCGAGGCCAGGGGGCGGGGGGAGATCGCCTTCTCCCGGGACGCCCCGGGGCATGTTTTCCCCCTGGAGCTTCCGCGCGGCGCCGCCATCCTGGTCCGCGAGCACCAGTTCCTGGCCGCCACCGCCTCGACTCGTTACAGCGCCTCCCGGATCCGAGGCATCTCCAACAACCTCTTCGGGGACAACGGGTTCTGGGTGGATCGCTTTGAGGCCCGCGATGGGGATGGGGTGGTCTGGCTCCACGGGTATGGGAACGTCCTCGAGAAGGAGCTGGAGGCGGGCGAGGAGATAGACGTGGAACCTGGAGCATGGGTGTACATGGATCCCCAGGTGCGCATGCGCCCCACGGTGTACGGCCTGCGCACCGGGATCTTCGCGGGGGTGGGGAGACTGGTGTTCAACCGGCTACGCGGCCCCGGGCGGGTGGGCCTCCAGACCATGTTCGTCCACCTGCCCACCGAGGACTGACGGGCCGAACCAAGTGGCCCCGGCTCATGGGGCGCGGACGCCCCGGGAGAGGCGCTAGGTCCGGCACTCCACCAGGTGATCGCCCAGGGTGAGCTCCGTCCCGGCCACCACCTCCTCAGGAAGCCGGCCTCTTCGGTGAGCCTCCTGGGATAGGCGAGGTCGCCGGAGGTGCCGACGCAGGCGCGGAGTCGACCGGAGGATGTGAGATCGGACTTCGCGTCGCGGAAGGGCTCGGTCAGGGCCCGGTAGTTGTGGTCGGAGGTGGCCGTCTCGAGGGGGCGCCGCGGCCCGAACCACCGGAAGGGCGGGTTGAAGACGACCGACGTCGACTACCTCCGGAAAGGATGAGAACACCTCGCTGGCCCTGGTGCCCGCCTCTCGCTGGAGGTGGTTGCGGCGAGCGTTGTCGCTGGCCGCAGCCACGGCCGGCGGGCTCGCGTCCCCCGGCCGGCTTCAGCCGATGAAGAAATCAGGCGGCAGGGTCGTCAGCCCAGGCACGGAGTCGCATTCGGTGCAAGTCTGCTGTTCGGATGAGAGCCACACCGGCCCCACTTGCGGGAGCAGTGCCATCATCTCCCGCCAGGTCAGGCCCGTGCCTTCGGCCGCTGGCCGTAGGCGAGCCGTTACCGCCGGAGCCCCCTTCCATCTTCCGCAAAGCCGAGCGCAACCCTGCCGCCATGAGCTGATCATCGGGCTGCCGGGACCGGTGGGGCAGGGTGTAAACACGGGGAGGGGAGCGAGTGGAACCACGCTCGGGTGAAGTTGCCGCGACGGGTGGTGGGAATCACCCGCGCCGGCCGTGGCCACAGTGCGCTAAACCATTGAGCATGGTCGACGACGCTCTTCTCCATGCCAGCGAGGTCGTGCTCCGGGATGGGTCCACCGCCCGGCTCCGTGAGCTGACTCCGGGGGACGGGCCGCTGGTCCGCCAGCTGCTGGCCAGCCTGTCGGAGAGGGCGCTCGCCACCCGCTTCTTCTCGGGCGCCGTGGACCTGGAGGCCACCTCCGAGCTCCTGGTTCAGGTCGATGGCAGGCGAAGCTTCGGTTTGCTGGCGCTCCAGGGGGACCCCCCACGTCCACTGGCCCACGCCATCTGCATCTTTACCTCCCTCGGCCGGGCCGAGGTCGCCTTCACGGTGGTGGATGAGTATCAGGGCCAGGGACTGGCCTCGATCATGCTGGCCCAGCTCGCCGAGGCGGCCAGCCGGCTCGGGATCGGCGTGTTCGAGGCCTCGGTGCTGCCGGAGAACTCGGCGATGCTGGAGGTATTCGCCAACAGCGGCTTCGCCCTGCACACCGACTCCCAGCCGGGGTCGGTGGCAGTGGAGTTCCCCACCGAGATAACGAGGGGCGCTCGGCAACGGTTCCTGGAGCGGGAGAGCCAGGCGGCGGCGGCCGCTGTGGCGGCGGTCCTGGAGCCTCGCTCGGTGGCGGTCGTGGGAGCCAGCCGGGACCGCGGCACCATCGGAGGGGAGGTGTTCCACAACCTGCTCCAGTACGGCTTCGAGGGCCCCGTGTACCCGGTCAACCCCGCCGCCTCGGTGGTCCAGTCGGTGTCCGCCTACCGCTCGGTGACCGCCATCCCGGGACCGGTGGACATGGCCGTGGTCTGCGTTCCCGCCCCGGTCGTCAACGACGTCGCCCGTCAGTGTGTGGACAAACAGGTGAGGGCCCTCGTGGTGATCTCCGCGGGCTTCGCCGAGGCCGGCCCGGCGGGCCAGCAGCGCCAGCAGGAGCTGCTTCGCATCTGTGGAGAGTCGGGGATGCGGCTGGTCGGCCCCAACTGCATGGGGGTCCTCAACACCGCGGAGAAGGTCCGGCTCAATGCCACCTTCGCCCCCTCCACCCCCTGGCCGGGGACCATCGGCTTCCTCTCCCAGAGTGGGGCGTTGGGGCTCGCCATCATCGAGAGCACCAGGACTCTGGGGCTGGGCCTCAGCAGCTTCGTCTCGGTGGGCAACAAGGCCGACCTGAGCAGCAACGACCTGCTCTGCTACTGGGAGAACGACCCCAGGACCGAACTGGTGGCGCTCTACCTGGAGTCCTTCGGCAACCCGCGCAAGTTCGCCCAGATTGCCTCCCGGGTGTCACGGCGCAAGCCGATAGTGGCGGTGCGAAGTGGCCGGGGCAAGGGCGGGGCCCGCGCCGCCGCCTCGCACACCGCCTCCCTGGTGGCTGCCTCGGACGCCACCGTGGACGCTCTCTTCAAGCACACCGGGGTGCTGCGCACTGAGACCCTCTCCGACCTCTTCGACCTCCTCTCCATGCTCGCCACCCAACCGCTGCCTGATGGGCCCAGGGTCGGCATCGTCACCAACTCCGGTGGGCCGGCGATCCTCTGCTCGGACGCCCTGGAGGCCAACTCCCTCACGGTGGCCGAGCTGCAGCCGAAGACCCGGGAGCAATTGGAGAGCTTTCTACCGGCTGAGGCTGCCACCGGGAACCCGGTGGACATGATCGCCAGCGCTTCGGCCCAGGACTACCGGCGGGCCATCGAGGTGGTGGGCGGGGATCCGGGGGTGGACGCGCTGGTTGTGATCTTCACCCCACCCCTCGTGACCCGGGCGGAGGATGTGGCCGCAGCCATCCGCGAGGCCGCCGGGGCCCTGCCGCGTCGGATCCCCGTGGTCACGGTGTTCATGACCAGCGAGGGGGTTCCCGAGCAGCTCCGGTCGGGCGAGGTGCAGGTGCCCTCGTATCCGTTCCCCGAGAATCCGGCGCGGGTGCTCGCCGCGGCGCTGCGCCTGCGCCGGTGGCGGGAGAGGCCTGAAGCGGACGACGAGGGAACCGCGGCTCCGGAGCAACTGCGGGTGGCGGCCCTGCTCTCCGACTGGCTACGCGGCGGGCCGCGCTGGCTTCGCAGCGAGGAGACGGACGGCCTCCTCCACGAGTACGGCATCCAGGTCCTGCCCACCCGTCGGGCCAGGGACCCTGACAGTGCGGCCCGGGAGGCCTCGGAGCTCGGTTTTCCCGTGGTGCTGAAGGCAACGGGCCAGGCGATCGTGCACAAGAGTGAGCTGGGAGCGGTGCGCCTTGGCCTGCGCTCGTTGGAGGAGGTCTCCGGGGCTGCCCAGGAGATGGCCTCCAGGCTGCACGACCAGGGGATAGAGGTGGAGTCGTTCCTGGTCCAGCCCCAGCTGGAGGGCGGCGTCGAACTGCTGATGGGCGCCGTGCGCGACCACCAGTTCGGGACGGTCGTCGCCTGTGGGGCGGGTGGGACCGCGGTGGAGCTGCTCCATGACACCTCGGTCCGGCTGGCCCCCGTGTCACCCGCGGATGCCCAGGAGATGCTCTCGGAATTGGGCACCTACCCACTTCTCACGGGCTTCCGCGGCGCCCCGCCGGTGAACGTGGAGGCCGCCGTCCGGACGCTGGTCTCCCTGGCCGCCCTCGCCGAAGAGCACCCGGCGCTGGCGGAGGTGGAGTGCAACCCGGTCGTGGTGACCGAGAGGGGGACATTCGTCGTGGACTCCCGGGCGAGGATCGAGGCGCCCCCGCCGTCGCTGCCGGTTGGCGCCAAGCGGTTCGCGGTGGAGCGCGGCTGACGCGCAACGGCACTCGGGCCACGGCTCTAAGCCCCGGTTCAGCCCCTCCGCCGCTCGGGCCCTCAGAATGGATCTGACATGAGCCCTCGTATCTCCGCGCTGGCCCGGTGGGCTGGGCGTCCCTGGCCCCGGGTGGTGCTGGGATCCCTGGTCGCCGTGGTGCTGCTGGTCCTGATCTTGCACAAGGTCTCACTGGCGACGGTCGGACACGCCCTCACACACGTGTCGCCGCCCCTGGTGCTGCTGGCGGCCCTCCTGGCCGCCGGCTATGTGGCCATGCGGGCCCTGCGCTACCGGCTGCTCTTGGGTGGTGGGTCCTCCCCGGTGGTCCTCGGCGTCACCGCTGCCAGCTGGGGGGCCGGCCAGGTCCTCCCCGGTCCGGGAGGGGACGCCGCCTTCATCTGGCTGGCGCGCCGAGAGCTGGGGGCCTCTGTCCCCCGGGGCACAGGGGCAGCGGTGGTGGCTCGCCTCTTCGACTTCGCCAGCCTGGCGGTGATCCTCCTGGTGGCCGCGGACCTGGCCGGGGCCCGGCTGCCCCGCTCCCTGCGGATGGGTGCCATCTCCCTGGCCCTGGTGCTGCTCCTAGTCATTGCCAGCCTCTTCATCGAGCGGGTGCGCCAGCCCCTGGTGAGGCGGGTGGAAGGGGTCCGCTTCGTGGGCCGGCTCGCGGCGCGGGCGGAGACCGCCCTCGGGGAGCTCAGCAGCTGGCGCGTGGGGGTCGGCCTACTGGCCACCACCGCCGGAGCCCGGGTGCTGGCTGCGCTGGAGTACCTCTGCCTCTTCCTGGCCCTAGGGGCGCACGTCACCTTCTGGCAGGTGTGGCTGGCGCTCGCCGTCCGCACCCTCCTCTTCGCCCTCCCCATCCAGGGGGTCGGGGGGGTCGGGACCTCCCAGGTATGGTGGGGTGCTGGGCTGGCGCTGGCCGGTCTCGCCATCGGCCCCGCCCTCACCCTGGGGCTGGAGATCCAGGTGATGGACCTCCTGGTGGCCCTCCCGGAGGGCTTCATCGGCTGGCTTGGTCTCAGGGCCCGCCGGCTGCTCGGCCACCCCTCGGTGTCACGAGACCCGGCGGCCGGCCCCGCCGCACCCTCCGAGCTCGTGGGCGCCGGGACCGGCACCGCATTGGACCACTAGCCGCCAACCTTCAGCGGCGGGCGGGTCGGTCCAGCGACTGGTCACCCAGGGCCCGGTTGGCCCGCCTGATCGCCGGCGAGGGTGGCCCGCAGGCGGCGCGCGAAGGCCTCGGGCTGGCCGGCGAAGGGATGGTCGCCGCCCACGAAGCCGCCGTGGTGGCTGGGAAAGATGGTCAGCTGCTGGTGCAGACGCTCGGCGACGGCCGCCGCGGCTCGCGCAGCGACCAGCCCCAGCGACTCCTCGCCCGCGGCGATCACGATCCGCGTGGGAGATGCGGCCAGGGCCGCGAAGTCAGGAAGGTAGGCGGTGACCGCGGCCGAACGCCCGGAGAGCAGGGGGTCGTCCCGGCTGCCGGAGTCCTCGGCCGACATTCCGTACTGTGCGGGTGCCGGCAGGGGGCGGTCGAAGTATTCCTGGGTGAACTCGCCGGGCCACGAGGTCATGGCGATGAAGGCCGCCATGCCGGCGCCCAGGCCGCCTGCCTGGTAGGCGGCTCCGACCTGGCCGAGCGCCCGCTCGGCGGCATCCCGGTCTGGGAGCACCCCCAGGATCGGTGGCTCGTGGGCCACCAGGACCAGGACGTCTGCCGGATGGGTGGCCACCAGGGCGAGGGCGGTGACGGCGCCTCCGCTGCTGGCGAACATCTCCACCGAGCCGGCGCCGAGCGCGGCGATCAATAGGTGCACGTCCCCCGCTTGGACCAATGGGTCGTGGTCCACCCGTCCAGCCGAGCGCATGCTGCGACCAATGCCGCGCGGATCGTAGGTGACCACGGTGCGGTCGGGGAAGTAAGAGGCCAGAGCACCGAAGCCGCTGGCGTCCATGGGCTGCCCGATCATGAGCAGGGGCGGCCTTCCATCCGGGATGGGCAGAGGCCCCCGGATGTCGTAGACGAGGTCGGCGCCCCTTATGCCGAGCGTGTAGGACGCGATCACTGGTCCCCCACTCCTGCTCCGAGCAGCCGCTCCAGCTTGTCCAGCTGCTCCGCCCAGCCTTGTTCGGCACCCTCGAGACCGGGTTCGGGAGGCATCGGTTCGAAGTAGGACTGGCGCATGGTCAGGAGCGTGCCCTCGGGGACCTCCTCCAAGGTCAACTCGATCAGGGTCGCGAAGAGCTCCCCCTGCTGCTCGTTGAAGGCCCGGCCGCTCATCACCAGCCGGTGGGGTCGATCGACCTCGTAGTACTCACCGCCCATGTAGTGTGAGAAGTGGGCCTCCTCAGGGATGAACTCCGGCCACTTCATGGCGATCCGGTACGCGCCACCCACGCGCAGGTCGACCTCGGCGGCGGGGGCGGTGAACCCGCTGGGCCACCACCACTGCTTCAGCTGCTCCGGGTCGGTGAAGGCCTCGAACACCCGCCACGGCGTGGCCGTCAGGGTGCGCCGGACGACCAGCTGACGGCTCGGGCGCGCCCGGCGAAGATCAGTGGGGATCTGGGGATCAGGCATCCGTGGGCTCCTCCGCATCGGCTGGTCCGTTCGAGTTGGCGAGATGAGATTCAAGCCGGTCCAGGCGAGCCACCCACGCACCCCGGGCGCGCCTCATCCAGGCATCCGCCTCGTCCAGGCCATCCACCCGGAGGCGTGCCGGGCGCCGCTGACCCAGCCGCGCCCTGCTCACCAGCCCCGCGTGCTCGAGGACCTTGAGGTGCTTGGTGATGGCCGGCTGGGACATGGCCGTGCCCCGGGCGAGCTCGACGACCCCCAGCTCGCCGGTCGAGAGGCGTTCTAGGAGGGCCCGCCGGGTGGGGTCGGCCAGAGCGGCGAAGGTGCGGCTCACGGAGTCCTCCAGTTGCATAACTCAAAGGTTATATAACCATGAGGTGAATGTCAAGGCGACTGGCTGCAACGGCCCGGCGCCTGCGACCACCGGCCGTGGGCTGCCGGCACTGGGCGTGCCAGCCCCTCCACTCGGCTCCGCACTCCAGTGCCGGGGGCCCACAAGGGGTGGGAACGGGGCACCGCTGCCGCGGCGGCGATCCCCCCGGAACCGGAGGGCGCCGCTGCACCGGGGCGGGGAACGGTTCGGAGCTCAGCGCCCGCTGGCGGGGCCCGAGGGCGGGGTGGGAACCCGGGAGCTCGGGGGGCCGGACTCCAGCTCCCTGGCACTCCGGCGGACCGCCACGGCCAGCTGGCGGATGAAGTCCTCCAGCAGCACAAGTTCCGCCGGGGTCCGGTCCTGGAGGAGGAGGCCAATCTCCCGGTTGAGCCCCGAAAGCATCTCGCGGGCCACCTTCCCCGCTTCCTCGGTCACCTCGACCTTGACTCGCCGGCGGTCCACGTGGTCCGGCTCTCGGCGCAGGTGACCGACCCGCTCCAGCCGGTCCACGATCCCGGTGATCCCGCCGCTGGTGACCCCCAGCGCCGCTCCCAGCTCCCCGGCCGTCACGCCCCGGTGGCTGCTCACCACGTTGAGGGCGCAGACCTCGGTGGGGGACATCCCCAGGTGGTGGGCGGCGGCCCTGGTGTGCTGGGGCATGGCCTCGGAGAGGGTCCGCACCGCCCGCAGGATCGCCGCCTCCAGGATCTGACGGTCCTCGGGCGCCGCGGCGAATTCGTCAACCATCCGAGCTCAGTGTACGGCTCGGGCTGACCGGGAAGCCTCGCGCTGTGAGAGACTTCGCCGATGGACCAGATCACCGTGTATGGCGCTCCGTGGTGCCCTGACTGCCAGCGAAGCAAGGCCTTCCTCAGCTCCCACCGGATCGACTACGGCTGGGTGGACATCGACCAGGACCCGGTCGGCCTGGAGTTCGTAGAGCGCGTCCAGGGAGGCGGGCGGACCATCCCCACCATCGTCTTCGCCGACGGCTCCCACCTCCTCGAGCCCAGCGACGAGGAGCTGGCCCGCAAGCTCGGGATCCAGGTGGAAGCGAGCCGCAGGGCCTACGACCTGGTGATCGTGGGCGGGGGCCCGGCCGGGCTCGCGGCCTCCATCTACGCCGCCCGGGAGGGGATCTCGGCGGTGGTCATAGACTCCGGCGGCCTGGGAGGCAACGCCGGCGTCACCGAGCGCATCGACAACTACCCGGGATTCCCCGACGGGGTCGGAGGAGCGGAGCTAATGGAGCGCTTCGTGGCTCAGGCCCGCCGCTACGAGGTGGAGCTGGTGGCCGGGGCCCGGGTGGCCTCGGTGGAACCCTCTGGTGAGGACCTCCAGGTGGTGCTGGCAGGGGGGCAGCAGCTGGGCGCCCACGCCGCCCTCTTCGCCACCGGCTCCACCTACCGCCGACTGGGGATCCCCGGCGAGGACCAGCTCCTGGGCGCAGGGGTGCATTTCTGCTCCACGTGCGACGGCCCCTTCTACCGGGGGTCCGAGGAGATCCTGGTGGTGGGGGGCGGCAACGCCGCCCTGGAGGAGGGCCTTTTCCTGGCCAAGTTCGCGAGGAGGATCCGGCTGGTGCAGAACCAGAGTGAGCTCACCGCCTCCCGCTTGCTGCAGGACAAGGTGGCCGCGAACCCTCGGTTCGAAGTGCACACCTCCACCCAGCTCACCGAAATCCGCGGGCAGACCCGAGTTGAGGAGGTCCTCGCCCGGAACACCGAGACCGGCGAGGAATACCGCTGGCATCCGGCCGCGGTCTTCGTCTTCGTGGGCCTCACTCCCAACTCCGAGGTCCTGCGCGGGGTGGTCGAGCTGGACCGCTGGGGATTCGTGAGCACCGACCTGGCCTACCGGACATCCATGCCCGGGGTGTACGCGGCCGGGGACGTGCGCTCCGGCTCGACCAAGCAGCTGGCCTCGGCGGTGGGGGAGGGGGCCGCGGCGCTGCTGGCGGTGCGTGCCTACCTGCAGCAGCACCACCACCTGGCGGTGGTCGAGGTCAACGCCTGAGCGGAGGGCTGACCGAGGTGGATTGGCCACCCTGGGCCCCGATTTTGGTTAATCTCTGGGGCGCGGGGAACATCTGAGGTGATCGAAGCATGCGCATAGGTGGCGAGGAGATCGGCAGGCGGGGGGGGGCCGCGCTCTCCCTGGCGGCGGTGGTGGCCGCGGTGCTGGCTGTCCACGGCTACTCCAGCCCGGGGAGCCTCGGGGTAGCGCCCATCACGGGGAGCAAGCCGCTGGCGGCCGCGACCACCCCGACCCCCACTCCGACGAGCTCTGCCCTGCCCTCGCCCGGGGCCAGTCCCAGCCCGAGCGCTCAGCCCACCGCCTCCGGCACCCCCGGGCCACTGCTCTCCTCCACCTCGTACGCCTCGTACACCTACCAGCTCTACCCGGGGACTCCGAGCCAGACCGCGCGGCTGGCGCTCTCGGGCTTTTCCTACAGGGTGAAGAGCCAGGGCAGCTCGATCGTCTTCACCCTGGACGTCCTGGGCGGGAGCCAGGCCCCCATCACCAAGACCTATCCCGCATCCGACCACGTGTACTTCGTCGAGGCCAGCTTCGGCGACGACGCCCAGAACACCGAGTACAACTACGGCGACGACGGTCTGGTGGTGACCGACGCCTCCGGCCACGTGGTGGGCTGACGGTGCCGCGCCGCAACCGGATGGCTAGAGCCGCCGCCCGCGCCGCCGAGCGTCCCGCGGTCCCGGCCCCCCAGGCCCCCGCGGCAGTCGCGTCCAAGCCGCACCCCAGGGGCCAGGTGATGGACCGGATCCAGCCCTGGGCGCCCGCCGTGGCCCGGGTGGCGCTGGGCCTGGTGCTGCTCTGGTTCGGGATCCACGAGCTGATCCAGCCCAGTCTCTGGACGGGCTACGTCCCCGCCATACCCTCGACCTCGCATCTGGCAATTGCCCTGGTCCTGGCCCACGGATGGGCCCTTTCGGTGCTGGGCGTGGCCTTGTGCCTGGGGGTCGCCACCCGGCTGGCGGCGGCGCTCAGCGCGCTGGCCCTGCTGGAGATCGTGATCTCCCTCTCGCTCACCGGCGGGGTGACCGACATCGTGGCCCGGGACCTCGGGGTGTTCGGACTGGCGGTGGCGGTGCTGGCGAGCGACCAGCAGCGCCTGGCGCTGCGCGGTTGAGATCGCCCTCAGCCTGACCAGGGGGGTGGCCGCCGCTCCCTGAAGGCGGCGATCCCCTCCCGCGCCTCCTCGGCGGAGAAGAGGCGCTCCGACAGGGCCACCATCTCCTCCAGTGCCTGAGCGCGGCCCAGATTGGGCACACGCGCCAGAAGCCTCTTCGTCTCGGCCTGCGCCCGCGGGGCGCCCGCAAGCAGCTCCGAGACCAGGCCAGAGACCTCCCCGGACAGCTCGGCCGCCGGGACCACCCGGCTGACCAGACCAGCGGTGAGGGCCTCCCCCGCGCTGAAGGTCCGGCCGGTGAGGAAGAGCTCCGACGCCCACGATGGGGTCATCCTGGCCAGCACCGCAGGGGCGATGACCGCCGGGGCCACCCCCACCCGCACCTCGCTGAAGGCGAAGGTGGCTGGCTCGGCCGCCACCGCCAGGTCACAGGCCGCGACCAGCCCCATGCCACCCCCACGGACGGCTCCGGCGACCTCGGCCACCACCGGCTTCGGGCAGTCGAGGATCGCCTCCAGGATGGGCGCCAGGGCCCCGGCTCCCGGGCTTCTCCCGGTGCGGGCTCGGGCCTCCTCCTGCTCTCGCAGGTCCGCCCCGGCGCAGAAGGTGTTCCCCGTGTGCCCGAGCACGACGACCCGGACCAGGGAGTCCTCTGCGGCCCGGCGCAGTGCCGCCAGGAGCTGGCCCAAAAGCGAGCGGGAAAGGGCGTTCCGATTGGGGGGGGAATCCAGGGTGACCAGCCCCACGCGACCCGCCACCCGGTACTCCACCTGCCGCTCGTCAGACACCATGACTCCCCACCCCTTCAGGCCCGGATCCCGGGATGGTAGCGGAAGAGGCCGGCTATCACACCCGGCGCACCAGGTCGCGCTCCAGGCTCTGGCGGGCCTGCTCCACGTCGGCGTGGAGGCCCCACCCTTCCAGGGCCCCCTCCAGCTGCCGAGCCAGGGTGAAACACGCCTTGGTGGCGCGCAGGGCGTCCCCGGGGTCCACCCCCGGGGGGGGCTGGAGGACCGTCAGGGCGACCCCCCGGCTCCAGTCGTACACATAGCCCACGTGGTCCAGGGACGGGGGGCGGCACTCCCGGATCTGCCATCTGGTCTCCAGCCTGGCCAGCTCCGCCTGGGCTCGGGAGAGCCGCCGGGCGATCTCCTCCAGCCGCCGGGTGGGGAGGCGCCGGCGCGGGGGCGCGCGATCCGGGTTGCGGTCCTCCCCCGCCAGCATCACCAGGGCGCCGCACAGCTCGGGCGTCGAGAGATCGGTCCACCAGCCCTCGGCCACCGCCTGGGCGACCAGCAGCGTGTTCTCTCCGTAGACGGCGGCGGCCAGGAGTCCCATCCGGGTGGGGCGGTCGTGGCTCAGGAAGCCGGTCTCGTCCAGCACCTCACGGTAGGCGCCGAACTGCCGCCGGTACTCGTCGCGGCGCATGGTGGCGGTCGCCTCCGCGCCCGAGAGGGCCCCGGCCAGCTCACCCGCCTCTTCGCGGGCCGCGCGGTGGGCGGGAAGGAGGGGGCAGCCGCGGCAGGGGAGGGACGTCATCCGCCGCTCCTGCTCCCGCAGCTGGCGACGGGCGCGCTCAAGCTGTCCCCCAGGGTCCCGGGAGTCCTTGCCGTACCGACCCTCACGCCGGTCTCGGAAGTGCTGGCGGCGCAGCAGGCGGGACTCGGCCCGGGCCGCGGCGGCCAGCCGCTCGGCGCTGAGGAAGCGGCTCAAGGTGCGCTCGTCGCAGGCCGCCCGGGGGTGGCGGAACCGGCTCCGCCGGAGGTCCTCGAGGCGGGCCTCCAGATTGGGTCGCCGCTGGGCGACACTCTCCAGCGCCCGGAGGCGCTGGAACTGTCCGAAGGACTGCTCCAGGAGGTCCTCGGCCTCCTCGGGGCTCCGCCGCCGGAGCAGGTTCAGGGTCATGTTGTAGGTGGGAGCGAACTTGGACTCGACCGCCATGTCGTTGCCCAGGAGGGTCTCGCAGATCACGCCCAGGTCGACCTCGGGATCCCGCAGGATGACCCCGTGGCCGATCTCGTCTATCCCGCGCCGACCGGCCCGACCCAGGAGCTGGGTCAGCTGCCCGGAGCGCAGCGGACTGAACCCCTGGCCGTCGAACTTGGTGAAGGTGGAGATCACGCAGGCGCGGGCGGGCATGTTGAGGCCGAGCGCCAGGGTCTCGGTGGCGAACACCACCTTGAGGAGGCCGCGCTGGAAGAGCAGCTCCACCGTCTCCTTGACGTAGGGCAGAAGGCCGGCGTGGTGGACCGCGATCCCCGCCCGGAGCATGGACATGTTGAGCGAGGAGGAGTAGACCGCCGCCTCCTCGGGGTCGTCCACCGCGCTGAGCCGCTCCGCCAGCAGGTCGTCGACCAGGAACTTCTCCTCCAGCGAGTTGAGGTCCAGACCGTGGGTGGCGCAACGGGAGAGGGCCTCCTGGCAGCCCCGTCGGGAGAAGATGAAGTAGATGGCGGGAAGCATCCCCTGTCCGGCCAGCTCCCGCAGGATCGCCAGGAGATCGTTCTCCGCCGCCAGCACCACCCGGTTGCCCCCGAACCGACGGTCGCCCTCGGCCTCGCGCTCGGCCGCCTCCAGGGTCCTTCGATCCAGCCTGCCGTCCGGTCCGAGGAGCGGGAGCAGCCGGTTGCCGACCCCCAGCCAGGTGACCAGCTCCACAGGCCTTTGGGTTCGCACCACGACCGCGGTCGGGCCCCTGCGTTCCTCCATCCATGCCGCCACGTCGTCCACGTTGGTGATGGTGGCCGACAGCCCGATGAACCGGATGTGGGAGGGGGCCTGGACTATCACCTCCTCCCACACCGTGCCGCGGGGGAACTCGTCGATGTAGTGGACCTCGTCCAGCACCACCCAGCCCACCCGCGCCAGTGACGCCGGATCCTCGTAGATCAGGTTGCGCAGGATCTCGGTGGTCATCACCACCACTCGGGCAAACGGACGCACCGAGGTCTCCCCGGTCACCAGTCCCACCGTGTCCTCCCCGTACCGGAGGCGGAGATCCTGGAACTTCTGGTTGGACAGCGCCTTGAGGGGCGAGGTGTAGATCGCCCGCTCCCCGGCCCGGCGCAGGCAGTCCCAGACCGCCCACTCCGCGATCACGGTCTTGCCGCTGCTGGTGGGCGCGCTCACCAGCACCCCCCGGTGGGTCGAGAGCGCCTCGATCGCCTGGCGCTGGAAGGGGTCGAGCCGGAAGGGGAGTGTGGCCTCGAAGGCCTCGAGTCCGGGATCCTCCGGCCCCGAGGTCGGGGGGGTCACGCCGGCGGCGGCTCCACCACCGGGGACGCCGCCTCGGCCCGGGGCCGGTTGGTGCGCCGCCAGGCGTAGATGAGGGGCGGGATCCCCAGCACCAGGACCCCGATCGAGGTGAGCTGGGCCTGCTTCAGCCCGAAGGCGATGATGGGGACGTTGACCGGGTCGCGGAGGAAGAAGATGCCGATCTGGGTTATGGGATAGAGGATGAGGTAGGTGATCCCCACCCAGCCGTCCGGCACCCCCCGGTGACGCATGTAGACCAGGAGTCCCAGGACCAGCAGGATGACCAGGGCCTCATAGGCTGCCGCCGGCTGGTAGGCGACACCAAGCCGGGGGGCAAAGGCGTGGGGATTGGTGTACTCGGTGGCCCAGGGGAGGTTGGACGGGTAGCCCAGGATGTCCCCGTTGATGATGTTGCCGATTCGCCCAATGGGCTGGCCCACAGCGGCGAACAAAGCGGCGGCGTCCAGCAGCACCCAGTAGTTGAGCTTCTCCCGCCAGGCCAGGAAGAGCATGGTGATGGCGGCCAGGAAGATGGCCCCGAAGAACGCCATGCCCCCGTTCCAGAAGGCGAAGATCTGGGCCGGATGGGTGAGGTAGTACAGCGCCCCCGATTGCAGGTCGTAGAACAGCCGCCCCCCCACCAGCCCGGCCACCACCGCCCAGAAGGCGATCCAGCTCGCCTTGCCCCTAGGGATCCCGTGCCGCTCGGCGTACGGGAGGGCCACCTGGAGGCCCACCAGGATGGCCACCGCGTAGCCCACCCCGTACCAGTGGATGGTGAGAGGCCCGAGGTGGAAGACAGGGTCGATGCTGATCTTGATGACCGCCACCAGTGGGCTCATACGCTGATCACCTCGATATCTTGGCGGGTGAGGATGGCCTCGCCGCCCCCGGCGTCCTCGGCCACCCAGTCTGCCACCTGCTGCAGGAGGCGGTCCGCCACCTTGCGGTCGTTGCTCACGCAGCTGACCCCGATCACCGCGAGCTGCCAGCTGTCCAGCTGGTCCACCTCCGCCACCGCCACATTGAATGCCCTCCGCAAACGGGCGGTCAGCGACCCCACCACCTGCCGCTTGGCCTTCAGCGAGTGACTGAGCGGCAGGTGCAGTGTGAGCTGGAGGCTTCCCACCACCATCCGGCTAGTGTAGGAGCTGGCTTCGAGGCCTATCATCGGGCCCGGCGCAGCATCTCCACCGCCACGTTGGAGACGCGCTCCTGGCCCACCGTGGTCGTGGCGCCGTGTCCGGGGTAGACCACCGTGTTCTCGGGAAGGGTGAGGAGCCGGGACAGTACCGAGGTCAGATGGCGAGCGAGGTCCTGGTCGGGAAGGTTGGTGGGGCCGATGTCGCCCTGGCGCAGCGTGTCGCCGGTGAAGAGGTGGTTCCCCACCTTGAAGCAGAGGCTGCCGGGGCTGTGCCCGGGGGTGGCGAGGACCTCCAGCTCGAAGTCCCCGAAGGGGAGCCGGTCCCCGTCCTGCAGGTAGCGCTCCGCCGAGCGCAGATAGCCCGTGGCGTCCAGAAGGCTCATGGCGGTGACCCCGCCCACCGCCTCCCGGACTTGGTCCTTGGCCCCGGCATGGTTTCGATGGCCGTGGGTGAGCACGATGTGCGCCACCTCCAGCCCCTGGCACTGCGCGACCACCTTCTCCGCCTCGGCGCCGGGGTCGATCACAACGGCCTGACGGCTGCGGGCGCAGGCGACGACGTAGCAATTCGAATCCTGGGTGCCGGTGACCCGGACCCGGGCGATCTTGAGGCGGGGCCGGGCCGGCTCCGTGCTCAGAGGCGTTGTCCCCGCTGGTCCACCAGCTTCTGCCGGAGCGCCTCCAGCTGCTCGAACTCCTCCAGCGGCGGCTTGGGCAGCCGCTGATAGGAGTGCGGGAACTTGGCGTGCTGAAGCGCCGCGACCAGTGTCTCCACCTCCTCGTCGGTGAGGCGGTAGAGGTGGCCCTGGGGCACCACGTCCGGGACGGCCTCGGTGACCAGGGGAACCGGATACTCCTCCGGGCCCATCGCGGTGGCGGCGTCCACGGGGTCCTCCGGTGTCTCCCGCGGCGGCACCCTGGTGGGCTGGAAGAGCTGGGCTGAGCCGCTCAGACTGGCGCGCTTGAACGCCATCTCACTGCCTCTCCTGGGTCTCGGCCATCACATGCTCGGCCAGGCTGCGGTAGGCCGCGGCCCCGTCCGAGTCCTTGGCGTACTGGAGGATTGACTGCCCCGCCAACGGGCACTCCGCGAAGCGGATGCTGTCCCCGACCTGGAAGGGGTACACCAGCTCCCTGAAGTGCTCGGTGACGTCCCGCAGCACCTCGTTGGCGTGGACCGTCCGCCCCTTGTGGATGGTGGGGAGAATCCCGTGGATGCGCAGCCGGGGGTTCAGTTTGGTGCGCACCCGGTCGATGGTCCGCTGCAGCTGCTCCATCCCCTTCATACCGAAGTACTCGCACTGCAGCGGGATGATCACCTCGGTGGCCGCCACCAGGGCGTTGATGGACAGCAAGCCCAAAGACGGTGGACAGTCGATGATCATGAAGTCGTACTCGTGGCGGAGGGGATGCAGCTTCTCGCGCAGCACCGACTCTCGGCCGATCTCCGTCACCAGCTGGAGCTCGGCGCCCGCCAGCTCCACGTTGGCGGGCAGGAAGTCGACGCCCACACCGGGTGAGTAGAGCCTGACGTCGGCGGCGGTGACGTTGTGCTCGCAGAGCACGTCGTAGACCGTGAGGCGAAGGTCATCCGGCTTGGCCACTCCCATGTTGACAGTGAGGTGGCCCTGGGGGTCGAGGTCGACGCAGAGCACCCGGGCCCCGCGCTCGGAGAGCGCCGCCCCCAGGTTGACCGCGGTGGTGGTCTTCCCCACCCCGCCCTTCTGGTTCGCCACGGCGAAGACCTGGGGCTCGGGGGTGGGGTGGTGGTTCGAGGACATGGCAGAGGGACCCTGCGGCGCCCGGCCGTGTCAGCGGCCGAAATGGGTGCGCGCTGCCGCTATCATATGGCGGCCCCGGCGGGTGGGGGACGCGCGGCCGAATTGGGCGCGGAGCGCGCCAAGTGGCCACCCCCGCTCCCGGAACCCCACTTCCGACTAGTTTGCAGGAGGCAGTGCAGTGTCCGACGTAGGCGACCACGCCCGGAGCAAGCTGGAACTGGTGCAGGATGCAGTCCAGATGGCCCTTTCGGCCCGCTGGGAAGAGGCGGTGAGTGCCAACCTGGAGATCCAAGAGCGGTTTGGCGAGGACGAGGAGACCGCCAATCGCCTGGGCAAGGCCCTGATGGAGACGGCCCGGTTCGATGAGGCAGGGGAGGCTTACCGGCGGGCTCTGGCCCTCAATCCTCTGAATCAGATCGCCAAGCGCCAGCTTTCCAAGCTGGACGAGCTGATGGAGGGCCGAGCCTCCGCCGTGCCCGGGGAGGCCTCTCTGCCCCCGCGCTTCTTCACCGAGGAGCCGGGCAAGACCACCATGACCCGCCTTTCGCCGTCGGCCCGGGTGGACCCCGCCCAGGTCGCCGCCGGGGACCGTGTGGACCTGGAGTTGGGAGACGGCGAAGTGGTCGCCAGGACCCTCCGGGGAGTCTCCCTGGGGGCCCTGGAGCCGCGTCTGGCCCAGCGGGTACGCCACCTCGTCTCCCTGGGGAACCGGTATCAGGCCGGGGTGGTGAGGCTGGAGGGCGGGGCCGTCAACCTGCTCATCCGCGAAGTGCACCAGTCCCCGGAGGCAGTGGGAACGGTGGCATTCCCCGTCCGCAAGGGGCGGGAAGCCGAGTATCGACCCTACGCCAAGGAGGCGCTGCTTTCGCGGGACTCCGAGCCGCTCCAGCTGGAGGACGACGATCAGGACCTGGTGGGGACGGCACCCGTCCGCACCGAGCTGGATGAGGGCTTCGGTGAGTTCGAGGACGGGGACGAGGTCGACGAGCCGGTGGTCGACGACGACGACCTGGAGGAGGATGAGGACGAGTTCTGAGGGAACGGGATAGGCGCTTGGCTCGGGCCGCCGGCGGTCCCAGCCGCATGGTCAATCCCAGAAACAGGAACACCTACGGCATAGGTTGGCGAGACTCCCGGCCGTGACCAGCGCGGACCTGCTCTTCCACCCTGTCCGGCTCCGAGTCGTCCAGGCGTTCCTCGGGGACCGAGTGCTGACGACTTCGCAGATTGCCGGCGAGCTCGAGGACGTCCCCCTCGGGAGTCCGTACCGACACGTGGCGCGGCTGGCCGAGGCCGGGGTGCTGCGGGTGGTTTCGGAGCGCCGGGTGCGAGGGGCCGTCGAACGCACCAATGTCCTCCGCGCCGAAGCGGCACTGGGAGCCCCTGCCGCCCTGGCCGCCATGACCCCTGATGAACTCCGCGAGGCCTTCATGGTCTTCCTGGCGGGGCTGCTGGCCGAGGCCGAGAGCTATCTCGCCGCCGGGCCCACCGACCCGGTCCGGGACCGGGCCGGCGTCCGCATGGGGGCTCTGTGGCTCTCCGATGAGGAGCTGGCCAACTTCCAGGAAGAGCTGGCCGCGGTCGTGCGGCCCCGTCTGGCCAACGCGGCGACCCCGGCGAGACGGCGCCGGGTGGTGGCCGGAATCCTGCTCCCGGCTCCACCTCTGGCCCTCTTCTCGAAACACCTCCGCTGGCGGTCGACCGGCGCAGGGCGAAGACCCAGCCCGCTTGCCGCCGGCCGCCCACTCCGGGGGGATCGGATCCAGCCTCAGCCGGCCGCGTCGCCTCCGCCCTCAGCACCTGGCCCAAGCGGCTTTTCGAAACACGTCCGCAGGACCATCATCGAACGGGTGGTTAGCCCGGGGAAGTCCAGCCGGAGCTCGGCCAGCAGCACCGCGAGAGCCTTGGGTGAGCTCACCCGCACCTTGGCAACGTAGCAGTCGTCGCCGGCGACCTCGTGCAGTTCCAGGACCCGAGGGTCCTCGGCCAGCCGCCTTTCCAGCTCCGACCGGGCATCCGGGTCCCCTCCCAGGGTGATCGAGACCATCGCCGCCGTCCCCAGGCCCACTCGGTCGGGGTCCAGCAACGCGGCATATCCCCGGATCACACCACTGTCCTCCAGGCGGTGCACCCGGTCGTGGACCGCTGGACCCGAGAGCCCCACGGCCTCGCCCAGACCTGCCAGCGTCATCCGGCCCCTCAGGGAGAGCAGGCTGAGGATGCGCCTGTCGATGTCGTCCATCGTCTGGATTGTGCCACAAGTTTCGAAGTCAAGGCGCTAGAATCAGCTTGGTTGCTTAGGACGCCAGGAGTCGGCGCTTACAGATGTTCACCAAATTCCGCGGTTCTCGCTGGCTGCTCGCCTGGGCGGCGCTGGTGGTGGTCTACTTCATGTGGGGCTCCACCTTCACCGCCATCCAGGTGGCGGTGCGCGGGGTTCCACCCTTCCTCATGGCCGGCAGCCGCTTCTTGGTCGCCGGAGCAATCCTTCACCTGGTGGCAGTGCGGAGTGCCTCCGGTCACCACCGGCCCAGCCTTCGAGAAGTTCGGGCGGCGGCGATTGTCGGGGCACTCCTGCTGCTCGGCGCCAACGGCCTTGTCAGCTGGGCGGAGCTAAAGGTTCCCTCGGGGATGGCAGCGCTCATGATCGCCACCGTGCCCCTCTGGATGGCCGTCCTGGGGGTGGTGCTGACCCGTGCGGCAAGGCCAGGGGTTCTGGGCTGGGCCGGGGTGGCGGTGGGTCTGGCCGGGGTCGCGCTGCTGGCCGGACCTGGTTCAGGCGGCCGTCTCCAGCCGGTCTTCGCAGTGGCGCTGCTCCTCTCCTCACTCCTCTGGGCCGCCGGATCGCTGTACTCCCGGTCCGCGCCCCTCCCTCGCAGCCTCCTCCAGGCCTCAGCGCTGGAGATGCTGGCCGGTGGGCTGGGCCTCGTGGTCCTGGGGGCGGCCACCGGCGAGCTGCATCAGTTCCACCTCCAGCAGGTGGGACCATCGACGCTCTTGGCCTTCGCCTGGCTCGTGGTCGGAGGGTCGCTGCTCGGCTACTCCTGCTTCGTGTTCGCCCTCGCCAGCCTCCCCACCACCACGGTCGCCACCTACGCCTATGTCAACCCCCTGGTGGCGATCGTCCTCGGGTGGGTCATCCTGGGCCAGGGACTCACCCTGGGAACGGTGGTGGCTGCGGCGATGATCACGGTGGGAGTCGTGCTGATGGTGAGTGGGCCGGCGCTGGCCCGCCGTCGGCGCCCTGCCGCGGCACTGGCGGAGGGCGGCTGAAGACCATCCCCGGGCAGCCCGGGCTCAGAAGAGGACCGAGCGCATGGTCCCGATGCGGGTGAAGCCGACCTTCTCGTACACCCGGATGGCGGGCAGGTTGAAGTCGTTGACGAACAGGGTCACGGCGCCGGTGCTGGGGAGGAGCTGCCGGCAGACCTCCGCCATCCCGGCGGTCCCGCGGCCCTGGCCCCGCAGCTGGGGGTCGGTCCACACGCCCTGGATCTGGACCGCCTCGGGGGTCACCGCCGAGCACTCCGCCTTGAAGACGATTCTCCCGTCCTCCTCCCACAGGTGGATCCAGCCGCGCCGGATCGCGGTCACCACCCGTTCCCTCCAGCCGACCGGGTCGAGCTCCAGGGGATTGAAGCCCATCTCCTCCCGGTGCATGGCCGCCCCGGCCCGGGCGACCAGCTCCAGGTCCTGGATTCGCGCCAGGCGCAGAGGGGCGCGGGGTCCGGGCACCGCTCGCAGCTGCCCCGCGGTGAGCGAGTAATGAGGCTGCTCGGCCCGCAGCAGGCGGATCGGGCGGAGGTCTCCCTCCCAGAACCGTTGTAGACGCTCCACCTGGTCCCTCGGGCCCACGATCAGTTGGACCCGGCGCAGAGTCGGGCGGAGAGCCTCGGCCAGGGCGCTGAGGTCGGGCACCTCCCGCGCCCAGGGCACCAGCAGCGGTCCTCTCAGGGCGACTCCTCTCACCCGGCGGTCGCCCGACCGCTGGACCCCCAAGAGGGCGCCGTCGCGGAGGGCTCCCCGGCGCACCTCGCTCCGCAGGAAGACGTTCTCCAAGGGGCTCTGAGCGAGGCAGGCCTCGACCTCATCGCGGTCCGCAGCCCAGAGCTGGCGCACCCGCGGCGGGCGCAGCCGGCCCCTCCTGAGCACGGGTGAATTATCACCGGTTTCGCCTCATCATGCGGCCTCTTGCATAAATATGCAATACTCCCGTAATGGAGCAGCCGGCGGGCACGCCCCGGGTCGGGGTGGCTGGAGCCACGGGATATGCGGGTGCAGAGGTGGTCAGCCTGCTTCTGGAGCACCCCTCGGCGCAGCTCACGCAGGTCAGCTCGCGGAGCCAGGCGGGCCGAGTCCACCGGGAGGCGTGCTTGGGCTCCAGCTGCGATCTGGAGCTCACCGAGGATCTGGATTCCACCAGCCTGGAGGTTGTGATCTCGGCCCAGTCCGCTCTCGAGGCGGCTGCCCAGGCCGGCGCCTGGCTGGAGAGCGGCGCGTTGGTGATCGACGTCTCGGCGGACTTCCGCCTCCGGGCTCCGGAGCTGTACCCCACGTGGTATGGCCGGACGCACCCCGCTCCGGAGCTGCTGCGGGAGGCGCAGCTCACCGTCCCCGAGCTGGGGTTGGGCTCCCGTGAGGGACGCATCCTCGCCCTTCCGGGGTGCTTCGCCACCGCCGCCATCCTGGCCACCGCCCCGGCCCTCCGCTCCCGGCTGGTGCAGCCCTCGGTGGTGGTGGATGGCAAGACCGGGATCAGCGGGGCCGGGCGCGCGGCCGGGTCCTCCTACCTCTTCTCCGAGCTGGACGAGGCGGTGCTCCCCTACTCGGTGCCCGGACACCGCCACCAGCCGGAGATCCAGCAGGCGCTCTCGGAGTTCTCACGCTCCGCGGTCGAGGTCACCTTCGTGCCCCACCTGGTGCCGATGACCAGGGGCATCTGCGTCACCTGCTATCTGCGCTGGGAGGGGGTGCCGGCCCTGGAGCGCGTGAGAGAGGAATACCAGCGGGAGTACGCTGCAAGCCCCTTTGTGCACCTGGTGCAGGCCCCGGTCCCCACCAAGCTCGCGAGCCGGACCAACCACACCTTCATCCACCTGGACGCCCAGGGGTCCCATCTGGTGGTCGAGGCGGTCCTGGACAACCTCGGGCGGGGCGCCGCCTGGCAGGCGGTCCAGGCCCTCAACTGGCGCCTCGGGCTGGACCCCGCGGCCGGCATCGGCCGGGCGCCGCAATGGCCGTGAGCGAGCCGGCGACCCGTCCCATTGAGGGGGTGACCATGGCCGCCGGCTTCAGCGCCGGGGTGGCCACGGCGGGCGTCCGGGACGGGAGCCTGGGCCGGCCCGACGTGGCCCTGCTGGTCTCCGACCGGGTGGCCACGGCCGCGGGCGTCTTCACCCAGAACCGGGTCAAGGCGGCCCCGGTCGTGGTGAGCCAGCTGCACCTGCGCCGGGGGACGGCCCGGGCCGTGGTGGTGAACAGCGGGAATGCCAATGCCGCGACGGGGTCGCGGGGCCTGGGGGACGCCCTGCGCATGGCCCAGGCCGCGGGCGACAGCGTGGACTGCGCCCCCCACGAGGTCCTGGTCGCCTCCACCGGGGTGATCGGCCGGCCCATGCCCATGGAGCGCATCGTTCCCGCGATCTCCCGCGCCGCCGCCGACCTGGGCGCGGGGCGGGGGGCGGACGCGGCCCGGGCCATCATGACCACCGACACCAGGTCCAAGGAGGCCGGCGTGGAGTTCTTGGCCTTCGGAGTCCCCCACCACCTCGGGGGGATGGCCAAGGGCTCGGGGATGATCCATCCGGACATGGCGACCCTGCTGGCGTTCCTGACCACGGACGCCGCGGTCCCGGCCCCGGCCCTGCAGGAGCTGCTCGGTCGGGTGGTGCGGCGCACCTTCAACCGCATCAGCGTGGACGGTGACACCAGCACCAACGACAGCTGCCTCCTCCTCGCCAACGGCGCGGCCGGCTCCCCCGCCCTCACGCCGGGGGCTGCCGGGTGGACGGAGTTCGAGGAGGCGCTGGACGCGGTCCTGGGCTCCCTGGCCGAGCAGGTGGTCGCGGACGGGGAGGGGGCCACCAGGGTGTTCGAAGTGCGGGTCTCGGGCGCCGCCAGCCCCGGCGAGGCTCTCCTGGCCGCCCGCTGCGTCAGCAGCTCCCCGCTGGTGAAGGCCGCCGTCCACGGCGGTGACCCCAACTGGGGGCGGGTGCTGGCGGCGGTGGGGCGCTCAGGCGCGGAGCTCGCCCTGGACCGGTGCCGGCTGTCGATGCAGGGCGAGGAGCTGTTCGCCCGGGGACAGGTGGTGCCGGGAGCTGTGGAACGGGTGGCCCGCCGGCTTCTGGCCGCGCGGGTCGTGATCGAGGTCAACCTGGGCGTGGGGGAGGCCGGGGCGAGCGCCCTGGGGTGCGACCTCAGCGCCGACTACGTGAGGATAAATGCCGACTACTCAACCTGAGCTCACCCCGGTCATCCCCGACAGCCTGCGCGCCCAGGTTCTGGTGGAGGCGCTGCCCTACATCCAGCGCTTCCACGGCCGCACCCTGGTGGTCAAGGTGGGGGGGGCGGCGATGGAGGAGGCCGCGGCCCGCGACGCGGTCCTGCAGGACCTCGTCCTGCTGCGCTTCGTTGGGCTGCGCCCGGTTCTGGTGCACGGAGGCGGGCGCGAGATCACCGCGCTCTCGGACCGGCTGGGGCTGGACACCCAGTTCGTGGCCGGCCTTCGGGTCACCGACGAGCCCACCATGGAGGTGGCCAAGATGGTCCTGACCGGCAAGATCACCCCGGACCTGGTGGCCGCCATCCACCGCCTGGGGGGCCGGGCCATGGGGCTCTCCGGGGAGGACGGGCCCACCATCCTGGTGCGCCGCCAGCTGGGTCCCCGGGGGGAGGACCTGGGGCTGGTGGGGGAGGTCCAGGAGGTCAATGCCGACCCGCTGCTGGGGATCCTGGAGCGGGGGATGATCCCGGTGGTGGCCTCGATCGGGCTGGGCTACGACGGGCGCAGCTACAACGTCAATGCCGACTGGGTGGCGGCCGCCCTCGCCGAGGAGCTGGGAGCCGCCAAGCTGCTGCTCCTGACGGACGTGGAGGGGGTGCGCGATCGCGAGGGCCGGCTGCTCAGCCGGCTGCCGGTGGGGGAGGCTGAAGAGCTGCTCAGGGACGGCACGGCGAGCTCGGGGATGATCCCCAAGCTCCAGGCCGGCTGCCGCGCGGCCCGGGCCGGGGTGGCGGTCCACATCATCGACGGAAGAGAGCCCCACTCGATCCTTCTGGAGCTGCTCACCGAGGCCGGGGTGGGCACCATGATCGACCCCCCAGAGGGGGACTGAGGTGCCGGCGGTGGGGGAGCGCGAAGGTGCCCTGCTCTGCGACACCTATCGCCGGCTGCCCATCACCCTGGTGTCGGGACGGGGCTGCTGGGTGGAGGCGGAGGACGGCCAGCGGCTTCTGGACCTGGTGGGGGGGATCGCGGTCAACGTCCTGGGACACTGCCACCCCGAGGTCGTGGAGGCGGCCAGCCGGCAGCTCCACCGGCTGGTGCACACCAGCAACCTCTACCACACCGAGAAGCCGGTGGAGCTGGCGGCTCGGCTGGTCCAGAGCGCCTTCCCGGGCCGGGTCTTCCTCTGCAACAGCGGCGCCGAGGCCAACGAGGCCGCGATCAAGATTGCCAGGAAGTGGGGTCAGCTGCACCGCGGCGGGGCCCACACCATAGTCACCCTGGCGGGGGCCTTCCACGGCCGCACCCTGGGAACGCTGGCGGCCACCGGCAACCCCCACTACTCCGACCCCTTCCAACCTCTTCCCCAGGGCTTCCTGCAGGTGCCTCGCGGTGACCTCAGCGCCTTGGAGGCGGCGCTCCGGGACGAGGGCCAGCCGGTGGTGGCGGTGATGGCCGAGCCCATCCAGGGCGAGAGCGGTGTGCACCCGCTCGGCGACCAGTACCTCCAGGGGGTGCGCGAGCTCTGCGACCGCCACGAGGCGCTCCTGATCCTGGACGAGGTCCAGTCCGGGATGGCCCGCAGTGGCAGCTGGTGGGCCCACCAGCCGTCGGGCGTGGTTCCGGACGTCATGACGGCGGCCAAGGGACTGGGCGGTGGGCTCCCTCTGGGAGCGGTGCTGGTGGCCAGACGGGCCGACGTCCTGGAACCCGGGGATCACGGGAGCACCTTCGGGGGCAACCCCGTCGCCTGCGCCGCCGGAGGCGCGGTCTTCGACGTCATCCGCCGGGACCGGCTCTGGGAGAGGGCGGCCACCGCTGGGGACCAGCTCCGGGAGGGGATCCTGGGGCTGGCCCAGAGGGGTCTGCCGGTGTCCGAGGTGCGCGGCAGGGGGCTGCTCCTCGGAGTCGGCCTCGACCTCCCGATCGCCCCCCAGGTTGTCCAGGAGGCGCTGGCCCAGGGGGTGCTGGTCAACGCCATCGGGGATCGGACGATCCGCCTCGCCCCACCGCTGCTGATCTCGGACGATGAGGTCGAGCTGGCCGTCCTGCGGCTGGCCGGGGCGCTGGAGCGCGCGGGGGCCGCCAGTTGACCTCCGCCGAGGCCCGGCGGGAGCGCCAGTCGGCCATCCTGGAGCTCCTGCGCTCCCGCCCGGTCCGCACCCAGGGCGAGCTGGCGGACGAACTTCACCGCCGGCGGATCGCCGCCGACCAGACCACGATCAGCCGGGACCTGCGCCAGCTCGGGGTCCTGAGGGCCGCGTCCGGTTCGGGGCGGCGCTACCTCGCCCCCGCCGACCCCGAGCCTCAGGGTCGGCTGCTGCAGCTCCTGGCCCTCCAGCTCCTGGAGATCGACGTCGTCGGATCCATGGTCATCCTGCACACCCCCAGCGGAGCCGCCCAGGTGGTGGCGCTGGCCGTGGACTCCCTCCGGCTGCCCCAGGTGGCGGGCACGGTGGCCGGGGATGACACCATTTTCGTCCAGGCGCGCTCGGCGCGGGAGGCCAAGACGGTGGTCGAGCGGCTCCGCCACGCCTGCCGGGAGAACGCGGTCCCGTCACCGCCTGCGCCGGCCAGAGGAGGATGACACTGTGACCACCGAGCGGCCCCGCTGCGTTCTGGCGTTCTCCGGAGGTCTGGACACCACCGTGGCGGTGCACTGGCTGACCCACGAGAAGGGCTTCGAGGTCGTAACCCTCTCCGCGGACCTGGGGGAGACCGAGGACACCGAGGCGCTGCAGCGCCGGGCCCTGGCCGCCGGGGCCGTGGCGGCGCACGTGGTGGACGCCAAGGAACTCCTGGTCTCCAACTTCATCTGGCCCACGCTACAGGCGGGGGCGCTGTATCAGGGGGTGTATCCACTGGCGACCGCCCTGGGTCGCCCGCTGATCGCGCGTCTCCTGGTTGAGGTGGCTCGGGAGGTGGGGGCCAGCGCCGTCGCCCACGGCTGCACCGCCAAGGGAAACGACCAGGTCCGCTTCGACGTGGCCGTGGGGGCGCTGGCCCCGGCGCTCCAGGTGGTGGCCCCCCTTCGCGAGTGGAGCATGGGGCGGAGCGAGGAGATCGCCTATGCGGCCACCCACGGGCTGGAGGTGCGGGCGACCGTGGAGAGCCCCTACAGCATCGACGCCAACCTATGGGGTCGCAGTGTGGAGACGGGGGTCCTGGAGGACCCCTGGGTCTCCCCGCCAGAGTCCGCATACGAGTGGACCTCGGCCCCGGAGTCCGCTCCGCCGGAGGGAGCTGAGATCGAGATCCACTTCGATGCCGGCATCCCCACCCGCCTGGATGGCGAGGAGCTGCCCGGTGTGGAGCTGGTGGAGGCGCTCAACCGCTTGGGGGGCGCCCATGGGGTGGGCCGGATCGACCATGTCGAGGACCGCCTGGTGGGGATCAAGTCCCGGGAGATATACGAGGCTCCGGCCGCGGTGGTGCTGGACATGGCCCACCGGCAGCTGGAGGCCCTCACCCTGCCCCGGGACGTGCTGCGCTTCAAGAGGCTGGTGGCGGACGAGTGGGCCCAGCTGACCTATGACGGCCTCTGGTTCTCCCACCTGCGGCAGAGCCTGGGTGCCTTCGTAGGCAGCACCCAGCCGCTGGTCACCGGCGAGGTGCGGCTGCGCCTCCGCCAGGGCGCGCTGACGCTGTTGGGCCGTAGCAGCCCCAGCTCCCTGTACCGGCGCGAGCTGGCCACCTACGAGCGCCAGGACGACCGCTTCCAGCATCAGGCGGCCGCCGGCTTCCTCTCCATCTTCGGCCTCCCCCTGCGGACCCAGGCCCAGGTCCAGGGGCGCCTCTGGGAGGACTCGCGCCCGCTTCTGCAGTCGGCCCCGCGGGGGATCGCCACCGCCCCAGGGTCCGAGGAGCCCGGTGCCTCCCGGAGCTGAGCCCAGGGCGGGAGGGCGCGTCCACCCCAAGGCCTGGAGCGGCCGGCTCCAGGGCCCGACCGACCCGGTGCTGGAGCGGTACTCCACGTCCGTCCAGGAAGACCTGGGGCTGGCGGAGTTCGACATCCGGGGTTCGGTGGCCCACGCCGGTCGGCTGGCCCGGGCCGGACTCATCCGGCCCCGGGATCACCAGCAGCTGCTGTCCGGGCTGGAGCAGGTCGCCCGCGAGGTGCGCTCGGGGGCCTTCCGGCCGCAACCGGAGGACGAGGACATCCACATGGCGGTGGAGCGGCGGTTGGCAGAGCTGATCGGCGAGCCCGCTCTGCGGCTGCACACCGGGCGGAGCCGCAACGACCAGGTGGCCCTGGACCTTCGGCTCTGGACCAGAGCCGCGGCCGTCCGGCTTGCCGAGGGGGTGCTGGGGCTGGAGGAGGTGCTGCTCCGCCGGGCCCGGCGCGAGCGGGCGACCCTCATGCCCGGCTACACCCACCTCCAGAGGGCTCAGCCGGTGACCTTGGCCCACCATCTGCTGGCGTATTTCGAGATGCTGGAGCGGGACCGGGAGCGGCTCCGAGAGCTTCACCGCCGGGCCGGACTCTCCCCCTTGGGGGCCGGCGCCCTGGCCGGCTCGACCCTGCCGCTGGGCCGCCTTGAGGCCGCCCTTGAGCTGGGGCTCCGAGCGCCGACGGCCAACAGCCTGGACTCCGTTTCGGACCGAGACTTTGCCCTCGAGCTCCTGTTCGCCTGCGCCCTCACCGCCGTCCACCTCTCGCGACTGGCGGAGGACCTGATCCTCTGGAGCACCGCAGAGTTCGACTTCCTGGAGCTGCCGGACCGCTGGGCGACGGGGTCCAGCCTCATGCCCCAGAAGAAGAACCCTGACCTCTTGGAGCTGGTGCGGGGGAGGGCCGGGCGGCCGGTGGCCGCGCTCGTGGGGCTGCTGCTGGTCCTGAAGGGGCTCCCGCTCAGCTACAACCGCGACCTCCAGGAGGACAAGGCCCACCTCTTTCCCGCGGTGGCCTCGGTGGAGGCCAGCTTGGAGGCTTTGGCCGGGCTGCTGGCGGAGGTGTCCTTCAACCGCGAAAGCATGGCCCAGGCGGCCACCGATCCCCGGCTGCTGGCCACCGACCTGGCGGAGCGGCTGGTGCAGGAAGGGGTCCCCTTCCGCGGCGCCCACGAGCTGGTCGGCCGGCTGGTGAGCCGGGCGGAGGGTGAGGGGCGGAGGCTGGATCTGGTGCTGCGGGAGAGCTGGCAGGAAATGGGGTTTGCCGCGGACCCCTCGGGGCTGCTGGACCCCAGGAGGTCCCTGGCCGCCCGGGAGCAGGCGGGGGCCCCAGGGCCGGGGGCCACGGACGCCGCGCTGCGCCGGGCCGCGGCGCAGGTGCGCCGAGGGCGAGCGTGGGTTCTGCGGGAGACCGGCTGAGAGAGGGTCGCGTCCGCAGGCGGGCCGGCTTGCTACGATCAGCCGGCAGCGCCAGCTCCACCCGGGCCAGGGATGTACCGTCAGATCTATCTTCCGCTGGACAACTCCGACCACTCCGACGCCGCCTCCGAGGTGGCCATCCGGCTGGCTCGAGCCAGCTCTGCCGAGGTGGTCGGCAGCCATGTCTACGCGGCCCGGCTCCATGACTACCGCTTCAAGCAGATGGAGTACACCCTGCCGGCCGAGTACCAGGACGAGGTGGAGCTCCAGCGCCAGCGCAAGATCCACGACAGCCTGATCACCACCGGACTCAACCTCATCTCCGACTCCTACCTCCAGGCCGCCCAGAGGCGCTGCCTGGAGGAGGGGGTCCCGTTCACCCCCAAGACCTTCGACGGCAAGAACTGGGAGGTTCTGGTACAGGACATCGAGCAGAACCAGTACGACCTGGTGGTCATGGGGGCGTGCGGGCTGGGCCAGGTCAAGGAGACCCAGATCGGCACCTGCGTCGACCGGGTGGTCCGCCGCGCCCATCGGGACACTCTGGTGGTCCGCCACCGGGAGGGGCGGGACCCGCTATCCGGGCCGATCGTGGTCGCCGTGGACGGCTCCCCCCAGTCCTTCGCCGGGCTGCGCTCGGCGCTGGAGATCGGAAGACTTCTCGATCTGCCGGTGGAGGCGGTCTCGGTGTACGACCCCTACCTCCACTACGTGCTCTTCAACGGGATCGTGGGGGTGCTCTCCGAGGAAGCCAGCAAGGTCTTCCGCTTCAAGGAGCAGGAGGCGCTCCACGAGGAGATCATCGACACCGGGTTGGCGATGATCTACTCCTCCCACCTCAAGGTGGCCAAGGAGGTCGCCCGAGCCGAGGGCTACGACCTGCCCATCACCCTGCTGGACGGGAAGGCCTTCGAGCAGGTGCTGCGCTACGTGCGTGAGCGGGACGCCAGCCTACTGGTGCTGGGGCGTATCGGGGTCCACTCCGACCAGGGGATGGACATCGGCGGTAACAGCGAGAACCTTCTGAGGCTGGCGCCCTGCAGCGTCCTTCTCTCGTCGCGCACCTACGTCCCCCCGATCGACGTCCGGGGCGAGGCCCAGGTGGTGTGGACCCCCGAGGCCAATGAGGTGCTGGAGCGGATCCCCTGCTCCGCCCAGGGGCTGTCCCGGACCGCGGTGCTGCGCTGGGCCATGGAGCGGGGCCATTCCATAATCTCCCAGAACCTGGTGGTGGCCGCGCTCGGAGACATCCTGCCCCCCGAGGCCTCGGCGGCCATCGGCATCGAGCCGAGCTCCCGCCCAGGCGATGACACCGAGGTTCACGTCTGCCGGGATTGCGGATACACCGCCCGGGGGGTGCTCCCGGTGGAGTGCCCGGTCTGCGGGGGTTCCAGCGATCTCTTCGCCAAGGTGGACCGGGAGGGAATCGCCCGGGCGGCGCTGGCCGAGGGAGAGGTCACTGAGGAACTCACCTTCGACAACCGCAAGATCGGGTGGTCGATGGAGGCGCGGACACTGCTCCACGAGATGCCGGCCGGGTATCTGCGCCGGCGGATCAAGGCCAAGGTCGAGAAGGTGGCCCGGACCCGGCGGCTGGCCATCGTGACCCTGGAGGTGGCGGAGCCCCTGATCGCCCCCGAGCTGGGCCGGGCTGCCAACGCTCAGCCCCACCGCACCCCGCTGGACGGAGCTGCCCCCGGCTCGGGAGACCTGCCGGGATTCGAGGCGGCTGCGGGGGAGGCCGGCCCGGTGGACCAGGCGCTTCTGCAGTACGCCGCCGGCGGACCCGGGGGCCGCTACGTCCCGCGGGAGGCTTCCCCCACGGTGGCCCGCCTGCGGCCCCGGGACGAGGGCACGACACCCGGCGGATCGTGCCCGGTGGACCATGGGGCTGGCGCGGCGCCGACCGCCTGCCCGGTGCCTCACGGGGGGGCGCCCGCAGAGCGTCGACCCGAGGCACGCCCGGTGACAGGCGTCCCGGGCGACTGACCTCAGCCGGCCGCGGACCCGGTCAGCTCCTGGACCATGTCGATGGAGTGCAGCAGCTGGCCTGAGTTCACGACCGCGCCCAGGAAGGGAAAGACCCGCTCCTCGCAGTGCCGCTGGGCCTCGGGGCTGTCGGCTGCGGCGCAGTCGGAGACCAGCAGTACCCGGTAGCCCCGGTCGAAGGCGGAGCGCGCCGCGGACTCCAACCCCCAGTTGGTGTGGTAGCCGCTGAGGGCCAGGGTGTCCACCCCACGGGCGCGCAGAAGGTCATCCAGCTCGGTGGAGAGGAAGGGGTCCATGGTCCGGCATCCGGAGATCACAAGGTCCCCGGGGTGAGGCCGGGCGACCCAGCTCTCGGCGGCTCCGGTGGGCACCTCGTCCACCAGCCTTCCCAGCCGGACCGCCTCCTCCGCCGCGAGGGCGGCGTCGCAGGGCCAGTCGCGCCCGCACTCCAGGCAGACGGCTCCCTCGTCCCGGTACCCCACCCGGTGCCGGTGCCGGACCTGCTCCAGCCAACCGGGGCTTCGCTCCACGAGCCCCTGGGGGGCGGTGTGCGGCTCCTCGGCGAGGCCGGGGAACCCCTGCTCCAACTGGTGATAGGGGACGAAGACCACCAGTGCCCCGCGGGCCCGCGCTCCTTCCAGGAGACGCCCGAGATTCCGCGCCTTCTCCGGCTCCATTTCACCGGCTGCGAGGCGTGCCTCGGAGCGCCCGCCGGGGTCGAGGCGCCGGGACCTGGCCTCCATCACCAGCACCGCCAGCCGCCGCGGCGGCATTGTTGCATACATCGTCGCCCACCTCCGGCTTGGTCCAACCCGCCGGATCCCAGCTTGGCCCTCACCCGGGTGGCGGCCCAGCGAGATACCTACCGCCACCCGGAGGGGGTTACCACCCGGGGGGAGAGGGAGAGAGTCCCCCGGGTCCCCGGCCGAGGATGGAGGCCGCCAGCAGCTCGACGGGATGCACCATCGGCAGCTCGGCTCCCAGCTCTGAGAGGGCGGAGCGCAGCTGGAGCAGGCACCCGGGGTTTCCCGCCGCCAGCACCTGGGGAGCCGCCGCCAGCACGGTCTCCGCCTTGCGCCGTCCGAGGTCGCCGGCGGCGGCCGGCGCTGTCAGGTTGTAGGTCCCGGCGCTGCCACAGCAGAGCTCCGGCTCGGCCAGCTCGAGAAGACTGAGGCCAGGGATCCACTTCAGTATCTGCCGGGGCGCGGAGCGGACCCCCTGGGCCTGGCTCAGGTGGCAGGCGTCGTGGTAGGCGACGCGCAGGGGCAGCTCGTGGAGGACGGGAGGCGGCCCCAGCTCCTCCAGGATCTCGGAGACATCCCTGGCCTTGGCCGCCACCCGAGCGGCGGCGGCGCCCAACCGGTCGTCACCCTCCAAGAGTCGGCCCAGCTCCTTGATCAGAGCGCCGCAACCCGCGGCGTTGACGGCGATCCGGTCGACTTGGGGGTCGTCGAAGAGCTCCACCAGCCGGCGCGCCCGGCGCAGCCCCGGCCCCTTCTCCCCGGCATGGAACTCCAAGGCTCCACAGCACCCCTGGCCGGGGGGCACCTGAACCTCCGCCCCCGCCGCCGCCAGGGCGACCGCCGTCGCCTCGTTGACCGCGGGGAACGACACCCGCTGCACGCATCCCCCCAGCAGGGCCACCCGCATCCGCACCCGGCTCTCCGGTCGCCGTGGGGTCGGCAGCCGGCGGAGCAGCTGCCGTGGGTCCTGGGGGAGTGGAAGGAGCCGCGCCGCGGCCCCGAGCCCTCCGGGGAGCCTCCGGGGTCCGCTCGGCGCCAGGCGGCCCGCTCCCCAGGCCGCCAGCGCCCCCAGCCGCAGCAGCACGGGGTGGGGGAGCGCGGTCAGGAGTGAGCGGCGCCAGGCGCGCTGCCCCAGGGGCCGGCGGAAGCGCCGCTGCACCTGCTGCCTCGTGCTCTCGAGGAGCAGGTCGTAGCGAACCCCGGAAGGACAGGCCGGAACGCAGGCCAGGCAGCCCAGACAGGCGTCGAAGTGGGCCACCATCTCCGCGGTCAGCGGCCGCTCCCCCTTGGCCGCCAGATCCATGAGCAGGATCCGGCCCCGGGGCGAGTCCATCTCCTCGCCCCAGAGCTGGTAGGTGGGGCAGGCGGGGAGGCAGAAGCCGCAGTGGACGCAGTCCGAGAGCAGCTCCGGATCCGGGGGGTGGCCGGAGTCGAAGGCGAGGCGCCTCGCCGCGCGCCGGGGTCTCCCCCGAGGGGGCGGCGGGAGTGAACGGGGCCGGGCGCTCATTCCGGCCCCCGACCAGGGGCCAGGGTCAGGTGGGGGTCCAGAGCCCGCTTGACCGCCAGCGCCAGCCGGGCCGCCACCGGGTCCTCCGGTCGGAGCGGCGGCGCATCCCGACCCGGGCTCCGGTGCCAGGCGAGAAAGCCGCCGAGGGCGGTCACCCGAGCTGTCAACTGGGCCAGGTCCGCCCCTTCCCGCAGGCGGACCTCACCAGCGCCCACGGTGCCTCGCAGGGAGAGCTGGGCCACCGGGCCCCCGGCCTCGGCCACTGTCACCAGCTCCCCGATCCGGGTCAGGGGGACGGAGACCCCCAGCACCGGCCCCTCTCCGTCCCAGGGCCGCATCTCGATCATCCTGGCCAGCTCCTCCGCCTCCGACTCGCCGGCCACCCGGCTTCCCGGTAGCAGCGCCCGGACTATCTCCGCCTGCTCCCCGCAGGCCGACACCGCCCCGTCGAGGCGCACCAGCATCTTGCCCTCCGGCCAGAGTAGCTCGGCCATCGAGAGGACCACCGGGGCCCGGCGGAGCGCGACCAGGGCCGCCTGTGCTGTCCGCGGGTCCAGCCCCTCGGCCACCACCCACCGGGTGGCCGGCGCGACCGGATGGAGGCGCAGCGCCACCTCGACGATCACGGCCAGGGTTCCCTGGGACCCGGTGAGCAGCTTGTCCAGGTCGTACCCGGCGACGTTCTTCACCACCTTGCCCCCGGTGCGCGCCAGCGTGCCGTCGGCAAGGGCGAACCGGGCGCCCAGCAGAAGGTCTCGGGGAGTCCCGTACCGGGCCCGGAGTGGTCCGGAAGCGGCGGTCGCCACCAGCCCGCCCAAGGTGGCCCCGCCGCCCTGGGGCGGGTCCAGCATGAGCTGCTGGTGGTGCCCGGGGGCGCTCCCCACCAGGCGCTGCAGCCCACCCAGGGTGAGGCCCGCCTCCGCCACGCAGGTGAGGTCCCCCGGCTCGTGCTCCAGGAGGCGGTTAAGCGCCGTGGTCTCGATGACCAGATCGCATCGAGAAGGAGCGCGTCCCCAACCGGATTTGCTGCCGCCACCGCGTACCAGCACGGCGAGTCGGCGCGAGTCTGCGAGCGCCAAGACCTCGGCCAGCGCCTCGGCGCTCTTCGGGCGCACCGTGTAAGGTGGCGTCGCGCCCTCGGCGCCGTCCGCCGCCGGCAGGATCGAGTCCGCCCCAACCAGCGCCTCGAGATCGGCCTCCAGGCCCGTCACAGCCGCTGCAAGGCTCCGCTCCGCTCCAGGGGATGGGGACGGTAGATGCCCGGATGCTCGCCGCACAGGCGAGGCGTGGGCAGCACCTTGCCGGGGTTGGCCGTGCCGGCGGGGTCGAACGCCCGGCGTACCAGGTGCATGACCATCTGGTCCCTGGGTGAGAAGAGCTTGGGCATCTGGCAGACCTTGTCCCGGCCCACCCCGTGCTCGCCGGTGAGGGAGCCCCCCGCCTCCAGACAGAGAGAGAGGATGTCCTCCGCGAGGCGCTTGGCCCGCTCGGGGCCCTCGGGTGAGCGCCGGTCGTAGAGGATGAGGGGATGGAGGTTGCCGTCCCCGGCGTGGAACACGTTGGCCACCTTCAACCCGTGGCGGACCTCCAGCTCCCGTATCCCCGAGAGCACCCGGGCCAGCTGGGAGCGGGGCACCACGCCGTCCTGGACGTAGTAGTCGGGGCTCACTCGGCCCATGGCTGAAAAGGCGCCGCGCCGCCCCTTCCAGAGAAGGGCGCGCTGGGCCTCGTCCTCCGCCACCCTGACCTCGCTCGAGCCGCAGCTGCGGCAGATCTCCACCACCTGACCGAAGAGCGCCTGGCACTCGGAGGCGGGCCCGTCCAGCTCCACCAGGAGGGCCGCCCCACAGTCCGGATACCCGGCGTGCATGGCGAACTCCACCGCCTCGATGGTGGCCCTGTCCATCATCTCGATGGCGGCGGGCAGGACGCCCGCGGCGATGATCTGGGCGACCGCCTCCCCGGCGGCGTCCGTCGAGGGGAAGGCGGCCAGCAGGGTCTGGACCCGCGGGGGGATGGGCACCACCCGGAGGGTGACCTCGGTCACGATCCCCAGGGTGCCCTCGCTTCCCACCACCACCCCGAGAAGGTCGTAGCCCGGGCTGTCGGGCACGGCCGAGCCCAGGTGGGCGACCTCGCCCTCGGGGGTGACCAGGGTGACGGCCACGACGTGGTTGGTGGTGAATCCGTACTTGAGACAGTGGGCGCCGCCGGAGTTCTCCGCCACGTTGCCCCCGATGCTGCAGACCCGCTGGCTGGAGGGGTCTGGGGCGTACAGGTAGCCGAACGGAGCCACCACCCGGCTGACCTCGAGATTGGGCACTCCGGGCTGGACCACCACCCGCTCGTTGTCGGGGTCCAGCCGGAGCACCTCTCGCATTCGACTGAGGCCGATCACGATCCCATCCTCGACGGGCAGGGCTCCCCCGGAAAGCCCGGTACCACTGCCCCGGGCCACGAAGGGGATCCCGTTCTCGTGGCAGATCCGCACCACCTGGACCACCTCTTCCGTTCTGGAGGGGAGGACCACGGCGAGGGGCACGGCCCGCCAACCGGTAAGGCCGTCGCACTCATAGGTGCGCAGCTGGTCGGGATCCGTCAGCACCCAGCCACAGCCCACCGCCTGGCGAAACCTCTCCAGGAGAGCCTGGTCCAGCCGGGCAGGGATCCGGTCCACGGGCACATCCTAGGCCGCCTGCCGGATCGATGCCGCCTCGACCCGGATCTGGCGTAGTATTATCCGCTTATCCGAATCTATACCAACTGCGAGGTCGCCCCATGAGCCGGAGTGCCGATCCGAGGTTCACCCTGGAGGTAGCGGGCATGACCTGCGACGACTGCGCTCTCCGCGTTGCCGAGGCCCTCACCAGGGCCGGAGCGCGCTGTGTCGCCGTGGACTGGAGAGCCGGGCGAGCCCGCTTCTCGCTCCCCGAGGGCGTCCTGGAGCAACAGCTCCGGGCCGCGGCCGAGGCCGCCGGCTACCGACCGGGGGCCCTGGTGCGCACGGGCGAAGCGGCTGCCCCGACGGCTGTGGGGACGGACTTCGACCTGCTCGTGGTGGGCTCGGGGTCCGCGGCCTTCGCCGCCGCCATCCGGGCTGTGGAGGCGGGGCTGCGCGTGGGCATGGTGGAGGAGGGGACCTTTGGGGGCACCTGCGTCAACGTGGGTTGCGTTCCCTCCAAGGCTCTGCTCTCGGCCACCGGGGCCCTGTGGGCCGCCGGCCACCACCCCTTCGCCGGCGTGCCCGCTGCGGCCGCGGTCCCGGATCTAAAGGCCATGGTTGCCCAGAAGGACGAGCTGGTCGCCGAGCTTCGCTCCGCGAAGTACCAGGGCCTGGTCGCCGAATACGGCTTCGAGGTGATCTCCGGTCACGGCCACTTCGTGGGCCCGGAGGAGCTCCAGGTGGCCGATCGGAGGCTCACGGCCCGGTCCTTCCTGGTCGCCACGGGAGCCTCCCCAACCGTGCCCCAGATCGAGGGCCTTGAGGCGGCGGGTTTCCTCACCTCCACGACCGCCCTGCAGCTCACCGCGGTTCCCGCCCGGCTGGCTGTTATCGGCTCGTCGGCGACCGGGCTGGAGCTCGGTCAACTCTTCCTGCACCTCGGAGCCGAGGTGACCTTCATCGAGGCGGCGGCGCGGGTCGCGCCCCTGGAGGAGCCGGAGGCAGCGACCCGGCTCGCGGAGCTTCTGCGGGAGGAGGGCGCCCGCGTGCTGGCTCCGGCGGAGGTCGTGGAGGTGGTGGCGGGAACCTCAGGGCGGGTGCTGACGGTCCGCTCGGCTGCCGGGGAGGAGACGGTGGAGGTGGACCAGCTGCTGGTCGCTGTCGGCCGCTCGCCCAACACCGGTGGGTTGGGGCTGGAGCTCGCCGGGGTGGAGGTGGACCGGCGGGGCGCCGTCGTGGGCGACCCCCACCTGCGCACCTCCAACCCTCGCGTGTTCGCGGCTGGGGATGTGACCGGCGGACCTCAGTTCGTCTACGTCGCCGCCTATGAGGGCCAGCTCGCGGTGGGGAACGCGCTCCTGGGCGACGACCACGAGGTCGACCTGCTGGGTCTGCCTCGGGTCACCTTCACCTCGCCGCAGCTGGCCTCGGCCGGCCTGACCGAGGCCCGGGCTCGGGAGGAGGGGCTGGAGGTCGTGACCACCGTCATGCCCCTTGACGCCGTCCCCCGGGCGCTGGTCGACCGGGACACCCGAGGACTGGTGAAGCTGGTGGCGGAGGCCGGCAGTGGGCGGCTGGTGGGGGCGACGGTACTCGCAGAGGGAGCGGGGGATGTGATCGCCGCGGCCGTAATCGCCATCCGTCACGGGATCCCGACCTCCGAGCTGGCGGCCACCCTCCATCCCTACCTCACGATGGCGGAGAGCCTCAAGCTGGCCGCCCAGACCTTCACCCGGGATGTGGGGAGGCTCTCGTGCTGCGCGGGCTGAACCCGCCCCCGGCGGAGGCACCCGACCTGCCCCTCCTGGGGCTGATCCCCAAGGACCCCATGGGTAGGCAGCTGGTCGCGAAGTTCTTCCGCGCCCTCGGCGATCCTACCCGGCTGGCGCTCCTGGAGTTCTGCGCCAAGGGGGAGCGTCAGGGCACCGAGTGCGTCCATCACGTGCAGCTCTCCCAGGGGCGGGTGGCCTCCCACCTCGCCTGCCTGGTGACCTGCGGTCTGCTGGCCGTCCGCCGTGAGGGGCGCTCCGCCTTCTACTCGGTCCGGGACCAGAGGGTTCTGGAGCTGCTCCGCCTGAGTCAGGGTCTGGTGGCGGAGCAGGCGGAGCAGATAGCCGCCTGCACCCGGGTGCCCATCTCGCCACCCTGACTTTGCACGATGACGATGGGGCGGCCCGGCCTGGAACACCTGACCTACCGCTGGCTCAGGACCCGGCTCCCTGGGATCGCTGCCCCTCCGGCCACCGCAGGCTGGCTCCCCTGAGCCAGATCGCGGTGCCCATCGCGGAGATCTCGCAGATCAGGGCGACCGCTCCCCGGAGCCCCACCGCCTCGCCCTGCCCCAGCAGGAGCCCCGGGCTGAAGGGCTCGGCCTTGGCAAAAGGCAGCCCGACCAGGACGTTGAAGGCATAGAAGAAGACGAGGGCGGCGTCGACCGCCACTACCAGGTCCAGAGCCCACCTCTTGGGCGAGACCACCAGGAGCATCGCCAGCGCAGCCTGGGCCACGCCGAAACCAAGGGTCCCGAGCCCCAGAAGCACCGTCTGCCCCAGGTGCTCGCCGACGATGTCGAAATGGATCCAGGCCGCCACTCCCAGCAAACCGGCCAGCACCACCCGCGGCCAGGTGCCTCGCGGGAGCCGTACGGCGACCGGCCGAGTCGTCAGGATCGCCGCGAGCAGCAACAGCCCACCGCCGGCGGCCACCAGCGGCCCTGGTCCCGCTGAGGGCACCGCCAGGGGGGCGACCGGGCCCGGGTCAGCGACGAAGTGAACTATCCGCCACCAGTCGAAGACACTGACGGCCACTATGGCTGTCGCCAGCACCGCCGCCAACCGACGGACGGACGCCGGTCGGCCGAGGCGCCCAGACCAGGCCAGGAGCAGCATGGTCCCCAGTGCCAGCCCGATCAGGAAGAAGCCGTCCGCCCCGAGGCCGCTCACCGTGGTGAGCCCGCGGAAGAGGCTCACCCACGGCAGGAGGGCGCCGACCACAACCGTGGCGGCTCCCGCGCCCGCCGCCAACCAGGGGGCGGCGGCGAGGGCCAGGGGGCGGCTGCGGCCGCCCCCCAGCACCAGGTCAGTGGCCGACGACATTGAAGAACAGGAACAGGTTGGATGGGATGGTCGAGCTGACCTCTCCCTGAGCCTGCATCGCTGTGAGCGTGGAGAGGCTGGCACCCGACGTCAGCTGGGTCCAGGCGCCCTCGTTGGGGACCGCGACCACGTCGATCTTCCACCAGCCGCCGCCGGTCCCGTCGAGGATGTGGCTGTGGGCCGGCAGGGGGATGTCCCCGTACCCAGAGCCGAAGACCTGGGAGAGGTCCAGGGTGGTGGGGTGGTTCACGCACTCGCCCACGGTGGGGCACTGAGGCGCGGGCATGGGATTGGCGAACAGGGGCACGATTACGTACAGGGTCTGCATCCCGGTGATGCTCTGCCCGTCTGGCCCTGACGTGGCCGCGGCGCCGACCTCGCAGCCACTGCTGGAAACCGGCTGGTAGGAGCCAGCGGCCCCGCAGTAGAACTCCTGGGGGTACTGGATCTGAACAGTCGTCCCGTTGACGTAGGCGGCGGTGGTGGCCTGGGAGACTGGCAGAGTTCCCGAGGGGCCGCCCCCGGCTGCCAATGCCGTTCCACCGACGAAAAGCGCGGAAATCCCGAAGGTCGCCGCCGCCACCAGCACCCCGAACATCCGCGGCCGCTGGCCTAGCATCTCTCGCATCGACATCGCTGCACGTTCCTCCTGGGTGCTCGGCACCCCATCCGGTGATCACCTCAGGCAGCTCCGCCCGAGGTCTGCTGGAGGGGGATACGCAGCGGGGGCCGCGGCGGATCACTTCGACTTGGCTCCAGGGGCGGCCGGTGATCCGAATCCGGCCGGTTCGCGTACCCAGGAGGGGATGGCGATAGCGCAAGCTGAAGGGGACTTGGCCGAGGATGAGCTTCGGGACACGGATGCCCAGTTGATGTGGCGGCTGCGCGCGCGTGACGAGGACGCCCTGGGAGAGCTGTACGACCGGCACGCTTCCCTCGCCTTTGGGCTGGCGCTGAGGATGGTTCGTGATCGGGCCGCTGCCGAGGAGGTGGTCCAGGACACCTTCCTCACCCTCTGGCGGCAGGCGGCTAACCATGTTCCGGACCGGGCCAGTGCCCGCAGCTGGATCTGCACCATCGTCCGCTCCCGGGCCATCGACCGGCTGCGCCACTCCGCCTCCAAGGAGGCGCGCGATGGCCAGCTGGCAGACGACCTGGCCGGACTGTGCGACACCTGGCAGCTGGCCGATGAGGCCATGCGTGCGCAGGCGGTCCGCCGGGCCGTGGAGGGCTTGCCCCAGGAGCAGCGAGAGGTGCTCGAGCTCGCCTACTTCTTGGGGCTCTCCCAGACCGAGATCAGTCGGCGCACCGGGGCGCCGCTGGGCACGGTGAAGGGGCGGACCAGACTGGCGCTGGAGCGTCTCAGGAGGGCCCTCGCCAGCGCCACCCAGTTGGAGGAGGTGGAGCCCTGATGCCCGAAGGAGGTCGCACTCCGCTCAGCTGCACCGAGGTCCGGGAGCTGCTCTCCGCCTACGTGCTCGACTCCCTGGAGCCGGGGCCTGCGGTCCGGGTGCGCGAGCACCTCGCCGGATGCTCCGACTGTCGCGCCGAGGCGGCGGAGCTCAGCTCGGCGGTGGCGGCGCTGGCCGAGCTGGCGCCTCCGGTGCCCCCCCCACCCGACCTGCGCCGCCGAGTTCTCGCCGCAGTGCACGCGGAGGAGGAAGCGCCGGCCGGGCCAGCCGTCCCCCGCCTCCGGACGTCCCGGCTGCCCTGGCTGGCCGTGGCGGCGGCGCTCCTCCTGGCCGTTGGTGCAGGCAGCTGGGGGCTGGAGGAGCACCTGTCAGGCCCCCCACCCAGGCAGGGTGCGGCCGCCATCACCCCGGTGGAGCGGCTGATCGCGTCGGGCCTAGCCCAGGTCGTTCCCCTGTCGCCGGTCCCGGGATACACGGGCAGGGCGGCGCTGGTGTCCGCGGGGTCTCGTGGTACCTATCTGCTCCTCACCGGGGTGCCCAAGCTCTCCGGAGCGCGGTCCTACACTCTCTGGTTTCTCCAACCTGGCCAGTCCAAGACGTCGCCTCGGGCGGTGGTGGAGGTGAGCGGCCCGGGCGCCTATCGGCTCCCCGAGGGGCCCCACGGCTACGGGGCGGCGGCGGTTACCAGGGAGCCGTCGCGGAGGGACCGGACTCCCCGCGGGCCGGTACTGCTCTCGACCAAGCTCTAGTCCGAAGCCACCTGGAGAAGGTTGAGTTCCCCTGACCTGGTGATCCCGATGCCGCGTCCGGCTACCGGGAGACGGGGATTTTGAGGATGGAGAAGGCGCTGAGGTGGGGCTGGTGAGCCTCGAGAAGCTGGTGGGGGCCACGGCCATGCGCACGGTCTGCCGGTCGAGCCAGGCCGGCTCCGCCAGCAGGGTGGCGAAGTCGTGGCGCACGGTGCCATCGGGAAGGTGGTGAGTCCATGCCGTGGTGAGGGTCTCCGGGGACCTCCGGGCGGGACAGAGGGGCTCCGCTTGGCATGGCGGGTGCTCCTCCTGGGACCAGAGTTGTCGCCCCGCATGCTCCAGGTGCCAGGGCCGATCTTGAGCCAACGCGCCCGTGAGGACGTCGGCCGCCCCGCCGCACGGCACCCGGCGGCGAAACCGGTCGAGGTCGGATCTCTCTCCGGGCCGGCGCGAGCGATCTCGCTGGGCTGGCGCCCCTTCACTCCGGCAGGCGCCGGCCGGCAGGTCCGCTCGCCCTAGCTGACCGACGAAGCTGAGATGGCGGCCCCATACCCCAGCTCTGGCACATAGTCGAACAGGACGGTGTCCCAGATTTGGGCCCTGTCAGTGAGCCGTGCCGCCAGCCAGGGCACGAACTGCGCCAGCAGGCCCTGCCAACCGGCCGAGTGTGGGTGGGCGGCCGGGGCCAAGCGACAGGAGGTGCTGTCGGGGGCGCGGTGGCCGGATGCTGGCGGGAGACCTGGTTCCGCTGTCGGTGGCCACTGGCGGTGGTTCAGCCGGGTTGGGGCCGGGGATGGGGACGGCGGCAGAAGGCGTGCCGCCCTGGGGGCCGTGGGGCCCGAGAGAGGGCAACCGCAACCTCAGGCCCCGGGTCCAGAGGGCTCCCCGCGGCCATCCTTGGCTCCCCGGATACGGGTTCCCACGTGGTCACCTTGCGGTGCCGCCAACACCGGGTGGGGAACGCGCAGCAGGAGAGGGGCCGCGCCCCCGTGGCCCGGCCGCGCGGTCTCGGTCTGAGCCCCGGAACTGGCGACTGAAGTGCGCCCTGGGACAGGACGACCCCTGGCAGGGAGCGTGCCCACGGCGTTTCTCTTGACTCGTGAGTAGCGTATTTGATGAGCTGCTTAGCCAGTGGCCTACTAGTTGGCTACTTGCGCAACCAACAGATCTTTGCTATCCTGGCGAGGTGCAGTCGCCGATCAGCAGCCTCACGGACACTCAACAGGAACGCCACGAGGCCTACCGCCGCCACGCGGAGATCTGCAAGGTCCTCACGGATCCCAAGCGGTTGATGCTCTTGGATGCCCTGAGGTCCCAGGAGCTCTCCGTGGGCCAGCTGGCTGAGCTGCTGGGGATCACGCTGGCCAATTGCAGCCAGCATCTCTCGGTGCTCCGCTCCGCCCTCCTGGTGGACAGCCGCCGGCACGGCACCACGGTCCGGTATCGGCTCACCGAGCCCCGCATCGCCGAGGCCTGCGACATCATCGAGGCCATCGTGGGAAGCCGTCGGATCTCCCGAGGCGGGCTCGCGCTGGCTACCGGTTCAACCCCAGGAGGTGCCTAGATGCCCCAGACCGCGACCAAGCCCCACCGGGTCCTGGTCTTCACCACTCCGACCTGCCCTTGGTGTCAGCGCGCCAAGCAGTACCTGCGACAGCAGCACGTCCCCTACCGGGAGGTTGACGTCTCCCGTGACGCCGCCGCGGCCCGCGACCTAGTGCGCCGCACCGGGCAGATGGGGGTGCCGGTGGTGGAGATCGACGGCAGGCCGGTCGTGGGTTTCGACCAGCGGGCCATCGACCGGCTCCTGGGACTGAACTGAGATTCGGGCCCGCGGGGCCGAGTGAGAAGAGGCGTGGGAGATATCCCCAAGGAGGCACGACGATGACTGATGAACCAGAGGTGACACCGCTCGGCACCCGGGTGCTGTTGAAGCTCGTCGAGGAGGAGAGCGTGACCGCCAGCGGGCTGGTCCTCCCCGACACGGCCAAGGAGAAGCCCCAGAGGGGCGAGGTGGTGGCCGTGGGCGATGACGAGGAGGCGATCAAGGTCCACCCCGGCGACCTGGTGCTGTTCCCCAAGTACTCCGGGACCGAGCTCAAGCTGGAGGGGCAGGACCACCTGATCCTGGAGGCGGGAGATCTCCTCGCGGTGCTCCACCCCAGAAGCGGCCGCGCCGCCTGAGAGCGGTGGGGGCTGGGGACCCTCCAGCCCCCACCCGCAGGAGCCTGGCGGGAGGTGGACCGGGCGGCCCGGGTACTGCACCTCCACGGTGATGGTGTCCCCGGCCATGGCTTACGTTCCCGCCCAGTGCCGGAGCGTCCAGGACTCGGGGTCGCGCCAGTCCCCACCGCCTGGTGGTCGGGGGGGACCTGGATGCTGACCTGACCCCACTCGAGCTTGCGGATGAATCTGCCCACCTTGCGGGTCTGGGCCAGGGCCGGCGCCAACCCGCAGGTGAAGCTCCCGCCGTTGACCGCGATCGGGGAGCGGCCGCCAGCTCCCAGGGTTCGCAGGTTGTCCGCCTCAGCCAGGGACTGACACCGGCGCCAGGCGATCACCGAGCGCCTGGACCTCGTGGAGGTGAGCGGCGCCAGATCAGTCATCATCGAGGACCTCGGCCTCTCGGGGATGCGGGCCAGGAGGGATACCGATCCTGGCGCTGGTTTCGCCAGGCGGCCTCGGGGATGCCGACCGCCAAGCTCCGGGGTCGGCTGGCGGCGACGGTTCCAGGCGAGGCCACGTCCGACAAGAGGATCGAAGTTGTGGGGCGACCCGCTGACCGGGAGAGCCGCCCCTTGGCAGGCGTGGGCATGGCGGCTACCGGGTGCGAGGGCCGGCTCGACCCCAGAAGGCGTCAGGGCAACCACCACCGGGGCGCGAGGCCCGGAACGGCGCCGGCTGGCTGGGCAGCGCCCAGGTCGCTGGCGACGGTTGGTCCCGACCGGGTGTCACACCTGGGCATCCAGCCGGAACGGTGCATGGGTGGCAAGACGCAGATCTGCTGACTGATACCAACGCAGTTGGGCTAGCTGAACTAGCGCAAAGCAAGTTACACTCCACACGTGCCAATTCGCGTAGCCGCCGTGGCCGGCGCCCTTGGTCTGGCGCTTCTGCTCGGGGCCTGCGGGTCCACCTCGGCGCACGTCTTGGGGACCGCCGACGTCGCCTACGCCGGCTCCCTGGAGCTGGTGATGCAGCGCGACCTGGGGCCCGCCTTCACCCACCACACCGGCTACCAATACGAGGGCCGGGGGGCGGGTGCCCTAGGGCTCGCTCAGGAGATCCGGGCCGGGGAGATCACCCCCAACGTGTTCCTCTCGGTCGGCTCCGGGCCGGTCTCCCTGCTCGAGCCCAAGTACACCTCATGGGCGGTGGAGTTCGCCAGCAGTCCGCTGGTCCTGGCGTATTACCCCCACGGCCCCCACGCTGCCGAGCTGTCGCAGATCGCGTCCGGCAGGCTTCCGCTCACCGACCTCTTCCACCTGCTCGCCGAGCCGGGGTTCCGGCTGGGCCGCACGGACCCTGCCACCGACCCCCAGGGACAGGACTTCGCCATGATGTTCCAGCTCGCGGAGCGAGACCTGGGTGTGCCGGCGGCCACGGTGGCGGCTGACCTGGCCGGCGGGTCCACCCAGATCTTCCCCGAGACGGCGCTCGAGGCTCAGCTTCAGGCGGGGCAACTGGACGCCGCCAGTGCCTTCCGGTCCCAGGCGGAGCAGCTCCACCTCCCCTATGTGCCACTGCCGGCCGCCCTCGACTTTGGTGACCCCGGGGACGCCGCGGCGTACGCGCGGGCCAGCCTCAAACTCTCGACTGGTGCCGTGGTCCACGGCTTTCCCCTGGTCCTGGAGGCCACCACCGTGGGCGACCGCGACCGTTCGGCGGCGGCGGCCCTCGTCCGCTATCTGCTCTCCGCGCGGGGTCGCGAGATCCTGGCCCGGGACGGATACTCGGCGGTGCCCCTCAAGATCCTCGGCAACGCCTCCGCCGCGCCCGAGCCGGTGCGCCAGCTCGCCGCATGAGCACCCTGGCCGGCCTCCGGCCGGCGCGCAGCGGGACTTCCCTGGCGGTGCTGGCAGCACTCCTGGTCTGGGTGGTCCTGCTCGGCCCCACCATAACCCTGCTGGCTCACGTCTCCCCGGGGCAGTTGGTCGCGGCCCTGGGTGAGCCCGGGGCGCTGGACCCGCTGGTGACCTCGGTGGAGGCCTCGGCGCTGGCGCTTCTGGTGATCGTGGCCGGGGGGACCCCCCTGGCCTACCTCCTGGCGCGGCGCCGGATGCCCCTCAACCGGGTGGTGGAGGGGGCGGTGCTTCTGCCGCTGCTCATGCCGCCACTGGTGATCGGGCTTCTGCTCGTCTTCATGGTCGGGCCGGAGACTCCGCTGGGGGGAGTCTTGGCGCACCTCCACCTCACCGCCGCCGACACATTCTTCGCGCTGCTCGTGGCCGAGGTGTACGAGGCGGTGCCCTACTACGTCCTGGGAGCGGAGGCGGCCTTCTCGTCCGTTGACCCCCAACTGGAGAGCGCCGCCTCCCTGCTGGGTGACAGCCGGTGGCGCACCCTGCGCCGCGTCACCCTCCCACTCGCGGCTCCGCAACTGGCCTCGGCGTTGGCGGTCACCTGGGCACGGGCCATGGGGGCCTTCGGGGCGGTGCTGATCATCGCCTACCATCCCTTCGGACTTCCCCTGCAGATCTGGACCACCCTGCAGGAATCCGGGCTCAGCTCGGCCCTCCCCTTCGCCCTGGTGCTGGTGCTGGTCGCCCTGCCCCTGCCCCTTCTCGCCTACTTCTGGAGCGCTCGTGCTGGCCGCAGACTTTGAGGTGCACCGGCGGCTCTTCCGGGTCCGGGTGGGGCTCCGGCTCGAGCACAGGCAGCGGCTGGCGTTGGTGGGACCCTCGGGCGCCGGCAAGACCACAGTGCTCTCGGCCATCGCCGGCCTCCTTCCCCTCGACTCTGGCTCCGTGGTTTTGGACGGCGAGCGCCTGGCACCGTCCCGCCCGGGCGCCGGGGGCGTCCGGCTGGTCACCCAGGAGCCGGCCCTCTTTCCCCACCTCACGGTCCGCCAGAACCTCCTCTACTCCAGAGGGGCGGACCGGGCGTCCGCCCAGGCTCTCGCGGGTCGTCTGCACCTGACCCCCCTGCTCTCGGCGCGCCCGCGGGCGCTCTCCCAGGGGGAGCGGCACCGGGTGGCGCTGGCCAGGGCGCTGCTGTCCGGTTGCCGGATGCTCCTCCTGGATGAGCCGTTCGCCGCCCTGGACCGACCCCTGGCCGAGGAGCTGCTGCAGCTGGTGGTCGAGGAGGTGGACCGCCTCCCGGGGGGGGCGATCCTGGTCACCCACCAGTTGGAGGATGCCCAGGCCTTCGCCGACCGGGTGGGCGTGATGGTCCGGGGCGAGATGGTCCAGATCGGCTCCGCCGACCAGCTGGCGCGCCGCCCCGCCAGCCCGGAGGTGGCGGCGCTGATGGGCTACCGCGGCTGGCTGCGGGGGGAGGCCGGGATGCTGGCCGTGCACCCCGAACGTCTGGCCGAGGGTGGCCCCGGGGAGAGGATCTCTGCGCGGGTGGTGACCTGCCGCCCCTTCGGGACCCGGTTCAGCTTGGATCTCGAGGCCGAGGGGAGGTGGAGTGGGCGGCTCCGGCAACATCGCAGCCAGCCCGCCCGACCGGGGGATCCGCTGGAGCTGTACGCTCCCGATCCGGTCGTCTACCCCGGGGAGGCCAGAGATGGCTGAGTTGAGCCAGCCAGGGACAGGGCGACGGCTGCGGCTGGCCAGGCTGGGCCGGGGCCTCTCGCAGGCCGAGCTGGCGAGGGCCTGCGGGATCAGCCGCCAGGCGGTGGCCGGGATCGAGCGTGGGGCGTGGGCCCCCTCGCTGCCCGTGGCCCTCAACCTGGCGCGCCTCCTGGGGCGCACCGTTGAGGAGCTCTTCCAGGACCCGCCGGCGACCGAGGAGGTTGAGGTCGTGCGGCTGGCCCCGCCCCCCCCTCACGATCATCGCGCCCAGACGGTGGGGGTCTTCAAGGGCATGGTGGCCGTCCCCAGGGACGGGCTCGCGGGTACGGTGCCGGGATTCGGCCCCGCGACCTCCATCCTGATGGGACCCACCACGGCCCGGGTGCCCACCCCTCACCCGCGGTTCCTCCTGGTCGCCGGGTGCGACCCGGCCCTGCCGCTCATCGCCGAGGGATCGAGGGAGGCGGGCACCGGGTACAGCTTCGTCTGGTGGCCGTGTGGCAACCATGAGGCTCTCCGCCTCCTGCAGCTGGGGCTGGTCCATGCCGCCGGCATCCACCGCTCCACCGGCTCCGCCCTCGAGCTCCCCCAGGGAGCGGTCCCGGTCGGGTTCTCCCGCTGGCGCGAGGGGATCGTCTCCGCGCCGGGGCGGCCGGTTGACCGGCTGGAGGAGGCGCTGGAGCGGGGGCTGCGCCTCGCCAACCGCGAGCCGGGGGCCGAGGCGCGGTCGGTCCTCGATCGGGAGCTGGAGAGGCTGGGGGCGGCACCGCCTCCCGGGTACACCAGCCACTTTCCCGGCCACCTGGCAGTGGCCGGCGCGGTGGCCGCCGGGGCCGCGGACCTGGCGGTGGCGACCGAGCCGGCGGCGCTTGCCCTGGGGCTCCACTTCGCGCCCCTCTCCGAGGAGGAGTCGCTCCTGCTCCTGCCGGAGACCGAGATCGAGTCGCCGCCGCTGTCCGCGCTTCTCGCGGCCCTGGGCCACCCGGCGGTGTCCTCCCAGATGGAGCGTCTGCCCGGCTACGACCCAGCCTGGCTCGGGGCCACCGGCTGAGAGAGGTGCCCGGCTGGCAAATGGGCGATCATGGTCTGATGAAGAAGTCGGCACCGGACGACGAGATCTTCCCCGCCGAGCGGGAGCGCGACCGCCGTCGAGACCGCAAGCGGGTCACCGCCATGGTGGTGGACGGCGCCGGGATCCGCCGCCAGGCGATGGCCCTGGCGGGGAGGTCCCGGAGGCGTTCCGCGCCACCGGAGTGCGGGTGAGCTCGCGGATTTCGACGACCCCGGCCGGCCCGGCGGCCGCTCCCGCCGGGACCGTGTAGCCTTTGGGATATGGACGAGCCAGTCCTCTCCGGGCCAGCCGTGGCAACCCCTCCCACCGCCGAGGCGGCGGTGCGCCGGATCCTCTGCATCCCCCAGGGAGCCACGCGGCCGACCGAATCCGAGACCTCCCGGGTCTTCACGGTCTCCATGGCCATGACCGGGGTCCGCTGCGTCTTCACGTACGGGATCGTCCCGGTCATGACCCCGGCCCTGGGTGCCGTGGCGGCGCCCTGGATCGGCATCCCCCTCTCCCTCCTGGCCCTGGTCTTCGACGTCCGGGGCATCCGCACCTTCTGGCGCGCCTACCACCCCCAGCGCTGGTTGATGACCGTCCTCTACCTGGTGGTGATGGGGTTCGTCACCTATCTCTTGGTCCGCGACCTGATCCACCTGATCCACTAGGCCCCCAGGGCGGGGCGCCGGCCCTAGGCTAGGGCCGCCAGACGGTCTGGATGTTGGTGAACTCCCGGATCCCGAAGCTGGCCAGCTCCCGCCCGAAGCCGCTGCGGCGCACCCCGCCGAAGGGGATCCTGGCGTCCGAGTGGGTCATTCCGTTCACGAAGACCCCGCCGGTGTCGAAGTGGCGAGCCAGCTTCACGCCGCGCTCGGGATCCTGAGTCCAGAGGTTGCCGCCCAGGCCGTAGCGGGGGTGGTTGGCCAGCCGGATGCCCTCCTCGAGTTCCGTGAAGGTGCTCACGGCGGCCACCGGGCCGAAGGTCTCCTCCTGGAACGCGGCCATCTCCGGGGTCACCCCGGAAAGGACGGTCGGTGGGTAGAAGTAACCCGGTCCGGAGTCCGCCTCTCCTCCCAGCAGGACGGTCGCACCCCGGCCCCGGGAGCGCTCCACCTGATCACGGATCCGCTCTCTGAGGTCGGCACGGGCCAAAGGGCCGATCCTGGTCGAGCGGTCCAGGGGCGGTCCCACCGTGAGCTCGCGGCAGCGGGTCAGGAAGCGCTCCAGGTACGCCTCGGCGATGGACTCCTGGAGCAGGAACCGCTTGGCGGCGATGCAGCTCTGGCCGCCGTTCTGGAACCTGGCCCGCACCCCCACCTCGGCCGCCAGGTCCAGGTCGGCGTCGTCCAACACCAGGAAGAAGTCGGACCCGCCCAGCTCCAGGACGGCCTTCTTCAGCTCACGCCCGGCGACCTCGGCCACCCGGCTCCCGGCGACGTCACTCCCCGTGAGGGTCACGGCCCTAACCCGCCGGTCGGCGATCAGGTCCGGGACCGGCTCTGTGCCGCAGACCAGCGCGGCCAGCGACCCCTGGGGGAACCCCGCCCTGGCCACCAGCTCCTCCAGGGCGAGGGCGCAGCCGAAGGTGGTGGGGGCATGCTTCAGGAGGCCGGTGTTGCCGGCCATGAGGGCCGGGGCCAGGAAACGGATCACCTGCCAGAGGGGGTAGTTCCAGGGCATGATCGCCAGCACCACCCCGAGCGGCCGGAAGGCCACCAGGCTCCGAGGGGAGTCGGAGGGGGCCTCCTGGTCCGCCAGGAACCGCCCGGCCTCGTGGGCGAAGTACTCGCACGAGATGGCGCACTTGTCCACTTCGGCCTCGGCCTCGGCGATCGGCTTGCCCATCTCCCCGGTCATGAGCCGGGAGAGGCTCTCCCGTTCCCGCCGCAGCAGCCGGGCCAGCTCCAGCATCCGCTCCGACCTCCAAGACAGCGTCTCCGAGGAGATCCGCTCGAAGGCCGCCTGGGCCTGGCTGAGTTTGGCCTCGATCTCCCCCGGCGGCATCTCCGGAAACTCGGCGACCACCACCTCGGTCGCCGGGTTGACCGAGCTGAACACCCGCTGCGCTGTCGTCGCCATGCCAAGACCCCCTGAAGCCGCGCCCTAGGGAAGGGCGTACCTGATGGACGAGTTTGCCAGATCGCGGCGAAGCCGGCCCCTTTCGGCCAGCAGCTGGAGGTGAAGCTCGGACTCGAACACCGCCAGCATCTGGTTGAAGGGGTCGAGGTCCTGAAAGCGCCGCCGCCGCCGGGTCCAGGGCAGCCGATCCGCCACCTCCCGGGCACTGGCGGCGCCGGCCTCGATCTGCTGGTAGCACTCCTCCAGCCGGAGCCGGTGGTGCTCCAACAGCTCCTGAACCCGTCCCCTTAGGTCCGAGAACACGGGACCGTGGGCGGGCAGCACCAGCCGGCAGGAGAGGTCGGCCACCCTCTCCAAGGAGTTAAGGAAATCGGCCAGTGGCGAGCCCGGCAGGTGGAGCTCCACCCCGATCGAGGGAGTGATCTGGGGGAGGACGTGGTCCCCGGCGAAGAGCAGCTGGTTGGTGCGGTCATGGAGGCAGAGGTGACCCCGCGTGTGGCCCGGGGTCGCCACCACATCGAGCTCCCGTTCTCCCAGCAGGAGCGCCTCGCCGCCCCCCAGGTACAGGTCGGGGTCCGCGGGGGGGCGGCGATCCGGGGAGCCGGCCGCCTCCAGCCGACCGGCCACGTCCTGGGCCGCCAGCTGCCCCAGCCGGGCCGCGGTCCTGAGCCGGGCCTCGCCGGGGTGATCGCGAAAGGCGATCAGCGAGTCGCGCTCCCTCCTCCCCAGCAGGACCGAGGCCCCGGAGCGCTGGCGCACCCGGCCCGCCAGGCCGTAGTGGTCGTCGTGGACATGGGTGGCGAAGACCCACCGGACCCGGTGGAGGCCGGCCCCCAGCCGGCGGAGCGCCTCCTCCAGCCGCTCCCAGCTCTCCCGCCGGTTCCAGCCGCAGTCCACCAGGAGAAAGGCACCCCGGTCTTGAACCAGGTAGGCGTTCACCGCCCGCAGGGCGTCCCCGGGGAGGGGCAGCGGCACCCGCCAGACCCCGTCGGACACCTGGTCCAGGGTTGGCCGCTCCCAGGCGTGGCGGTCCTCTTCGGTCAACTCGTCCCCGGCTGGGCGTCGGCTGGACCCGGAGCCGCGCTGGAGGCGGAGATCACCTCCATCACGTCAGCCACCTCCACCGGGCGCCGGCAGCGCACCTGCAGGTGGCAGAGGAGCTGGGACTGGTCGGAGACCTGGAGCTGGACGGGTCGCAGCTGCACCGACTCCCGGGGGTTCAGCCCAAGGGCCTTGGAGATCGCCAGGGACAGCTCCGCGAGCCGTGCCCGGGCGGGAAGCTGGACCTCGATGTCCAGCTGGAGGGGGAGGTTGGTCACGGTCAGCGCCGCCATCAGGACCCCGCTGTTGGGAATCCGCACCAGCCGGCCCCCCAGGTCCACCGTGGTGTACACCACCCCCACGTGGGTGACCACCCCCTGGTACTCGATCCCCCCGAAGAGGTAGGTGCGGATGTGGACGAAATTCCCCACCACGAAGGGGCGAGCCATGAGCAGGACGATCCCCGCGAACACGCTGCCGAGGGAGGTCTGGGCGGCCACGCCCACCACCACTCCGACCACCGCGCCGGCGGCCAGAAGACCGGTGAGGTTGATCTGCAGCGCCGAGAGCACCCCCAGGATCAGGAGGAGGTACAGGCACCAGGTCACGACCGGCCTCCAGGCGTACAGGGAGCTTCCCCGGAGGTGGGCGAACACCCTGGATGTGAAGCCGCGGATCGCCACCCCCCCCAGGATGACGGCCAGGACGAAGATCCCCAGCTGGATCGCCAGGGCCTCGCCCTTGGGAGCCAGGCTGAGAAGCTGGGGGCGGGCGGCAAGGAGGAGGACCAGGGCGGCCGTCGCCGTGGCCGCAGTGACCCAGCCCCGGGGGCCAGGTGGGCGGGAGGGACCGGTCCTGGTGCTCAGCATCGGCCCATCCTGCCAGAGCGCGCCCGATCAGCGCTCGGGTCAGCCCTCGGCGGTCAGGGTGGGGTCGAGGTTGAGCCCCGTGCGGCCCCGGAACGCGGCCAGGACCCCGGCTGCCACGGCGATGGCGGCGAGGAAGAAGGCGGAGGCGACCAGGCCCTGCGTCACCGCGTGGACGGGGGCGTTGTGTCCCGCACCCGCCCCCACGAAGAGCCCGTAGACCAGCCCCGTGAGGGCCACCCCCATGGAGGTCCCGGTGCCCCTTGTCATGTTCAGGATCCCGCTGGCCATCCCCGAGTGCTCGCGTGGAGCCGAACCCATGATGGCGGCGTTGTTGGGCGGGGTGAACATCCCGAGCCCTATCCCGGCAACCGCCAGCTCCATCAGGAGCAGCCCACCGGTCTCCGGATGGGCCCCCATGCCCACCATGGCCAGCGCCAGCACCGCCATCCCCCCCACGGTGAGGGGCTGGGCCCCGATTCGGTCCGCCAGCGCCCCGGCGATGGGGGCGGTGATCCCCAGGAACACCGGCAGCACCACCAGCTCCAGCCCGGCGGAGGCCGGGTTGAGGTGCCCGGCGTCCTTGAGGTAGAAGGGGAGTACGAAGAGGGCGCCGAAGAGCGCGAGGTAGGAGAGCAGCCCGGAGGAGATCCCGGCCGAGAAGGGCACCACCTTGAACATCGAGAGCTGCATCATGGGGGCCCGGCAGCGCAGCTCCCGGCGGATGAACATCGTCCCGAAGATCGCGGTGGCGGCCACGAAGCCCAGGATCTCGGGCGAGAGCCAGCCCGTCTCGTTCCCGAAGGAGAGGGCCAGCAGGAGGGCGGTGATGGCCGCCACGAAGCTGCCGATCCCCCACCAGTCCATCGGCTCGCGCTCGGCGAGGTGACGGCTTCTGGGGAGGAGGAACCACCCCAGCGCCATGCCCAGCAGCCCGGCCGGCACGTTGACGAAGAAGATCAGCCGCCACCCGCCCAGGACCAGGAGCAGGCCGCCCACCGCCGGGCCGAGGGAGAGTCCCAGCGCCTGGGCAGCACCCTGGACTCCGATCCCCTTGCCCAGCTTGTCCGGCGGCATCGCCTGCACGATGAGGGCGACGCTGTTGGCCTGGAGCATGGCCGCGCCGAACCCCTGCAGGACCCGGAAGACATCGAGGAAGGTGAGGCTGGGGGCCAGCCCGCAGAGGGCGGTCCCGATGATGAAGATGGCGAAGCCGTAGATGTACAGGAGCTTGCGCCCCACCATGTCGGCGAAGCGCCCCACCGCGGTCACCATCGCCACCAGGACCAAGAGGTAGGCCAGCGAGACCCACTCCACCGACCCCAGCGAGGCGTTGAAGTCGGTCTTCAGTCGGGGAAGCGCCAGGACCACGATGCTGGCGTCCAGCTGGCCCATGAACGCCCCCACGCAGACCGTGCCCACCACCAGCCAGTGGCTGTTGGGGTTTCGGGCCACCGAGGCGGGCCGCCTGGGCTCCACTAGGAGGCGCCGCCAGCCGTGGACAGCGCGCTCCGACTCGGACACCGATCCCATGCACCGAATATAGCCCGGGGCGCCGAGCCGGCGGCGCCCGGGGAGATGGAAGGGCCCGCCCGGGAGACCCGGGCGGGCCCTTGGCCGCCTCCTAGGTGGCGGCCGTCGATCCGAAGTCGGTCAGCCCCCCGGGTCCGGGTCGGGGCTGGCGGCCGGTCCCACCTGCGGTGGCATGTAGCCGCCGGTCTGGGCGATTGGGCCCTCGCCCACGACCCCGGTTCCGCTGAGCACGATGGCGGCGATCTCCTCGGTCTCGTACCCGCTGTGGACCGCCCAGCCGAAGGCGAGCAGGCTGACCATGATCACCACCAGGATGTCGGTGGGGAAGGGGATCCCGATGTCCTTGGGAGCGCCCACGAAGCCAAGGAACGTCACCCCGTAGGAGCCGTAGTAGGAGATCCCGAACATCGCCAGAAGGAAAAAGATGAGCCACCAGCTGGAGCTCACCGCCTTGCGTCCCTCCTCGTTGCAGAGGTACCAGAGGGTGGCGGTGAAGCCCACGATCAGCACGATGGTGGTGAAGTAGAAGACTCCGAAGGCGGGGTGGGGGATGGTTGCCGGGGCGGCGGTCAGGGCGTAGCCGCCCCAGCGCTGGACGATGATCCAGAGCACGAGGAAGACCAGCCCCAGGATGCCGCCGGAACCGGTGCTGATCCAGCCCTTCATGGGGGCGTAGAACCAGGTGAACAGGGGCAGCGCCACGAAGACCGCGGCGAAGACGATGGCCAGAGTCTCGAAGTCCGCCCAGTAGACGATCAGGACTGCGCCGATGAAGCCCACCGGGGCCAGGATCTCCGCCCCCCAGAGGCGGAACGGCCTGGTCAGCGACCCCGCGGTGCGACGCAGGATGGGCAGCCCGATGCCACCCATGATGTAGGTGAGGACTGTGGCCGAGGTGATGATCCCCACCAGGGTGTACCAGCTGGGGAGCGGCAGGAAGAAGAGGCAGCCCACCACTGTCGAGGCCAGCAGGGCCATGAGCGGGATCTTGGTCGAGGCCAAGACGTTCTGGAACTGCTTGGGCAGGTAGCCCACCACCGACAGGCCGTAAACCGTCCGGGCCGAGGTACCGAGGTAGATGTAGCCCGTGCCGGTGGGGGAGATGAAGGCGTCGATCAGCAGGATCGTGGCGAAGCCGCCCAGGAGGGCGGTCCCCGATCCCTTCAGAAGGACGTAGAAGGGAGCGTCGGCGGCGGCGCTGCCGGCGGCCTTGAGCCCCGCCCAGTCGCCCACGTGGACGTGGAAGAAGCCCCAGTTGATGCCGCCGGTGAAGGCGACCTGGAGCAGCACGTAGACGACCATGCCGGCGAGGACGGAGAGGATGGTGGCCGTGGGCACGTCCCGCTGAGGGTTCTTGGCCTCACCGCCGAAGTCCAGCGCCTGCCGGAAGCCGAGGTAGGAGAAGACGATCCCGGTGCTGGCCACCGCGCCCAGAACCGGCTGGGTGCCGAGCGGGAAGAAGCCGCCGTAGCCCGAGAAGTTCTTGGTGTGCAGGTCCAGCAGCAGCAGCAGAATGATGGTCAGCCCGGGGATCACGAACTTCCAGCCGGTGACGAAGGCGTTGAACTGGCTGAGGAAGCGAATCCCGGCGTAGTTGATGATGAAGAACAGGACCATCAGCCCGACCCCGAAGAGGATCCCGGACGGCCAGGTCAGCTCGGAGCTGCTGTTGACGATCCCGTGGATGTAGGAACTGGCATAGGTGACCACCGCCTCGGCCTCGATGGCCGGCACCGAGACCGCCGAGAGCAGATATGTCCAGCCCAGGATGAAGCCGGTGTAGCCGCCGTGGGTCAGGTGCGGGTAGCGCACGATCGCTCCGCTTCGGGGGAGCATCCCCGAGACCTCAGCGTAGTTGAGGGCGACGAAGAGGACCAGCACGCCACCCACGATCCAGGAGACGATCGCGCCCGGCCCGGCCACCGAGGCCGAGGCGATGGCCGCGAAGAGCCACCCGGAGCCGATTATCCCTCCCATGGAGAGGAAGAAAAGCTGCCAGACCGACATGGTCCGGGCTAGCTTGCGATCCGACGCGTCGTAGTCGGGTTTCGCCGCCGTCGCCATCTTTAGGCACCTCCCTACAAGTCGCTAACCGGGGAGGAGTCCCTAGGACACCGGCCCCTCCCCATTCCCTTTTGCCCGCAAGATTAGGGACTGGAGGGCTCTTTGGGAAGGGGCTTGACAAATTCGCTCGAATCTGGTCGGCCCCAAGGGGGCGGTATATTGCCCTGGCAGATGGAAGAGCTCAGCTTCCCGGCGGACGGCCAACCTGACTTCGAGCAGCTGGCCGCCGGGCTCCGGGCGGACTCCCGGGACCTCTCCACCTTCCTCGAGGTGCTGGCCGACAAGTTCTCGGGGGCGCTGCCGGGGCGGGTCAAGGTCGAATACCAGGGGGGGATGCTGCGCCGCAACAAGCAGGTGCGGCGGATTCTGATTCAGCTCGGCGAGGACCGCTTCGAAGTGGCGCGCGAGCAGGGAGCGGTGCTGGCTCGCCGGGTCCGGGTGGTGCGGGGGATCGCCCTCAAGACGGAGGAGCTGGCGGTGGACCCCTGGCTCGCCGAGCTCAGCCGGGCGTTGCTGCGCGAGGGCCAGTCCACCTCCGAGGGGCGGATCGCCCTAGAGCGACTCCTCGGCTGAGGATGCGGTTCTTCCGCGGCGGCCAGCCCGGACCGTCTCCCGAGGAGCTGCAGCGCGCTGAGCGCAGCCGCCAGCTGGTCGAGGCAGGTGGAATCCCACTCGAGGCCGAGGAGAGGATCGCTCGCCAGCGCGAGGCCGGGGCTGCCTTCACCTCGGACCTCTCCGTCGACGAGCTGGCGGCCCTGCGCCAGCTGGGCTATCGCCCGCTGGCCCTGGTGATGGGCAGCTCGATGTACCAGATCGGCTGGGTCCAGGCCGGGTTCTCGCGCTTCGGAGGCTTGGGGATGGGCTGGACCGCCCCGGAGCCCCAGGAGAACCTTCCCCTCACCAGGGCGCTCAGCGAGGCCCGCCACCTGGCCCTGGGCCGGCTGATGCGCGAGGCCGAGGGGCTGGGGGCGGAGGGGGTGGTGGGGGTACGGCTGGTGGTCCGCAGCTGGGAGTGGGCCCAGGGGATGGCCGAGTTCACCGTCTTCGGCACCGCCGTCCGCCGCGATGGCGGGACCCCCGCAACCCGTCCCTTCACCTCCACGCTCAGTGGGCAGGACATGGCCAAGTTGGCCACCACCGGGCAACGGCCCCTGGGGGTAGCGCTGGGGGCCAGCGCCTGGACCGCGATGGCCTTCTTCGGTGGCCTGATGGGCGGGATGGCGACTTGGTCCAACCAGGAGGTGTCCAGCTTCTCCCGCGCGCTGCACCTCGCCCAGCACCAGAGCCGAGCCCGAATGGCGGCGGAGGCCTCCGCCCTGGGGGGCCGGGGGGTGGTCGGGGTGGAGCTGGAGTCCCACATCCTGGAGTATCAGACCGGCTCGGAGCAGGTCCAGGGACGGATCGTGCAGTGGGTGGCGTTGGGCACCGTGGTGGGGGAGGGGGAGCGCGCCGCGGCGGCGCCCGCCCCGCGCTTGGTGGTCCCGTTGAGTTGATGGAGGAGATAGCTTGAGCGAGCAGCAGCCCCTGATCCCCGAGGACGCCGTCAACCGCCTCAAGGAGATGCGTGGCACCGAGGGCCACCGCAAGCTCTTCACCAGCGACCTCTCCATCTCCGAGTTCCTGCTGGTGAAGGAGGCCGGGTTCGAGCCGGTGGGGCTGGTGGTGGGCAGCTCCATCTACCACATCGGGCTGCAGATGGCCAACTACGGGCAGAATCAGGAGCTCCAGGTGCTGAGCCAGGCGATGTACCAGGCCCGGGAGCTGGCGATGAGCCGGATGGAGGAGGAGGCCGACGTCCTCGGCGCCGACGGGATCGTGGGCGTCCGCCTGGATATCAATCGGTACGAGTGGGGCCAGGGGTTGGCCGAGTTCATGGCGGTGGGCACCGCCGTGCGCAGCTCCCAAGGCACCATGCGCACCCCCCGCGGCAAGCCCTTCACCTCCGACCTCTCCGGGCAGGACTTCTGGACCCTGCTCCAGGCCGGCTACGCCCCCCTGGCCCTGGTGATGGGGTCCTGCGTCTACCACGTGGCCCACCAGGGGCTGGGCCAGTGGATGCGGCGGGTGGGGCAGAACCAGGAGATGCCGAACTTCACCCAGGCGCTCTACGACGCTCGGGAGTTGGCCATGGAGCGGATGCAGCGGGAGGCTGAGGAGGTGGCCGCCGAGGGGATCGTGGGCGCCCAGATCAAGGAGAACAACCACGGCTGGGGCAGCCACGTGATCGAATTCTTCGCCGTCGGGACCGCGGTCAAGCCCACCCGGGAGGACCACCGCATCGCAGCGCCCCAGATGGTGCTCTCCCTGGACCAGTAGGGTGGCGGAGGGGGGGGAGGCCAGGCTGGCCCTGCTCTACGACGAGATCTTCCTCGACCACCAGAGCCCGGGCCATCCGGAGTCCCCCGACCGGCTTCGCGCCATCGTGGCGGGACTGCGCGCGGAGCCGCTCATCTCCCCCGGGAGCTGGCGCTCCGCCCGCCGGGCGGACCCGGATGACCTGCTGCTGGTGCACCTGCCCCGCCACGTCGACCGGATCCAGGCTCTCGCCCTGGAGGGTGGCGGCTGGATCGACCCGGACACCTACTGCACCCCCTTCTCCTTCGACATCGCCCTGGACGCCGTCGGCGCGGCACTGGTGGCGGCCGAGCTGGCCTGCGCTCCAGCCCCCACCCCCTCCTTGGCGCTGGTGCGTCCCCCCGGCCACCACGCGACCCCGAGCCGAGCCATGGGCTTTTGCCTCTTCAACAACGTGGCCCTGGCGGTGAGGCATGCCCAAAGGCGGCTGGGGGTGGAGCGGGTGGCGATCCTCGACCTGGACGTCCACCACGGGAACGGCACCCAGGAGGTGTTCTGGGAGGACCCCCAGGTGCTCTACACCTCCCTCCACCAGTGGCCGCTGTACCCAGGCACCGGCGCAGCCTCGGAGCGAGGCGGGGGGGACGGCTTCGGGGCCACCATCAACGTCCCCCTGCCGGCCGGCACCGAGGGCCCGATCTGGCTCGCGGAGCTGGAGTCCCGGGTGCTGCCAGCAGTCCGCCGCCACCACCCCGAGTTGATCCTGGTCAGCCTGGGCTTCGACGCCCTGCAGGGCGACCCCCTCGCCGGTCTCAGACTGCGCTGGTCCTCATATGGGCTGGCCATGGCCCGGGTGGCCGAGGTGGCCGCCGAGAGCTGCCCCGGCCGGGTCGCCGCCCTCCTGGAGGGGGGATACGACCTCCAAGAGATGCCGGTCGCGGCCGTCTCCTGCGCCCTCGCCCTGGCCGGTTTGGAGCCGGCTCCCACTCAGGAGCGCGCCCCGGCCTGACCGGTCAGCGTCGTGCCGGGCTGCCGATCGGGGCAGAGCTCGGGAGCGTCCCATCCGGACGGCGGCCCCCACCCCCCGGCCAGGAAGCGATCGCGGCCCTGGGCCGTCCCCTCGGCCCGTCGGATTGCCGCGCCGCAAGGTGGCTGGCCGCAGGATGCAGCCCCGGACTTGAGGGTGCCTCCGCAGACGGGGCAGACCGGTCCCGCTCTCCCTGCCCCACCCGCCCTGGCACCTCCTCCATCCGGCCCTCCCCGCCGCGGCCAAGGCAGCGGCCGCTCCCGAGTTGGCCATGGATCGCCACGACTGGGGCAGGGCTCACGCCAGCGGCCAGGTGTGCCCTTCCACCTGCTGGGTGACGGAGCGCCGCGGGCCGACCTGCCGCTCCAACCCCACCTGGGCCGGGTGCCGCGGTTGGGCATGGGGGCCGGCCCCGGCTCGGAGGCCTCGCCGCCGGGTCTCAGGCCCATCCGCCGGGCTGGAGCGGTGGCGCGCAGGGCGGCGCCGGGATCTCTGCTCCAGATCCCCTCGGGCCCCCAAAGTCGGGGACACCGGAGCCGGTGGAGACCCCGGCCCCGGTCCGGACCAAGACCGTTCGAAAGCCGGCCGGCAGTTCCGCCGCCCGTTCCGGTTGATGGCGCTGGCACTCGAGGACGGCGCCCTCCAGGAGGGGATCCAGGCTCAGCGGGCCCGTACCTCGATCATCCCGGCGGTCCCCCCCCGCGCCTCGTACGTCGGGATTGGGGTCGTGGCCGGCCCCCAGAGGACCCTGCCAGTTATGAGATCGAACTTCGACCCGTGCCAGGGGCAGGTCACCACCCCACCCTCCAGCCGGCCCTCCGAGAGGGGGCCGCCGGCGTGGGGGCAGACACTCGCCGCGGCGCAGACCCGGCCCCCAATCCTGGTGAGGACGACCTGCGCACCCCCCACCTGGCAGGTGGTCATGGCGCCCTCCCGGACCTCGGACTCGGCCACGGCGGGAGTCCAGTCGGACGGGCCCTGGGTGAAGGCGTTGCGGTTGACCTGGGTCCCCTGCCGGAAGACCAGTTCGCCCCCAAAGTAAGCCGCTCCCAGGGCCAGCCCCAGCCCCAGCCGCCCCAGCGGACGGGCGGCGGGCCGCCTCCCGGAGGCGCGCAGCGCCACCGCCCCGGTGAGGATCGCCAGTGCGGAGAGGTTGAGGATGCCGTGGAGCGCCCCCATCCGGCGCTCGTGGCCGTAGCTGTCCTGCCAGTCCGCGATCCCCGAGGCGGCCGCCGCGGCACCCGCGGCGCATCCGGCCGCCATGAGCAGGTCGGCCGCCCTCTCCTCCCCGGCCAGGTCGAGCAGGGCTGCGCCGATCCAGGCGCCGATCGGGAGGTCGGTGAGGGCGGGGTGCACCGGGTGCCCGAGCCAGGGGCCGTTGAGGAGGTTCTTCGCAGTCGCCGCCGGGGCGCCGCCGCGCCTTATCCCCGCTCCGACCAGTCGCTGTCCCCGGTCGGCCAGGGGATCAAGGAACCTCATGGCCCTCACCCAGCTGTCTGGATCCAAGTTCTTCATGGCCCACCTCCTGAACCCGGTCCGCGCCCCCCTCGGGGACCCACAATAACCCCAATGGTCATCCTGATCCTGGAGGCCGAGCCGGAGTACGCGGCCGTGGCCGCCCACCTGGTGGGCCAACTTCCCGGCCTCAGCTCCCGAGTCGCCGGTTCACTGGAGAGGCTGGAGCTGGCCCTGCGCGAGGAGGCGCCCGCCGCCATCCTGGCCGATCTCGGGCTCCTCCAGGGGCTGCGCGGGGTGGAGGCGGTCAGGGCCATCTCCACCTGCCCGCTGGTGGTCCTGGGGGAGACTCACCAGGCTCCCTCGCTGATGGAGGCGGGCGCGGACTACGTGCTGCCCAAGCCCTACCCGCCGGCGCTTCTCACGGCCACCCTGCGGGCGGTGCTCCGCCGCCGGCAGGTGGAGAGGCGGTCCGCCGGCCGGGTGGTCGAGGTTGGTCCGCTCATCGTCGAGCCCGCCCGGCGCAGCGCCCGGATTGAGGGCCGGCGTCACCTGCTGAGCCCTCGTGAGGCCGACCTCCTCGAATACCTGGCGCTGAACGCGGGGACGGTCCTGTCCCGTCAGCAGATCATCGAGGGGGCGTGGGGCGGCGACCCGCGCGCCACCTCGGCCGCGGTGACCATGTGCGTCCATCGTCTCCGCCGCAAGCTGGAGCCGGACCCGGGGCACCCGCGCCTCCTGCGCTCCCGCCGCGGTGGAGGTTACCTCCTGCAACCACTACCCCAACTCTCGCGGTGAGCGGCGAGGGAAAGGCGGTCCTGGTCACCGGCGCCTCGGGCTTTGTGGGGCGGTGGGTGGCGTCCGCGCTGGCGCTGGCCGGCTACCAGCCCCGCCTGCTGCTGCGGTCGATGGCCAGGCTCCCGCCTCAACTGGGCGGGATGGAGGTGGCCCCGGGCGACCTCACGTGCCCCACGACCCTGCCTCCGGCGCTCGAGGGGTGCTGGGGGGTGGTGCACTGTGCCGCGGACTACCGTCTCGCCCTGGGGCCCGGGGATCTCCGCCGGATGCTGGAGGTCAACGTCGGCGGGACCGCGTCTCTGCTTCAGGCGGCCGCCCGGGCCGGGGTGGCGCGGTTCGTCCACTGCAGCACCGTGGGCACCCTCCACTTCAGTCGGGCGGGGGAGCTCCGGTCCGAGCTGGACCTGGCCCGGGACGCCTCGGATCTGCCTGGCGCCTACAAGCGCAGCAAGTGGGCGGCCCAGAAGCTGGTCGAGGGTTTCCCGGGGCCGATGCAGGTGGTGGTGGTTCAGCCGAGCACCCCGGTGGGGGTAGGTGACCGGCGGCCGACCCCCACCGGGGCCATCATCCGGGACTTCCTTGGGGGACGGATTCCGGCAGCCACCGACACCGGCCTCAACCTCGTCGACGTCCGGGCGGTGGGGACAGGACATGTGCTGGCCCTGGAGGGGGGAAGGCCCGGCCGGAGCTACATCCTGGGTGACCAGAACTGGACCATGAGTCGGCTCCTCTGCGAGCTGGCTCGACTGGCCGGGCGTCCGGCTCCCCGGTACCGGATCCCCATCTGGATGGGGTTTGCCGCGGCCGTGGTCAGTGAGGGGTCGGCGGCGGTGCGCCACCGGGCCCCGGGGATCCCTCTCACCGCCGTCCGGATGGCGGCCAGGCCCATGTACGTGACGGCGGAGCGGGCGCGGTCGGAGCTCGGGTGGACGCCCGGCGACCTCCAGGAGGCGCTGCGCCAGGCGGTGGCCGAGCTAGGGCCGCGCGGGGACGGCTGAGCTGCCCGCCTGGATCCCCGCCCTGGTCGGACGCTGGTACGCCATCCTCCCCTGGCTGCTGACGGCCGTGGTCGTGGTCCGCGCCTTCGGCTGGCGCCGGGCGCTGCCGCTGCTGGCCGGCGGCTATCTGATCGCCTGGCTGGCGGAGTGGGGCTCGACCGCCGGCCCCGGCGTTCCCTTCGGCGTCTACCATTACCGGCCTTCTGGCCTGCGATCCGACCTGCGGGTCGTGGGAGTCCCACTCTTCGACAGCCTGAGCTTCACCTGGCTGGCCGTCTCCTCGTTCACGGTTCTGGGCAGGCTGGGCTCCCGAGGGGTGTTCCGGGTGGTGCTCACGGGGATCGCCATGGTCGCCATCGACCTGGTGGTGGACCCGGTGGCGCTCCGGGGCGGCCGGTGGTGGCTGGGGTCGATCTACACCTATCCGCAGGGGAGCGGGGTCTGGTATGGGGTCAGCCTCCTCAACTACGTCGGCTGGCTGGCCGTCGGAGTGGCCATCGCTCTGTGGACCCGCCTCTGCCTTGGGGATTACCCGGGCTCCCTCCGGAGTCCGCTCACCTTGAGCGGACTCCTGCTCCTGGCTGTGATGCTGCAGAGCACGGTTCTGGCGGCCCTGCTGGGAGTGGGCCCGAGCGCCCTGGGGGCGGTGCTCATCCTGGTCCTCACGGGTCTGCTGGCCCGGCGCACCGCCTGGCCGAACCCGCGACCGGCGGAGCTCCTGGTGGCCTGTGCCCTGGACGCCGAGGCGGCCGCCTGCCGTCGCGCCCTTGGTGGACCGTGGGAGCGGGATCCGGCGCACGATCTGGTGCGCTGGAGGCGCCCTGGCGGCGGGGTGGAGGTGTGGGCCACCGGGACCGGCCCGGCCCGGGCCCGGGCCGCTGGCGCCCTGGCCCCTCCGGGCGCCCGCGTCCTGGTGGCGGGGGTCGCTGGCGCGCTGCGTGACTCCTGGGCGACGGGGACGCTGGCGGTGGCGGGCCGGTTGTTGGCCGAGGGGCGAGAGCCGGTGGACCTCGATCTCGGCATCACCTCGGGTCTGGGCGCCCTCGAAGGCGCCCGACTGGCGACCATCGCCTCGGTGGGCGCGGTGGTGGACGATCCCCGTGAGCGCGACCGACTGCGCTCCCTCGGCGCCGACCTCGTGGAGATGGAGATGGCCGGCTGGTCCTCGGGGCGCGCCCTGGCGGTGGGCGGCCTGCGCGTGGTGCTGGACCGGCCCTCTGATCCGCTGGGGCCGCTCGCCGGCCTGGTGGCCGAAGGTCGTCGCGGCGCCTCTCCGCTGCGCGTGGTGGGGCTGGTGGCCCGGCGACCGGCGTTACTTGCGGCCCTCATCCGCCTCGGTGGCAGGCAGCAACGCGTGCTCGCGGAGCTGGGCAGGGCGGTCGCCCATGCGGTCCCTCTTCTGATGGGGGGCGAGGGCCGCACCGTGGGGCCCGCCGAGCCGGTGGCGGGCCGGTGACCGACCTCGGCCGCCATCCCGCCCGGGCAGCTGCGGTGCCGCGGCCAACCTTCGGCCCGCACTTCTGGCGTCGGCCGAGTCTGCCGCCCGGCCGAGTTCAGGCCTCGGGGGCCCACCCTCCCCGCGACCGATGACCCCTGGCGATGGCGGCTCCGGCGAAGGTCAGACCAGAAGGTGCCGAGCCGCCGCCCTGCCGCTTCGCACCGCACTCTCCATCGTCGCCGGCCATCCGGTGCGAGTCCAGCTCCCGGCCAGAGCCACCTGGGGGATGGCGGCGCCCGGGCCCGGACGCCGGGCCGCTGAGCCAGGCTCGGGCCAGAATGTGGCGTGGGCCTCCCGCGTGACCCGGCAGTGCACCAGGTGGGCCCGGGCGGCGGGTGGGAACGTCGCCTGGCACAGCTGCCAGATGTCGGCGGCGAGGCGGGCCTCGGGCACCCCGACCTCCGCCTCGGCGGCGGAGATGGAGATGGCGGAGTGCCAGCTCCCGTCCAGCAACCGGTCGTCCAGCCGGGAGCGGTCGAAGGCCCACTGGAGCGGGCTCCTGGGGATGAGGGTCACGGCGCCCGGCAGGAAGGGGCGGTCGGTGAAGAGATGCACGTTCACGATCGGGGAATCGGGGATGTCAGCGGCCGCCTCGAGAGCTGGGGTGGACCGCCCACCCGCGAGGAGGAGGCGGTGGGCTGCCCGCGCCGGCACCGCCAGGACCGCCAGGTCGAAGGTCTCCTCCGCACCGGCGCCGTGAGTCACGCGGACCTGCGACCCTGGTCCGCCGCAGACCGAGACAGCGCGCGAGTCGAGGCGGAGCTCCACTCCGGCCCTCTCCAGGGCGCGCCGTGCCGGGGGGTCCAGCCAGCGGGTGAGGTCTGTCCCGGGGACCCGAAGGGCTCCGGCGCGGGATGAGCTGAGAAGCCCCTCCCGGACCACGAATGCGGCCAGTTCGGCGCTGCACCGGTCCAGCGGGGCGTTGCAGGCGGCCACCAGGAAGGGCTCCCAGAGCTGGGAGATGAGCTGTTCTGGCTGGCCCAGGCCTCTCAGCCAGCCCAGCGCGGGTAGGGCATCGAGTCCGCTCGGTCCCTGCCTCAGCGCGGCGGCCACCTGGGCGATGTGCATCAAGGAGCCCCGGGGCAGCATCGGCCAGCCCCCGATCACGGGCAGCAGATGGAAGGGAGCCGGGAGCGGCGCGGCGGAGAGCCGGCGCGGGCGGGGGTGCCCCGGGTCCACCACCGTGAGGCCGAGGCGGCCCTGGCGCAGGGCCGGCTCGACTCCGAGGCGGTCGAGGAGCGCCTCCAGCTCCGTACAGCATCCGAGGTACACGTGCTGTCCGGTGTCCACCCGGCCGGCCACCGGGTCCGGCACGGAGCGGCAGAGCCCGCCGAGCTGACCGGAACGCTCCAGGAGAGCCACCTGGACTCCCGAGTCCGCCAGCTCCAGCGCGGAGGTGATCCCGGCCAGCCCGCCTCCCACCACCACCGCCCTCATCGCCGCCTCAGGGCCTGAGCGTGGCGCTCGCCCAGGCGACAAGGGCCAGTCCCAGCTTGTGCCGGGAGCTGAGCCTGACCCGCTGGCCCTGCACGTCGTATCCGTCCTGCTCAATCCGGTCCAGCAGCGCCTGGTACAGGGCGGCGAGGGCCGCCGGGCAGCCGCGGGCGTCCCGCTCCACCAGCGGCACCAGCTGGAGGCCGCTCCGGAAGCGCTCCCGGGCCAGCGCCACCTCGTGGGCCATGAGGTCGCGGTAGCGGGTGGCATTCGGGCCTCTCGCCCCCACCAGGAGGTCCTCCGCAGAGAGCTGAAAGCGGTCCATCACCTCCTCGGGCAGATAGCGCCGCCCGGCCGCCAAGTCCTCCCCCAGGTCTCGGAGGATGTTGGTTCGCTGCATCGCCTCCCCCAGGTCCACGGCCAGCGTCTCCACCCGGGGATCCCGGTAGCGGAAGATCCGGGCGCTGAGTAGCCCCACCACCCCGGCAACGCCGTAGCAGTAGTCGGCGAGCTCTCGCTCGGAGCGGATCCGCAGCGGCCGGCAGTCGGCGGCGCAGCCGTCAATCACCTGATTCAGGTGTTCGGGGGAGAGGGAGAACCGTCCCGCGGTGTCCACCAGGATGAGCCAGCCCGAGTCCGGAGGGTACCCGGCCAGGCTGCGCTCCAGGGTGCTGCGGTAGGAGTCGAGCCGTCGGAGCCGCAAACCGGCGGCCTCGGGGGCGTCGGCGATGTCGTCCGCGCCCCGGCAGAAGCGGTAGAGGGCGTGGAGCGCCCGGCGCTTCTCTGGGGGCAGGAGCCGGAAGGCGTAGTAGAAGTTGCCGGCTGCCGCTCGCACCTCCCGGGCGCAGCGGCGGTACCCCAGCTCCAACTGGGCCGAGCTGACGCTCATGCCGTCCTGGAGCGGCCGGCGCGAAGCGCGGCCAGGGATCCCAGGAGGGCCCGGCGCCGCGCGCCCCGGGGCAGATCGGCCTTGCGTTCGAAAACTCGGTCCCCAGCCGCCAGCACCCCGTCCGAGGCCTCCAGGCCACTCAGGATGAAGGTGGCCATCTCCAGCCGCATGAGCCCCGGTGTGCTCGCCGACAGGGGCCAGCCCTGGCGCAGCAGGCCCCGGGCCCGGCCCACGGCGTGGGCCAGGGCCGCCCGCATCCCCGGGGTGGGAAGCCCCCGCCACCAATCCCCCTCGTCCACCCCGTGCTGGGCGAGGACCTCGGCCGGCAGATAGCGCCGGCCCCGCCCCCGGTCCGAGGCCACGTCCTGCCACATGTTGACCAGCTGCAACCCGGTGCAGATGGAGTCGGAGAGGGAGATGCGCTCGGGGTCACGGATCCCCTCCAGGGCAAGAACCAGCTCGCCCACCGGATTGGCGGAGAGGTCGCAGTACCGGTCCAGCTCCTCCCAGGTGGAGTAGGTCATGACCTCCTGGTCCTGCTGGTTGGCCGCGATCAGCCGAGAGAACGGATCCCTGGGCAGGTCGAACCGCTGGATCACCGGGCGCAGCCGGACGAATACCTGGTGCTCCGGCCCACCGGTGTAGCAGGCCTCGAGCTCCTCCCGGCAGCGGTCGAGCTGCCCCACAGGGTCGCCCAACCGCTCGTCCCCGATGTCGTCCACCAGCCGGCAGAAGCCGTAGATGGCGGCTCTGGCCTCCCGCCGCGAGGGGCGCAGCAGCCAGGCGGCGATGGGGAAGTTCTCGCGGCCGCGGGCCTCTGCCAGCCGGGTCCGGGAGTACTCAGGTAGCGTGGCCCGGCTCACCAGCTTGATCCCAGCTCCCGGCCGGGTGCCGAGAAGCGGGCCAGAGCCATCACCGGGAAGACCGTGGCGTACAGCCGGTAGCGCAGGTAGAAGGCGCGGGGGAATCCGGTGCCGGTGAAGTAGGGGTCGTCCCACCCCCCGTCGGGGAGCTGGGTTTCGGCGAGGCTCTGGGCGGCGGATTCGGCGGCCGCCCGGAGCCGGCCATCCCTGTCCAGCTCCCCGGAGCCCCGGGCCGCCGCCAGAAGGGCCAGGAGCGCCCAGGCGGTCTGGGAGGGGGTGGCCTCTCCGCGTCCGATGTGCTGGGGCTCGTGGTAGGAGAGCACCGACTCCCCGAATGACCCGTCGGCGTGCTGGTGCTCGATCACCCACTGGCCCAGCCGCAAGAGCCGCTCCCGATCCGCCGGGTCGTCCCTGACCGCCAGCGCCGGCGCCACCGCGGCCGCGCCGTACACGTAATTCACGCCCCAGCGGCCGTAGTAGGCGCCGGATCCCTCCTCGGAGCGGCGCAACCAGGCCAGCGCCCGCAGCCGGGCCGGCTCCAGGTCGTCCCCCCCGCACCGCACCAGGGCCTCGACGACGTGGGCCGTCACATCGGGGCTGGGCGGGTCGAGCACCTCTCCGAAGTCCGAGGTGGGCAGGTGCTCCACCCAGCTTCGCCGGTTGTCCACGTCGAAGGCTCCGAACCCACCGTCCTCGCCCTGCATGGCGAGGAGCCAGCGGATCGCACGCTCCATGGCCGCGCCCACCTCGCCGGGCTCGTGCCGCCGGTGTCCGGCCGCCGTCAGGGCGCAAAGCACCACGGCGGTGTCATCGGTGTCGGGGTACTGGTCGTTGAAGAGCTCGAACGGCCAGCCGCCCGGGGTGACTCCGGGCCGCCTCACAGCCCAGTCGCCCGGGCGCCGCACCTCCCGCCCCATCAGCCACTCCACCCCCCGGCGGATGGCGGGGTGATCGCCCGGCAGGCCGGCATCCGCCAGCGCCCAGACCGCGAGGGCGGTGTCCCAGACCGGCGAGATGCAGGCCTGCAACCGGAATCCCTGCTCGTCCTCGATGCCGAAGCTCTCCAGCGCCGCCAGCCCCGAGCGCACCGCAGGGTGGTCCAGTCCCAGTCCGCGGGCCCGCAGCGCCATGAGCCCGTACACCCAGGGGGGCTGGATGCCGGCCCAGGAGCCGTCCGCCTCCTGGTGGTCCAGGACCCACCTCTCCGCCCTCGACAGGGCCAGCCGGCGGGTGGGCGTCCATGGCAGTCGCTCGTAGTGGCGGGCCAGCCGCTCCGCCACCCGCCAGCCCCAGGTCCCGGCGGCCCGGCCCCGGGCACCTCGTGGCAGCTCGTCCGGGGTGGGCTGGGAGAGGGGGAAGACGGTCTCCTGGGTGCGGAGGATGCTCAGCGGGACGGTGGTGGCCCTGGCCCACGAGGCCAGGTCGTAGATGCTGCCTGGGAACCGGCCCGGGAGCAGCACCCATTCCGGCGGTACCGCGGGCAGCTCCCGCCAGGGCCAGAGCCCCCCCAGCGCCAGCCACAGGCGGGTGAACATCCGAGTGGCCTCCACCCCGCCGTGCGCCGCCACGAACCGACGGGCTGCCTCCACCTGGGGGTGGCTCCTGGGGAGCCCGGCCGCCCGCAGGGCCACCATCACCTCGGTGGTGATGCTCACGTCGCCCTCCAGCCCGGGGGCCATGGGGTAGCCACCGTCCTCACCCTGCTCCCCCAGGAGATGGCGGACCGCCGCGGCCTCTCTGGCGGGATCGACCACCTCGAGGTAGCGGCCCAGGAGCACGTACTCGGCGGTGATGGAGGCGTTGCTCTCCAGCTCTCCCATCCAGTGGCCATCCGGATGCTGGCGCCGCAGGAGGCTGTCCACCGCCCGCGCCAGGACGGCTCCCGAGGCCCCCCGAGCCCCGGAGTCCGGGCTCGGTGGCAGGGCCACCTCCAGCGTCAAGACGCCCGCTCCCCCAGCCAGCGGCAGAGAATCTCGATCTCGCCCGCCACTCCGCCCTCCAGCGGGAGCCGAGCGGCGGCGTTGAGGGCCTTCTCGGTCCAGGTCGTGGTGAGCCCCTGGCAGCGGTCCGCAACCCCGCCCTCCCGCAGCAGGGCCACCGCCGTCGGCAGGTCGCCCAGGCGCAGCCCGGGGGGCTCCAGCCAGCTCCGCGCCGCGCTCCCCAGGTCGCCGTTGCCGCTCAGTGCCAGAAGCAGCGGGAGCCCCTGCTTGCCGCGAACCAGGTCGTTGCCCACCGGCTTGCCGGTCACCACCTCGTCGCCGAACACGCCGAGGGCGTCGTCCCGGAGCTGGAAGGCGATCCCCAGAGTGCGGCCGAAGGCCTCGCAGGCCGATACGGTGTCCGGCCCCGCGCCGGCGGCGATCGCCCCCAGGGCGGTGGCTGCCCCCATGAGCGCCCCCGTCTTGAGCTCAACCATCCGCATGTAGGCGGAGAGCCCGTGGAATGGGGCACCGGTGCCGGAGATGTCCGCCTGCTGCCCCGCCACCATCTCCATGGTGGCGCGGCTCAGCTCGGCGCTCGCCCTCTGGGCCACCTCCGGGGTCAGCTCTCTCGCCGCCAGCAGCTGGAAGGCCAGGGTGAGGAGGGCGTCCCCGGTGTTGAGGGCGGTGGGAAGCCCGTATCTAACCCAGAGGGCCGGCTGCCCGCGGCGAGCGCGGTCCTCGTCGACGATGTCGTCATGGGCCAGGGAGAAGTCGTGGACCAGCTGGACGGCGGTGGCCAGGTGGGCGGGCACCCGCCGGTCCGCCCCCAGCCCCTCCCCCACCAGCATGGTCAGGGTTGGGCGGAGCGCCTTGCCGGGCCGGGCGCCCTCCTCCAGGCCCAGGTGGTACCGCGCCGGGCCGGCCACCTCCGGCGGCAGAAGGGCGCAGGCGCGCTCCAGACCTGCGGTCACCCTCTCCTGGTACCGACCCAGAAGGTCCTGGGCCGCCTGGGCCAGGCCCTCGGTCAACCCCTCCGGCCGCACCTGCAGGGTGGCGGGCTCCTCAGAGGACACGACAGGCAGCCTCCACCTCGTCCACCACCCAGGAGGGGGTGGAGGTACCGGAGGTGATCCCAACGCGCTGCCCGGGGCTGAACCACTCCGGACGAACCTCAGCAGCGCTCTCCACGAGGTGGGTCGGCCGCACCGTGGCGCAGGTCTCAGCCAGGGCCTGGGTGTTGGCGGACCCCCGCCCCCCGACCACCACCGCCACGTCCACCTCGTCGAGCAGAGAGCGGAGCGCCTCCCGCTGGCGCTGGGTCACCACCGGGCAGGTCGTGTCGCGCACCTCCACCTCCCCCGTGCGCCCGGCCACAACCTCCGCTATCTCCCGGAACCGCGACTGGGGGAAGGTGCTCTGGGAGACCACGCCACGGCGCGCCCTCCAGGGCAGCCGCTCCGCGTCCTCCAGACTCGCCACCACCTCGACCTCCGCCCCCTGGGAGGCGGCCCATCCCACCACCCCCCGCACCTCGCTGTGCTCAGAGTGTCCCACCACGACCACGGTGCCCGCCAGCTGGCCCAGATCTTCCGCATGGTGCTGCACCCGGCGCACCAGCGGGCAGGTGGTGTCCACCACCTTGAGCCCCCGGCGGTCGGCCTCGGCGAAGAGCTCCGGGGGGGCGCCGTGGGCGGTCACGACCACGCTCGGGCCCGGGGCCTCGGGGAGCGCGCTCGCTTCGTGCAGCCCCTGCGCCTCCAGCTCCTCCAGGGCCCGGGCGTTGTGCACCACCTGCCCCAGGGCCAGCACCTCGCCGCCCTCCTCCACGGTCCTGCGGGTGAGCTCGAGCGCATCCCGCACCCCGAAGCAGAACCCGGTGTGCCGAGGGCGGATCACCTGCACCGACAAGCTCATGCCTCTCCCCGATCGCTTAATGGGCCTAAAGGATCTCCAAGGTCAAGTTACCCCGCCAGGATCGCGTCGGTTGTGATCCTAGTCAAGGGTGATCTCACCTATCCGTTATGAAACAGCGTGGTCAGGCCCGCCCCCGGGTACCCTGGAGGGATGCTGGCGCTCACCTTCGACCCCAGACCGCGGACCCTCCTGATTGGCGGCATCGCCTCCCGGGTGCGCCCAGGGTGGGCGCTCCTGGGAGGGGGCCCACTCGGGTTGCGCGAGGTACGTGACCCCGTTCGGCCACGCCCGGAGTGGGCCCTGCTGGAGCCGCTCTCAACCGGTGTCTGCGGCTCGGACGTCAAGGAAGCCCTGCTCCAGGCCAGCTCCGACAACCCTCTCAGCGGGTTGATCTCCTTTCCCCACGTCCTCGGACACGAGATCCTCGCCCGGGTCCTCGACCCACCCCGGCACGGCGACGTCGAGGCCGGCCAGCTGGTCGCGGTGGACCCCTGGCTCGGTTGCCAGGCGCGGGGGCTGGACCAGCCGTGCGCGGCCTGCGAGCGGGGCTTCCCCCCCCACTGCCGCTGGGTGCGCACAGGCGGCCCCTGGGGCTCAGGGTACGGAATGCATCTGGGCAACGTGCGGGGCCTCCCGGGAGGCTTCGCTCCCCGGATCACGGCGCACGCCTCCCAGCTCCACCCGCTGCCGGCGGCCATGCCGCCGGAGCTGGCGGTCCTGGCCGACCCCGTGGCCGTCGCTCTGCACGCCCTGGACCAGGTGGAGGGCGAGCCGGAGATGGTCCTCGTTCTGGGGGCGGGAACCATCGGGCTGAGTCTGGCCCTCGGAGCCTGCCGCCGCTGGCCTCGGGCGACGCTGCTGGTGACCTGCGCCTGGGAGCACCAGCGGAAGCTGGTGGAGAGCCTTCCCGGGGTGCCGGTGCCCCCGGCGGCGCCGGCGGTCCTCCAGCGGGTGGCCGAGCTCACCGGGGCCGGGCTGGTACGGCCCTGGAGGGGAGGCCAATGGGCCCTGGACGCCGGTCCGGACCTGGTTCTGGATTCGATCGGGACCCCGGGAACCGTGGAGCTGGCCCTTCGTGCGGTCCGCCCCCGGGGACAGCTGGTGACCGTGGGCGTGGCCCGGCCGGGCCGGGCCGAGACCACCCTCGCCTACTTCAAGGAGGTGCGCCAGGGGGGCTCCAACGGATACGGGAGGACCCCGGCCGGGCACCATCTGGACCTGGCGCTGGCCCGGCTGGAGGCCGACCGAGAGCTGGTTTCCGACTGGATCACCCACCGGTTCCCGCTGCATCTGTGGCGCGAGGCCTTCCAAGCCGCCGCCCGGCCAGATCGCAGTGGCGCGGTGAAGGTGGTGATCACCCAGGAGCGAGCCGCCCACCCCCGCGGCTGACCGCTCCCGGCCTTAGGTTTCGAGGCCCAGGGCCCCGGGCAAACTCTGCTTCGGGCGCCGGTTGGTCCCACAACTGAACGGAGATCTGCAAATTGAGTGAGTCCAACGCGGTCGAGGGGCAGGATCCCGTGCCCGGCGCCCCCGGGGTGGAGACCCTGCCCCTGGTGCCGCTCCGTGACAACGTCGTTCTGCCGCACCAGCTGGCCCCGCTGGGGGCCGGACGGGAGCGGTCGGTGGCCAGCCTGGAGGCGGCCGTGGCCGCCGAGGGAAAGGTGGTCCTGGCGGTTCAGCGCGAGAGTGAACAGGACGAGGTGGGCTTCCAGGACCTCTACCCGATAGCCACCGTCTCCCAGATCGGCGCCTTCCGCCGAGGCGCGGCGGGGGCCCAGGTGCTGGTCGAGGGCCAGCGCCGGGTGCGCCTTATCGCCGTGGAGGTGGGGGAGCAGTGGCTGGCCACGGTGGAGGCGGTCTCCGAAGTGGACCCAACCGGGACCGAGACCGAGGCGCTGGTCGGCACGGTCCGGCAGCTGTTCCAGGACTATGTCGCCGCCGGGGCGCAGGTGCCGCCGGAGCTGGCCGTGGCCGTGGCCCGGGCCAAGGAGCCGGGAAAGGTGGCAGATCTGGCGGGGACGGCCCCTGACCTGGAGGCCAAGGACCGGATCGCCCTGCTGCAGGAGCCGGACGTGGAGCGGCGACTGCGCGGCCTGGTGCCCCTCCTGGCCCGCCAGGTGGAGGTCGCCCAACTGCGCAACAAGATCCAGCAGGACGTGGCCCAGACCATCAACCAGGGGCAGCGGGAAGCCATCCTGCGCGAGCAGCTCAAGGCCATCCGCAAGGAGCTGTCGGAGCTCGGAGGCGACTCCGGTCAGGAGGAGGACCTGCGCGAGAAGGTCCTGGCCGCCGGGATGCCGGAGTCCGTCCAGAAGCGCGCCTTGAAGGAGCTGGACCGGATGGAGGCCACGCCCAGTGCCTCTCCCGAGGTGGGGATGCTGCGCAACTACCTCGACTGGCTGGTCGACCTGCCCTGGCAGGACCCCGACCAGGAGCGCCTGGACATCGAGGGCGCCGCCCGGATCCTGGACGAGGATCACTACGGGCTGCCCAAGGTAAAGGAGCGGATCCTGGAGTGGATGGCGGTCCGCCAGCGGGTGCTGGAGCGCCGCCGCGCCCTTGGCGAGGGGGAGGCGCCCCCGCCGCTGCAGACCCCCATCCTCTGCTTCGTGGGGCCCCCCGGGGTGGGCAAGACCTCGCTGGGGCGGAGCATCGCCCGGGCGCTGGGGCGCAAGCTGGTGCGCATCTCCCTGGGAGGCATCCGCGACGAGGCCGAGATCCGGGGCCATCGGCGCACCTACATCGGCGCCCTCCCCGGCCGGGTCATCCAGGCGATGAAGCAGGCCGGCACCAAGAATGCCGTGATGATGCTGGACGAGATCGACAAGGTGGGCCTGGACTTCCGCGGCGACCCCGGGGCGGCTCTTCTCGAGGTCCTGGACCCGGAGCAGAACCGGGAGTTCTCCGACCACTATCTGGAGGTGCCCTACGACCTCTCGCAGGTCCTCTTCATCACCACCGCCAATGTCATCGACACCATCTCCCCGCCGCTCCGCGACCGGATGGAGATCATCGCCATCAACGGCTACACCGAGGAGGAGAAGCTGGAGATCGCCAAGCAGCACCTGGTGCCGCGCCAGCTCCAGCAGCACGCCCTCGCCCCCGAGGAGGTCTCGATCTCGGACGCCGCTCTCCGGGTGATCATCCGCAACTACACCCACGAGGCCGGGGTCCGGGCGCTGGAGCGCCAGGTGGCCCAGGTGATGCGCAAGATCCCCCGCCAGCTGGTGGAGCACCCTGAGCTCACCTCGGTGGCGGTGGGGCAGGAGCAGCTCATGGAGTACCTCGGACCCATCCGCTTCGACTCCGTGGAGGCGGAGCCCGAGGACAAGGTCGGCTTGGCGACCGGGGTCGTGGTCTCCGAGGTGGGCGGCGACCTGGTGACGGTGGAGGCGCTGGCGATCGAGGGCCGCCCCGAGCTTCAGCTCACGGGGCAGATCGGTGACGTGATGCAGGAGTCGGCCCGGGCGGCGCTCTCCTGGGTCCGGGTCCACGGGTCCGAGTACGGGGTGCCCCAGGGCTTCTTCGACGATCACAGCGTCCACATCCATGTGCCGGCCGGGGCCATCCCCAAGGACGGTCCCTCCGCCGGGGTCACCCTGGCCACCACCCTGGTGTCCGTGGCCAGCGATCGGCCGGTGCGCCACGACCTGGCCATGACCGGTGAGGTGACCCTGCGGGGCCGCATCCTCCCCATCGGGGGGGTAAAGGACAAGCTGCTGGCCGCCCACCGGGCCGGGATCAAGATCTTCCTGCTCCCCGAGCGCAACCGCCGCGACCTCTACGAGATCGATCCCTCGGCGTTGGAGGGGATGGAGGTGGTCTACGTCCGCTCGCTCAGCGAGGTTCTGGACCGTGCCCTCATGCCCCGGGTGGAGCGGCATCCAGCCCGCCGTCCGGTGGGCTTCGGAGCCGATGCGGTGATCGGGTCCGCGCTTCCGGCCTGACCGGCCTCTGCTCGCGACCAGCGGGCCCCTGGGCCCGCTGGCCCCGTAGCGGAAGGGCGACCCGGTGGGCTTCACCGGGCGCATCAGGAACTCCGGGCACTGCCTACTCGTAGCGGACGGGACGCCGGACCACCTCCTCGTCGGGGCAGCGCGCCGGGATTCGCCCGAGTACGGTCTCGGCTCACAGGCTGTGCCGGTCCGGGCTGGTGCCCAGTTGCCTCCCGCTCGGCCGGGTCAAGGCTCCTGGATCGGGGCCGGCTCCGGAAAATGTTCTCCGAGACCACGCCGCAGGCGGTCCACCACCACACGCGCCGCCCCCCAGACGAAGTCCCGCCCCTGGAGATAGCCGGGCACCAGCAGGGAGCCGCGGCTGGTGTGACGCCGTCGGACCACGTCCTGCACCCCGGTGTGGGCCTGGAGCAGTGGCAGCCAGAACCAGCCGGACACCTCGGAGGGATCGGCCCGAGGGGTGAAGTCACGCCTCACCAGCGCCACCGCCGGGACCATCAGGAACCCCGAGTGGGCTATCACCACCGGGTCCAGGTATCCCAGGACGCGGACCGCCTCCGGCGGCACCGCCAGCTCCTCCTCCGCCTCCCTGAGGGCCGCCTGCCAGAGGGTTCCGTCGGTCTCCGTCAGGCTGCCGCCCGGCAGCCCGACCTGCCCGGGGTGGGAGCGGAGGTCGTGGCTGCGCCGCTCCAGGAGGAGGGGAAGCTCGGCTCGGCGCCCGTCGATGAGGGCCAGCACCCCCGCGGCCCGAAGGTCCGCCGGTCGGTCGGGCTCCTCCGCCAGCGGCCTCAGCGTCCCTTTGAGCTGCTCCAGGGCCCTGGCGGCGGCGCGGGGGCGACCTCCGTCCTCAGCCAATCAGAGGTACAGCCGTCCGGTGGCGAACAGGACCAGAAGGGCGGCCGCCATCACCACCAGCACGCTGAGCAGCACGATCCCCCCCGTCCGCCGGACCCGGGGATGGATCTCCAGCTGCTCCATCGGCACCAGGGCCACGGTGCGAGATGCGCCCGGCTCGCCACCGTTTGCCGGCTGCCAGGGGTGGGCGGGCGGCCCGACGGGCACAGGCGGCGGGGTGGCCGCCGGGCGGGGGCCAGCCGGCGCCCGGCTCCGCCGGGAGACCGCGCGGCGCAGCTCATGCGCCATCTCCACGGCGGAGCGGTGGCGGACGGCCGGGTCGCGCGCCAGGGCCTGCAGCAGCACCTCATCCACGGCGGGGGGCAGCTGGGCGCGGATCTGGCTGGGGGGCTCGACCCCACCCTCCGGCGCGGGGGCCCTTCCGACCAGCAGGTAGTAGGTGAGGGCGGCCAGGCCATACCGATCCGCGGCCGGGCTGGGATCGGCCCGGCCCTCGGGGGGGCGGAACCCGCGGGTGGCGTCCAGCCAGGCGGCATGGGGGTTGACCCGGGTGACCACCGTGCGGATCCCCATGCCCACCAGCACGGCCGTACCCCCCTGGCCGGCCGCCACCGTGGCCGGCTGGACATCACCGTGGACCAGTCCCCGTCGGTGGACCTCATCCAGGGTCTGCGCCAAGGTCGAGACCGTGGCCAGCACACCGGGCGCCCGTCCCTGCTGTAGAAGGCTCACCAGAAAGCCCCCCGGGACATCCTCGTTCACGAGGAAGGTCAGCGGAGTGGGGACCTCTTGCGCTCCGATCTCCAGCGTCTGGGCCACCCCGGGGAGCCCTCCTGCCCGTGGGTCGCCGGCCAGCCTTTGCAGGGCCTCCTGGAACCCGAGAGCCCCGCTGTACGGTTCGCCGAAAACCCACAGCAGGGCCGACCCGCCGCCATCCAGGCACTCTCCCTGGTGAACGGAGGCGTACGGGAGAAGCTGGAGGCGGCCCCTGAGTCGGTACCGTCCGACGGTGGTCCCGGTGAGCTGATCCACCTGCAATTCGCCCCCATCTTATGGCGGCCGGAGCGGGGCGCGGTCACGTCCCGTATGTTGGTGTAAATAGCGGGACCCGATCTGGCCCTGAGAAGGGGCAAGAGAGGGCCACCGTGCCACCGACCCTTTCCACAGACCAGGAGGACACGATGACCCCTGCAAGCATGC